>JAQQAS010000037.1 GCA_028532815.1 Pleomorphochaeta sp.
TCTTTCTTGGGCAAGTGAAGAAAATAAAGTATATGAATTTATAAACAAAATTAAAGAGTATTTAAATCTTTAATCTGATTTCTATAATTTGATAAGCTAAATTACAAAATTATAAGCATAATTAAACCTCAGCTAGAAAGAAATTTCTAGCTCTTTTTCTATGCTTAAAAATATTACCTTTATAAAATATCTCTCTTCCATTAAACTAAATATGTGACTATATCACTATTATAAAATTAAAAATAGTAATATTTTTAAAACATATAATATATATAATGTCTAAAATGACATTGCGGAGGTAAGCATTTATGAAAGCATCAATTGGGTTAATCGGATTAGCTGTAATGGGTGAAAACCTAGTTTTGAATTTAGAGAGCAAAGGATATAATGTTGCCGTATACAATAGAACTATTGAAAAAGTTGATAAATTTACAAACTCAAGAGCTAAGGGTAAAAATATTATTGGCTCTACTTCTATAGAAGATTTTGTTTCAAAAATAGAAAAACCAAGAAAAATTATGATGATGGTTAGAGCCGGTGAAGCTGTTGATAAAACTATTGATCAATTAATTCCTTATTTAGATAAAGGTGATATAATCATTGATGGTGGGAATTCTAATTATTTAGATACTACTAGACGTATAAAATTTGTTAATGAAAAAGGTTTCTACTATATTGGAACTGGTGTATCAGGTGGAGAAGAAGGGGCCCTTTTAGGACCTTCAATTATGCCGGGTGGAAATATAGAGGCTTGGAAAGAAGTAAAACCTATTTTACAAAATATAAGTGCAAAAGTAGATAATAATATTCCTTGCTGTGATTGGATTGGACCTTCTGGTTCTGGTCATTTTGTTAAGATGGTTCACAATGGTATAGAATATGGTGATATGCAATTAATAAGCGAGATATATGATATAATGAGAAAAGTTTTAAAACTATCATATTCTCAAATGCATGAAATTTTTAATAATTGGAATGAAGGTCCTTTAAACTCATATCTAATAGAAATTACAAGTGATATATTAAATTACAAAGATGAAGATGGATCTCCTTTAGTTGAGAAAATTCTAGATTCAGCAGGCCAAAAAGGAACCGGTAAATGGACTGCTATAAATGCACTTGATAAAGCAGTTGATTTATCATTAATTGCAGAAGCTGTTTTTGCTAGAATCGTAAGCAGTCAAAAAGAAGAGAGAGATGTAGCTAATAAAGAGTTCTCATCTCTAGTTGAAAAGACATCTTTTGATAAAGATAAATTAATTGAAGATCTACATTCAGCTCTTTTTGCATCAAAAATTATTTCATATGCCCAAGGTTTTGATTTAATTAAAAAAGTTTCTGTTGAAAATGAATGGAATCTTAATTTAAGCAGTATAGCTTTGATGTGGAGGGGTGGTTGTATTATTAGGTCCTCTTTCTTATCAAACATCAGTGAAGCTTATGAAAATAATCCTGGTTTAAATAACCTAATGCTTGATCCTTATTTTAAGAAAATATTATTACAGACGCAACAAGGATTGAGAAATATAATTTCAATTGCAGTATTAAATGGAGTTCCAACTCCAGCTCTAAGTGCAGCTCTTTCGTATTTTGATAGTTATAGATCTTCTTCACTTCCATCAAATTTAATTCAAGCTCAACGAGATTACTTTGGTGCTCACACTTATGAAAGAGTAGATAATGAAAGAGGTAAATTCTTTCATACAAATTGGACTAGTAGAGGTGGAAGTACTTCTTCAACTAGCTATTCTGTGTAGGAGTCATATATGGATGAATCATTTGTATTTTTAATATTTGGAGCAACCGGAGATCTTTCTCAAAGAAAATTAATCCCAGCTATATATAATTTATATAGAAAAAATATGCTCCCAATGCCTTTTAATCTATTAGCAATAGGTAGAAGAGATATTGAAGATAAAGATTTTAGAAATCAAGTAAAAACATCTCTATTATCAAAAGACTATGATGAGAAAACTATAGATGAATTTATTTTGAGAATTGATTATTTTAAAATGGATTTAGTCCATTGTATTAACTATGATGATTTAAAACAGTTTCTCAAAGTTAAATATGATACTTCTAATTACCTTTATTATTTTGCTATCTCACCTGAATTATATTGTTCTACTGCAAAAAGACTTAATGCTTCAGATTTAAATGATGAAGAAGATGGATTTAAAAGGGTTATTATTGAAAAACCATTTGGGCATGATTTAGAAAGTGCTATTGAGTTAAATAAAAATTTGCATAAATATTTTAATGAGAAACAATTATTTAGAATCGATCACTACTTAGGTAAAGAAACTGTACAAAATATATTAGTAGCTAGATTTGCAAATGGAATCTTTGAACCATTATGGAATAGAAATTATATTGAATATGTTGAAATAACCTCTGCTGAATCTTTATCAGTTGGGACTAGAGCTGGATATTATGATAAAGCAGGTGCTCTAAGAGATATGGTTCAAAACCATCTATTACAAGTATTAGCATTAATTAGTATGGAACCACCAATAAATACAAGCTCGAAGGCACTAAGAGATGAAATGGTTAAAGTGTTCCAATCTCTTAGACCAATAAAAAAAGAAGATGTTCCAAAATTAGTGGTAAGGGGACAGTATGTAAATTCCATATATGAAGGAAAAGAAGTTTTAGGTTATAGAGAAGAAAAGAATATACCTAAAGACTCAAAGACAGAAACATATGTTGCTCTAAAATGCTACATAGATAATTGGAGATGGAGTAATGTCCCTTTCTATATCAAAACAGGAAAGGCTTTAGCAACTTCTGTTACAGAAGTTGTTATACACTACAAGGTCAATCCACATAGTATTTTTAGAAATAATGAAGAAATTTCTAGTGAGCATAATCAACTAGTTATTAGAATCCAACCTGATGCAGGCTTTTTGATGACTTTCCAAATGAAAGTTCCTGGTGCTGGGTTTAAAGTACAGCCTGTAAAAATGGATTTTCACTATTCTTCTCTTCAAGAAACTGATATTCCAGAAGCTTATGAGAGATTGATATATGATTGTTTAATAGATGATCCAACTTTATATCAAAGAAGTGATGCAATTGAGTTAACTTGGAATTTTGTACAACCAATTTTAGATGCTTGGAAAGAAGATGAATCAATTGCTCTTTATGGATACCCCGCTAGAAGTTGGGGACCTAGATATATTGAAAATCTCTTAGCTGAAGAAAATCATCCTTGGAGATTTCCTTGTAAAGATTTAAGTGATGGTAGATATTGTGAATTATAAAATTAAAGATATGGATAATATAAAAATATATAAAGATAATTATCAAGTTTGTTATAACTTAGCTAAAGAGTTAAAAAGATTAAACCAGAGAGGTGCAACTGTTGCTCTCTCAGGTGGTTCTTCTCCTCTTTTGCTATTTAATATAATGAAAGATGATTTTAAACCTAGTGATTTTGATAAAATTAAGTTTTTTTGGGTTGATGAAAGGTTTGTTGAAAAACAAAGTGAAGAAAGTAACTTTGGTAACTTTTCAAGAATTTTAATAGATAATAACGTTATATCTAAAAAACAAGTCTTTCCAATGTATAAAAACCTCTCAATAGATGAAACAATAAGAAATATGGAATCTAAAATTAGCGATAATGTTCAATTCTCAAATGGCCTTCCAAGTTTTGATTTAATAATTCTTGGATTAGGAGATGATGGACATACAGCATCTCTCTTTCCAGATAACTTAAAAGCTTTAGATTCTATTGACATCTTAATTAAAACAAAGCATCCCATTTCAAAACAAAATAGAATAACATTAACAAAAAATGTTATTAATAATTCTAAAAAAATTGTTTTTTTATGTTTGGGTGAAAACAAAGCATATAAAATTAAACAAGTTTTGATCGAACAAGATATAACTTTACCAGCCTCCTATATAAAAAGAGATGAAACTGTTTATTGGTATTTAGATAGAACAGCGGCGATATTAATATAGCTTTAAAAATATTAAATTGTTAAGAAAAAATTTAGTTCTTAACAATTTATTATGTAAAAAGGCCTTAAAATATCTAAATATATCTCAATTTAGCACTTTTCTAACATTTCTTTATAATTTCATTAACATCTATGATTTATCTTCTAATCACAATATAGGAGAAAATTATGAAAAAATTATTCTTGATTTTATTAGTATCAATGTCAAGTTTCGCACTTTTTGCCGGTGGTGAAAGTGAAACCGTTAAAGAAGAAGTTGTTAATTATACATTTGGTGGTTCTTCAACTGTAGCACCAATTGCAAAATCAGTTATTCCTGAATTTGAAAAAGAATATCCAAGTGTAGAAGTTGGTTATGAAACATTAGGTTCATCAACTGGTATTAAACAATTATTAGCAGGAACTTTATCCTTAGCTGGTTCATCTAGAGACTTAAAACAAAGTGAATTAGATGCTAATTGTGTACCTACTGTTATTGCTTTAGATGGTTTATCTGTAGGTGTTAATGCATCTGTAAATATTAGCAACCTTTCACTTGCACAACTTGCTGCAATTTTCAGTGGTGAAATTACTAACTGGAGTGAAGTTGGTGGAGATGATATCAAGATCGAATTAATCGAAAGAGATGAGACTTCAGGTACATATGGTTCTTTCAATGAAATCGTATTAGAGTCCCAAGGTAAAGAACCTACAAAGAATGCAATCATTGCAAAAGAGAATGGTGAAGTTGCAACTAAAATTGCATCAACTCCAGGTTCAATTGGATATATCGGAATGGCATTCAATCATATCATCACAAACGCAGGTGGTAAAATATTAACAATTGATGGTGTAGAACCTTCTTCAGACAACGTAATCAATAAGACTTACCCAATTAGTAGAGCATTATATGTAGTTACAATTGGTGAGCCAAAAGACAACACAGTTGAAAAAGACTTTATTGATTTCTTACTATCAAAGAAAGGTCAAGCAATTGTTGCAGAGAACGAATTCATTTCAATTAATTAATAAAATATATGACGACAATAAAAAATAATAACAATAAACGTCGAGTTATTGAGCAAAGTAGTAGAGCAATCTTACTACTTTGCGCTTTAGTCTCTATTGCAGCAGTAATTGCGATAACATTATATATTATAAACCAAGGTATTCCTTTCTTTTCAAAGGTTAGTTTAAAAGAATTCTTATTTTCTTTTAATTGGGAACCCTCTGCAAAAGAAAATCCTAGTTATGGAATTGGTGCTTTTATATTAGCTAGTTTTGAAGTTGTAATTTTGGCAATTGTAATTGCATTACCAATTGGACTTTCCACTGCAATATTTTTAAGTGAATTTGCCAAAGGTAAATTATCTGTGGTTATAAAAAATACCATTGAATTGTTAGCAGGAATTCCTTCAATTATTTATGGTTTATTTGGTATTGCAATTATAGTACCAGCAGTTAGAAATACATTTGGTGGAAATGGATATAGTTTATTATCAGCGAGTATAATCTTATCAATTATGATACTTCCTACCATAATTAATATTAGTGAAGTTTCAATAAAGAGTGTTCCTGATTCTCTAAGACAAGCCTCAATTGCCATGGGAGCCACTAAATGGCAAACAATTTATAAAGTTGTTATCCCCTCTGCAGTTAATGGTATTGTAGCATCTATTATTTTAGCCTTAGGCAGAGCTATTGGAGAGACAACAGCAGTATTACTAGTTGGAGGTAATTCAGCAGTATTTGCAAAAACTCCAATTGATATGGGAAGAACACTCACTATGAATATAATAACAGATATGAGTTACGCAGAAGGCACACACCTTTCAGCTCTATTTGCAACTGCAATGTTACTATTTTTATTTATTCTATTTTTGAATTTCATTGTTGTTTATATTTCAAGCAAAAGTAGATTAGGACAGAGTGAATGAACAGAAAAAATACAAACAAAATAGCTTTAACCCTAATTCAAGGTTTATCTATATTAACAATTTTAATTTTAGCTTTGATTCTCTCTTACTTAGTTTATAGAGGGCTTAGAAGTAATAATTTAAATGAAAGACAGGTAATTGATGAAGTTAATTTAACTTTACCATTTGATGTTTATTCAAATAAATATTCTAAAGTTGAAGAGCTAGATTATTTTACATTTAAGAAAATAGTTGAAGGCAAAATTTATTCCCTTAGAAGAGTAACTAGTGTTAATAGAGATATCAAATTATATATAGACCCTTCATTGATTGATTATTTAAGTAATTATTTTTTAGTTGATGAAAGTGATCTTTTAGATAGCAGTATTACTCAATTTGATAGTACTACAATTGCAGATGATAAAACCTTGTTAAACGATATAAAAGAGAATGAAGGTGCAATTGTAATAACTACAGCTAACACTAAACTAAAAGGTTTAAATAAAGTTGAAGTAAGTGATAATGTCTTGGTTGTTAATTCTAAGGTTACCGAACTGTATGGTAATAAGAGAATTGGGAATTTAGATGAAGAAGAAGTTGAGAAATTATTAGATGGACAATATAAGAGTTGGGGGGAATTAGATGGACCTCCAGTTGATGTTCATTTAGTAGATTCTTTAGATAAGGTAGAGAGTGTTGATGGAGCTATAATGGTAGTGGATGCAACCTCCTACCAGAGGGCAGTAGATAGCCAAGCTAATATTGATTTATTAAAAGTATTCCATAAAGTTTCAAAAAGGAATTTAACTTGGGATTATTTAGTGAGTCAAAGTGAAGATGAGGGTAAATATGGCGGTATCTCTAGCATAATTATTAACACCCTAATAATGGTTTTACTTACAGTCTTAATAGCTACCCCAGTTTCAGTTGCAGGTGCAATTTATCTTGTTGAATATGCTAAAAAAGGTAGAGTTTCTACAATAATAAAAACAGGAATTGATTTACTTGCTGCAGTCCCTTCAATTATATTTGGACTTTTTGGATTATTAGTATTTGTTCAATTTTTTAATTTTGGGTTTTCTATGATAAGTGGGGTTTTAACACTATCTCTTATGATATTACCTACAATACTTAGAACTAGTGAAGAAGCTATTAGAAGTGTAAGTCCAGCACTAAAAGAAGCTAGTCGAGGATTAGGTGCTACAAAGATTGAAACTATTATAAAAATAGTTATTCCAGGTGCATCACGTGGTATTACAACAGGAATTATACTTGCAATTGGTAGAGCATTGGGTGAAACAGCAGCTTTAATATTTACAATAGGCTCTTCAACTTCAATTGCTTCAAACTTAAAAAGTTCATCAAGAGTATTAGCTCAACATATATATTTGATTATTACAGAAGGTGGTTCAATTGATGAAGCATTTGCTTCAGCTCTTGTATTAATTGTACTCGTTTTAATAATCAACAGTATTACAAAGATAATTATGAGAAGGAAGTAAATAAATGAATGATTCTTTATTTAAAGTTACTGATTTAGATCTTTGGTATGGAGATCATCAGGCCTTGAATAAAATTAATATGGAAATTCAAAAGAATACTATTAATGCTTTTATTGGGCCATCAGGCTGTGGCAAAAGCACTTTTTTGAGAGTTCTAGATAGAATGAATGATTTAATTGATAGTGTTACTATAGAAGGTGAAGTGTTATTTGAGGGAAAAAATATTTATAATGATATGGATATTTTAGAATTGAGAAGAAGAGTTGGAATGGTTTTTCAAAAACCAAATCCTTTTCCTATGTCAATCTTTGATAATGTTGCATATGGTCCTAAATTATATAAAAAATATAAAAAGAGTGATTTATATGATAAGGTTGAAAGTGCTTTAAAACAAGCAGCTCTTTGGGATGAGGTAAAAGATAGACTCAATTCAAGTGCTCTTGGCCTCTCTGGTGGACAACAACAAAGATTGTGTTTGGCTAGAACTTTAGCTGTTAATCCTGATGTTGTATTGATGGATGAACCAACTAGTGCTTTAGATCCAATCTCAACTGCAAAAATTGAAGAGTTAATGATAGAAATAAAAAAAGATTATACTATAATTATCGTAACTCATAATATGCAGCAAGCATCAAGGGTATCTGATGTAACTTCATTCTTTTTAATAGATGATCAAAGACGTGGTTATTTAGTAGAAAGTGGTGAAACCGGTGAAATATTTTTAAATCCAAAAGATAAAAGAACTGAAGATTATATTTCAGGTAAATTTGGTTAGAAAAGGAGAAAAGAAAACATGAATGATCAAATACATCAAATTGATGAGAAAATAATGTTTTATAGAGAGTTATTGCTCCAAATGGTTACTAGAGTTGAACAAGCTATATTAAAGGCAACAATTTCTATGGAAACCAATGATTTAAAGCTTGCTGATTCTGTTATTAAAGAAGATTTTTTTATAAATCAATTGAGAGATATGATTGAAAGTGATGCAGTTAGATTATTAATAAGTGAAGCTCCATATGGTCATTATATGAGACAAGTTATAGCTGGTTTAAAGATAGCAACTAGTTTAGAGAGAATGGGAGATCACGCAACCCATTTAGCAAAAATAGTTGGACAAGATAAGCTTAGTAATGATGAAAGAGAAAAACCTATTATTAAAGGTATTGTTGAAATGTCTAATATCGTAGCTGATATGTTTAGAGGAGCTATTGATGCTCTAATAAATATTGATTCACAAGCTGCAAAAAATGTTGCTAAAATGGATGATGAAATAGACAGCAGACGAGAAGAATTAAAGAAATTGATTTTAGAAAGTGGCCCTTTTGAAGAACTTAAACTAAGACAGAATATGCACAATTATTATTACTTAGTTATTGAGCTTGAAAGAGTTGGAGACCATATAACAACTATTTGTTCATGGGTTGTATATATGGATGAAGGTGTTAAACCTGATTTAAATTAGAAGAATAATATAACTATAAAAGGAAACTTAAATATTGACCTTTCAATAAAGAGTTTCCTTTTTTTATGTATTTATAAAATAAAATATCTTATATAAATGGACATATTAATATACTTATATTTAGATATACCATAAAGTGAATTAAAATAGTAAAAATCAACTACGAATGATATATGATCCTTATGTTTTTTCACTCATGAGAGCTTCATTGATCACTTATAGGGTCATTTATTATTTTAAATAAAGTAAATATGCTGTTAAATGATAAAAAAAAGGGAACCATTATAAAAAAACTATAATAGTTCCAAAACTCTATTAATTATCTATATCTTATAAATAGAATCACTTTTCTTATATAAAGAAGTCAATACATTGTGAGTTTTTGATAATGTTAAAATAAAGGTTGAACCCTTATTTTCTTCACTTTCTACTTCTATGCTACCAGAGTGAAGAAGTGCAATATGTTTTACTATAGAGAGCCCAAGACCTGTACCACCACTATCTCTAGATCTGTTTTTATCAACACGGTAGAATCTTTCAAAAATTCTATGTTTCTCAGATGCTGGAATTCCAATACCATGGTCTTTAATTTTTATAATAATCTCATATTTCTTTTCACTTACGCTAATCTCTATTTTACTATCATTAGGACTGTAATTAATAGCGTTTACAACAAGGTTAATAATTGCCTGTCTCAATAAACCCTCATTACAATAAATATCTAGATTCTTAATAGAATCTTTTTTAATTGTAATATTCTTTTTCTTAGCCAAAGGTTTTGTAGTTTTAACAACACTTTCAATAATTGAAACAATAGGAATTTGCTCCATTGTTGGTTGGCTTTTTTCTTTTTCTAATGAAGACAGTAATAATAAATCTTCAATTATTGCCTTCATATTTTTATAGTTAGTATAAATATCATCATAGAATTCAAGAGCTTGCTCTTTACTCATTTTATTATTTAATAAAATTTCTGCAAAACCACCAATTGAAGTTAAAGGAGTTTTTAACTCATGAGAAACATTACTTACAAAATCTTTTCTAATATTTTCAAGTCTATGAAGTTCGCTGACATCCGTTAAGGTTAATAAGATTCCTTCACATTTATTATTTCTTACCATAGCATTTATACTTATGTGGAGATGCTTTTCTTTTCCCTTTGCATAAAGGAGGGCCATCTCTCCAGTATAATTTTTATAAAGACATAATTCAATTTGACTATTTTCAAAATTGCTTAAGGCACTATTAAGTTTAGAATTTAAATCAATATCACTTATTATATCTCTTACATTCATATTTTTTCTAATAGCTTTTTCTAATATAGACACTGCAGCCTTATTACATAAAACAATTTCTTTTTTTACATTTAAGAAAATAACACCTTCTTGCATAGATTCTAATACTAAAGAATATTCATTCTTTTCAACTTCTAAATTTTTAATAATAGATTGAAGCCTTTGAGCCATAATATTTAAAGTTTCAGATAATTCTCTAATTTCGGAAGGAGTTGTTATATGAGTTCTAGCATCTAATTCACCCTGTGCATAATTTTTACTAACCTCTACTAAAGATTCAATTGGAATAAATAAATATCTTAAGATAAAGAAAAGGGCAATTCCTAGAATAATTGAAATAATAATTAAAATTGGAATTAAAGCTGATAAAAATTGAGAGTTAAGAAAAGAAAATTTTGAGATAGGGGAGGCAACTCTTATAAAAACATTTTTTTCAGCTGAATAAATTGCACAATAGATAGTATCAATATTTGTAGTTTTGCTTATTCTAAAACCGTATCCAACCTCACCAGTTTTAGCAATTTTGATTTCATCTCTATATAAATGGTTATCCATAGTACTTATATCTTGTTGACTATCAAAGAGAACTTCTCCTATATTATCAACAATAGTAATTCTAAGATTTTTTGAACTAGCAATATTGTTTAAAATATCATAATCAAGAACTTCAAAAGTATCTATAAATAATGCTTCATTATTTAAATCAGTCTTTTCTTGATTAGTTAATATGTTTGTAAAAACCCTTCTTGATGTTAACAGGGAAGAAAACAAGATTAAAAAGGCCGTTATAAAGAGTAAAAGGGAAACTTGTCTCTTAAACTTCAATTTTGTGCTCCTAGGTATTTATATCCAACACCCCAAACTGTTTTTATTCTGCTACCATAATGTTTAAGCTTTTTTCTTAAAGCAACAATTTGAACATCAATAGCTCTTTCTGTTACAGGGTAATCAGATCCTTTAATTTTGGTAATTAGTTTTTCTCTTGAGTAAACCTTTTCTGGGTTTTCAATTAGTAGTGCTAATAAATTAAATTCAGTTGCTGTTAGAATAATTGGCAAATCATCAATTAAACAAGTTCTTTTAGAAGTATCAATGAAAATACCATTATCTTTAATAGTCTTTAATTCTTGAGAATCAACTTTTCTATCTAAAAGTCTTAAAGCTGCTTTTACCTTTGCAGATAATACTTTAGGACTAAAAGGCTTTGTTAAATAATCATCTGCACCGAGTTCTAATGCTGAAATAATATCACTATCATCATTTTTTGCAGATGCAATTATGATAGGTGTTTTTATTTCTAATTTATATCTTGTAATTTTTAAGATTTCAAAGCCGTTTACAAGTGGTAACATTAAATCAAGGATAATACATGCATAACTGTTTTTAGAAATGTAATTAATCGCTGATTGACCGTCATAGGCACATTCAGTTTCAAAGCCTTCTGATTGGAGTTGAAAGCTTAATAATTTCGAAATACTTTTGTCATCTTCAATTATTAAAATATTGTTTTTCATAAAATAATATTAGGACGGTGCATGTATTTTTTGCAAGAGAAAAGCATTTAATTAACAGAAAATTAACAAAAACTTAAGATTATTAGGTTAAACTCATCTATAAATTGAAATATGTTATTATTTACTTTTTAAAAATGTTAATTAAATATTAATTTTATACAAATGTATAAAATTAAACAAATTTGTGAAATAATTTTTACTAAATAAAATATTTTTGTTAAATTTGTGTAAATGCTATTAAAAAGATTTGTTTTAATTTAGACTTATAATTAGATAAATGCAACAAAATAATGATTTTTACATTGTTTTGCAACAAATTTTTAAAAATTTATATAATTTTGTTGTATAAGTGTTGCATAAATTTTAGCTTTTAGATAATGTACACCTATAACGAGGTATTTACAATTATGATAAATAAAGTTGCAATACTGATGGGTAGTTTAAGCGATTTAGACAAAGTTAAAGGTGCTTTTTTAATACTTAAGGAACTTGAAATTCCTTATGATGTTAAAATATTAAGTGCACATAGAACAACTGCTGAAACTTTAGATTTTGCATTAAAAGCAAATGAAGAATACAGTGTAATAATCTGTGCAGCTGGTATGGCAGCACACTTAGCTGGCATAGTTGCAGCAAATACTTTATTGCCTGTAATTGCAATTCCTATATCTTCCTCGTTAAATGGCCTTGATGCCTTATTATCTAGCGTTCAAATGCCAAGTGGTGTACCGGTTGCAACAGTTGCAATCGATGGGAGTAAGAATGCTGCCCTTCTTAGTGCTCAAATTATAGCCTTAGAAAATGATGATGTTTTAACACGTTTAGTTGATTTTAGAAAGAAAAATAGAAAATCGTCCTTAGAAAATAATGAAAAACTAAAGCAAATCCTGTAAGCAAATTACGGGATTTTTTTATTGGAGTGAAAAAAGATGAAAAAGCTAAATCTACTTTATCAAGGTAAGGCTAAGAAGGTTTATCAAAGTGATGATGAAAATTTATGTATTGTTGATTACAGTGATGCAGCAACAGCTTTTAATGGTGTTAAAAAAGGCACTATTAATAACAAAGGTGCAATTAATAATCAATTAAGTAATTACTTTATGAGAGAACTTGAAAAAGATGGTATTCCAACTCATTTTGTAGAGGAATTGAGTGATAGAGAAACTTTAGTAAAAAAATTAAAGATAATTCCATTAGAAGTTATTGTAAGAAATATAGTAGCTGGATCTCTTTCTAAAAGAATTGGTATTGAAGAAGGCTTTGAATTAAAAAATCCAATAATTGAATTCTGTTATAAAGAAGATAGTTTAAACGATCCAATGTTAAACATCTCTCATATAACTACCCTTGAAATTGCGACAAAAGAAGAATTAGATTTAATTAGTGAGTACAGTTTAAAAATTAATGAATTTTTACAAAAAGAATTATCAGAGAAAGGAATTCTTTTAGTAGACTTTAAATTAGAATTTGGTAAAGATTCTTCTAATAAAATTTATTTAGCTGATGAAATTTCTCCTGATACATGTCGTTTCTGGGATGCTAAAACTCACAAAAAACTTGACAAAGATAGATTTAGAAGAGATTTAGGTGAGGTTGAAGATGCCTATATCGAAGTAAAATCTAGGATTATGAACTAAAAATGGGTGACAAACTAAAAGAAGAATGTGGAGTCTTTGCAATCAGTGAAGCCGACGATGATCTTGATATTGTTAATACAAGCTATTTAGCTCTTTATGCCCTTCAACACAGAGGGCAAGAAGGTTGCGGTATCTGTGTAAATAACAAAGACTCCCTATCCTTATATAAGGATGTTGGTTTAGTTAGTGAAGTTTTTACTAATCGAAATTTAGAAAAATTACCAAAAAACAATATTGCTATAGCTCACGTTAGATATGGTACTACAGGCAATAATAATAGAGAAAATGTTCAACCTCTTGTTGTAAATCACAAAGAGGGGAAAATGGCTTTAGCTCATAATGGTAATTTAGTAAATGATAATTTACTAAGAGATAAATTAGAATCAAAGGGTTTAATTTTCCAAACAACTAGTGATAGTGAGGTAATAGCATATTTAATTACAAAAAATAGATTAAAGAGCTCTTCTATTGAAGAGGCTATTGAAAAAACTATGTATGAAATTAAAGGTGCTTATTCACTTGTTATTATGACTCCTTATAAATTAATTGTGGCAAGAGATCCTAGAGGATTTAGACCTCTAGTAATGGGTAAGTTAAAAAACAGATATGTTTTTGCAAGTGAAACCTGTGCTTTTGATGCAATTAATGCTGAGTATATTAGAAGTGTTAGACCTGGAGAGATAATTAGTATTAATAAATCTCAAGTTAAATCAATCACTACTCATTGTGATAAATATAGACAGAGTTTATGTGTTTTTGAGTTATTATATTTTAGTCGTCCAGATAGTAAAATTGATGATATTGATGTTTTAGATTCAAGATTAAAAGCTGGAGAATTTTTATATAAAGAAAACCCAATAGAAAGTGATGTTGTAATTGGAGTTCCTGATTCTGGAATTCTTGCTGCCATTGGTTATTCTAGAGCTAGTGGAATAAACTATGGGGTGGGCCTAATTAAAAACAAATATATTGGAAGAACTTTTATTCAACCAAAACAAACTCAAAGGGACTCTTCTGTCCAAATTAAACTAAATGTTGTTGAATCAGTTATAAAAGGCAAAAGAGTTATCTTAATAGATGATTCTATAGTTAGAGGAACAACAAGTGTTAGGATTGTTAAATTACTCAGAGATGCTGGAGCAAAAGAAGTCCATTTTAGATCTTCTTCTCCAATGTTCTTAAACCCTTGTTATTTTGGTACTGATATTGATAGTAAAGAAAATTTATTTGCTTGCAAATACACAAAAGAAGAGATGAGAGATATCTTAAATGTTGATTCTTTAGAATTTTTAAGCGTTTCAAATGTCGTTAAATTAGCTAAAAAAGATATGGGTTATTGTACTGCTTGTTTTAGTGGAAAGTATCCAATAAAACCAAAAGTAGAAAGAAGTAAATCACACTTAGAACAATGAGGAAATAATGGAAACTAATGAAATGTATAAAGAAGCTGGTGTCAATCTTGAAGCCGGTTATGAAAGTGTTCGTTTAATTAAAGAAAAAGTAAAAAGTACATACAATTCTAATGTATTAAGTTCTTTAGGTGGGTTTGCATCTCTTTATAGCTTAGATTTATCTAATATTAAAAACCCTATTTTAGTTAGTGGAACCGATGGGGTAGGAACAAAATTAAAGCTAGCTTTTCTATTGGATAAATTTGATACAATAGGGATTGATTGTGTTGCTATGTGTGTAAATGATATAGCATGTACAGGTGCTAAGCCATTATTTTTCTTAGATTATATAGCAGTAGGGGCTAACAATCCAAAACAAATTGAAGAAATTGTTGATGGAATGTGTAAGGGCTGTATTCAAGCTAATTGTAGTTTAGTTGGTGGTGAAACAGCAGAAATGCCAGGTTTTTATAAAGTTGGTGAGTTTGATGTAGCTGGATTTGCAACAGGGGTTGTAGATAAAGATAAATTAATAGACGGGAAAAATATTAAAGAAGGAGATCTAATTATCGCTCTTCCTTCTTCTGGTGTTCATTCAAATGGTTTTTCACTTATAAGAAAAATTTTTAACACAAAAGACTCTTTATTTAAAGTGTATGAAAATCTTGAAAAACCTTTGATTGAATATCTTTTAGAGCCTACCAGAATTTATGTTAAAGATATCTTAAAATTAAATGAGCTAATTAAAATTAAAGGACTATCTCATATAACCGGTGGTGGATTCTTTGAAAATATACCCCGCTCAATTCCAAATAAACTGTGTGCAAAAATTACAAAAGATAAAATTATTATTCCAGAAGTTTTTAATGTTATAAAAAAAGAAGGAAAAGTAGATGATAAAACTATGTTTAATACCTTTAACCAAGGTGTTGGCTTAACTTTAATTATTGATAAAAAAGATAAAGATATTGTTTTTGAAAATATTAAAGATAGTTATTTAATTGGTGAAGTGATTAAAGGTGAGGAAAAAATAGTTTTATGTTAAAAGTTGCAGTTTTAGTTTCTGGTAGAGGAACTAACTTAGAAGCTATATTAAAAGAAAAACATAAAGGGAATTTAGAAAAATGTGAAATCTCTTGTGTTATTTCCAATAATAAAGAGGCTTATGCTCTTGAAGTTGCAAAAAGCTATGATGTTAGCGCCATAGCTATTTGTGAAAAAAAACAAAAAGATTTTGAAAATAAATTATTGAAAAAATTGAATGACAGAGATATTGGATTAGTTGTTCTTGCAGGATTTATTAAAATCCTTTCACCATCTTTTATTATTTCTTATAATAAACCCATTATAAATGTGCATCCTGCCCTAATACCAAGTTTTTGTGGAAAAGGGTATTATGGATTAAAAGTACATCAAGCTGCACTTGAAAAGGGTGTAAAAGTTAGTGGAGCAACGGTTCATTTTGTTAATGAAATACCTGATGGGGGAAAAATAATATTACAAAAAGCTGTTGAAGTAAAAGAAGGTGATACCCCTGAAATTCTTCAAAAAAGAATTATGGAAGAAGCAGAGTGGGTATTATTACCAAAAGCAATAGATTTGATATCGAGGGAAAATTTATGACAAGTATTTTTGATTATTTCTCAAGTTTAGAGTATCCGGGAAGAAATATCACAGTTGGAAGAATGGATGATGGAGCAATCTTTTTTTGTTATGGGATAATGGGTAGGAGTGCTCATTCCAAAAATAGAATTTTTGTAAAAGAAAATGATATAATTAAAACAAAAGCCTATGATGAATCTTTATTAAAAGATCCTTCTCTAATTATCTATAATGCAATTATCCCAATTAAAAATGGATACATTGTAACTAATGGTGATCAAAGCGATACAATTTATGATTACTTGAAAAGAGGTAAACCTTTTGAACAAGCCCTTAGAACTAGAGCTTATGAAAATGATGCACCAAATTATACTCCAAGAATAAGTGCTTTAATTAATTTTAAAAAGAATGATTTAGAAAAAGTTGAGTTTTCCATTTTAAAAAGAGGTATTCAAGGTGGTGCTAGAAGATTTTTCTTCGATTATGAAAAGATTGAAAAAAATACAGCATTTGTTATTAACACTTATAGTGAAAACACCTCTCCATTAAAACCTTTTATAGGAGAGCCTGTTGAAGTTGCAATTCCTGAAATTACAGATATTAAAGAGCTAACAAATCAAATATTTAACTCTCAAAATGATGATAACAAAATATCTTTATATGGTTTAAAATATAAAAATAAAAAAAGCGAAGATATTATAATTAATGTTAATGGGGATAAATAAAATGGAAAATATTAAATTAAAATATGGATGTAATCCACACCAAAAGAATGCTCAAGTTTATTGTGAAAAATTACCAATTACTATATTAAATGGTACTCCAGGATATATAAATCTTTTAGATGCCTTAAATAGTTATCAACTTGTTAGAGAATTAGATATTGCTTTAGATTTACCATCAGCTGCTTCATTTAAACATGTAAGTCCAGCTGGAGCTGGTGTTTGTTTCCCATTAAGCGAAGAAGAGAAACAAATGTATTTTGTTAAAGGAGAATTGAGCCCCTTAGCTGTAGCTTATACAAGAAGCCGTGGTGCTGATAGATTATCTTCTTTTGGGGATTTTGTAGCTCTTTCTAGAGAATGTGATGAAAGTACAGCTAAATGTATTAAAAGGGAAGTGTCAGATGGTGTAATTGCCCCATCCTTCAGTGACAAAGCTTTAGAAATTCTAAAGGCTAAAAGAAATGGATCCTATACTGTAATTCAAATAGATAAAGATTATGTCCCTCCAAAAAGTGAAAAGAGAGAAATATTTGGTATTACTTTTGAGATGGATAGAAATGACGTTATTTTTGATAAATCATATTTAGAAAATATTGTAACTGATAAAAAACAATTAACACAAAGTGCAATAATTGATTTGATTGTAGCGTCCATTAGTGTTAAATACACTCAATCAAATTCAGTTTGTTATGCATATCGAGGTCAAACAATTGGAGTTGGTGCTGGAGGACAGAGCAGAATTCACTGTACTCGTCTTGCCGGAGATAAAGCAGATAGATGGCTTTTAAGACGTCATCCTAAAGTTTTAAACCTACCTTTTAGAGCAAAATTATCTAGAAATACAAAAGATAATGTAATTGAACAATATTTGAATGAAAAAAGAGAAATTGACTTATTTTCTAAAGATAAATTAGAAGAATATTTTGATGGACCTGTTGAAATATTAAGTGAAAAGGAAAAAGAAGATTATTTGAAAAATATTAGAGGAGTAAGTCTTTCATCTGATGCCTTCTTCCCATTTGAAGATAATATTTTAAGAGCCTATAGAAGCGGGGTAAACTATATAGTTCAACCAGGTGGTTCAATTAGAGATGATCAAGTAATTAAGGCTTGTAATGATTTAGACATTGTTATGGCATTTAGCAATTTAAGATTATTTCATCATTAAGGAGTTTAAGGGTGAATATTTTAATTATTGGTGGTGGTGGCAGAGAAGATGCCATAATTAATAAGCTATTAGAAAATAGTGAAGTAGAGAAAATATTTGCCCTTCCTGGTACTGGGGTAAAGAAAGATAGGGTATTTAATTTTGATATTGATGCAACTGATTTCCCTAGAATAATTGAATTTTGCAAAAATCATATTATTGACTTTGCAATTGTCTCTCCAGATAATCCACTTGTCTTAGGTTTAGTTGATGAGCTAGAAAAATTAAACATTTTAACTTTTGGTCCTAATAAGAGAGCTGCTATTATAGAAGGTAGTAAAAGTTTCTCAAAAGAACTGATGAAAAAATATAATATACCAACAGCAGCTTATCAAAGCTTTAGTGATAGTGAGTTAGCAATTAAATATTTAGATGAATGTAAATTTCCAATTGTTATAAAAGCTGATGGATTAGCACTAGGTAAAGGTGTTGTAATTTGTGAGAGTAAAGATACTGCTAAAGATACAATTATTGATTTTATTGATAATAAGAAATTTAGTAAAAGTAGTTCTAAAATTATAATTGAAGAATTCTTAACAGGGTTTGAAGTTTCAATATTAGCTTTTTGTGATGGAAAGACATTAAAACCTTTAGTATCTTCAATGGATCATAAAAGAATTGGAGATGGCGATGTTGGTTTAAATACAGGGGGTATGGGTGTTATAGCTCCTAACCCTTATTATAGTGATAAAGTCAAAACTTATTGTGAAGAAAATATTTTTCAAAAGACTATTGATGCAATGAGGTGTGAAAATAGAGAGTTTAAAGGCTGTCTATATTTCGGACTAATAATCGAGAATGAAAAAGCAAAAGTAATTGAATATAATTGTCGATTTGGAGATCCTGAAGCACAGACTGTGCTACCTCTTTTAGAAAGTGATTTACTTTCAATAATGATGGCCACATCTAAAGGTGAGATAGATAAAGTTGATGTTAAACTAAGTAATAAGGCAGCTTGTAACTTAGTTGTAGCTAGTGGTGGCTATCCAACAAATTATGAAAAAAATAAGAAAATAACTATAAAGAGTTTAACAAATTCTAAAATCTACTTTGCTGGAGTTAAACAACAAAACGATCAATTATTTACAAACGGGGGAAGAGTCTTAAGTCTAACCTGTGTTAGTGATTCATTAGAAGATGCAATTAATAAAGTATATGAAGATGTAAAGAATATTGATTTTGAAAAAATGTATTATCGCAAGGATATCGGTCAAAAAGCCTTATTAAATAAAAAGTTGGGAAAATAATGATTAATACTGTTTATGTAAAGAAAAAAAATAATTTTAAAGATGATATTTTAAGAGAAGAATTAAATTTATTATTAAATGTAAAAATAGATAAATTAGTTACATTTAATAGATATGAAGTTGAAGATATTAGTCCTTCTTTATTTAAAAAAAGTGTCTCTCTCATCTTCAGTGAAGTAAATTTAGATGAAGTTTATTATTCACTTCCTTCTTTTTCTACAATATTTGCAATTGAATTGTTAGATGGACAGTTTGATCAAAGAGCAGATTCTGCAATCAAGTGTATAACTTTATTACAAAATGATGTAATTGCTAAAGTTAAATATGCTAGTATTTATGGATTAGAAGGTGATCTCAATGATACGGATATAGATAAAATTAAAAACTATTTAATCAATCCTGTAGAATCAAAACTTGCAGATTTAGAGAGTGAAAAAGCTTTTAAAAAAATTGAAAAAAAGAAAAGTCAGATAAAAAAACTAAACGGATTTATTAATTTAAGTTTGTCTCAATTAAATGAGTTTAGAGATGAATACAATTTAGCAATGGATATAGAAGACCTAAGGCTCTTTCAAAAGTATTTTATAAATGAGAAAAGAGATCCAACTCTTACAGAATTAAAAGTTGTAGATACTTATTGGAGTGACCACTGTAGACATACAACCTTTAATACAATTTTTGATAAGGTTGAGATAAATGATAGTGAAATTAAAGAAACCTATAATTCTTACCTAAATGCAAAGAAAAAATTAAATTCAACTAAACCAAATTGTTTGATGGATATAGCAACTATTGCAACTAAAATCTTGAAAAAAGAAGGGTATGCAAAAGATGTAGAAGAAAGCGAAGAAATAAACGCTTGTTCAGTAAATGTAAAGGTTGATGTTAATGGTTCCTATCAAGATTATTTATTATTATTTAAAAACGAAACACATAATCACCCAACTGAAATAGAACCTTTTGGTGGTGCTGCAACTTGTATAGGAGGAGCAATTAGAGATCCTTTATCATCAAGAGCATATGTATATCAAGCTATGAGAATTAGTGGAACAGCTGACCCTAGAGAGCCTTTTAATAAGACTATGGCAAATAAATTGCCTCAAAGAACAATAGCAAAAGTTTCAGCTAAAGGTAATAGTAGTTATGGAAATCAAATAGGTCTAGCAACATCTCTAGTTAAAGAGTTTTACCATGACGGTTATAAAGCAAAACATCTAGAATTAGGAGCTGTAATTGCAGCAGCAAAAAAAGAAAATGTAGTTAGAGAAACACCTTGTAAGGGTGATGTAGTAATTCTTCTTGGTGGTAGAACAGGTAGAGATGGAATTGGAGGAGCTACTGGTTCTTCTAAATCTCATAATCTTGAATCATTGGAAACTTGTGGGGCTGAAGTTCAAAAAGGTAATGCAACAGAAGAGAGAAAACTTCAACGTTTATTCAAAGATGGCAGTGTAACTAAATTAATCAAGCGATGTAATGATTTTGGTGCAGGCGGGGTATGTGTTGCTATTGGAGAACTCTCTAGGTCATTAAATATTGAATTAGATAAAGTTCCATTAAAGTATGAGAACTTAGAAATAAATGAAATTGCAATTAGTGAATCTCAAGAAAGAATGGCTATCGTTGTAAATTCTAGAGATATTGATTTTATAATTGAAAAAGCTAATAAAGAAAATATTGAAGCAAGTGTTGTTGCAACAATTGAAGATAATAACAAACTTACTATGATGTATGATGGAGAAGTTGTTGTAGATATTTCTAGAGATTTTTTAGATACGAATGGAAGTGAAAAATATACATCTGTTTTAATTGAAAAAGAAGATAAAATAAACTCTTTTAAAGTGGAAGACGATTTAAAACCTTTCTTAGATAATATGTACAGTGATTTAGATTTTTGCTCTCAAAAGGGATTAAGTAATATCTTTGATTCAACCATCGGCGCATCTAGTGTTTTACTTCCTTATGGAGGTAAATTCCAAGCATCTAAAGAGCAAGTAATGTGTGCAAAATTACCAGTTGATGGTAAGAGTGATACTGTATCTTTAATGAGTTATGGATTTGATCCTAAATTAGTTGATAACACTCCTTACAAAGGAAGTTATATTTCCCTAATTAGTTCTGTTTCAAAATTAATAGCAAGTGGAGCTAAACTTGATTCAATTTATTTATCCCTTCAAGAATATTTTGCTTCAGTTAAAAATGATAGTTTAAAATGGGGAAATGTAAGTGCAGCTTTACTTGGAGCATTAAAAGCTCAACTTGATTTAAAGATTCCAGCAATTGGTGGAAAAGATTCTATGAGTGGCTCCTATGAAGATTTAGATGTGCCAAATACTTTAGTATCTTTTGCAGTTGGATTATCCACTGTTGATAAGGTTAGAGTCTCTCTCTTAACAAAAGAAAATTCAAAATTAATAATATTTCCAATTTCAACAAATGTAAGAGATTATTTTTCTAAAATGGAAGTTCTAATAAAAGATCAAAACATATTGTCTTCGTTCTCCTTATGTAGAGGGGGATTAATAGAAGCTCTCTGTGAAATGAGTTTTGGAAATAAAATTGGATTTACTCTCAGTGATGATGTAGATTTAAACAAATATAATATTGGATCTATTTTACTTGAAGTTAATTCTTTTGATAAAATTAAAGATCAAGTTGATCAGTTGAATTTAGATTATGATGTTATTGGTAAAACAACGAGTGAGTATAATTTAAAATATAGAAAGCAAAACATTGATTTAAATGAGATATTTAAAATATCACAAGATGTATTAGAAGGTGTTTATCCAACAAAAGTTGAAATGGATACTCCAAAATTAAAAAATATTGATTTTAATGAGAAAAATGTAATATTTTCGAAACAGAATTTTAAAAAACCTAGAGTTGTAATTCCTGTTTTCTTTGGTACAAACTGTGAATTAGATAGTGTTAGAGCTTTTAATGAGGTCGGCGCTGAAGTTGAGCAAGTAATAATCAATACTCTAAATTTTGATACTTTGAGAGAAAGTACAAATTTATTTATAAATAAAACTTTAGAAAGTCAAATCTTATTTATCCCTGGTGGATTCAGTGCAGCAGATGAGCCTGAGGGAAGTGCTAAATTTATTTCTAGCTTTTTACAAGCAGAAAATGTTAAAGACTCTATAAATAATTTATTATATAAAAGAGATGGTCTGATCTTAGGAATATGTAATGGGTTTCAAGCCTTAGTAAAATCAGGATTACTTCCATATTCTAAAATCTCTAGTGTAAATGAAAATAGTCCAACACTAACATACAATAAAATAAATCAGCACCAATCATCCCTTGTAAAAGTTAGAGTCTCATCTAATAAAAGTCCTTGGATGATGCACTATAATGTTGGAGATACATATTATGTTCCAATTAGTCACGGAGAGGGAAGATTTGTTTGTAATGATCAGCATTTAACATCTCTTATTAAAAATGGGCAAATAGCTTGCCAATATGTTGATAATGAGAATATGCCTTCAATGGATATAAACTACAATCCAAATGGAAGCGTATATGCAATAGAATCAATTACAAATGATGATGGAAGAATCCTTGGTAGGATGGGGCATTTAGAGAGATGTAAAGATGATTTATATAAAAATGTAAGAGAATATAAGGCTAACAATTTAATGTTTAAGGGAGCTATTTCTTACTTTAACTAGAAAAAGCTTGATTTGAATATGATAAAAAGGTAATATTTTTTTATTAAAGTGTAACTTTCTATATTTTCTAAGTGTTGATTATTTTAGATTGTAAATGAATTAGGAGTATTATGAAAAATTCAAAAAAAATTATTATCACATTGTTAATTTTATTATCAATGAATGTCGGTCTTTTTGCAAAGACAACTTATGTGCATACATCTTATTACGATGATGGAGCAAATCCTTTATTTAATGATATTTATTCATCACTAATGGTGAGTTCATCATATTTAAGCCCTGTTTTTACAACAGATAGTGAAGAAGTATCAATAATTGGAGCCAATTTTAATGGATCAGTATTTTTTATGGATGCTCCTGTTGGAATGTATTATGCCTTAGATTTTGTTCCAATGGATAGTGATGTTTATCTATTTGATGCTATTTTTGGTTTGGCTATAAGAAATCAAATGTCTCCATTAGTAGAAAGTTATGTAAATCTTGGACCTGCTATTTCAGTAATTGCTGAAATGGATGATGATATCCTAGCAACCCCTTATACACTAATTTATTGGGGTGGGGCTTTAAATGCAGGCTATCGAATTTCACTTTCAGATCAAGTTCAATCTGTTAGTTTAGATGTAGGAGCTACAGCAAAAGCCTTATGGTTTGACCCCTATACTAGTGAAAATGCTTCATCATTAAGCGTTGAAGATTTTAGATATTCTGTAACAGGGTATGTTGGTATTACTTTTAGGTGGTTTGCTCCTGATTGGAACGAAGATGATGTAAATGTAATATTAGCTCTTTAATATTTAATAAGATATACAAATAATATAATAACCTCTAAAGTAGACAAAATATATTTTTTGAAAATTACTTTAGAGGTATTTTTATAAATTATATAAATTCCCCTATAGCTTGAACTTTATATTCTCTCTTCATCATATACTTAATAGCATCAACTGCAGCTTTAGCAGCACTTGTAGTAGTTGTATATGGTATTTTTTGTTTAAGAGCTTCACTTCTAATTTCATCATTACTTGAAATAGCGTGGAATCCCATTGGTGTGTTAATAACTAATGAAATTTCTTTCGCTCTTATGTAATCAACAATATTAGGAGAGCCATCCTTTGTTTTTAACATAACTTCACAGAGAATGTTTGCTTCAAAAAGATCTCTAGCAGTTCCTCTAGTTGCGGCAATATTAAAACCTAATTCTTGTAATTCTTTTGCAATAGGAATAATAGTTTCTCTATCTTTTTTATTTACACTAATTAAAACTTTACCTTTAGTTGGAAGAGTATTGCCGGAACTAATTTGTGATTTAGCATATGCTTCACCAAAAGTATATCCACTTCCAGTAGTCTCACCAGTACTTCTCATTTCAGGACCAAGGATAGGATCTATATCTTTAAATCTATCGAATGAGAAAACAGCTTCTTTAATAGCCCAACCAATTTGGCAAGTTCCACTTGCATATATTTCATTTTTCTTAACTAGATTTTGCTCAACAAGGGATATTCCCATAAATACTTTAGTTGCAACTTCAATTAGATTTACTCTTGAATATTTAGAAATAAATGGGATAGTTCTACTTGCTCTTGGATTAAGTTCAATGATGTAAAGCTTATCATCTTTGATTGCAAATTGAAGGTTTACAAGCCCGTTTATATTAAATTCTTTACATAGCTTAAAGGTAGCTTCTTTCATTTGTTTTAAATGTTTTTCTTTGATTTTATAAGGAGGGAAAACAGCAGCACTATCTCCACTGTGAATTCCAGCAGCTTCTATATGTTGTAAAATTCCTCCAATATAAAGTTTCTCTCCATCAAATACACCATCTAAATCATATTCAAATGCATCCTCTAAGAATTCGTCAATAATAATTGGTTTCTCTTCATTTATAACAACAATTTCATTTTCTAAAAACTTAATTAATGATTCACTATTATAGGCAATAAACATGCTTCTTCCACCAAGTACAAAAGAAGGTCTAATTAAAACAGGATATCCAATTTCACTTGCTATCTTAAATACTTCTTCTTTGCTTGATGCAATATTATTTTTAGCTTGATTTAGATTTAATTTTTCAATAGCTTCTTTAAAAGTTGATCTATCTTCACAAGCATTTATTCCATCTAACTGAGTTCCAATTATATTAAAATTTGCATCAACTAAGTCTTTTGCAATATTCAAAGGAGTCTGTCCGCCAAGTTGAATAATTACATTTTTAACTTTTTCTTTATTTAAAATTTCAATAACACTTTCGCTATTTAATGCCTCAATATATAGTCTATCACTACTATTATAGTCGGTACTAACAGTTTCAGGGTTCGAATTAATAATCATTGTTTTTATATTTAAGTTTTTATAAGTTAGAGAACATAAAGAACAACAAGTATCAAATTCAAGACCTTGTCCAATTCTATTTGGACCACTTGCTAAAATTGCAACTGCATTATCTCCTAAGAAATCACCTTCGCTTTTTTCTCCATAAGTATTGTATAAATAAGGAGTAAGAGCTTCAAATTCTCCAGCACAAGTATCAACAAAGTGGGGAGTAATATGAATATTAAATTTATCTCTTAAGAAAGAAATATCACCTTCACTTTTGTTTGAAAGAGTAGCAATTCTCTTATCACTCATTCCATATTGTTTAGCTTTTAAAATTAACTCTCTAGTTAGTTTAGAATTTTGAATAAGTTTATCTAACTTAGTTTGTTCAAGCAATTGATATAGAAAGAAAGTGTCGAATCCTGTGATATCAGCAATTTTGTCGATGATTTGTTCACCTTCTTGATAAATTTTAGTATAGGCTGAAAATATTCTTAGGGGGTGTGCATTGTTTAAATAAACATCAACATCCTTTTCTATAACTTCAAGTCCTTCAAAGCCTGTTTCAATAGATCTAATTGCTTTATTTAATGCTTCTAAAATAGTTCTACCTAAAGCTAAAGATTCTCCAACACTTCTCATTTGAGAGCCTATAGCAGATGGAGGTAGGGGAAATTTTTCTAATTCAAATCTAGGAACTTTTACAGCACAATAATCAAGAGCTGGTTCAAAACAAGAAACACTTTTTCCTGTAATTTCATTTACAACTTCATCTAAGGTATACCCAATAGCAAGTTTTGTAGAACAGTGGGCTATTGGAAACCCTGTTGCTTTAGATGCTAAGGCTGAAGATCTGGAAACTCTTGGATTCATTTCAATTACAACCATCTCTCCAGTTTTTTTATTTAAGGCAAACTGAACATTGGATCCACCACAATCAATACCTACTTCTCTTAGAATTGCGATAGATGCATTACGCATTATCTGATACTCATTATCGCTTAGACTTTGAATTGGGGCTATTGTTATTGAGTCCCCTGTGTGAACACCCATAGGGTCAATGTTTTCGATAGAGCAAACTATAATAGCATTATCGTTTTTATCTCTCATAACTTCCATTTCAAATTCTGACCAACCTATAAGCGATTGTTCGATTAAAACTTGAGAATTAGGGCTTTCTAATAGAGCATTTTTTACAAGAGTTTTAAATTCAGATTCATCGTTTGCAATTGCACCACCTCTTCCTCCAAGAGTAAAACTTGGGCGAATTATGAGTGGAAATCCTATTTCTTTTGCTAAGGTAATAGCTTGATCTAAATTGTTTGCAATTCCACTATTTGGAGATTTTAAATTTAATTTACTAATGAGTTTTTTAAATTCTCCTCTATCTTCAGCTTTATTAATAGATTCAACACTTGCTCCAAGAATTTCAATATTATATTTTTCTAAGTATCCTTTATCTTGTAATTCAAGAGTAAGATTTAGAGCTGATTGCCCTCCAACAGTTGAGAGAATAGCATCTATATTTTCTTTCTTAAAAATAGCTTCAACATATTCACAGGTTAATGGCTCCATATATACTTTATCAGCTAAAGATGGGGTGCTCATCATAGTTGCAGGATTTGGATTAATTAAAATAACCTTATAACCTTCTTGCTTTAAAGCCTTAATTGCTTGAGTTCCACTGTAATCAAATTCGCAAGCTTGACCGATTATAATAGGACCACTTCCAATAACTAAAATAGTTTTGATATCTAATCTTTTACCCATTATTTAACCTCTTTAATAAATTCATCAAAAATCCAAAGACTGTCTTGAGGTCCTGGACTTGCTTCTGGGTGGAATTGAACACACATAATTTTTGATGAAGGGATTTTAAGTCCTTCAACTGAATCATCGTTTGAATTTTTAAACCAAAGTTCAGCTTCATTTGGAAGCTTAGAAGTTACAAAACTATGGTTTTGACTTGTTACAAAAGTTTTCTTTGTAAAAACATCAGTAACTGGTTGGTTGGCACCATGGTGTCCAAATTTCATTTTAGAAGTTTCACCACCTAGGGCTAAGGTAATAATTTGGTGTCCTAAACAAATTCCAACAATAGGTATTTTGTTTTTGCAATCATTGACTAACTTAATAGCTGAAGTTTGAGTTTCAGGATCCCCTGGACCATTACTTAAAAATAACAAGTCAAAACCTTTGTTTAAGATTTGATCCTTATTTGTATTTGAAGGAAAAAGAGTAACACTAACATTTCTTTTATATAATTCTTTAATAATTGATTTTTTAATTCCAAAATCAATTAAGGCACATTTTATTTGTGGATTTGTTAATTTTTTTGAATTAATAATTTGAGGATTGTTTATAGCTTTTTTAGTTGAAACTTTTTCACACTGATTAGTTTGCGAAATAAAAGGAAAGGATTTGAGGTATTTTATAACTAATAACTCTTCTTCCTTTCCTAAATTATCTTCATTAATAATAATAGCTCTTTTAAATCCCGTATCCCTTAAATGAATTGTTAAAGCCCTAGTATCAATATTACTTATCCCAATTATATTATTATCAAGTAAATATTGATTAAGTGTAATCCTATCTTTATCAACTTTTCCATCATAATAGTCTTTTACAACTATTGCACTAACGTGAACTTTTTCATTGAGAATTGTTTCTTCCTCTTCTTTTATTATCCCATAATTGCCAATTTGAGGATAAGTAAAACAAACCATCTGACCTTTATAGGAGGGGTCACTTAAAATTTGTTGATAACCACTCATACTAGTATTAAAAACAATTTCACTAATACTCTTATTCCAAGAAATTTCTTTTAAATTTGGAGCTTTTACACCAAAAGATTTTCCTTCGAATTTACTACCATCTTCTAAAAATAATGTTGCCAAGATATAGTTCCTTTTTCTAAAGATTAAATCTAAAATAATTAGAAAGCCTAAATTGTTGACATCATATAAAACATTTGTTGCAAAATCAAGTGTTTTAGCAACAAATTATTGTAAATATTCATAAATTTGTGCATATTTATAAAAAATATGTTGTATTTTTGTTGTTTAATGAATAAATATGAGGTAAATTGTTGCAATGTTAATGAAAATTAATTGAAAAAAATTGGGCAAAAAAAAACGGAAGACTATATCTTCCGTGCTGTTTGCCGCCTCCAGGAATTGAACCAGGGACACAAGGATTTTCAGTCCTTTGCTCTACCAACTGAGCTAAAGCGGCGTCAACGATGTTGTTTATACACTGTAGAAAAATTATTGTCAACACCTTTATTGAAAAAAGTGATTTTTTTGCATAAAAATACGGTAAATTTTGGATTTATTACTGTTTTAATTATTAAAAAGGGTTTAATAAAAATTTTTCCATCCTTAAAAGGTTACTAACAAATATATGGGCTAAACTTTAACCCAAAATAAAAATTGCTATATAGATTGAAATTTATAGAATGCTCATGATAATCTAGAATCATGATAAAGGATAATTTAGTACAAGCTATTAACTGGGAAACTTTAGTTATTGTTTGTAATAGTGATTTTAATAAAGCTTGTTTTATTTGGGATAAATATAAACATCTTTTTAGCTTTCCAATAAGTAGTGATTTTTCTCTATGGGCAAGCAATTTATCTGTATCTATAAATAAACTGTTCGAAATATATACAAAAGTATGTGAAGATTTCAAAACCCTTTCTAATGATACTACAATTCTTTTATATGGTGATGATAATTGGCCAACTAGAATTGATGACAGTTCTTTTCCAACTAGAATTCTCTATTGTAAAGGAAATCTTGATTTATTAAATAAACAAAGTGTTTCAATTATTGGCACTAAATCTCCGAAGAAAGAAAGTGTTGATAAGGTTGATAAGGTTGTTAAATCGTTAATCAAAAATGAAATTATTGTTATTAGTGGCTTATCTTTCGGTATTCAAGGACATGCTGCTGTAAATAGCTTATCAAACTTTGCTCCAGTTATTGCTGTACTTGCCACTCCTTTAGATAAGGTATATCCAAAAGAACATAAGAAAATTCAAGATTATATAGAGAAAGAAGGTGGTTTAGTTATCACAAGAGTTGCTCCAAATAATAAAAATATTAAATGGAATATTCTTTTAAGAAATAGATTAATGACTTCTCTCTCTTGTGCTTCTATAATAATTGAAGAGAGAGATAGAGGTGGAGCAATACAAATAGCTGAACATTCTTTAGAGATAAATAGAAATGTTTTCTTTTTTAGTTATCTTAAAAAAGATTCTTCTATTACTTGGCCAAAATTGTTAATTGAAAAAGGTGCTAAGTCTATTAGATTCCCTAGTGATTTACCAAAAGCCTTAAATGAAACAGAGATTACTAAAATTGCTAAAAAAACAAATAAAGAGGAAGTTGTGCAATTGAAATTGTTTTAATTTCAAAAAATGTTAAATATATGTAGCTTTATTTCTTAAATAATTAATAAAAATCTTGACTAAAAATTGTACAAAAATTACTATCTTTGATATGGAAAAACAACTTACAGCAAACGAATTAAGAAAAAAATTTATTGATTTCTTTGTATCTAAAGATCACAAGCAAATTAGTGGAGCTTCTTTGATACCAGAAAATGATCCAACAGTTTTATTCACAACTGCTGGAATGCATCCTTTAGTACCTTATATTTTAGGTGCTGAACACCCTTCAGGCGATAAACTTTGTGATTATCAAAAGTGTATTAGAACTGGAGATATTGATGCGGTTGGAGACCCTCACCATTTAACATTCTTTGAAATGTTGGGTAACTGGTCATTAGGTAGTTATTTTAAAAAAGAAGCTATTGCTTTTAGTTATGAATTTTTAACAAAAGAATTAAATATTGATAGTGAAAAATTATCAGTTACAGTATTTGCTGGAGATGATGAAGTCCCTAGAGATAATATTTCTGCTCAAGAGTGGATGAAACATGGAATCCCAGAGGAAAGAATTTATTTCTTGCCAAGAAAAGATAACTGGTGGGGACCAGCAGGTGAAACAGGTCCTTGTGGTCCAGATAGTGAAATGTTTATTGATACTGGACGTGAAAAATGTAGCGATGATTGTAAACCAGGTTGTTCTTGTGGTAAATATTTTGAAATCTGGAATGATGTTTTCATGGGCTATAAAAAATTAGAAGATGGCACATATGTTGAGATGGATAGAAAATGTGTAGATACTGGCATGGGTATTGAACGAACTATTGCTATCCTTCAAGGTAAAAAGAATGTCTATGAAACTGAAGTCTTTACACCAATTATCGCAGGTATCGAAGAGCTTTCAAATGCTAAATATGGCGATAGCGATGAAACTGATATGTCTATTAGAATTTTAGCTGACCATGTAAGAACTAGTTGTTTTATTTTAGGAGACCAAAGAGGTATTGCTCCATCTAATGTTGGACAAGGTTATATTCTTAGAAGATTAATTAGAAGAGCTATTAGACATGGTAGAAAATTAGGTATTGAAGGTGATTTCTTAAGTAATTTAGCAAAAATAGTTGTTGATTTATATAAAGATGCTTACCCTGAGTTAATTGAAAATTTAGAATTTATTTATAAAGAATTAGAACTAGAAGAAGAAAAATTCAGTAAGACTTTACAAAAAGGTGAAAAGGAATTTATGAAAATGATTCCTAATATCTTAAAAGGTAAAGCAAAAATGATTCCAGGTCGTATGGCTTTTAAACTATATGATACATATGGATTCCCAATTGAACTTACTAAAGAGCTTGCCCAAGAAAATGGTTTAAGTGTTGATGAAGAAGGTTTTGCAAAAGCTTTTGAAAAACACCAAAGTCAAAGTAGAAGCGGTGCTGAACAAAAATTTAAAGGTGGACTTGCAGATCATAGTGAAAAAACAACAGCTTTACATACTGCAACTCACATGCTTCACCAAGCTCTAAGAACTGTTTTAGGCGATCATGTTGGTCAAAAAGGTTCAAATATTACAATAGATAGATTACGTTTTGATTTTACTCATCCAGAAAAAGTTAGCAAAGAAGATCTTCAAAAAGTAGAAGATATAGTAAATTCTGAAATTAAGAAAAATCAAGATGTTATTTGCGAAACTATGACTTTAGAAGAAGCTAAAGAACAAGGTGCTATCGCTTTCTTCGATAGTAAATATGGTGAGCAAGTAAAAGTTTATTCTATTGGAAATTTCTCAAAAGAAGTTTGTGGTGGTCCTCATGTTTCAAATACAAGCGAAATGGGAAGATTTAAAATCCAAAAAGAACAATCTTCATCAGCTGGAGTTAGACGTATAAAAGCAGTTTTAATTAAAGATGATGAATAAGTTTTATCTCTTTTAAAATCAAAAATAATAAAATGGACATAGTTGATTCTGTGTCCATTTTTTTATGATTTTTTAATTTAATATATATAGTAAATTAAATTTGGAATAATTTATCATCTTTATAATCCCTAAAATGACAGCTTCTTGTGGTTTTCTAAATTTATTTTTTGTGTTATTATCTTTTTATGATATTTTTTAGCGCAAAAAATAGATTCCTTAATTTTACCTAATTTTGGTAAAATTTTGTAAGGCTTATACAATCTTATTTGTTGTATATTTTTTGCATATTACATGTATAAATGCGATGAAAACCATTGCTTATATATATATATTCTTTTTTCCATATTTTATTATTTTTTTAGTAGATAAAAAAATATTTATCAATTGCTTAATAGAGGTTAAGAAAAAGCCTTTATCAAATTAATTATGACTGTATTTTTAGTCATATTTTCTATTGGAAATATAAGAGTATTTTTACTTTTGAATACATCAAGGGGGAAGTTTTGACAAATAAAAAAAACTCCACACTTCGTTCAATAAAAATTGAAGGAATCGCTAAAGAAAGGCATGTTTTTTTACTTTTTAATATTCAACATGATACCTAAATTACACTTTTGTACATTTTATAAACTTCAAGGAGAAAAGTGATGATTCAGTTACAGAATATTGTAAAAACATATGATGGCACCACAAAGATTATTGATAATCTTGACTTAACCATAGAGGACGGCGAATTTATGGTTTTGGTTGGCGAAAGTGGTTGTGGTAAGACTACAACAATGCAAATGATTAATCGCCTAGTAGATCCAACTTCAGGTACAATCACCATTGATGGTGAAGATATAACCAAAATGGATAAAATACAGCTTAGACGTAGAATTGGATATGTAATTCAACAAATTGGATTGTTTCCACACTGGACAATAGAACAAAATGTAGTTGCTGTATTATCTTTAACTTCAAAAGATACAGAAAAAAATTTACAAGTTGCAAGAGATTTATTAGATAAAGTTGATTTAGATCCAGATATCTATGCTTCTCGTTACCCAAAAGAGTTATCTGGTGGACAACTTCAAAGAGTTGGTGTTGCAAGAGCTCTTGCAAATGATCCTGATATTATCTTAATGGATGAACCTTTTTCTGCATTAGACCCAATTACAAGAGAACAATTACAAGATGAAATAGTTCGAATTCATGACGAGTTAGGTAAAACTATTATTTTTGTTACTCACGATATTGATGAAGCAATTAAAGTTGGGGACAGAATAGCTGTAATGCAAGAAGGTAAAATTATTCAATGCGATAGTGCCGAAGAAATATTAAAAAACCCTATCAATGATTTTGTTCTAAATTTTGTTGGAAAAAATAGATTATGGAAGACGCCTGATATGCTAAGTGCACAAGATGTAATGGTTAAGAACTTTCCAACTATTATGGCTTCTCGTTCAACTGCCCAAGCTATTGAAAGAATGGCAAACAAAGAAACTTTAATGCTTTGTGTTATTGAAAACCTAAAAAAGGAAAAGAAAAAATTAGTAGGACTTGTTGGTGCAAATAGATTAGCTGGTCTAAATGATCATAAAACAAAAATGACTGATATTATGAAAAAAGATTTTATTAGTGTTACACCTGAAACAAGTTTAACTGATGTAATAAATCTTAGAAATGAAAAAGGCGTAAAATATATTCCAGTAGTTGATGAAGAAGGTTTATATCACGGAATTATTACTAATGCTAGTATTTTAAATGTACTAAGTCAGATTATGCCAGGAACGGAGGACTATTAGTATGATTGATTTTATAACAAATAATTGGCCTATGATAGTTCAAAAGTCATTAGAGCATGTATCTCTATCCTTTACAGCTGTTATTTTAGCTTGTTTAATCGGTATCCCTGTGGGTTTCTTAATTGTAAACCATGATAAAGCTGCAAGAATTGTAATCGGAGCTGCAAATATAATTCAAACTATTCCATCTTTAGCTATGTTTGCCTTTGCAATGCCTATCTTTGGTATTGGAACAAAACCAGCTGTATTTGCACTCTTTTTATATGCATTATTACCAATTATCAAAAATTCATTAATTGGAATAAAGAATGTTGATCCTTCAATTATTAAAGCTGCTCGAGGAATGGGTATGACTAAAACACAAATTATGTTCAAAGTTGAAATTCCCTTAGCAATATCTGTAATTATGGGTGGAGTTAGAATTGCTGCTGTAACTTGTATTGGTATTACAACAATTGCAACTCTTATAGCTGCAGGAGGATTAGGAGATCTGATTTATAGAGGTTTGAGTACCTTCAATCAACCTATGATTTTCACAGGTGCATTATTATCTGCTGTGTTAGCACTTATTGTAGACTTTTTGTTAGGTATAGTTGAGAAGGCTCTAACCTCAAAAGGTTTAAAAGATTAATTAGAAAGGAGAAAATATGAAAAATATTAAAACAATTAGTTTTATTTTGTTAGTGGCTATAATAACTTTATTTACAAGTTGTAATTCATCAAAAGATAAAGTTACTATTGTTCATAAGAACTATACAGAACAAAGAATTATGGGAGAGGCTTTAGGTCAATACTTAGAATCTAAAGGTATTGAAGCTGAAGTAAAAGAATTAGGTGGAACTCTTCTTTGTTGGAATTCAATAAAGAGTGGAGATGCTGATTTATATCCTGAATATACCGGAACTACATACGGAGCTATTTTCAACCAAACAGATAATATTGGACCTGATGCAACTTATAACTATGTTAAAGAAAATAGTGAAAAAGAATTTGGTATTACCTGGCTTGAACCTTTTGGTTTCAACAATACATATGTATTATCTGTTACTCAAGATTTAGTTGATGAATATGGTGTTAAAACTATTTCAGATTTAGAGCCAATCGCTGATCAATTAGTTTTAGGTGGAGACCAAGAATTCCCAGTTAGAGAAGGGGATGGATATCCAGCTTTAATTAGAACTTATGGATTTGAATTTAAAGAATATAAAGGAATGGACCAAGGTATCACAACTCAAGCATTACTTGAAGGCCAAATTGATATCAATACTTATTATTCAACCGATGGGAGAATTGCAAAATATGGTTTTGTTAACTTAGAGGATGATAAAAACGTATTCCCTCCATATTTCTGTACACCAATTATGACTGTTGAATATGCAAATGAACATCCAGATGTTGTTGAAGCTTTAAATGCTTTAGGTAATAAATTCAGTAATGAAGATATGCAAAAATACAACTTGATGGTTGATGAAGGCGCTAGTGTAAAATCTGTTGCTACTCAAATGCTTCAAGATAAAGGTCTTATCTAATAAATTTAGATAGTATTTATTTTAATAAACCTCATTATTTTAATGGGGTTTTTCTTATGTATAAAAAAAGAGGCATTTTTAAAATGCCTCATAAAATTTTTTATTTTACTAAGTTTAACTTATTTCTTTTTTATCTCTTAATAATATATCCATAAATTGTTCACCATTAATGGTTTCTTCTTTATAAAGATATTCGGCAATTTCATGTAGTTTTTTAATATTATCCTTAAGTAATTTTTTAGCTTTATTATATTGTTTATTAACTAAATCTGTTACTAAAGCATCAATTTGAGAACTTGTTTTTTCAGAGCATATTAATGAAGAATCTCCACCAAGATATTGACTTCCTTGAGCTTCGAATGCAACCATACCAAATTCATCACTCATACCGAATCTTGTAATCATGGCTCTAGAGAGCTTTGTAGCTTGCTCTATGTCATTGCTAGCGCCAGTAGTAATAGAATTAAATACTACATCTTCTGCAGCTCTACCGGCTGTATATATAGCAATTTTATTTTCTAATTCTTCTTTGCTAAGTAGATTTTTCTCTTCTTCATCTATTTGCATAGTAAAGCCTAAGGCTCCACTTGTTCTTGGAATAATTGTAATTTTTGAAACTGGAGCGGTATTAGTTTGAAGAGCTGCTACAAGAGCATGTCCCACTTCATGATAAGAAACAATTAATTTTTCTTTATCACTTAATATTTTGTTTTTCTTTTGATAGCCTGCTGCAACTACTTCAATGCTTTCTTCTAAATCTTTTTGAATTACTTTACTTCTTTTATTTCTAACAGCAATTAATGCTGCTTCGTTTATAATATTTGCTAATTCAGCACCACTCATACCAGATGCTGCTCTTGCAATATCATTATAATTAACATTACTAGCTGTTTTAATATTTTTAGCATGTACTTTTAAAATAGCTTCTCTACCAATTAAATCAGGAAGTTCAACAGGAATTCTTCTATCAAATCTTCCAGGTCTTAGTAGAGCTGGATCTAAAGTTTCAGGTCTATTAGTGGCAGCTAGTAGAACAACACCCTTTGATGTATCAAACCCATCCATCTCTGTAAGTAATTGGTTTAGAGTTTGTTCTCTTTCATCGTTTCCACCTTGAATAGAGGAATTACGTTTTTTACCAATAGCATCTATTTCATCAATAAAGACAATACAAGGAGCTTTTTTGTTTGCTTCTTTGAATAAATCTCTAACTTTTGCAGCACCCATTCCTACAAACATTTCTACAAATTCACTTCCTGAAATAGAAAAGAAGGGTACATTTGCTTCACCAGCTACAGCTTTAGCAAGTAAAGTTTTACCAGTTCCAGGAGGACCTACTAGGAGAGCTCCTTTTGGAATTTTTGCTCCAATTTGAGTATATCTTTCGGGTTTATGAAGAAAATCAACAATTTCTGTTAATAGTTCTTTTGCTTCATCTTCACCAGCTACATCACTGAATTTAATTCCAGTTTCGCTTGGGACATATACTTTTGCATTACTTTTACCAAATTGCATTGAAGATGAAAAGAGTCCACCACCACCTGAACCCCCAGATTGGGAGTTAATTTTCTTTTGTAGATATCTACCTAAAAGAAATATTACTAAAAATGGAATAACCCATGAAAGTAACATTGATAATAAAGGGGATATTTCAGCTGGAGCAACTCTTCCAAAGCTACAACCTGATGCATAAAGTCTATTTACTAAATCGGGATCTTGGAATGTAGTTGTTTTATATAATTGATCAAAACTATTATTTGCTGTAAAGAATATATCGTTGCCATCAATTTCTACTTTTTCAATTTGTTTACTATCGAGCATTGTTAAGAATGTCCCATAATCTACTTTTTGATATTGTGATTGAGACATATAAGGGACAATAAACATATTTACTAATAATATACCAACTAGCATGATTAAATAGAATTTAAGCAGTGAGTTGTTATTATTTTTTTTCACACCATTACTCATATAACCTCCAAAAATTGTATATGACAATATTTAGAAAGTTAGTAATAAAAAATTAATGTGACTATATTTCAATTATGTAGTTTTTGTGTAGAAGTGCATTATTTCCCCTTCATCCCTAACTAAAGTTCCTTTTTCTTTAGTAGCTGTGATGAAAGAAATATAGAAGTCTCCAATTGCACTTGATATATTTAGAGCCAAGACTAATAAAATACCATTATATAGATCTGGAGAAGAATAATTTATTAGGATAGAAAGAAATAATGAGATTATAATAACAGGGGCTAGAGCTATTACTATATAAGATGATCTGTCGAAATATCTATCTGAAGCTCCTGCACTAGCATATATGAGAGAGAATTTAAAATGGGCTTTTTTTCTTGAAAAGATCCAAATAAAAAGAGCATGAATTAATTCATGAATTATAACTAAGAAAAAGTAGCCAGCTATTATGAAGATGATGCTACTTACAGTAAAAATAGGGCAGCTTTGTACTCTAAATATGAAGAAAATAGCGAAGGCTATTGCAATAGAAGCAATATTAAATGTAAATACATATCTTTTTTTATTAAAATCAATAACTTCATTTTCAATATAATTATCTTCTAATTTGAAATAGCCCTTCATAATTTATACTTCCTTTATTCTAGACTTTGTAGCTAATTGGCCGCAAGCTCCATTAACACTTCTTCCTCTTGTAAATCTTCTAGCGTATTTAATATGGAATTCATCTAGATACTTTGTAAAAGTATTTATTTCTTGAGTTGTAGGTGTTGTCCAAGGTAGCTCTGCAGCTGGATTCCACGGGATAAGATTAACAACAGCATCTAAGCCATTTGTAAAAGTTGCTAATTTCTTTGCGGATTGTAAATCACAATTAACCCCGCTTAACATGCAATATTCTAAAGTAAAGCGAGAACCACCCTTATTTTGATAATGAAGTAAGCTCTTTTTTAACTTTTCGAGATTGTATGAATCATTTATTGGCATTATATCACTTCTTAAATTATTGTCAGCTGTTACTAAAGAAACGGCTAACTTAACATTAAGGTTTTGTTCTGTTAATTTATTAATACCACTAACAACACCACAGGTGCTTATAGTTATTCTTCTTAAACTAATATAGAAAGCATCTTCTCTGTGGAAGAATCTAATAGAACTTAATACATTTGCAAAATTTGCTAGAGGTTCTCCCATTCCCATAAATACTATGTGAGTAACATTACCTATGGCTCTTAGGTGAACAAATTGTTCAATTATTTCTGCGGCCTTTAAATTTCTCACTAAACCCATTGTGCCTGTTCTGCAAAATTTGCATCCCATTGCACATCCAACTTGAGATGAAAGGCATGCTGTCATTCTTTCATTTTTATCTATTAAAAGAACACTTTCAACAATCGCTCCATCATAAAGTTCAATAGCTAGTTTAGTAGCTCCACTATCATCTACTTGTGTATCAATTACCTTTGATGAAATAGCTGATCCAAATTCGTTTGTTAATCTTTCTCTTAATGCTTTTGAGAGGTTGCTCATTAAATTAAAATCAGTAACACCTTTTATTAACCATTGATATATTTGTTTTGCTTGGAATTTTTTATCCAAGTTAAGTTCCTCGTATATTTCTGTAGGACTTGCTCCATATAGAAAAATTTTATCCATTAGTATCTCCTACTTTTTACTATATATATAATATTTGAAAAATTAAAGCTGTTAGCTTTAATAAATATATAAAAACTTATGACAAGATTTACGGTAAAGTTTTACCCAACACATTAGTTAACTGTGGTAAAATATTGAAAAAAACTAATAATAATATATTAAAAATATTAAATTTATTTAATTTTAACAAATATAATACTATTCAACTACACTTATGTTTGATATAATGTGTAAAAAGAAAATCTAAAATTAAGGAGATTATTATGAAGAAGAAATTATTAACAGTTGTAGCATTAATGGCTTTGGTTATGATTCCAACTTTTGCTAAAAGTTCAGACATGAGTGCTGGTTTAGCAGTAGGTACAATCAATGGTGTTGGATTCAAATATAAAGTTGATAAAGATATCACAGCTGGTGGTACAGTTGGCTTTGATGTATTTTCAGGTACAATTAATGTTGAAGGATTCGGCCTTTATAAAGTTGCTGAAGTTGACGTTCAAAAAGAAGTAATTGATATCAATGTTGGTCTTGGTGGAGCAGCTAGAATTCCTTTAAGTAGCTCCGATGTATTTGGCTTATCTGTATTAGGAATGGGTGAAGCTTCATACAGTTTTGATGGTGATTTACCAATTGATTTATTACTACGTTTAGAACCAGGTGTTGGTATGACTTTCTCAGGTGGCTTTAATGCTGCTTTTGTAATGCAAGCATCACTTCAAGCACTTTGGAGATTCTAATTTAATTAAAAATATTAGATATGAATATTATAAAAATCAATTCCTATTGAATGGGAGTTGATTTTTTATAGTTAATAAGCTCTCCTAAATATTGATCTTTAATCTTAGTTTTTAAAGAAACGAAGTTTTCTTCATATTTTATTTCAATAACATATGAGTTTCTTTTTGCATAATATATTAAATCTTGTCTATCATTTGGAATTTCAAAATATGATAAGTCAACATTTTGAGAATATAGATTTTCAATTTCAGTTAAAACTTTATCAATGTTTATATTGTTTTTAACACTAGTTTCTATCAGTGTTGGCTCTAATGCTTTTAATCGTGCTCTATCAAAACTATTTATTTCTAAATCACATTTATTTAACATTATTAAAGTTGGTTTATCTTCACAATTTAATTCTTTTAAAGTTTCTTTAGTTGTCTTGTAACAGCCCATTAAATTAGGATGTGAGCCATCAAGTACTATTAAAATAATATCAGCATAGGTTGCTTCTTCTAGAGTTGAATTAAAAGATTCAATTAAATCGTGGGGTAAATCACTAACGAACCCAACAGTATCACTAAATATCATTTCTCTATGGCTAGGCATCTTAATTTTTTTACTTGTTGTATCTAATGTTGCAAAAAGCTTGTTTTCTACAAAAATATCACTACTAGAAAGGTATCTTAAAAGAGAACTTTTTCCACTATTTGTATAACCCACTATAGCAACAGTTGGAATATTTGAATTAAGTCTGCTTTTCCTTTGATTATCTCTTATCTTTTTGACCTTTAGAAGCTCTTCTTTAGTTTTTGTAATCCTACTTAAAACCAAACGTCTATCGATTTCTAATTGCTTTTCTCCTTCACCTTTATTTCCTTTAGTTCCACCTCTTTGTCTAGATAGGTTAGTCCAAGCTCTTGTAAGTCTTGGAAGAGAGTATTCAAGTCTTGCCAGTTCCACTTGTAAAGAAGCTTCTTTTGTTGATGCTCTATCACTAAATATTTGTAATATAACCTCACGTCTATCAATTACACAAATATCTAATATTTTCTCAAGGTTTCTTTGTATACTTGGTGCTAAATCTGGTTCAAATATTAATAAATCAATATCTTTATCAATAGATATTTCCTTTAATTCTAAAACTTTACCTTTACCTAAAAAGGTTTGACTATTCTCTTTTTTTAGATTAATAATTATTGAATCACAAACAACTACATTCATTGTTTTTGCTAAAGATTCTAATTCTTGTTTTCTAATCTCAGGTGGGCATGGATTATGTTGATATTCAACTATAATAATTAGGGCTTTTTGTAAAGATTGTTCATCAGTTAAATCAATTATGTTATTATTTGCCAAATTTTTATTTATTACCTTCTATTTTTTTATTACAATTAGATTAACTGTGGTTTAACAAGTTGTCAATCTATGATATAGTCAAGCGGCAAGAACTTTTGCAAGAGAGGAAATAATTATGAGTTTAAATTGTGGTATTGTAGGACTTCCAAATGTCGGCAAATCAACAATCTTTTCTGCTTTAACAAGTGCACCAGCAGAAAGTGCAAACTATCCGTTTTGTACAATTGATCCAAATGTTGGTATGGTAAATGTCCCAGATCCTCGTTTAGATAAGATAGTAGAATTAATACCTCCTGCTAAAATTGTTCCAGCTACATTTGAATTTGTTGATATTGCTGGATTAGTTGAAGGAGCCTCAAAAGGTGAAGGTCTTGGAAACAGATTCTTAGCTTCAATTAGAGAAGTTGGTGTATTAGCTCATGTAGTTAGATGTTTTGATGATGAAGATATTGTTCATGTTAATAATAAGATTGATCCTATTGGAGATATTTCAACTATTAATATAGAATTAGCATTCTCAGATTTAGACACTGTAGAAAAACGTTATTCTAAAATGTATAAAATGGGACGTGTTAATAAAGATCAACAAAAAATAAATCAAAAAGTTCTTCCTATTTTAGAAAAATTAAAAGATTGTCTAAGTGAAGGTAAACTTGCAAGTACTTTAAATCTAGATGAAGATGAATTATTAGCTATTTCAGATTTACATTTAATTACTTTAAAACCTGTTATTTATGTATGTAACGTGGATGAAGATAGTCTTGAAGAAGATAATGAATATGTAAAGATTGTTAAAAACTTAGCAAAAGAAGAAAATGCTGAAGTAATAGTTATTTGTGGTAAAATTGAAGCTGAAATTGCTGAAATGGAAAGTGAAGAAGATAAAAGAGAATTCTTAGAAGCTTTAGGTTTAGAAGAATCTGGTCTCAATCAATTAATTAGAAGTGCTTATCATACTCTTGGAATGAGAACTTTCTTTACAGCTGGTAGTGATGAAGATAGGGCCTGGACATTTAAAGCCGGGTTTAAAGCTCCACAAGCAGCTGGTGTTATTCATACTGATTTTGAAAAAGGTTTTATTAAAGCTGAAGTATATAACTGTAAAGACTTGTTTGAATTAGGTAGTGAACAAAAAGTTAAAGAAAAAGGTAAATTAAGAATGGAAGGTAAAGAGTATGTTGTCCAAGATGGAGATATCATGCACTTTAGATTTAATGTTTAACTTATCTCTATAAAATATATTTTAAAACAATCCTACTTTAAAATTTCTTATGAAGTTTTATAACGTAGGATATTTTTAAATCATTAATATAAGAAATTATTCTAATTAATACATTTTGATACCTTATATTTAATAAGATATACGAATAAGCTAGTAATATTTATTATTATAGACTTCCAATTATAAATATACTCAAATAAAAATATATTTATTTAAATTTGTTGAAGGCTTTATAAATGGACTATGCAAATTGCATAGTCCATAATTATGAATGAAATAAATAGCAGCCTAGTAGAGACTGTTAAATATTTTTTACCAAGTGAGTGTAAATTCTAATGGTTCAGCTAATAATAAAAAGTCAATTAAAGGGAAACTATAAGTAAACTCAGTTGATGATACCTTTGTTCCACCTTTATAAGTTTTTATTGGCTGTGGAGTTTCAAAGTTAAGTGTAATTATAGAATTCCTTATTGCATCAGGACCTTCTTCACCTAACATGAAACTAATCATTTCTAAATAATCATCAGCACTTAAACCTTCATTATATTCAGGGCCAAAAGGTTCAAAGTTTGGATCGGAAAGGAATGGAATTGCTTTTGTTAATTGATAATAATTATCCAAATCTAAGTAGAACTTTAATGTATTATCACTAAGAGTTAAAACTGTTTGATTTTCAGTTTCTCCTAAATCTGAAATTAAAGTTGAAAGAGATGAGAAATCAAAAGAGCCTTCGTAAGAATTCTTTCCAACTTTAGTAAATAAAACATTAGTTGTTGTTTCATTTTCTGTTAGTTTATTTGCTGTATCGTCAATAGCTAAATCCATAATTGGTTTATCTGTTGCATCACTAGAAAACTCAGAGAAATCATTTAATACTGTAATAAAAAAGTCTTCTACACTTATTGCAATTTGAGAATTACCACTTTCATCATCATTAATTGTCAAATCTTCTGTTACAACACAACTTGATAGAAATGGGAATATAATTAATAATATTAAAAATAAATATTTTATATTTTTCACTAAGTACTCCTAGTTTTTTTCTTTAGACATTATAGCACATTAACAATATTATAAAAGAAATAAGGGTTCAAGTGCTATATATTGCTCTTCATAAATAAAACACTTTAATAGTAAAATAGTTAATTGTAAATTGTAAATTGATTATTTTTTGAAAAAGTGTAATATTAGTAAAGAGAGAATTGATGACATTTGTTAAATATTTAATATGATGAAATGAATATTTTAATTATTTTCATTTATTTAATTTAGCTTTGAAATGGGTCTTAGCGTTGACAAAAATAGAATCCCTTTTTATAACTTGAGAATAATGACAACCTTTTGTTGTCTACATTGGAGGATTGAATGCAAGAATTGGATGGCCAGAAAACGTTAATTATCGTTGAGTCTCCTACAAAAGCAAAAACAATTAAAAAGTTTTTACCATCAAACTGCACCGTTGTAGCAAGTAACGGACATATTAGAGATTTAGATTCTGATAAAGCAGCTGTTGATGTAGAGAAAGGTTTTAAACCTCATTACATAATCCCTTCTGAAAAAAAGGCCTTAGTTAAATCATTAAAAGAAGAATTAAAAAAAACCGACTTCTTACTATTGGCAACTGATGAAGATAGAGAAGGGGAAAGTATATCTTGGCATTTATTAGAAGTATTAAAACCTAAAGTAAATTATAAAAGAATGGTTTTCCATGAAATTACAAAAAAAGCTATAGAAAAAGCATTAACCTCCGGTAGAGAATTAGATATTGATATGGTTCATGCCCAAGAAGCTAGAAGAATTATTGATAGATTATTTGGATATGATGTTTCTTCCTTAGTTGGTCAAAAACTCTCTTCAAGAAAATTAAGTGCTGGACGTGTTCAATCTCCAGGTTTAATGTTAACAGTAGAAAGAGAAAAAGAAAGAATTGCCTTTAAAAATAGTTCATACTTTGATGCAAAAGCTACCTTTAATACAGCCAAAGGTAACTTCGATGCAAAGTTAATTCAATTTAATAATCAAAATCTTGCTTCAAGTAAAAGTTTTGATTCTACAACTGGTGAATATAAAAATGATAATTCCCTTTTATTAGATGAAGAGGGAATTAATAATATTCTTTCAAAAATAAAATCTGGTCCGTTTGTAATAACTGATATTATAAGTAAACCAATAACTTCAAAACCAAGTGCTCCTTTTATAACAAGTACTTTACAACAAGAAGCTATTAAGAAATTACATTTCAGTTCAAAAGAAACTATGAGAGTTGCTCAAAAATTATATGAAAATGGTCTTATTACATATATGAGAACTGATAGTCCCTTTTTAAGTGAAGAAGGTATTAACGGTGCTAGAAAAAGTGTAAAAGACTTATATGGTGCTGAGTTTCTTTCAAAAGAAGTTAGACAATTTAAATCAAATAGTGCTGAAGCTCAAGAAGCCCATGAAGCTATTAGACCTTCAGGTGATACTTTTGTATCCCCTAAAGAATCTGGCTTAAGTGGAAAAGAATTAGCTCTTTATAATTTAATCTGGGCAAGAACTATGGCTAGCCAAATGGCCGAAGCTAAGAAGAAAACAACTACAGTAAGAATTTCTTCAAATGGTGGACTATTTACAGCTAGTGGTACTCAAATTACTTTTGCTGGTTTTTTAAGAGCATATGTTGAATCAAAAGATGATCCAGAAGCAGCTTTAGATGATAAGGAAACCTTATTACCTCCTTTAGATGTAGGACAAGAACTTGATTTAGATAAACTTTTAAGTCAAAAGCATGAAACAAAAGCTCCACCTAGATTTACTGAAGCAACTTTAGTCAGAGAATTAGAGCAAAGAGGTATTGGTAGACCTTCAACATATTCATCAATCATTGACACATTATTAAATAGGCAATATTTAATTAAAGAAGGTAATTCTTTAATCCCAACATTTGTGGGATTTGCAGTTTGCCAATATTTAATTAATTCTTTCCCTAAATATGTGGATTATGATTTTACAAGACTTTTAGAAGCTGATTTAGATGATATAGCAAGTCATAAAATAGATAAAATTGAATTATTAGAAAATTTTTATTTAGGCGAGAATGGTTTAAAATCAAAAGTTAAAGTTCAAAAAAGTAAAGATGATAAAGTTTTAGCTAAAACCCTTAAACTTCCTCAAATAAGTGATGAGAATCCAATAATGATTGGACCTTATGGCCCTTATGTTTTGAAAAAAGAGGCAGATGGTAAACAAGAATATATTAATTTACCAAAAGATATGCTCCCTGGAACTGTAACAGATCAAGATATTAAAGAGCTAATTAAAAAGGGTAAAGTTAAAAACGAACCAATTCTACTTGGTAAAAATGATAATGATGAAGAAATATATCTTCTCTCTGGTCGATTTGGACCATATTGGCAAATTGGAAAAGATGTTGCTAATAAACCAAAAAGAGCAAGTATTCCTTCTTGGTATCAAAAAGATGAGGAGTGTCAAAAAGATATTGAAATTGCTAAAAAATATCTTTCTTTACCTCGTGTTTTAGGTGAAAATGAGAATGGTGAACAAATAATTGCAACTAAGGGTAAGTATGGTCCTTATTTAAATTGTGGTGATTTAAATATTAATTTAAACAAGAGAGATCACGATGAACAGTTATTTAGTATTACTTATGAAGAAGCCCGTGAACTAATTAAATCTGGTGCAACAAAAGCTAAAGGCAAAGGAAAGTCTGCTGCTAAAACTGCTATAAAAGATTTTGGTGAGTTTAATGGAGAGAGTGTAAAATTATATTATGGGCGTTATGGATACTATTTAAAACATGGTAAAACGAATGTTCCAATTGATGATGAAAAAGCTAAGAGTGATGAAAACTTAGCTATGAATTTAACAAAAGAACAAATTGAAAGTTCTTTAAGTAAAAAGAAAACTAAGAAGAAATAATTAAATATTTTAAGAAGCTGTACTTAAAAAAAAGTGCAGTTTTTTTTTAAGTTGCTAAGATTATCTTTAATAGTGTATTCTTAAAGTAGAAGGAAAAAATAATCAACATGGCAAAATTGATATATAAAAGAAGAGTTAATAATAAACTCGATACAAATAATTTAATAAAAAATTTAGCTAAGGATTTGAAATTAGAAGAATATAAAGTGCAATTATGTTTTGATAAATTATCCTTAGATTACGATGATGAATATCTAAATAAGAATTATTCTCTAAGCAAAGAATTAGTATGTTGTTATTATGCAATATTAGATGATTATATAAGGGATGATGAGGCTAGATTAGAGTTTGATTCAAATATCAAAAGATTTGATGAAGTATATATAGATACAGCTCCTTTGATTCATGAAGATTGGTTTTTATATTTTATTGCAAACGCAAGTTTGACTTTAAGAAAGAGAAGAAAAAAACTAGTTATTCTTGAAAAAACAATGGAAGAGATGTATGGAATATCTTTTAATGAAGAAAAAGATTTAGATGTCAGACTTCGTGCAAAAGTTAGACCTTTCTTAATTCAAAAGCTTGCTAGAAAAGGTTTAATTAAAAGAGTAGATACGGGTAGTATTGGTATAGCAGATGACCATTTAGTAGCTCTACTAAAGAAGCGGGGTAAAACAAATAATATCCTATTAATTACACAAGATAGGTATTTGAGTGAGAGGGTTGTTCAACTAGGTGAGAATTTAAATAAAAATATTGAATTACCTCATCACACTTTATTTGATCGATTTAGACAAGGTAAATTTGTAGATGAAGATATTGTTAAAAAAGTTGTAGTTTGTGAATTGCTTAAAAATGGAGACTTACTCAGATTATATATATGCCAACATTGTGGAGATAGTTATTATGATAAATTATTTGACTGCGAGGGGTATGTAATTTGTTCTTCATGTTATTATGAGATAGAAAATGCAAAGCAAAAACATAAAGCAATTAAGGAACGAGAAGAGGCAAAAAGACTTAAAGAAATTAAAGAAATAGAAGAAAAAAGAGAAATTGAAGAAGAAATAATTACAGTTGGTAAAAAAATAAAGAAAAAACAACGTCTTACTTATTCTATAGTAATAATTGCCTTAGCACTAATTTTAGCTTTAACTTTTATATTTATATAATAGTTTGAATAAAAAAATGAGACTGAAAATTATCAGCCTCATTTTTTTAATAGTTGCAATTTATTAAAAAGTAAATTGTCCATTTTTATATATTTGAACTTCTTTTCCATCATAAGTTGTTGCATAGATGTTTAAATCAGAAGATCCTATCATAAAGTCTGTATGAACTCTTGAGACATTACATCCATATTCTTCTAATTTTTCTTCACTATCTAATTGTGCATTGTTACTCAAACAAACAGCATAACCTGCACCAATTGCAATATGACAGGACGCATTTTCATCATATAATATAGTATTAAATACTTGGCCACTTTGCGCTATAGGAGTTCTCTCATCAACTAAAGCTACTTCTCCTAAATATGGAGCATTTTCATCACTTACAAGATATTGATCTAATGCTTGTTGGCCTTCTTTAGCTTCACATTTAACAACTTTTCCATCTTTAAATTCAAATCGAATATCGTTGCACAAAGTTTGTAATACAGTTACAGGTCTTGTAGTTGTTACATATCCATTTACACTGTATTTATCAGGTACACTAAAATGTTCAAAGGTTGGGATGTTTACAAATAATGGTTTATTATTGCACTCATCGCTACCACCTAGCCAAATTGCTTCTTCTTTAAGTGATACTGTTAAGTCAGTAATTGGGCTAACATAATGCAAGGTTTTAATTTTTAAACTATTTAGGTATTCATTACCTTTCTTAAATTCTTTATCAAATTCTTGCCAAGCTTTCACTGGATTTTCTTTATCTAATAGTAATATCTTAGTTAGTAAATCTCTCATATCTTCAGTAGAGGAATTTAATACTTGTTTTGCCCATTTTTTTAGAGGATAACATACAATACACCAAGGGATTTCAAAATTAATTCTTCCATCTCTACCTGTTTTACCACGTTCAGATTTTACTTTAGTATATTGAGCTAATTTGTCTTTGTTAGTGTCATTTAAAACAGTATTATTTTCAGTATCACTTATTGCTAAGAAAGCCCATTTTTCTTTAGATCTTTCCTTATCAATAGCTTCTAAATATTTTGGTAATTTAGAAACTGTTTCTATATCTTGATATTTACATCTAGCCTTAATTAATTTAGTGTCTACTAAATCAATTTCTACATTTACAGCACCTTTTTTATATGCTGCTTCTGCAATCTTTGAAGCAAAGGAATAATAATCTGGTGCACAACGAACTACGAGGCTCATTCCTTTCTCAAATTGAAGACCAAGTTCAAGAATTAATTGTGTATATAGTTTATCAAAACGTTCTTTAGTCACAAAAAATCTCCTAAAATTATATATTTTAACTAAAAGATATTACTTTTATTCTAATAATTCAATTGATTTATTACCTTCATTTTATTTATTGCGTAATTTTATCTTAAAAAACTTACTTTTTATAAAAAAAATTAAGAATCTAAAAAATTTTAAGATTTTGATAAAAATATTCTATGTTTAGATTGAAAAAAGAGTGCAAAAATATACAAGCAATAAAAATCCTAAGGAGGAAAAAATGAAAAAATTAACAGTTGGATTATTGTTATCTCTTGTTTTAGTTAGTCCTGTATTTGCTAATGGTCAAAGTGAAAGTAGTAGTGGGGAACCAGAAATTGGTTGTGCTATTTATAAGTTTGATGATACTTTTATGACAAATACTCGTAACGCTTTTGCAGATGCAGCAGAAGGTAAAGCAAAAGTAAATATCGTTGATTCAATGAATGTTCAAGCAACTCAAAATGAAAAAGTTGACTTATTTATTACTCAAGGTGTAGATGCTTTAGCTCTTAACCCTGTAGACCGTGCAGCAGCTGGTGTTGAAATTGAAAAAGCTATGAAAGCAGATATCCCAGTAGTATTCTTCAACAGACAACCTTTTGATGAAGATATGGCTAAATGGGACAAAGTTTATTATGTTGGTGCAAAAGCTGAAGAATCTGGTACTATGAGTGGTCAAATTGTTGCTGATTATTGGAAATCTCATCCAGAAGCAGATAAAAATGGCGATGGTGTATTACAATATGTAATGATTAAAGGTGAACCAGGACACCAAGATGCTGAATTAAGAACTGAATATTCAATCAAAGCTTTACAAGATAATGGCATTAAAGTTGAAAAAGTTGCTGAAGATACAGGAATGTGGGACCGTGTTAAAGGTCAAGAAAAAATGGCTGCATTCTTAACATCTAAAGGTGATGTAATTGAAGCTGTATTTGCTAACAATGATGATATGGCACTTGGTGCAATTGAAGCATTAAAAGCAGCTGGTTATTTCACTGGAGATAAATTCATGCCTGTAGTTGGTGTTGATGCAACAGCTCCTGCTCTTCAAGCTTTAAAAGAAGGTACTCTTTTAGGTACTGTATTAAACGATGCAGTTAACCAAGGAACAGCTACATTCAATATTGCTTATGATTTAGCAATGGGAAAAACTCCTACTTCTGAATCTATTGGTTATGAAATTACTGATGGTCAATATGTATGGGTTCCTTATCAAATGGTAACAAAAGAGAATTACCAAGATTTTATGTAGAGTAAAATTTAAATTTGTGATGCTCTGGGTGGGCTATTCTGCCCAGAGCTATTTTCTTTAAAAAGGAATCTTAAATGGATTATATTTTAGAAATGAATAATGTAACTAAAACTTTTCCAGGTGTTAAAGCCCTTGATGATGTTACATTAAAAGTTAGGCCAGGTACAGTTCATGCTCTTATGGGTGAAAATGGTGCCGGTAAATCTACTTTGATGAAGTGTCTATTTGGTCTATACAAAATGGATGCAGGTCAAATCATATACAACGGTCAAGAAGTTACAATTAATGATGCAAAAGAAGCTTTAGGTCTTGGTATCTCAATGATTCACCAAGAGTTACATACTAATCCTCATAGAAATGTCATGGAGAATGTATGGCTTGGTAGATATCCAAGAGTGGGTGGTAAAAAGTCTCCTTTTGTTGATCATAAAACAATGTATAAAAAGACAAAAGATCTTTTGGAAAGTTTAAATTTATCAATGAGTCCAAATGATCTATTAAGGAATCTCTCTGTTTCCCATGCACAGAGTGTTGAGATAGCAAAAGCTGTTTCTTATGATTCTAAAATTATAATTATGGATGAACCTAGTTCTTCCTTAACTGAAAGTGAAGTTGCTCATTTATTTGGAATAATAAATGGTTTAAGAGATAGGGGTGTTTCTATAATATATATTTCTCATAAAATGGAGGAAATTCTTCAAATTTCTGATGATGTTACAATAATGAGAGATGGTCAGTATGTTGGAACTTGGGAAGCTAAAGAATTAACAACTGACTTAATTATTAAAAAAATGGTTGGTCGTGATTTAACAAATAGATTCCCAGAAAGAAATCCAAAAATTGGCGATGAATTATTGAGAGTTGAAGATTATACTTCTCCTAATCCTCTTTCCTTTAAAAATGTTTCTTTAACTTTGAGACAGGGGGAAATTTTGGGCATTGGTGGATTAGTTGGTGCTCAAAGAACTGAGGTTATGGAATCTGTTTATGGTCTTAGAGTTCACACAAGTGGTAAATTATATCTTCGTGGTGAAGAAATAAAGGTTAAAAAACCTATTGATGCTATGAACAAAGGAATGGCTTTATTAACAGAAGAAAGAAGAAGGACTGGAATCTTCCCTTTACTCTCTGTAAAAGAAAACCTTCTAATTGCCAACTTAAAAGATTACTCAAAAAATGGTCTTTTATCTAATGATGGTATGGAAAAAGATAGTATTGAACAAATTGATACTCTTAGAATAAAAACGCCTAGTACTAAGACTTTAATACGATCACTTTCTGGAGGTAATCAACAAAAGGTATTGTTTGCAAGATGGTTATTAACTCAGCCAGATATTCTTATTTTAGATGAACCTACTCGTGGTATTGATGTAGGTGCTAAATATGAAATTTATGTCTTGATGAAAGAAATTGCTGAACAAGGTAAAGGTGTTATTATGATTAGTTCTGAAATGCCTGAATTAATTGGTATGACAGATAGAATCGTAGTTATGAGTGAAGGCCGCGTTGCTGGCGTAGTTGATAGTAAAAAAACAACACAAGAAGAAATAATGACACTTGCAACAAAATATGTTGGGTAGGGAGAAATAGAATGGAAGATTTAATAAAAAGAAATAGATTTTCAAAGGATAATGTTAAAACTGTATTAATGGATAAAGCTATTTCCATTGTTCTTTTAGTATTAATTATTGTTATTGCTATAATCAATCCTAAAATCTTGAGTTTTAGAGTTTTAAGAGATATTTTAATGCAAAGTTCAACTAAGATTATTATAGCACTTGGTATGATGCTTGTTATATTAATAGGTGGTGTTGATCTTGGTGCTTCAAGACTTGTTGGTATGGCAGCTGTTGTTTCAGCTTCTATGTTACAAACTCCAGATTATGTAAGGCGATTCTATCCTGAAATGGGTCAATTGCCAATTATAGTTCCTATCTTAATTGCAGTCTTAATTGGTGCTTTTTGGGGCGTTTTAAATGGCGTTGTTGTTGCTAAATTCCAAGTACCTGCTTTTATTGCAACTCTTGGTTCTATGTTAATCATATACGGTGTTAACTCCATTTATTTCAATATGCCACCTAATAATTCACAACCAATTGGTGGGCTAAGAAGTGATTTTACTGCATTAGGATCAAGTTCTATTGGACCTATTCCTGTTATTGTAATATTTGCAATAGTTGCAATAATTATAATGTGGGTTTTATTAAACAAAACTGTTTTTGGTAAAAATATCTATGCTGTTGGCGGTAATAAAGAAGCTGCAATGGTTTCTGGAATCAATATTACTGCAATTATTATTGGATTGTTTGTAGTTTGTGATTCGTTAATCGCTGTTGGTGGTGTATTAGAAGCCGCTAGAACTGGTGGAGCAACTAATAACTATGGTGTTGGTTATGAGTTAGATGCAATCGCATCCTGTGTTGTTGGTGGTGTTTCAGTTACCGGTGGTGTTGGTAAAGTTAGTGGTGTTATAACTGGTGTATTAATCTTTACCTTTATTAACTATGGTCTAACATTCATTGGTGTTAATCCATACTGGCAAAATATTATCAAAGGTTTAATTATTGTTTCTGCAGTAGCTTTTGATATTCAAAAATATGTACAAAAAAAGTAGTTTATAAATTAACTAAAATAGAAAGGAGCAAATATTTTTGCTCCTTTTTTTAATAAATAACAAATAATTTTCTTTGAACATCTTCATCAAACATTTGTTCTTTAGTAACAAAAATATAATCAATTTTTTGTTCTTGTAAATCATTTCCTTTTAGAATTTCATTGGCTGCATAAACTCCTTGATATCCCATAGCAAAACTATTTAATATCAATAGTTCATCAATTATTCCAGTATCAAGGTTTTGAATATTAGATAGAGCGTGTGTTGTTGCAAAATAATAGATATTTTTATTAGAGGATTCAGTATTAAAATATTTAGAAACACCTTCAGATGTATCATCATCTAGAGCTATGATGCAATTTATTTTTCCATAATTATTAATATAGTTTTCAACTCTCTCAGCTATTAGATCAATATCGCTTCCTGCATATAGTGAATTACAGTTAATATTACTTACATTTTTTAATCTCTCCATAATTCCATTTTCCATATATTTACTAGATGATATATTTGGACTTCTACTTACTAACAGAATGTTTAGATTTTTATTTGGGAATTTATTAATTAACTCTTCTGCTAATTTGACACCAATCTCTTTTGAGTCTATGAGTACTGAATAAGTGTTATCAATATCATTATCCTGCACTTCGTTAAACAGTTGTATAATTTTAATACCTTGTTGTGAGGCTTCTTTTAGTGGTTCAATTAGAGCTTTACTATCACTTGGGGTAATTACAATTGCGTCAACATTATTGGATATTGCTTTTTCAACAAATTCTTTTTGTGTTTCAATGTCGAGAGCATTTACTGTAGAAAAGAAATCTACAGAGGTAAATGTATCTGTTCTAGCTTCTCTAGCACCATTTCTCATTGATCCCCAAAATTGTCCCCCTTCTTTCATTCTTATAAAGGCTATTCTATAAGGATTTGAAGAAAGGTCTCTAGGTTCATTGCGTTTTTGATTCCAAAAGATCGCAGAGCCAATTAATAGAATTACTAATATTATCAAAGGTAAGTTTTTCTTCATATTCATTTCCCTATAGTTTACTTTGTTAGTGGTATTGTGATGGTAACTGTTGTGCCTTCTTCTATTTCAGATTCAATATTAAGGCCATATTCATCTCCAAAAGCTAGTTTTAATCTCATATTAACATTGTAGACTCCAATTCCGTTTCCATCAGTTAAGTGCTTTTTCTTATCCGTAGTTAGAAGCGATTTTCTAACTTCTTCACTCATTCCATTTCCATTATCTTTTATTATTATTTGAATCTTATTGGTATCATATTTCTTTGCCTCAATATCAATGATTCCTGGATCCATTAGATATTTTATGCCATGGTAAATACTGTTTTCAACAATTGGTTGAGTTATTAGTTTTATAGTTTGGCAATCTTTAATATCCTCTTCAATAGATATATTAAAGCTAAACTTATCTACATATCTCATTTGCTGTATAACTAAATAATTCCTACAATGTTCAAGCTCTTCTTCTAATGTAATAACTTCATGCCCTTTAGATATTGATATCCTAAAGAGATTAGAAAGTGCTGTTACTAATGTAATTACCCCTTCATCATCACCTTGTTCAGCTAACCATATAACAGAATCTAAGGTGTTGTATAAAAAGTGTGGATTGATTTTGGCTTGAAGTGCATCTAACTCACTTTTTCTAATTAGTTCTTGCTCTTCAATTATTTTTTCAAGAAGAGCTTTCATTCTCTTAGACATTTCAACAAAGGAGTTTGATAAAGATTTTACTTCTAATGAGGCTCTTTCTATAGGTTGAGGGATAAAAGTTTCTTTATGAATACTTTCCATTTGTTTTTCTAATATTCTAATCGGGCTAGTTATATAATTAGATATTATTTTTGCAATTAAAATTGTTATTAATATACTAAAAGCTAAGATAATCATAAGGGCTATAGCAAAAGAATTGAAGCTTTCTAGTAACATTTCATTTGGGAATGCAATTCCAACAATTCTCCACCTAGTATAATCAATAGTTTGTATTACTTTTAATTTGTTAACACCATTATCATTAGAATAGTATTTACCATATATTTCATTTGAAATATCATCAATGTTTTCAGAAAATTGATCATAGTTAATTAAGGTTTGTTTTGGGTGAAACACAATATTGTTTTCTTGATCTATTATAAAAGCATAACCAGTTTTGCCAATTGTTGCATAACCCATAATATCTCTCAGTTTTGTATAACTAAAGTCAATTAGCATAATACCAACTTTTTCTTGACCCTCTTTATCTATATAATTAAAACTTTTACTATAGCTTATAACCCAAGGATATCTAAGTGGTATTAGTCTTTGAACATGTGCTCTTGAGAAGTAGTAGTCGCCATTTCCTTTCAATGCATTTTGAAACCAACTTTGATAAAAAATTTCATCTTTATCTCTTAAATTATTGGCTGTTGTTCCAACAATTATGTTTCCTTGCATATCAAAAAAGTTAATGGTTATAATATCATTTCTTGAGTCTAATATTGTATTTAATCTAAGTTCTACATTATCTTTTCCATATTGATAAATGTTAGTACAGTAGTCTAAAGTTGTATCTCCTATCTGCATAACATCCGTTATAAAGGACGTTATGCTTCTGTTTGCTTGAATAACGGTTTGTGATGTATTTATTTCAATATTACTTTTTGTTGATTTATAAAATTGATAGGTAATTGTTGTTGCAACAACAATAACAACAATTATAGTGAATAATATTAATATTCTTGAGAAAATTGTATTAATAGATGAATTTTTATTTTTCATTTTATTTCTTCATTTTTTGTTTATAAACTGAAGGTGAGTCTCCCGTTATTTTCTTAAAGCAAAAAGAAAAATAGTTTGAATCCGAAAAACCTACTTTATCTGCAATTTGATATGTTTTTAAATTCTCACTTTCTATTAAAGCCTTAGCATGTTGAATTCTAACTTTAGTTAATGCTTTAGTGAAAGCTGTTTTAGTTTCTTTTTTAAAAGTTGAGCTAAAATATGCATTGCTAACACCTAACATGTCACAAATCATATCAAGGTTGAAATTTGTATCCATGTAATTTTGTTCAATTAATTTTTTAGCAACTTCAACAAACTTTATATTACTGGACTCTCTTTTTTCTTGTATCTTTTTATTTAGAGAAATAGATATATCATTTAAGCTAGAAATTATTACATTTAATGTATTAATTTGCGATATCTTATTGATTAATGTTGAGTATTTACTAAGATTTAAATTGTAGCTAAGAGCTAGGTTTGTAAGCATTGAAATAATCTTTAAAGTATATGCTTCTAATTCTAGAGGATTGTAGTTTTTATTGTTATAGAATAAAGAATTTATTGCTTTTTTTATTTCCTCCTCAGTTCCTAATTTTATTGCTGTAATTAAATCATCTATATAGTTGTCTTGATTTATATTACTTGTCTCAATAGATTTCTTTGGTTCTAAGTCTCCAATATAAAATATGTTTTGATCTTTATAATATATTTTATAATTTATTGCATTGATGCTTTGACGATAAGCAATGTCAAGATCTTTAAAGGAGTATACTACTTTACTAACTCCGATATTACATTTTGTTTTTGAATAGAATTTAATATATTGATCTAACTCCTCAATCTTTTTTAGAGTTCTTTTGATAAACAAGTGTTTTTCTAATTCTTCTTGACCTTTTTGATAATAATAAAAAGTTAAAATCATAGTATTTTTATTAATAGATTGAATAATTTGGGATTTAGAATCAAAAAAGTTTCTAAATATATCTTTTATTGTAAGTAAATCTAATTTTATATCATCAGCTGATTGTGGTTCAATAACGCTAGTTATAAAGAAGTTTGAGTCTATTGGAAAGTTATAATCCTTAGCTTGCTCAATATAATCGGTGAAGTTCCCAAAATATACTTCGTTTATAATTCTCTCTTTCATAGCTGGAATTAAATTATTATATTTTTCTTCTAATCTCTTTTTGTCTGTTCTAAGAGCTATTTCATTGTCTAAAGTTTTCTTTAATCTTATAAGGATTTCAACCATGTCTTTTTTAGAAACTGGTTTTAAAACATATTCGGTAACATTAAGTTTTATTGCACTTTGTGCAAAAGAGAATTCATCATGTCCAGATAAAATAATAATTGTAGTAGTAGGTAGGTTTTTTCTTATTTCTTTGATTAACTCTAGCCCATCTAAATAAGGCATCTTTATATCAGTTATTACTACATCAGGGGATTTTTCTTCAATAACATCTAAAGCTTCAAGACCATTTTCAGCTTCACCGATAATGGAAAAACCATATTTATTCCATGGTATTTGTTCTTTCATTGAATCTCTTACTCTAGATTCATCATCTACTAATATAATTGAATACATGCTATTATTCTAAATTAAGTAGAGATATATATCAACAAAATTAATTTGCTTTGTTTTTGCTTTTTTATTTCGTTAATTGATCTTTATTTTATTATTATCTTTGAATAGTATATAAATAATAATTTTAAAAAATGGGCTTTAGGATAAATAATATGAAAAAAATTGAAGTTGTTGCAGCAATCATTTTTGATGATGATAAAATATATTGTGCAAGAAGAGCAAATAAGGGTGAAACAGCATTAAAATGGGAATTTCCTGGTGGAAAAATTGAAAAAGGTGAAAGACCAGAAGCTGCCCTTGTTAGAGAAATTCAAGAAGAACTTAATGCCACTATTAGTGTTGATAAATATTATATGAGTGTTGAGCATCAATATAATTCTTTTTTTGTTACAATGCATGGCTATTTATGTTCTCTTCAAGAAGGCCCTCTTAAAAGAAATGAACACGTTGAAGATAAATGGCTAGAAATTAGTGAATTAAATACTTTAGATTGGGCAGAAGCGGATAAACCAATTGTTGAAAGTTTAATTAAATCTATTCAGCAATAGTAAAATATTCATATATATCTTCCCTAACAGGGGTTTCTAACTGATATTTTATTTCAAAAGCTGGAGTATTATCTATAATAATTTCTTCAGCTTCACCTATTGGATGAATTTCTCCAAGGAAATAAAAGTCTTTAGAATTTGTTGTTGCTTTATTTTTTCTTACAAATAAGTATATCTTAGTATTTCTCTCTTTTGATTTGTAAATATATTGCCAATCTTTACATCCAATTTTTCTACTCTTTTTAGAAATCGCAATTAGTTTATTGTTTGAAACAAAATGATCTTGATAGTTAATTGCTTCTTCTTCTTTTTCATAATTTATGAAAACTGGAAGAGTGTTTGTTTTTTTATCATACATATATCCATTCATAACTGATGATTGATCTCTTTCCCAATTTAAAGCTTTGCATACTTCCTCATATGAATATTGTTTAAATAGAGAGAGATTAGTTTTTTTGTATCTGTTAATATATTTCTCTTTATATTGATCTTTTGCATATTCAATAATCTCTTCAACACATTTTTTAAAGGTTGGATTTTGTAAATACATTTTTAGATTTTGCGAAGGAGTTATATAGTTCTCAGATTTTTCAGCTAGTATACATGCCTGGTGTTGTTTATAACTTTTAGGGGATTTTGGAATAGTATTATACTCATGGGCTAAAATTTTATAAGCTGTTTTTATTGATTTAGTTTCGTATTTAATTTTTGACTGTGCAACTTTATCATTTTCAAAGTTTGTTAGACTTTCTAACAATTCAATTGATTGAAAATGTTTTCCTTTTCCAATTTTTTTAGTTATGAAATTAAGAGCGAATAATTCATTTTCACTTAAAATGTAAGGTGATAACTCCTTTTCACAATCTTTAACTAAATTATAATATGAATCAAATTTATCAATAACTATATCTAATGAAATATTTGCACTTCTGACAAATTCTTTAAATGTGGGTATATGAGCTAATTCGAGTTTTAAATCTTTATAAGCTTCTTTAATATTTCTAATTCCCCCTAATTTACTATTATCAATTGCTTGATAAATTTGATGTTTAGCAATCTTATCAAATTCAATGGTAGAACAGCCAGGTAAAAAGGCCGATCCATCACTTACTGTTTTTCTTATTACTTCTCTATTAAAAGATTTATCACTCGATAGTGCCATTGGAATATAATAGTTGTTTTCATAATTACCAATAAAATCTAAGACAACCACAAATTCTTTATCTTCCCATTTTCTAAGTCCTCTACCAAGTTGTTGTATGAAAATCACGGCCGATTGAGTAGGGCGTAACATTATAATTTGATTTACTGATGGGATATCAACACCTTCATTAAAAATATCAACTGTAAAAATATAATCAAGAGATGTTTCACTTCTTAAATCTTCTTCTAATCTCGCTATAGCTATCTCTCTTTCTTCTTGAGAGTTTGCACCTGAAAGAGCAATAGTTTTATAACCTATTTGATTAAATTTGTCAGATAATTCTTTAGCCTCTTTATTTCTACTACAAAAAATTAAGCCTTTAACTCTTTCTCCACTGTATCCATAGAAATTAATTTTTTCGATTATATTTTTTACTCTTTCATCACAACTTAATTTATTTATATCTGTGTTGTCATCTATTAATTTACCATCAATTGTAATTTCTGAAATTCCAAAATAATGGAAAGGACATAATAAATTTGATTCCATAGCATCTTGGAGATTAATTTTTAGTGCAATATTGTGGTCAAAATAGCTTAAAACATCCTTATCATCACCTCTTTTAGGAGTTGCAGTCATTCCAAAAAGAAATTTTGGTTTAAAATAATTAATTATATTTTGATAGCTTTCAGAACCAGATCTGTGGGCTTCATCTATTATAATATAATCAAACTCTTTTGTGCCAAAGAGTGAATAAACTTCTTTCTTTGCCATCATTGTCATAGTCGCAAATAAATAATCACAATTATAATTCTTTTTTTTACCAGAAAGAAATCCTGTATTTATTTCAGCGCCTAAAACAGTTTTAAAACTCTCTTCTGCTTGGACTAATAATTGTTCTCTATGAGCTAAAAATAATAGCTTTTGTGGATTAAAAGCTTTTACATCAAATGCAGATAAATATGTTTTACCAGTACCCGTTGCAGATATTAAAATTGCCTTATCTTTGCCTTGTTCTCTAATTTCACTTAAAGCTTTTACAGCTTTTCTTTGCATCAGATTTGGCTCTAATGTAGTTGTTTTGATATCAAAGGAGGTTATGTTTTTTCTTAATTTCTTAACTTCATTATATTTTTTTCGATATTCTTCTAACCAAGAAGGGGTTAAGGGTGCGGCGTCTTTCCAAAGTTCTTTAAACTCATTATTGATTTCTTTTAAAAGAGAACCATCTTCTATCCCAGAAAGTTTTAAATTCCATTCTTTATTTGATAAAAGAGCCTGTTGAGTGAGATTTGAACTTCCAACGAATATTGATAGATAGTCTTTATGATTAAATAAATATCCTTTAATATGAAAAGGTTCTTTTTCATAAATTCTAATATCAATATTTTTAAAGTCTTTTAATCTTTCAAGAGCTTTTGGATCAGAGAATGTCAAATAATTTGAGGTAATAATTTTACCTGGAATATTATTCTCTTCTAATTCTTTTAATTTTTCTAATAATATGTTAATTCCACTGTATGTTATAAAAGCTACAGAAAAATAAAATTCACTACAGGTATTTAATTCTTCATTTAGTTGATTTAATACTTTTAAACCTTGAGTATTATCGTTGATAATTAATTGAGGTGTGAAATTTAAATTAGCCTCAATTTTATCATTTATAATTCCATATTCAGTTGCTTTTAATATAGTGTTAATATTAGAATTCATTATTTGCAGCTTAACATTCTATTTTTTGTTAGTAAAGATCTTTTTATTTCTGGCCCAATACTATTGTTATTTTTCTTTTCCTTGATAAGTTTAAAACCCTAGGGTATTATTAATTTTATGAAAGTAGTTGTATTAGATGATGAAGAAAAAGTCTGTTCTTTAGTTTGTGCATTAATATTATGGGATGAGTTAGGATTAGAATTAGTTGGAACAGCTGGTGATGGGTTAAAAGGTTTAGAATTAATTAGGACTAAAAATCCTGATATTTTAATTACCGATATTAGAATGCCATCATTAGATGGTCTTGAATTAATAGAAGAAGCTAAAAAAGTAAATCCATCTTTACAAGTTATTATTATAAGTGGTTATAGACAATTTGATTATGCAAAAAAAGCAATAAAATTTGGAGTTTCAGATTATCTTCTAAAACCTATAAAACAAAATGAATTAATTACAGCTTTAAAAAAAATGGTTGAAATCCATAATGAAAATAAAAACTATAAAAGCTATTTATCAAATAGAGATGGATTAAAAAGTTATTATTTAATAAATTATCTTGAAACTGGTGATAATCTAACAAATTTTTCTGAATTATTTAAATTTTCAGACTATATTTGCTTATCTATTATATCAGTTGATGGTGAATTTTATAATTTCGATAATAAAGCTAAAGAAGCTATAAGAAATAAATTAATAGCAGCTTTTTCACCTTATCTTGAAGATTTAAATGATTGGGATCTCGTTTATGTTGATAAATATCATTCTTTTGTTTTAATCTCTTCTTTTGAAGTTGTTCAAAAGGATGATATTATAGCGAATTTAAGAACTGGATTTAAAGAAGCTGTACATAACTTTACATCACTTTTTTCAAATCTTGAATTATGTTTCTCTCAAGGAGAATTAATTTCAGATTCCAATGAAATTCTTAATGAACTTAAAAGAGTGTTGACTTTAAGTTATACAAGAATATTTAATAAATCTAACTCGTTTATCCAAAACTCAGGGATAAGGCTTTATGTAAATGAATCTGAATCTGATAAATTTATCCTTGCAATTAATTCTCTATTTGCTAAAGAAGAGCTTGATAAAGATAAGTTCAATAAGTTAATTGAACAAATCTATCATTTAGATGAATCTCAATTTTTTCTTACAGTTGAAGATATTGTAAATCGTCTTAAAGTATTATTTGAATCACAAATAGATATTGAAGACTTTAATAAAATACCTTTTGATAGACTATATTTTCTAAATACTGTTGAAGATATTATCAATTATTTAAACACTAATTTATTAAAAATATATAATTTGATTATAGAAAAAAGAATGAGAGAGAGTGTCAAACCAATAAGAGATGCACAATCCATTATCCAACAGAATTATTTTGATAATCAATTATCATTAGAGACTGTATCCTCTCAAGTACATCTTTCATCTACTTACTTTAGTGCCCTCTTTAAAAAAGAACTTAATAAAGGTTTTGCTGAATATTTAAGAGAAGTTAGAATTGAAAAGGCTACAGAACTTCTTATAAGTACCTCTCTTCCTATAAAAGAGATTTCTAAAAAAGTTGGTTACCAAGATCCTAGATATTTTACAAAGTGTTTCAAAACGCAATATGGAATTAAACCTCAAGATTATAGAAAGCTATATGGTTAGGGCAAAGTGATTTTCTAAGATTGTTTTAATATATTTACATGTTTGATAACATCATTAGTAATTGTTTCAGCAATATAAGAGGGGAAATTTTTTGGTAAATTGTCGTTGACTTTTTGAATTGCTAATTCTGAATTGTTAATTATCTCTTCTAATAGATTTTTGTACTTTATCTTACTAATATTTAAATCCTTTGATGTAATATCCCAATGATATTTTTGAATCTGTTCAATTTTATATTTATTCTTATTAGAAGTTCCTTTTACAGCCATCGCTAATTTGATTTTTGATTCATGAACTTTATTTTTGCCTTTCCCAAGGTAAGGAGAGAAAGACATAATATCATAAAATGGAGTTAATTTAAATGAATCATTTTTACCAATAAAAATACTATAATTTTTAGCATGTGCATCTGTGGCAGAAATTAACCAGTTTAGCATTAATGCTTTAAAAAAAGTAAGTGAATCTTCTTTATTACTAGATCCTCTTAAAATATTAACAATGTCTTTTGGACTAGGTCCACCATCATTTTGATATTTTAAATAGTATGGGATATTTAATATTTGGCAAAAATCTTCTTGAGGAAGTCGAGTTATTATTTTTTTATCTTTACTAATAGCTCTATCAAATCTTTTTACTGCTAATATTTTTTCTCCATCAAAATATAAAATTTTTGATTCTGGAACAGGTAAATTCATTGTAGTGAAAAAATTATTACAATACCATTCATTTTCTATAGAATCAGACAAATCGAGGCCACCTGGTGTTACTCCAATAGGTAATTTAAAGATATGAGTTGTTGGAGTTGTCCCTATAGTTTCTTTCCATTCTCCATTATCATAGAGTAGCGCAATTTTGGATTGAGATCCTGATAATGATATTTTATAAGGTTCTGAATTATAATTAAAATTTCCTGTTTTAGTATCTCTTATTAAATTACCTATTTCTTTTTCTGTTAGTGTATTTCCATTGATCCCATTATTAATTTGTAAAAAAGAAGGATCTTCTGCTATTTGTATTGCTCCGATACAGTCTTTTCCAATTTTAGATAATAAACTAAATGAATCACTTTTTTTTATTTGAAATTTGCGTTGTAAGGCTTCTAGTATTTCTTTTTTTTCTGGTAGTAAATTTGAAAAAAAGTTTTCAACAATGTCATTAGTGTATTTATCTTTTCTCATTGGCATAGATAAAGAAAGGCTTCTTGCATGAGAATAATTTAACCATGAAGATAAATATTGGAAAGTTTCTTCTCCAGAATTTTTTTTCTCCCACTCTCCAACTATAATATTATTCATTGCCACATAAAGTTTCTTCACCATTCTACCTCAGAGTCATTTATGTCTTCATTTTTTACTAGTTCAATATGATAATCACAAGCTTGAATAAAATTTATAAAACTTTCAATTGTGCATTTAGTATTTCCATTTTCTAATGCAGAAATAGTTTTAGGTAATATTCCTGATTCTTCATATAGTTGAGTTTGAGTAAGATTGGTTGATTTTCTAATATCTTTCAGGATAGGGCCAAATTGAATATGGGTTCTTATTATTTTATTTCTCATATCCAAAGTATAGTTTATAAAATTTAAATTGTAAATATACCTTATAGGGTAAAAAACTATATTTTACCTTATAGGGTAAAATATATTAATTTACCTTTGAGGGTAAAATTATTAAATATACCTTATAGGGTAAAAATAGAGTTAAAATCTTAGTATAGATGATAGTAATTAAGTCAAATTTAGTTTTTTATTTAACTCTAATATTATTTGTTTTCACTTGTGGAGCAACTTTAGTGATGGTATTATTTTATAAAATCTTACAAATTGAAAAGTGTATGATTTAAGAGTAAATTCAAAGTTTACATTGATTTAATCTAAATCCTTCTTTTTAAGTGCTAAAATGCATGTAGACAGGTTTAAGATACTATGAAAAGATTAAACTGATATTGAAAATTTGAAGATAGATATAAAAAAATAACATTATAGGAAGTTATATGGCGAATAGAAAGTGGTTTATTGAACCTAAATATATAGAAACAAGAGTATATACTTTTTTTATACTTAGTTTTGTTCTAACCTTATTAACTTTATTTTTAGTCTTCTTATCTCATTTTGGTAGAATTGAAAATGAATTGTGGTTTTTCTTACCATTGATATTATTAGTCGCATTGTTTTTCTATGGTTATTATCACATATATAAACCATATAAAAAGTTTACACATTTACTACAGCTCTTTAATTCTGGCCAGACATATTCTCATTTTACAGATTTAAAAAATCCACTAAGCAAAGAATTTGAACAAATGGATAATAGGTTAGCACAAATATTAGATAGTGATATTTTAATGAGTGTAAGTAAAAGACAAGCTCAATATTTAGCTTTACAAAATCAAATTAATCCTCATTTTTTATATAACACCTTAGAGGGAATTAGAGCAGAAGCCCTAATTGAGGGAAATCATTCAATTAGTTCAATGTGTGAAGCTTTAGCAACATTTTTTAGATATACAATCAGTCATGTTCAAAATTTAGTACCATTGTCTCAAGAGTTAGAAAATACTCAAAACTATTTTTTTATCCAACAATATAGATTTGGTGATAGACTTTCTATGAAGGTATCTTTTGTAGATAATTGTGAAAATGATGCCTTGAGAATAAGGATTCCTAAGTTAACTCTTCAGCCTATTGTAGAAAATGCTATTGTTCATGGCCTAGAATGTAAAAAAGGAAATGGTTTATTGACTATAAATATTGAAGTATTTGATTCACGTCTATTAATAAGTGTTAAAGATAATGGCGTCGGTATGGAAGAGACTACTTTAAAAAAGCTGAGAGATGATTTATCAAAAGAAAGTTCAGATCATATTAATAGTAGCAAAGAACATGGGGGGATTGCTCTACTAAATGTTAATAACAGAATAAAATTATTATTTGGAGAGAGATACGGTTTAGATGTTACAAGTTGCAAAGGCTTAGGAACTGATGTAACAATTAGCTTACCTTGTGAATATAAAAGTGGTGAGGATAGCTAATGAAAACAGAGATTCTATGTTTAGAAAAAGTTTTTTATCCTCCATTTTTAGATGATGTAAATTTGCATATATTAAAAGGTGAGATTGTTGGGTTAATTCCTATAAACATTTTAGGTGTCGATGAACTAGTTCAATTAATTAGTGAAGGGCTTCCGCTGCACTATGGATTTGTCTCCTACGATGGTACAATCGTTAATGATTATTTACAGCCTTCTCCTAAAAAAAACAATATTATGATTATTGATAAAGATTCTAATTTAATTGATTCAATGACAGTTTATGAAAATTTATTTGTAATTAGAAAAGGTTTTTCTAAGCATATTATTAATAAGAAAATGTTGTATGAGCAAACTCTTAGATTATTAAAAGATGTGAATATTAATATTCCTCCCGATATGTTTGTTGGTGAATTAGATGTATATGAAAAAGTTGCTATCGAATTAGTCAAAGCTCAGGTTATAGGATCTAAGTTAGTCATTTTAAAAGATATCTCTAGTTTTATACATGAGAAAGATATTTTATTACTCCATAAACTTATGAAGAAGTTAAGCAAGAAAGGCATGTCTTTTCTATATGTATGTAATCATCATCAAGAAGCTTTCTTAGTTAGCGATAGATGCTATCTAATGAAAGAAGGTCATATGGTTAAAAATTTAAATAAAAATGAAATGAAAGATGAAGTTATGCTTTATTACAGCTATGTATTTGAACAAAGTCTTTCTACTGAAGAGAGAAAAGAGTTATATGAAAACAATGATGATGGAGATCTTGTATTATCAATAAAGAATATTTGTTATGAAAGTTTAAAGAATTTAAGTTTTGATTTACATAAAGGGGAAACTATTGTTTTACTTGATAGTGATAATTCCGTTATAGATAATTTATCTAAGTTATTAAAGAATGAGGGTATGGCTGATTCTGGAAAAATATTAATTGGCGGAAAATCTGTAAATATTAAAGATAGAAATTTAGCTTTTGTTGACAAAAAAGCTTTAAAATCTAACTTGTTTGATACTTTATCAGTTATGGATAATGTTCTTTTTTGTGCCGATCATAAACTAAAAAATTTATGGAGTAATCATAAGGTTGAAAAAGCTTTAGCTCAGTCATTAGAAAAAGATTTTGGAAAAATGATTTATGAGAAAGATTTATTAAATTTAAATGAAGCCCAATTATTTGAGGTTTTATATCTAAAGATGATTTTTCAAAAACCTTCTGTTTTAGTTTTAGTACAACCTTTTTCTTTTTTAGATATGTATCAAAGGTTAAGAAATATTGAATATTTTGATAAATTAAAACAAATGGGAATCTCTATATTGATTTTGGCTTTATCTCTTTCTGATACTCTTCAAGTCTCTGATAAATTACTCTTAGCAACTGATGGGAAAATAGTTAGATCCTATAATAGAAAAGAATTTTCATCGCTTTCAAATTTGCATGGGTCTCTTCCAATTAATTAATATAAACTATTGAAATATTAAACTTTTTAACTCAAATCTTAAAAATATACCACCTTTTCATGAATTTACATCACTTTTCAACTCTAATTTTCCATGAGACCATAATTATGGTTGAAGGAGTTATTAACCTATGAGTAATGAATATATTGTTGAAATGAAGAATATTACTAAGACTTTTCCTGGTGTAAAAGCGCTAGATAATGTTTCATTTCATCTTAAAAGTGGACAAGTTATGGCTCTGTTGGGAGAAAATGGAGCTGGTAAATCTACACTAATGAAAATCCTATCTGGTGTTTATACCCGTGACGAAGGTTATTTAAAAATCTTTGGTGAAGAAATTAAAGGTAATCTTACTCCCAAAAGTGCTCAAGAGTTAGGAGTTTCAATTATTCACCAAGAATTAAATATGTGTGCTCATTTAACTGTTGCTGAGAATATATTCTTAGGCAAAGAAATCCATAGCAAAGGTTTGCTTAAAGATAAAGAAATGGTTAAAAGATCAAGAGCCGTTCTAGAAAGATTAAAAATTGATATCAATCCAAAAGCTATTGTAGGTTCTTTAGGTGTTGGTCAACAGCAGATGGTTGAGATTGCAAAAGCTCTAGAATCTAATGCCAAAGTACTTATTATGGACGAACCAACTAGTGCTTTAACTACTAAAGAAATTGAAGATTTATTTAGAATAATTAGAGAAGTTAAATCTAGAGGTTGTGGCATTGTTTATATTTCCCATAGATTAGAAGAGCTTCAACATATTGTAGACTATGTAACAATTATGAGAGATGGAAAATATATTGCTGAAGGTGAGTTCAAGCAATTACCTATGCCTAAAATTATTTCTCATATGGTTGGCCGTGAAATTACTGAACAATTTCCAAGAGTTAAAACTCAAAGAGGAAAGAAAATTTTCTCAGTTAAGAATTTAAATGCAGGTAGAATGGTGAGGAATGTAAGTCTCGAAGCTTATGAAGGTGAAATCTTAGGTATCGCAGGTTTAATGGGAGCTGGAAGAACTGAAACTACTAGAGCAATCTTTGGTGTTGATCATAAAGATAGTGGTGAAATAATAGTTCAAGATGAAGTAGTTGATATTTCTTGTCCTATGGATGCTATAAAACATGGTATTGTTTTAGCACCTGAAGATAGAAAAAAAGATGGCCTATGTACAAAATTATCTGTTAGAGAAAACATTGCATTGGCAAATCTTGATGAATTATGTAATAAAAGTGGTGTCGTAAATAGGAAAAGAGAAAAAGAAATAGTCGAAAAAGCAATATCTAATTTAAAAATAAAATTACCTACTTCAGAAGTAAATGCTGCAAGCCTTTCAGGTGGTAACCAACAAAAAGTTGTTGTAGCTAAATGGTTAGCAAGAAATAGTAAAGTTGTAATTTTTGATGAGCCTACAAGAGGAATCGATGTAGCTGCAAAAGTTGAAATTTATAACATCATGAATACTTTAAAACAAAGTGGAATTGCAGTTATTTTTGTTTCAAGTGAAATGCCTGAAGTATTAGGTGTTTCAGATAGAATTGTAGTTATGTGTGATGGTAAAGTTACTGGATCATTAATTACTGAAGAGACAAACCAAGAAGAAATTTTACAATTAGCAACAAAATTCGAAAATAAGATTGACTAAAAGGAAGAGAATAATGAATCAAAAATTGGAAAGCCCTTATAAAAGACTACTTGCGATAAGGGGAATGGGACAAGTATTAACAGTTACTATTGGATTGATAATCCTCTGTATAGTTTTTGGGTTAATGAATCCGATGTTCTTTTCATCAAGAAATGTATCTAATTTGCTAAGGCAAATCGCTCCTATTTTATTAATTGGTATAGGTCAATCCTACGTTTTATTAATCGGTCAAATTGACTTAAGTATCGGAAGTGTTGTTGGAATGAGTTGTATGATAAGTGCAACTTTGATGACTAGAGGTGTTACTCCTCTTGCTGCTGTAATCATTACAATAATTTGTGCTTTGATGGTCGGACTTGTAAATGGATTTTTAGTAGCTTGGTGTAAACTTCCTTCCTTTATTGCAACTCTAGGAACAATGACAATTGCTAGAGGTATTGCACAAATTGCAAATAATAACTACAACACAGACTCTATTGGAGAAGCCGCAGAAGGTTTTAGAAACTTTTTCTATTACGGCAAAAGTTTAGGGTTATACAACACAATTTGGATTGCCTTAGGGTTGTGGTTAATATTTAATTTTGTGCTAACTAGAACAAGAACCGGCCGTCATATATATGCTGTAGGTTCAAACATTGAAGCTGCAAGATTATCTGGAGTTTCAGTTGTAGCAACAACAATAAAAGCATATTTAGTATCTTCTTTTGTTTGTTGTGTAGTTGGTTTAATTACCACAGCAACAAGCGGAATGGGCACAATGGATGCAGGAACTTCATATGAGTTATATGCAGTTGCAGCTTCTGTTATTGGTGGTGTTTCTACTCTAGGTGGACAAGGTTTGTTATTCGGTACTGTAATTGGTGCATCAATTTGGGGTGTTCTTCAAAATGGTCTTCAATTTGCAGGAGCTCCAATTGCAATAAGAAATATTGTTATTGGAATTATAGTTGTGGTTTCAGTACTACTTGACGTTATTGTAAGAAGCAATAAAGGCAAGAGTTGGAAAATATTAAAAAAATAAAAGCAAAATGCTATTTTAAAAGGAGAAAAGAATGAAAAAAGCGTTATTAATCGTTACTCTTTCAATTTTTACAGTTATGGGCCTATTCGCTCAAGGACAAAATGAGTCTTCAAACAAGAAGGTTTATTTAATTACTATGGACCAAATGGACCAACACTGGCAAAACGTTAATGCTGGTTGTGAAAAAGCCGTAGCTGAATTTGGTGGAATTGATTACAAATGGTTAGCTCCAGATGTTAAAGATGATAATAAACAAATTGAATCTATTAACAATGCTGTAGCAGGTGGTGCGGATGTAATCTTATTAGCTGCTAATGGACCTAATGCTGTAACTTCAGCTTTAAAAGAAGCAACATCAGCTGGTGTAAAAATCATTTATGTAGATAGTGCTGCAGATTATCCTGGTGAACAAATTTTAGCAACAGATAATGAAGCTGCTGGAACAACTGCTGGTATGCAAATGATTAATGAATTAAAAGCTAATGGTGTTACATCTGGTGCTATTGGTATCATTAATGTAAATGCTGCAACAGCTTCAACTGTAGCTCGTGAAAAAGGCTTTAGAAAAGCTTTTGAAGGTACTGACTATAATATCTTAGAAACTCAATATTGTAATGGTGATGCTGCTATTGCTAAAGATATGAGTGCTAACTTTATCACACAAGGTGTTGTAGGTTTATTTGGTGCTAACGAGGGTTCAACTGTTGGTGTAGGTAATGCTATTCAAGAAGCAGGTGATGCTGTTGTTGGTGTAGGTTTTGATAAATCTGACATGATCCTATCATTAATTGATAAAGGATATATCCTTTGCACAATGGCTCAAAACCCTGACGTAATGGGTTATGAAGGTATTAAAACTGCTATTGATGTTCTTGATGGAAAAACTATTGATCAAGCTTATGTTGATACAGGTGTTTCTGTAATTGGTAAGAACTAATTAATTTAGAGGCACCAATTTGGTGCCTCACTTTTTCTTGTATTTATAATTAATTTTAAAATTTTTTAATTTTTTTGAGGGTTTTTGATGGATTATTATATTGGCTTAGATATCGGAGGTACTAAAATATCTGTTGTTTTATCTAATGAAAAGTGTGAAATTTTACATAAAATAAAGTTTTATACAAAGAGTGAGTTTGAAGATAACTTTCAATTAATTATTGATGCAATAAATGAGTTAAAAACAAAGTGTAGTGAAGAAATTGTCTCCATTGGTATCAGTGCTGGTGGACCTTTAGATAGTGAAAGAGGAATTTTTATAAGTCCTACTCATTTACCTTCATGGCATGGTGTCAATATAAAGAAAAGAGTGGAAGATGTATTTAATATACCCACCTTTTTAGAAAATGATGCTAATGCTTGTGCCTTAGCTGAATATTATTATGGTAATGGTAAAAATAGTAAAAACTTTGCTTTTTTAACCTTTGGAACTGGTCTTGGTGCGGGGTTAATTTTAAACGGTGAACTATATAAAGGCTCTAATGATCAAGCTGGAGAAATAGGGCATGTGAGAATAGCTGAAGATGGTCCCTTCTGTTATGGAAAATTTGGGTCTGTTGAAAGCTATTGTTGTGGTGCTGGCATTTCTTTATTACATGAAAAATTAACAAATCAAAAATTGAGTGCAAAAGAGATTTTTGATAAAGCAGAAAAAGAACATGATTTCTTAGCACTTGAAACGGTTAAGGAAAGCTCAAAAAAACTTGGATTAACTCTTTCTATATTAATTGATTTATTAGCTCTTGATTGCATTGTAATTGGCAGCATCTATTCAAGAAGTCAAGAAATTATAGATAGATTCATGCTTGATGTAATCGATAATGAAATTTTAGATATTAACAAGGGTTTGTGTGATATTAAACCTTCTTTATTAATGGAAAATTTAGGCGATATAGCTGCTATTACTGTAGCACAAAGAGGATTGAGATAAGATGAATGATTATATTGTTGATTTGATAAAAAGATACCCACAATTAGAGGTCTGTAAAAATTCAATTCAAGATAGTTTTAATATATTAGATGAAAGTGCTAAAAATCAAAAGAAAATTCTTGTCTGTGGTAATGGTGGAAGTAGTGCTGACAGTGATCATATTGTTGGAGAATTAATGAAATCTTTTGTTAAAAAACGTCCAATTGATTCTATTTTAAAAGATAATATTGAAAAAATTGCTCCTCTAGAAGCTTCTAATTTAACTTCTAAATTACAAGATGCTGTTTCTGCAATTAATTTGTCTCAACACAGTGCACTTAATACAGCTTTTAGTAACGATGTAGAACCTTCTTTAATTTTTGCTCAACAAATAGTAGGGTACGGAACTAAAGATGATGTTTTAATTTGTATTTCCTCCTCTGGCTCTTCGAAAAATGTTGTTTTAGCTAGTATTGTTGCAAAAGCAAAGAATATGAAAGTTATTGGTTTAACAGGTGAAAAAAAAGGGGATGTTGATCAATATTGTGATGTTGTAATTAAAGTTCCTGAAATTGAGACTTATAAAGTTCAAGAATTACATTTACCTATTTATCACACTCTTTGTTTAATGATTGAAAATTCACTTTGGTAAATCTATTTGTTTAAAATAAAGTCAGTTATTAATTTAACTGTTATTTGCTGTTGCTCATCACGAGAAATGGTTGCATTTCCATCGCCTTTTTGAACTCCATAATTTCCAAAATTAGCATGGTTTGCCCCATCTATTTTAACTTTGTTAATCACATTATCTAACTTTGTTTGATCTAAAACATAATCATTAGATCCATATATGCTTATCGTTTTTATAGGGGCCTCGTTTAAAGGATAAGAAGCGAGAAGAATTAAGCCAGCTAATTTATTATAATTTTCGTCAGCGTAACTACTAGCCATAGCTCCACCTAAGGAGTGTCCGCTAAGATACCAAGATTTTATATTTGGAAATTTTTCATATATATCATCAGCAGCTTTTAAGTTAAATACTGCTAAATTGAATGGCATTTTTACTAATATACAAGTTATTCCAGATTGTGATATTTGATTTAATAGAGGAAGATATGCTATATCTTCAACTTTTCCACCTGGATAAAATATAAGGCCAATATTTTTATCAATATCTCTAGGGGGAGCAATGATTGTTAAATCATCATCGGTTATTATACTCTTATTATCTTGATATACTTTCTCTATATCAGTTTTTGTAGCTCTTGAATAGCTTAGAGTATAAAAGTAAAAACTCATAAATAAGATCACAATTAAACTAATTATTGAAATTAATACTCGTTTTAATATTTTTTTAGTTGTTTTCTTCAAGATAGGTTCTCCTAAATGTAAAAATATAGAGAATCTAAAAGATATTCAACATTATATTTTAAGGAAAGTTTATACAAATAATTTCTACTTGAATTTAAGGATTTATCTTTGTTAATATATCCATCTAATAATTTCAAGAATTTCTGTTTTTCTTTGTCACTTGCTTTCCTTTTAAAATAACCCCAAATATGTTGGAGTGCATTTATTTGAGCTTTTTTATTTAATTCTATATCCAAAGATTGTTCTAATAGAGTATAAAAAGATAATAAATCAACGTTATCTTTATTTTTTAATAATTGTCGAATTTCATTATAAGTATTTACTGAACAACTTAGTACAAAATATTTGTATCTAGCCCATTCTTTTTCAACTTTGCTAATTTTTAAATTCTGAGAAGTTAATAGATTACATTTAATTGCAGAGAGGTTTTTATCTTTTACCTCAAGCATTATATCTATATCTTTATTTATCAAATTATTATAAAAGTCCATAAATTCTTTAGCATTTATATATTTAGAATGAGCTCCATTTTTTAAATTGTTTGCACTTTGAGAGTAATGTATCTTTTGTTTTCCATCTTTTTGCTTCCAAGTTTTATTACATTTCTCAATTATTTCAAATTGATCTAAATTACAGTTTTCTGGAGGATTTAATTTATGGTGAAGATTGTCAAAAACTACAGGTATATTTATTTTTTCAGAGATATATAATAATTCTTCTATATTATAGGATTTATCGTCATTCTCTATTATAAGTCTATTTTTGATTTGCTCATCTAATTTTTTAAAATTAGTAATGAATCTCTCTATTGCTGTTTTTTTATCAGAATAAACCCCGCCAATATGTAGTACCATTTTACTAGTGTTATCACAATTTAGGCTGTTTAGTAATCTGAGGTGGTATTTTAAGTCTTCAAAAGATTTTTTAACTACTTCCTCATTTGGAGAGTTTATTACAGTATATTGCCCTGGGTGCATGGTTACTCTAATTTCGTTATCTTTTATAAGTTTACCTATATCGGCTAATCTTTCTTTAAATATATCCCACCAAGGAAGAGAGTTTATTGGATGAGAGGCTAAGGGAATTATATCTGAGCTAATTCTAAATAATTTAATATTATTTTCGATATTGTATTGAATAATTTGTTCAAGAGAATTTAAGTTATTATTAATAACCTCTATTAATTTTTCTTCACTGTAATTTTTGATAAAAAGGGAAGATAATTTAGTGTTTTCACTACCTAATTGAATACAAGCATAACCTATTGCCATAATTACTCCTCTCATTCATTGTAAATGAGAAAGTCTAATATTCATACAAAAAAACTGGTAATAAACAAAAATTTATTACCAGTTTTATTTAATTTGATTTTATTTCAAATCAAATCTGTCTAGATTCATTACTTTAGTCCAAGCTTTTACAAAGTCATTTATAAATTTTTCATCAGCATCATCACAAGCATAAACTTCAGCTTGTGCTCTTAGTTGTGAATTTGAACCAAAGATTAAATCTACCCGTGAGGCTTTCCAAACTACCTTACCTTCTTCCCTATCGATTCCAACAAATTCATCACCATCTTCATTTGTTGGTTTCCACATTGTTTTCATATCTAATACATTTGTAAAAAAGTCATTTGTTAATGCACCAGGAGTTTTAGTAAATACTCCATTTTGTGAATTTTCATAATTTATATCTAAAACTCTTAATCCACCAATTAAAACAGTCATTTCAGGAGCTGTTAAAGTTAATAGTTGAGCCCTATCAATAAGTAACTCTTCACTAGACATACTAAGTTTCTTTTTCTGATAGTTTCTAAACCCATCAGCAATAGGTTCTAAAACAGCGAAAGAATTAATATCTGTTTTATCTTGGGTAGTATCTACTCTTCCAGGACTAAATGGCACTTTTATATTCTTGCCAGCTTTTTTTGCTGCTAATTCTATACCAACATTTCCAGCTAAGACTATTAGATCTGAGAGAGAAACCTTTTTATCTTTTGAACAAGTCTTATTAAATTGAGTTTGAATTTTTGTTAATCTTTCTAAGATAGCTTTAAGTTTATCAGGTTCATTCACTTGCCAATCAATTTGTGGTTTTAATCTAATTCTAGCTCCATTTGCACCACCTCTGAAATCAGAACCTCTAAATGTTGATGCACTTTTCCAAGCTGTAGAAACTAAATCAGAAATACTGATATTTTCTTTGATAATTAACGCTTTAAGTTTTTCAATATCCTTTTGATCAATCATCTTGTAATCTGCTTTAGGAATTGGGTCTTGCCAAATAAATTCTTCTTTTGGAACTTCAGAACCTAAATATCTAGTTTTGGGGCCTAAATCTCTATGAGTTAATTTAAACCAAGCTTTTGCAAAGGCAATTTCAAATTCATCTAGATTTTGTGAAAATCTTTTTGCAATTTTTTCATAAACAGGATCAAATTTCAAAGCTAAATCAGCTGTAGTCATCATTGGACGATGAGTTTTTCCTTTAATATGTGCATCGATTGCCATATCTTCTTCTTCCACATCTTTAGCTAACCAAATATATGCACCAGCAGGGCTTTTAACAAGTTCCCATTCATATTTAAATAAAACTTTAAAATATCCATCATCCCATTTTATTGGGTTAGGTGTCCAAGCACCTTCTAGCCCACTACCAATAGTATCAGCACCTTTACCACTTCTGAAACTACTTTTCCATCCAAGTCCCATTTCTTGAATAGGGGCTGCTTCAGGTTCAGGTCCAACAAATCTAGGATCCCCAGCTCCATGACATTTACCAAAGGTATGTCCTCCAGCAATAAGAGCAACAGTTTCTTCATCATTCATTGCCATTCTTTCAAAAGTGACCCTAATATCACGAGCAGATTCTGTTGGAATAGGTTCTCCATTTGGACCTTCTGGGTTTACATAAATAAGTCCCATTTGTACAGCTGCTAATGGATTTTCTAAATCTTTATCTTTAGTTGTTCTACCTTTTTCAAGCCATTCTTTTTCAGCACCCCAATAAACATCTTCTTCAGGTTCCCAAATATCTTCTCTTCCACCAGCAAACCCAATTAATCTACAACCCATATATTCAAAGGCACAGTTTCCAGCAAGAATCATTAAATCTGCCCAAGATAAAGCTCTTCCATATTTCTTTTTAATTGGCCATAAAAGTCTTCTTGCCTTATCTAAATTTACATTGTCTGGCCAACTGTTTAGGGGCGCAAATCTTTGGTTACCGGTATTAGCTCCACCTCTACCATCGCTAGTTCTATATGTTCCAGCACTATGCCAAGCCATTCTTATAAAAAATGGACCATAATTTCCATAATCTGCAGGCCACCAGTCTTGAGAATCAGTTAGTGCTTTAAACAAATCTTCTTTAACTGCTTTTAAATCTAATTTCTTAAATTCTTCTGCATAATTAAAATCATCTCCCAATGGATTTATTAGGGAAGAATTTTGATGAAGAACTTTAATATTTAATTGGTTTGGCCACCAATCTTTATTGCTTGTTCCTTTTGTCGAAGGATGTCCTCCAAGTCCAGTTACTGGACATTTTCCACTACTACTCATTACATAACCTCCTACTTGTTTGTATATGAGGTGAGATATATATATAAATATATACATAAGCTTCTTTATTTTTTTTGAGTTCAAGAAAGGGTAAAAATTAACAAATAATCTTTATTGTTTCTTCTATTATACCATATTAATAATCAAGTGGTTATTTTTTATATCAAAATTTAATTTGTAATATTTAAATCTACAAAAATAAATATAATGTGAAAATATTTTGATTAATCTATTTGATAAAATGAAAGGAAAATAATAAAGAAGAGAAGTACAATCCCTCTCTTCTAAATTATATATCACTCTTTTTATAAATATAAAAAATTTAAGTATTATTTTCATTTATTAGCTGTTCATTCTTTTTTCTAAATTCTGCTATAGGTCTATCTCCAGCAATTAGTTTTTCATCCATTTTCATAGTGGTATATTTTGGTAATTGAGTTACAACAACTCTTTTATCTTGATTTAAAATAATTTTACTATAAAGTTTTCCAAAGAATCCTATAATTTGTCTAATTCCCCAAATAGGCATAAAGGATTGATAGAAGCGAAGGTATATCATTGTGTTTTCATCATCTATTGGAGCAAAAGCTGCAAATACTCTAACCTTGTCTGCTATTATATTGTGCCAAATATTTGGCATAATTATTTCTAGAGAAAATAAATCTTTTTCATCTTCCATTTCTTTAGCACTTTTAGCCTTTGTTTTTCCATCATCAACCAAGTTTTTTACATACCAAGTTAGTTTATTATTATCCCACTTTACTTTAGGTCCATAAACTAATGTTTTTCCACCTTTTCCAATTGTATTATGGTGAACAAAAGGAACATGCACTACATCCATTTGATTTTCTATACATCTAGTATAATGCATTGGCCAATGATCTTTTATTTGAGAGTAGTAGAAGTTACTCTTTAAATCTTCAAAGAAAGGAATAGGTGGAAGGTTTTCTTTTTTCTCTCCCCAAAATATCCAAATTAAACCATATTTTTCTTTTGCAATATAACTATTAACTTTGTATCTTGGTGGAACTGTTGTATTCTTTCCATTTGCAGGAATAACTACAACTTTACCTGTTTTGTCATATTCAAATCCATGGAAGGGGCATTGTGGGTGACCATTAATAATTTTGCCTGCACTAATTGAGGCTCCTCTGTGGCAACATTTATCAAATATACAAGCTATTTTATTATCTTTATCTCTCCAAAAGGCTAGTTTCTCTCCTAATCGCATGAAGCTAACAATACCTTTTTTAGGAACCTCTTTGGAATCTAATACTGCATACCATTGATTTCTAATCATGGTTTTCTCCTATAAATTAAAAAATATCCTTATAAATGCAACGCTTTATAAGGATTATCTCTATTATTATTTTTAATATTCTCTTTTGGTAAAGGCATAAATATCAGCAGCAAGTATTAATACTATTGTAACTATTGCTGTAATAATTACAGATGTGTACATGTTATTAAATACTGAAGTATGTTTAATTATAATTCCAAAATATGCCCAAATAATTACTAGACCATAATAATAATCTCTATTCCTTAATAGAGTAATTATACCAATAATTGCTCCAATAATAATTATTAAGACAGTCCATAGTGATTCAGACATTCCAAAACCATTGAATCCTAAGCTAACTAGAAGTGTAGTGGCATTTGCTATTGTAGCAACTGTGATCCAACCGAAATATATACTAAAAGGTACTTTTACAAAGAATTTTTCTTTAGTGCTAAGTTTTTCTTCTCTAATTGAATGAACTATTTTAATTAAACAAAGTAGTAAGCATATCATCAATATCATTGAAAGCCATATAACTCTATAATGCCAAGTAAAAATCCAAATTGTATTTATGATTGAAGATATGGAAAAGAATGTTCCAACTGTATTCATAAGCTCATTACTAATCTCATCGTTTTTATTTATTATTCCAAGTTGATAAAAGGTGAAAAAGGCTAAAAGTAGGTAAATTAATCCCCAAATTGAAAAAGTTATACCTGCTGGTGCGAATAGATTAGGGTATGAATCTGATATTACTCCTGTATCAACACCATTTATGGGAAGAGTATTTGCAAGTACATTTACAACAACCATTAGTATAAATGTAAGTACTACTAAAATTTTAATTTTATTTTTCATAAATTTGCCTCCGTTATTTTGATTATATCACAAATATTGAGTCTAAGAATAAATTTTGTGTTTATTAATGGATTTTGGTATTTATATTAATTTGAGTTACCTTTTAAATATTACTATCTATTGTAGATGTTAAACTGGTAAATTTATACAAGTGCATTTTTTAACTTATTTAACTAGTATTTTGAGTAAAGTATAATCTTAATTACAATATTTATTATTCTTTTGCCTAAATAAAGAAGGTGAAATACCTTTTATTTTTTTAAAGTAAGTACAAAAATATGAATAGTTATTAAACCCCACATACTGTCTTATCTCATTGATACTTTGGTTAGTTTCAGTTAGTAATTGACACGCTTTTTCAATTCTTAAATGTCCAAAATAATCATTTAATGATATACCTTCATAATTTTTAAATAAGTTTCTTGCATATCCTAAAGATAGATTTGCTTTTTCAGCTATTAATGTTGAACTTAGATTAAAGTCAAATAAATAATCCTCTACTATTTTTTTCATTATTTGTACAAGTTCATTTATGTGATCATTAGATGAAAGACTAGAATATTGATCTAAAATATCAGTAATTTCCAATAAAGCTGTTTGTAATGAATCGTAAGTTTTACATCTAAGTATTGACTGCTTCCAAAGATTTTGATCAAAATCATTAATCTTATTAAATATCTCTTTATTCTGTTCTAAAATAACATGAATTAACTGAATTTTTGTAGAACAGAATAATTCATAATTGTGAGTACATTTTAGTTTTTCAACAATTTTAATTATAGCTTTATTGTAATTACAAACAGATTTTTCAGCGATTGCTTTTTCAATTAGATAGAAATCTTTAAAGTTAAGTGTATCCTGGACTTCTTTTTTTTCTTCACTTTGTACTGTACAAAATCCTGTTCTATCAATTGTTTTTGAGAGTAAATTTTCTTTCAATTTGAAATATTTTTCCGGCAAATCTTCAAAACTTATAGTAACATCACTTATTAAAATTGAAGCGCTATTATTTATATCATTTTTTAGATCAATTTGGATTTTTTCAATTTTTGATTGGAATTTAGGATCTATTTTAAAATTAAAGTATAAAAATAAGTTGGTTTCAGTATGTATTAAAAAACAATTTTTATTGTTGCTTTTAAAACTCGCTTGTAGTTGATTATAGTAAGTTAGAAATGTTTGATTTTTAATTTTTACATTATCTTGGTCAAAATCAATATAGAGAAGGGCTACATCCATCAATGATTCTGGTGAGAAAATAAAATTTGCTCTATTAATCATTTGACCAAATATGTAATTTCTTATTCTATTCGTTCTTGTTATTTCTCTGTTTGCTCTAACTGATTCTAAGAAAATCAATATTAAACTGATTATAAATAAGAAAAAGGAAATTAAAAGCATTTTTGTTCGTAGCATTCTCATATGTTCTAATAAATATTCCATTGGCACTAAATAGAATAATTTCCAATTCATATGATTGTCTTCATACCAACAAGATAAATATTTATTATTATTATCATCGCTTATTATCTTTGAACCTTTTTTATCAATCAAATTTATTGTTTTTTCAAATAAAGGAGAGCCATTTGCACTTTTTCCAAACATATCAGGGTTTGGATGTGAAATGAATAGGTTATCGTTGTCTACAATATATAGATTACTACCCTTAAGTTGACCATCATCTGTAAATAATTCTCTAGCAGCTGATTCTGATAAGTTTAGTATAATTCCATGTATTAATATCCCATTTCTATCATAACTATTTCTACATATTGTATATAAATTTGTTGTTTCTGTTGTGATTTTTTTTATTGAAAAGGTGTCCCATTGAGTGTCAAAAGTACTTTGTCTAAGGTATAAATACTGGTTTCTTGGTTTTTGTTCTAGAAAGTTAATCAATGTGGTGTCACTTAAACTTTCAATATTTTCATCTCCAGTTAAACTTGAGTAAAACCCATATTCTTTATTATATAAATAAACTGAGTGTATGTAAGAGTTTCTCGCAACAGCATTTTCTAGTGTTGTATAACAATTAACCATTGCTTGCTTTTTGTTTTCTGTTGCAAATAGGTATTCTTTTATGTTCTCATCATCAAATAAATCATCAAGCAAAGGAATTGTTGAAAATCTTAATTGCCTATAATAAGTGCTAACCATAGATAAAGATGAGTTATAGTCTTCAGTTATTAATTTTATTGCAAAGTTTGTAAATAAGGAATAAAAGCTTGTTGCTAGGATTAGTAAGATAATACAGAATGTTATTATAAAGGGTAAGAATATTTTATAAACCTTTTTATCTCTAAAATAAAAAATTTTTTTTATTCTCGATACCTTATTATTCATTGCCCCTCCCTTGATACAGTTAAAAAAATAACATTTATTTTTTAATCACGCTATTAAAATTTAAATAAATGTAGTTTTTCAAAATAAAAATTGTTTTTTTAAAAAACAATATTCAATTTTCAAAATTGTTAATTTTACATTTTCATAGGAAACTGAAACAAATTAAGGAGGAAATAATGAATTTAAAAAAATTATTATTTATTTCAAGCATTAGCTTTTTAACAATGGGTTTGCTTTTTGCAAATGGATCATCTGAAGAATCTGACTCTAAAGATATGAATGAGGGACCTGTTACTATATCTTATTACACATGGGATGATGGTTGTCACCAAGCATTGATTGACGAGTTTAATAAGACCCATACAGATATTCAAGTTGATGGTCATATTTTAGCTTCAGCTGATTATGAAACAAAATTAACTACATTACTTTCAGGTCGTGCAGATATTGATGCTTTTATGGAAAAACGTCAATCTGATGTTTTTAGTCAATATGAAAATGGATATTTAGAACCTCTAGATAGTTACATTGAAGCAACAGGATCAAAAAATCAAGCTGTTGAAAACTTTAAATCAGCTGTAACTATAGATGATGGAATTTATCAACTTCCATGGAGGGGTGGAGCTTATTTCACATATTTTAATAAAAATGTTTTCGAAAAAGCTGGTATTCCAACTCCAGATACTTATGTAGAAAATGGCGAATGGACTTGGGAAAAATTTGAAGAAGTTTCTAAGGCAATCCATGCTGCCGATTCTTCATTAATTGGTTCTTCTATTTATATGTGGGGTAGTCAGGCTTTCTTTAAAGCTGGTCAAGAAGGAGATAGTATTGTAACTGCAGATGGTAAAATTGATAATATTGAAAATGTGGTTGATATTCTTGAAATGAGAAAACGTCTAGAAGATGAAGGTGCTATGTGGAACTTAATTGATATGAAAGTTACAAAAACTCACTATTCTAAACAGTTCTATGATGGAAATCTAGGAATGTTATTAATTGGTGAGTGGTTCCCAGGCCAAATGGTTACAGGTGCTGCTGATGGCTTATATGATTTTGATTTTGAAGATTGGGGAATTACTAGATTACCATGTGATAGAGAACCTTATTATACTGTAGGTTTACCAACTAGCAACTGTATTACAAGTTATTCTAAGAAGAAACAAGCAGCTTTTGAATTTATTAATTGGATGAGTGGTCCAGAAGGTTCTGCAATTGCAGCTAAATATGGTGTATTACCAGCAGCTTCTTCAGAAGCAGCAAAACAAGAAATTGCTAAAAATCTTCCTGATGAAAAATCAGTTGAATATTTCTTAGAAAATAGAAATAACAATACTGCTAACTTTAGCCCTTATGCTACAAGAGTTGAAACAGAGTTTGCTAAATTACAAGAAGATTACTTATTAGGTAATTTAACTACTGATGAATTTAGAACTGAATTTATTGATTCTCTAGAAGAAATTATAAGAACAACTTATTAATAATCAAATTTTGAAAAATTTGTCTCCTCCTTTGAGGAGGCAAAATTTTAGGAGGAATATGTGAAGAGAAGTTATTCACTAAAAAATACAGGGACTGTAATGTCTTTTCTGCTTCCAAGCTTTATTGGGTTTTCAATATTTGTTTTTGCTCCAATGATTATGGCGGTTGTTCTTTCATTTACTAACTATTCTGGAGGACCAAAATTTAGGTTTGTAGGATTTAAGAATTATGTTATGGCCTTTTCAAACCCAGATTTTTTATCATATCTTTTTGTAACATTTAAATTTATGTTAATTAGTGTAATTTTTCAAATAGGTTTAGGATTATTCTTTGCTATTTTACTATCTAAACAGTTTAGAGGATGCTCAACTTTTAGATCTATTTTTTATATACCTAATATTTTATCTTCTGTAGCAGTTGGTTTAGCTTTTATGTTTATTTTTGAACCATCTTCGGGATTAATAAATGAATTTTTAGCATTTATTGGTCTTCCAACATCAAAGTGGTTAGCTAGTGAAAAATCAGCCTTAAATGTTATTATAACAATTGCAATTTGGCAAAATTTTGGATATTACATGGTGTTATTTATTGGTGGATTACAGAATATAAGCACAACCTTATATGAAGCTGCAGAAATGGATGGTGCAAATAAATTTAAACAATTTATACATGTAACAATTCCAGGGTTATCCCCTATCTTATTTTATGGAATTACAATTGCAATTATAAGAGGTTTCCAAGTATTTGATTATATTTACATTATGACTGGAGGTCAGCAAGGTGGTGGCCCTGCAGGTTCTACAAATGTGTTAGCTTTTGATATTTATCTCAATGCATTTACATATTTTAGATTTGGTTATGCATCTGCTGAATCTGTTGTATTAATGTTGATAATTTTATTTGTTACTTATATTCAAAATAGAGGTCAAAAAAGGTGGGTTTCATATGATGTCGTATAATTTAAAAAAAAGAAGAATGCATGTTATTAAATTAATATTTCTAAGCATTGTAGCAATAGTTGTTTTACTTCCTTTAATTATAGTTTTATCTTCATCTTTTAAAAATGAAAGTGAAATATTTGATTTCCCTTTTCATTTAATTCCAAGAAAAACTATTTTGGGAAACTTTGAACAATTAATAGATACTTTTCCAATTTACATTTTTAACTCAGTTAAATTAACAGTTACAATTGTTTTAGTACAATTGGTTACTGCAGCAACAGGAGCCTATGCTTTTTCTAAGTTAACTTGGAAAGGTCGGGATTTTATTTTTGGTCTTTATTTAGCTTCAATGATGATACCAATGCAAGCTGTTATGATTCCACAATTTATAATTATTAGAAATATAAATTTATATGACTCACATGGAGCGCTTGTTCTTTTAGGTGCATTTACAGCTTTTGGTACTTTTTTAATTAGACAGTTTTTTATGTCTATACCAAATACTTATTCAGAAGCTGCAAGAATTGATGGTGCTAGAGAATGGACTATTTTTCTAAAGTTATTATTACCAATGTCAAAAGCAGTATTAGTAACACAAATAATATTCTCATTTAGATTCTTTTGGAATGATTTTTTTACACCATTAATATATATAACCTCACCTGAACTAAAGACACTCCCATTAGGAATGACTGATTTTGTAAGAGAGCAATATGTATATTGGGGACCTCAAATGGCTGCTGCTTTAATATCAATTATACCAGTATTAATTATATTTTTATTTGGACAAAAATATTTTATTCAAGGAGTTTCTTCTTCGGGATTGAAAGGATAAAAAAAGGAAAAGAAAATGAGCAAAATTGAAAATTTTAATAAGGATATTCACACATTAAATTATAAAGAAAAATATGAAAATGTTAGAGTAACTTCTAATGATTTAATTAAAATTGAATCAAGAGAAGTTGAATCTTTAAATGGGCTATTTCACTTCAGTGTAGATCCATATGAAACATGTTTAAGAGCTTCTTGGTATCAAGAGAAAAAAATAGCTGATAATGGCTTAAAATTACCAATTGATAGTGACTTTGAATATTGGGATGAAATTAATGTTCCATCTTGTTGGAATACAGAGATTAAAGATTTATATTTATATGAAAATATGGGGTTGTATTTTAAACAATTTGACTATTTAAAAAAAGGAAAAGAGAGAGTTTTCCTACATTTTGAAGCTGTAATGTACAGAGCTTATGTATTTTTAAATGGAGAGCCTGTAGCTATGCATGATGGGGGTTCTACTCCATTTTCTATAGAGATTACTAATTATATTAAAGAAAATAATAGATTGATTATAGCTTGTGATGCTTCTAGAAGCGATGATAGAGTCCCTATGAGTAATACCGATTGGTTTAACTACGGTGGAATATATAGAGACATAATGTTAGTTAGAACTCCAAAGACGTTTATAAAAGATTGGTCTTCTTATCTAGTTAATGATACTAACTTCAGTAAAATTGCTTTTAATTTGTCATTAGATAAAGAAGTTGATGGTTTTTGTACTTTTGAAATAAAAGAATTAGGAATAAAAAAAGAAATTAAAATTGTTAATGGGAAGGCTAGTGATATATTAGAAGCAAAGCCTATTCTTTGGGACACAGATAATCCTAAATTATATGATGTTTCGGTAACTTATAAGAGTGATACTTTATTTGAAAAAATAGGTTTTAGAGAAATTAAAGTTGATGGTCTAGATGTAAAACTAAATGGGAAGTCAATTTATCTTAAAGGTGTGAGTGTACATGAAGATCATATAGATTTAGGTAAAACAACAAATGAAGAAATAATTAGAAATACTATTAAAGATTTAAAGCAAATGAATGGTAATTTCTTACGTTTAGCCCATTACCCCCATACACGTTTATTTTCTAAATTAGCTGATGAATTGGGTGTTTTATTGTGGGAAGAAATTCCAGTATATTGGGCAATTAATTTTGATAGTAAAATGACATATCTAGATGCTGAAAATCAACTCTCTGAATTAATATTAAGAGATAGAAATAGAGCAAGTGTTATAATCTGGTCAGTGGGAAATGAAAATCCTGACACAGATTCAAGATTAGAGTTTATGTCTAAATTGGTTGATAAAGCTAAATCTTTAGATCCTTCTAGATTGGTTAGTGCAGCTTGTTTAGTAAATACAACAAAACTAAAACTTGAAGATAGATTAATGGATAAATTAGATATTATTGGCAATAATGAATACTACGGATGGTATGAGCCTAGATTTGAAGATTTATTAACTATCTTTGAGAATACTGAGCTTGATAAGCCTGTAATAATAACAGAATTTGGTGCAGGGGCAAAAGCTAATAATCATTCTACTAAAGATACAATGTGGAGTGAAGAGTATCAACAAGATATATATAAAAAACAATTTCAAACTATTTCTAAGAGTAAGTATATCAAAGGTACAACTCCATGGATATTCTATGATTTTAGAGCTGTAAGAAGATTGAATCGCTACCAAAAAGGATTCAATAGAAAAGGGTTAATTGATAGTGATAGAAAAACAAAGAAACTCGCTTTTTATGTTACACAAGAACATTATTCAAAAATAAAGTAGGTATTATGGAAGAATTAATATATAAAAGTAACTTTGAGAAAGGTATCACTTTTGAAAAAGAAGAATTCGAAAAAGCTTTTGAATTTTCATTAAAGAAAATTGATGAATCTCTTGAGTTTTTTAAAGATGGATATCCATCTCCAGCTAGTATTAATAATGTATACCCTAAAATAGGGAATATTGAGTGGACAAGTAGTTTTTACAACGGCATGTTATGGTTGGCTTATTTATATACAAAAGAAGAGAAATATAAATATTACTCTCATTTAAAGTTAGAAGATTATGAAGAAAGATTATTAAAAAATATCAATACAAATACTCATGATTTAGGGTTCTTATATATACTATCTTGTAAGGCTGATTATTTAATTACAAAAGATAAAAAAGCTAAAGAAGTTGCACTTTTAGCAGCAAAATTATTAATGGTTAGGTATAACGAAGTTGCTAAAATAATACAAGCTTGGGGGGATCTTGATGATGAAAATGAGAAAGGTAGAATAATTATAGATTGTTTAATGAATGTACCACTACTTTTTTGGGCAAGTGAAGAGACAAGTGATTATTCTTTTAGAGAAGCTGCAATAAATCATGTTAATCAAACTAGAAAGTACATAATTAGAGATGATGATACAACTTTTCATACTTATTATTTTGATACTGTAACAGGAAAGGCCAAATACGGCGTTACTAATCAAGGGTTTAGTGATCAATCATGCTGGGCTAGAGGCCAAGCATGGGGTATATATGGTTTATCATTGGCTTATAAATATACTAAAGATAAGAATTTCTTAGTTGATGCAAAGAGATTATCAAATCATTTTCTAAATAATTTACCTTCTGATTATATTGCTTATTGGGATCTAGTCTTTACAGATGGGGATGAAGAGAGAGATAGTTCATCAAGTGCTATTGCTGCAACAGGTTTATTAGAGTTAATACAATATTTAGATGAGGATGATGAATATAGAGAAATTTATCGAAATGCTGCAATAATGATGACCAAATCTTTAATTGATAATTATACTTCAGTTTCTGATAAGAAGAGTAATGGAATATTACTTCATGCAGTTTATGGTAAGCCTCATAATAATGGTGTTGATGAATGCAACATTTGGGGAGATTATTTCTTTATGGAAACTCTTTATAAACTATTAGTGGAAGACCCAAATTTCTGGTAAACAAGCTAAAAAATTTATATCAATGCTAAATTAAAAATAATAAACCATAGGTGAAATCCCCTATGGTTTACTTATGATTTATAATTGATATACTTTATCATCAACCTTAAGTGTTTTTGTTTGATTATCAAATTTTATATCAACCTGATTAACTTTTAAGTCACTTTTATAAGCTGATACTAAAGAAATGAAGGTTGTTTTTTCGCCTTTATTTATTTTGCCAGTTAAGATAGGTATTATCGTTGTTGGAAAATTACAATTTAAATTAGGATTTGCATGGACTTTTTCACTCACTCTATTGCCTAAAAAGTCATTAATTAGTGTAGTATCACCATTGCAAGATATTTTTATCTTGTTTTCACTTTGTTCAATTATAATAGGGCTTTCTTTAACCATTGGTTTGTGTAAAGCAATAGCAAAGCCACCTTCTTTAGTATATACATCTTTATCACTTTCTATTAAATGTACCCTAATATGTGCATTATTTATGGGGATTATATACGTAATTACATCAACACCATTAATTACAGACCATTTTGATTTAAGTATTTCTCTAGAACTTTCTAATACTTTAACTTCTCTTCTTGGATACCACATTTGATTATCTAGTGAAAAATATAACATATTATCACACCCACATTTTTCAAAATCATAATAGGATGAAGCTACAGAAAAACCATAATTAGTACTGTATGCGAATTTAGAGTACTTTTCTGCAATATGAGTTAGATGGAATTTTGGATATTGCCCACCATTTAACATAACTACATTATTGTCATCATTTCTTTGTATTAGCATTTTAGGAACATTTAATAATTCTAGTTTATTTAATGAGGTCAGTTTTTCCTCTTTTGCTTTCCAAAATGGGTGATTATTATCTAATGCTAAAATAAGATATGTTTTTAAACTCCAATAAGGAGATCCTGGAGCATTATATTCTTCTGCAAATATCAATGATGGATGTACATATCCAATTGTTAAAAATCCATCTCTATCAAAAATTGGTTTATTAAACCACCATCTTAAATTTCTGAGAATGATACCTTTCATTACTCCATAGGGTAAAACTTCAAGAGATGCAAAAGCACAGGCGCTGTAGAAAGAGGTGACCCCAAATCTATAGGTAAGAGACCTGCCATAAGGAATTATACTACCATCTTCATTTACTAAGTTTATATGTTGTTTTGCAAATTTATAAACTCTTTCTTTAAATCTCAAACATCTTTGTACATCTGTATCTTTTTTTAAATAGTAGTATATTATTGAATAGAATTGCATCGCCCAAGGATTGTAGTTATCAAAAGGATCTTTATCTTTATACCATCCATCATCAACATACATATCTTCAAGTTCTACCAAATCTCTTTCCATAAGTTCTTGATTGAATTCTTTACTATTTAATTTTTCAAGGGCTAAATTTACTAATACTCTAAAATATAACCAATTGTTATGTGATATCTCATGTTTATTTATTTCGCTAAGCCAAGATAGTAAATTATTTTTCTCTCTGCTTGTAAGAGGCTCCCAATAAAACTGTGGTGTTAAAATTAGAGCTAAAGCCATTGCAGCCATTTCTACCATTCTTTGATCAACGTCTTTAACATCACCCCAGTAATTTTCATTACTATTGTCTACTCCAATTTTAAACCCATTGAAATGTTCGTTTTGACCATCCCAATTGTAGCCACCAGCCCTTAGTGGAGCTAACCCCCATAAAAGTCTTGACCAACCTTCAAATAGTGTTACTCTTGATGAATAATGTGCACTAGTATTTCCAACAAATAAGCCTGCGCCATCTAATGATAAAGCATTTTTGCAAGGATTTAATATTTCAATTAATGAATTTGCAACATCATTTCTAGTTAGAAGTGGATTTTTTGTTATAGGTAAATTATAAGTTCTCATTTTAACCTTCTTTGTCTTTATTTAATAAATAAAGTGTACAAGATGTGGTTAATATTGCAATTTTGAAAACTAAATAATATTTAAAATAAGAAGAAATATTTGTTTTTAAAACAAGAATTGAAGAAATAAAATATGCCCCGTAGACGATTCGAACGTCCGACCCCTTCCTTAGGAGGGAAGTGCTCTATCCAGCTGAGCTAACAGGGCGGTTAATCACTTACACGCAATCCCCTTAAATTGATGTAAATTATTGTTTACACATCAAAATAACATAAGCATAAATTAGTGTCAATTAATATATATGAAAGAAATAATGTAGAAATATTATTATTTTGTTTTATTATTTTTATTGTTACTTTAGTTACAAACTCTCAATAATCTTATTTTTGTCTGTAGATTAATGAAAAGGAAATTACAATTTAGATAAAATAAAAATGTACTTATATGTTATTCTTGTTAAGTTCACTCAATCTTCGTAATTAATGTGGATTTCTGTTTAAGAATATTTTGTTCTTTCTATATTTAGCGACAAATTTTTAGTTCTATATAATTTTGGCTATTTCTAGTTTTACTCATATTTTTTAATTTTTGTGTATTTTTGGGGTATATAACTATAAACAACAAGTTATAGTGTTGTTACTTTTTTTGAATTTTTTCCCTCTTTTTTTTAATTTTAATGTGGTTTTATAACTTATATGTTTTTATCTGTAGTTGTGTGTATTTATATGTGTACTAATGTGTCATTTGTGTGAGCTTTGTTAAAAACCGTGAAGTCTATGATAGGATAAATTAAAAATTTTCTTTTTAGGAGAGAGAAATGACAAACTTTAATTTAAAAAAAATGTCAACTTTAGTAGGTGTTTCTGTATTTGCTTTATTCGCTTTAAGTGCAGATCCTCAAATTAGTGGTAGTTCATATACTATCTATTCAAATGCAGTATCTGAATCTAGTGGAACTTATAGCAGTGATGATTCTATCTCAACTTTAACAACTGTTGTTTTGGAAGATTCTACTGACAATACTGATTTCACTTTAGATGTTGATTTTGCAATTGATGAAGATGGTAATGTTGATTTATCAGCTGATCAAGCTTCTGTTTCTTACACTAGTGATATGTTCAGCGTACAAGCTGGTTGGTCTGAAATGTCTATGGGTTATGAAAACTGGTATAATGCTGGTGATGTTTTAGATGATACACCAACTTGGAATGCTTCTGCTAGTTTCACTGTATTATCAGATGATGCAGCTACTTTAGCATTAACTCCATTTATTAAATTACCTACTGATACCTATGCTGCTGGCTATGGTGCTGCTGTAAATTATGATTTAACTGCTGAAGAAGGTTTAACTGGTGTTGAAGCTGTTGCTTATGTTAGTGAAGGCGATGCACAACTTGCTGCAACAATCACAGGTAGCTTAGGTCTTGATTTTGCTGTTGATGGTAAAGTTCAATTATCTGATGCTTCAGATTTCGAATTAGGTGCTGTTCTTTCAAAAACTATTGATGCAACTTCAGCTTACTTAGATTTATATTATACTAACTCTGATTCAACTTTAGCTGTTGTTCCTCAAGTTTATTATGATATTGACGATACAACTTCAATTGTTGCTTACTACGAAGGTGATTATGATTTTGATGCTTCAGAATTATCTAACTGGGCAAGACTTGGTGTTCAAAAATACTTAAGTGATGACTTCTATGTATATCCTTACTTAGAATCAGAATTAAGTAGTTCTCAAGTAGTAGAATTAAATGTTAAAGTTTACAAATCATTCTAAATTAATTGTTTAATTAAATATATTAATAAGATAAGATTTTAAAGAAGGGCCGTAATTTATTATGGCTCTTCTTCATGTATTAAGCTCTTTTTAAAGATTTTTATTTTATATTAATTCCTATTAATTGGTTTATTAAAATAAAAGGATTTTTTTTCTAATTTTTTATTATTGACACTTTTATAAAAAATGTAAAAATAGTATTATATAAAAAATAATACACATAAATTTTATATTTAGTGTAATAATGGAGTTAAAATGAAAACTTTTAATTTTGATAACATGGTTATCTCATTAAAACAGTTTACTAAAACTGTAGAAAAAAGCATTCCTGTCAAAGAAATTATTAAACAAATTGAGTTTAATAATATTAATAAGAAAAAATTACCCCAATTGAAAATCGGAAATCACATTGCATCATTGCCTATTGTTCAAGGAGGAATGGGTGTGGGTATATCCTTATCCTCTTTAGCTAGCGCTGTTGCTAATGAAGGTGGTGTAGGTGTAATTGCTGCAAATGGTATTGGACTACTTGATAATGATTATTACAAAGATGGTGATGCCGCTAGTGTTAGAGCTTTTCGTAAAGAAATTCAAATTGCAAGGAAAAAGACTAAAGGAATAATAGGTGTAAATATTATGGTTGCAATTGATAACTTTAAAAAGATGCTTGATGTTGCAATTGAAGAAGCTGTTGATGTTGTATTTATGGGAGCGGGGTTACCTATAAAAAACATTCCAGTTAAGAAAATGAGAGAAAAAAATATTGCAATTGTTCCTATTGTAAGTTCAGCTAGAGCTACTAATCTTATCTTTAAAATGTGGTCTAAGATTTATAATGATATTCCAGATGGTGTGGTACTAGAAGGTCCTTTAGCTGGTGGGCACTTAGGTTATGAGAAAGATCAGCTTGATAAAAAAGAATATCAATTGAATCATTTAGTTAAAGAAATTAAGATTACCTTGGATGGTTATAAAAAAGAGTTTAAAAGAGAGCTTGCTTTAATCGCAGGGGGTGGTGTTTATACAGGTCGTGATATTTATGAGACTTTAAATTCTGGTGCTGATGCTGTTCAAATGGCTACTAGATTTGTAGCAACTGATGAGTGTGATGCTGATATTAGATTTAAAGAAGCCTATGTAAATTGTAAAAAATCTGATATTGGGCTAATAAAAAGTCCTGTTGGAATGGTTGGACGGGCTATTAGAAATGACTTTATTAGAAAAAGTGAAGAGGGAATAAAGCATAATTTTAATTGTTCATGGAAATGTTTATCCACCTGTAAGGCTAATGAAGCTAACTACTGTATATCTGTTGCGTTAAACAATGCAAGGAAAGGACAAATTGATAAGGGGTTTGTTTTTGCAGGAAGCTCTGCTTATAGAATTAAAGAAATAGTTTCTGTTAAAGCTTTAGTTTCTGAATTGAAAAAAGGATATTTAAAAGCTAAAAATGTAGAAGTTAATAAATCATTAAATCAATTACTTAGCAAAATACAATCACTGTATGATAGTTATCAAGATAGATTGAAAATTGAATATAGGTGTAAAAAAGCTTATGAAAAAGCACTTGTTTCTTTTAATGATGTTGCAATTGAAGAGGTAAGAAAGCAATACAAAAAGGCAAAAGCAAATGTTATAAATACACAATTGCTCCTTGAAGAAAAACTTTTACTTACTTGGAAGATTGCACTATCTTAAAAATATGAATCCCCATAGTATATATGGGGATAACTTTTATACATCGTATTTATTATCAAAAACAAATTTGTTTACAGCCTTTGCAAGTCCATTATCATCACTAGTGGAAGTTACATAGTCTGCAATACTTTTTATTTCGTCAGTTCCATTTCCCATTGCAATTGAAACTCCAGCAGCTTGAAGCATTTCTTTATCGTTTTCATAATCTCCTAAAGCCATAATTTGATCTACACCTATATTTAAATAAGATGCAAGAAGATTTATTGTATTAGCTTTACTTGAAGTAGCTGGTATTATTTCAAGGATAAAACTTGCAGATTGAACAACTTTTAATTCTTTAATGTTCAAATCTAATATAGCTTGTTTTGTCTTTTCTAATTGTTTAGGATCTTTATGTTTTGCTAGAATTTTATATGGTTGATAATTCTCTTTTTCCCACTTATCTATTTGTTTATTTAAATCACCAATAATTCCTTCAAATCCAACAACTTGAATTTGTAATTCATTGAAGTAATTATCTTCACTAAAATAATAATCATTTAAATCAAAAATTTGTGGAATTGATCCTGTTTCTTCTATGGCAGGAATTACTTTTCTAAGGGAGTCTAGACTGATCTTAGTATCAGCTATAATATTGTTTTCCCACTCAACATAAGCACCATTAAAACAAGAATAGATGCAAGGAATTTCTAGTTCGTCAGCTAAAAAAGTTAAACCACTTTTAAATCTTCCTGATACCAAAGCAATGGGGATGTTTTTTTCTCTCCAAGCTCTCTGTAGCATTAACTTGTCGGCTTTGTTTATCTTTTTATTAGAATTTAATAAAGTTCCATCAATATCTGTACAAATTAGTTTTATTTCGCTCATATTAGTAATATACCTTTATTTATTTTTATTGTCTTTTTGTACCATGTATTAAATATAATTTCTAGTATGAATTTATTTTGCTATGTATAAAGATATTATTAGGTTTGTTATTATTGACTTTATAAATTTCTAAATAATAACCTATTTTTATATTTTTTTAAAAAATAATAGGAGTTATATAATAGCTAACTCCTATATTAATTATTAATCTATTTGTACTGGATCGTTAGTTTCTTTTTGAGCCTGTTTTAATAAAGTTTTTAATTTATTTTTAACTTGGTCATATGATTGATTATCGATTAAATTATTTAATTCATATGGGTCTTCGTTTAAATCATATAATTCTTCTTTTTGACCATCAAACCAGACATATTTCCAATTTTCATAGACAAACATTCTTCCTGCAATTTTTTCAATATATCCATGTCCATTAGTTTCACACATTAAACCATTTCTCCAAGGTTTAGCTTTTGGATTAAATAAATCCAGTAAACTTCTACCGTGAACTTTTTGGCTAAATTGAAGACCTGCTGCATCTAAAATAGTCTCTGGAATATCTATATTACAAACTAAATCATTACTTCTTGTTTTTGGTTTTATTACTTTATCCCATTTCATTGCCATGGGTATTCTCATTACTTCTTGAGACATATAAGAACATTTATCAAAATGTCCTCCATGACTAGCTATAGCATCTCCATGGTCAGTTGTCCAAATAATTAAAGTATTTTTATCAAGACCTAATTCTTTAATTTTATTTAAAACTAATCCTCCAGCATAATCTATCATTGTAATATGAGCATAAACTCTTGAGAGAATTTGTTGCCATTTAGACCACGGAAGTGGGTTTGGAACTATTAGTTCTCCATTCTTTGATATGTAATTATTTTCATCAACTAAATGAACATGAGCTTTATTTTTTAAATCATCTGAAAAGTTCTCGTATTCTTCTATCTTAGAGGGATCATACATATCTATAAATTCTTGTGTTGGGAAAAATGGTTCATGAGGTCCCCAAAAATCTAATCTCAAGTGCCAAGGTTGATTTTGTTTTGTTTTGGCTAATTCTTCTAATTTTTTATTTGCCAAATGAGCAAGAAAATAAGCTTCATGTGTTTCTTTCGGCGTAACGGTTTTTCCAACAGCATGTTCACCACACCAAAAATCTTCACAACTATATTCTTTCCCTTCTTTCATTTTTTTGAAATAATTACTTTTTCTATGTGATGCAGTAGAAAAATCTGTTTCAATTAAATGTCTTGCTTTTGGCAGTCCCATCTCTTTTATATAATCATTATATTCTTTAGTTATATATGGATTACCATATCCTTCACAACTAAAACCTTCACAATTGTGTTCTTTCATTGGAGTGAGAGGCCCTGCATGCCACTTTCCATAATAATAATTTTTATAACCATTTCTTGCTAAAATTCTTAAATAACTTTCTTCAGTGTATGGACTATTAGAATTGTTATAATGTTGTTTATGTGTATGTGCATATAACCCATTTAAGATCGAGCGTCTTACTGGACCACAAAGTGGTGTTGCACAGTAGGCATTATCGAATTTTATTCCCTCATTTGCTAATTTATCAAAGTTGGGAGTTTTAGGCTTTTCTCCATTTCTCATTGAATGTCTATAGTATGCTTGATGATCATTCATAATATAAATAATATTCGGTGTTTTGTTCATTTTTTATTTCCTATATAAGTTTTTTTTACCATATTTTTGTTTTTCTTTTTTTATATATATTTTTACTTTTTGTTTTTAATAAATGATTTATAAAAATAGTTAGACTTAATTTATATAAACAACTATAAAGTTTTAACTTTTTAGTGCAGTATTCACCTTAAAGCTCTTAAATTAACTAAGGCTCTAAACTATCTTTTTAAATTTTAATTAATGAAGTGTGTATAATATTTCTCTATAAAAAAATTTTATTTTTCTATCATGTAGAATGTAATTTTTCATTTCTCTTTTGCTTAATAACTCCAAAAAGCATGAAAACAGTTAAAAGAATGAAGAAAATGCTCATCGGTCTTGTTACAAATATATCCCATGATCCATTTGACATTACAAGAGAACTTCTTAAATTGTCTTCGGCTAATTTACCAAGTAATAACCCAAGTACTATTGGAACTGAAGGAAAACCTAATCTAATTAAGTAAAACATTATAATGCCAGCAAAAACTAATACATATAAATCAAATGTCGCTTTTCTAAGAGAAAATGCACCAGCTGTACAGAGTATCATCAAAGCTATTGTAATAATCTTTGTTGGAACTTTTGTAACTAATGCAAAATATTTGCTTAGTGTCCTTCCTTGGATATACATAAAGATGTTAATAAAAATAAGAGAGCACATAATTACATATACTTCAAAACCATGTTCACTGAATAACATTGGTCCAGGGCTCATTCCCTGAATAGCTAGTGCTCCCATTAAAGTTGCAGCAATACCACTTCCTGGTATACCAAGTGTTAACATTGGTATTAAAGCAGCTCCTGTTATTGCATTATTTGCTGCTTCTGGAGCAGCTATTCCCTCTAACTCACCTTTTCCAAAATTTTCTGGATGTTTGCTTTTTGTTTTTGCTTCATTATATGACATAAAAGTAGCAATTACTGGTCCAGCTGCTGGAATTGCTCCAATTGCAGAGCCTATAAGTGAAGATTTAAATATTGTTTTACCAGAGGCTCTTAGTTCCTTGATAGATAAATTATCATCTTTCTGTAAAGTTCGGTTAATAATGTTAGTGCTATTATTTTTATTATGATAATAATCATATACTTGCACTAAAACTTGACTTAAAGCAAATACCCCAAGTAATATGCTTATAAATTCAAATCCATTAAATAAATACATAGAATTAAACGTAAATCTCATTATTCCAGTAATGTTATCAAGACCTACCATACCTAATAGAAAGCCAAAACAACCTATGATTATTCCTTTTAAAATGCTTTTCCCACTTACTGCCCCAATTATAGATATACCAAACACAGCTAGCATAAAGTATTCGGGTGGTCCAAATAAAAGTGCTACTTTTGCAATTAAAGGTGAAAATAAGAGTAAAGAAATAGCACTTATCAAACCTCCGATACATGAAGCTGTTAATGCCATTTGTATAGCTTTCTTAGCATGACCCTTTTTTGCTAAAGGGTAGCCATCAAGTACAGTTGCAGCAGCTCCAGCTGTTCCAGGTGTCCCAACTAAAATAGCAGTAATTGAGCCACCAAAGCCTCCTCCCCAAGCAATGCCTAGTAAAAAAGTCATTGCAGTAATTGGTGTAAGTGAAAAAGTTAGTGGTAAACTTACAATAATTCCTAAATTTCCAGTTAAGCCTGGAATTGCTCCAAAAATTATTCCAATAAATAAACCAATGTTCATTAACAATAAATTTTGAGGGGAAAATACCGCAATTAATATATTACCAATATCCATTTTTGCTCCTAAAGATTTCTACGCTAAGGTAGACGAATGTCTAATATAAATCTGAATGAGATATAAATAATAATTATAAATATGCTCATTACTATTAAATATCTTTTTTTCCCATGTAAAAAAAGTAATGAAGTTGTTGTAAAAATAATTGAAGAGATGATAAATCCAATTTTATTTAACAAGTAAATATAAGCAACCATACTCAAAGCAAAAGCAATTATTTTTAACTCATTTGTCACTTCTAAAATTAATATAGTTTCATCCTTATTAAAGAAAGAAGAAATACTGAGAATTGTTGATAAAATAAATATTGTAACAACAACTATTTTTGGGAAAAATTGTGCATTTAAACCTTCTTCATCTACAGCTATGTGATTTGGTATCATTACCCAAATCACAGCTGAAAAAATCATAAATAATAATCCGGCTATTAAATTTTGCCTTATTTTGATTTTCAAAATATTTTCTCCATTTTACTATTTTACAGAAGTAATGTTTCCTAAATTATTTTCATATTCATTTAAGAAATTTTGAATACTTTCAGAATCTCTTATATCCCATATAATATCTTGAATTTCGGTTATTTCATTCCTATATTCTTCATTTTCTAAAACATTTTTTATTGATTTATTTAGGTAATTAACTATTTCTTGATCTGTTCCTTTTCTTATTGCAAATATTCCAAGCATGTCATTGTTGAGTTTATAACCATAATCATAAATGCTTTTAATTTCGTTTCCTAGTGGATCTACAAAATCTTTATCACTCATCATTGCTATATTTACTAAGTCTCCACTTTTTATATAGTCTTTAGCTGCACTTGTACTTGTTACTAAAACATCAGTACTATCACCTAATAAGTTTAAAATACCTTTTGCACCATTTTCATACGTTATTGTATCAAAATCGCTACCAAGAGCAGTAAATAATTGTTTTTGAGTTTCATAGATTGGCTTTCCTTTGCCAGGGCTTCCAAATAGGATTTTATTTGTTTTAGCATATTCAACTAAATCTTCCATTGATAAAATATTATTATTTTTAGGTGCTGTGTACATACCAAAAATAATTGAATCACAGCTAATAATTGGAGTGAAATCATCTTTAGTATAAGCAACTTTTTGTGCTTTGGGTGTAAAAGCTAAAAGAGAACTATTTGTATAAATTATAGTATCGGTATTAGGTTCTTCGTTTAAATAATTTGTCATTCCAATAACACCACCGGCACCAATAACATTTTCAACGATTACGTCTGTGTTTAGTTCATCTTTTAGATATTTTGCAATAATTCTACACTTTATATCAGCAGCTCCACCACCAGCATATGGTACAATTATTTTTAATGTTGATTTAGGATAATCTAAAGTTGATTCTTTAGTTGTGTTGCTATCTAAATTAGCATTATTGATTTTTGTTGAATCATCCTTTGTACAACTTGTCACTAAAGATGTAATGAGCATTAGCAAGCTAATGAGCATAACAGTTTTTCTAATTTTCATAAATTTCCCTCCAAAAATAATATAATTATTTCATATTTTATCAAAGTATATTTGTATTAAAGAAAAATATAAAATGCCATTTGGCGTAAAAGTTGAAAAAAATAAAATAATTCTATTTTCATAAAAAAGTTTGATATATAATGAATATTTAATTAAGAGGGTAAAACTGTGAGCAATCAAAAAATATTTTAGGCAAATGATAAGGCAATATAAATCTAAAAAAAATAAACTTTATAATATTTGAAACTAATGCTAATATAATAATAATTTAAGGACATAGTATGACAATAGAACAAATAATTAAAAACACACCACAACTAAATCAACTGATGGAAAATATTCCATTGAGTATTATGAATAGAATGTTTTATAAAATATATAAAGCAAATACTATTATATTTTATAAAGGTGATTCTCTAAGTTATATTTATTTATTATTCAATGGAGAAGTTCAAATTTCTAATATTTTTAAGGATGGTTGTGTTTTTGAAATTCATAGAAATAATCAAATTTCCTTTATCGGAGAACAAACTATATTAGCTGGTAACGATATAGCATCTGTTACTGTTACTGCACTTAAAGATAGTGAATTTATATTAATTCGAAAATCAGATTTTTTAAAATGGCTAGAATTAGACCATCAATTTACACTTTTTCTATTAAGAAGTTTAGCAAAAAGAAATTACGAAAATTCAAAGGAATTAGGTTCTAAGGGGTATTATTCAAAACAGTATCTTTTAGAAAAATACTTATGTACACAATTTGAAAAAAATGATTGTGCTCTAGTTGTTATTGATAAAACTAGACAGGAGTTAGCCGATTGTATAGGCACAAGTTTGAGAAGTTTAGAACGAGGTATTTCTGAGCTTAAGAAAGATGGAAATATTTCAGTTGTGAAAAGAAAGATTACAATTAACCAACTTCAATATAATAGGATGGTGAATAAATTGAGTTAATAAATGCCAACTGGCATTTTATTAGCAACTTTTACCTCTTACAATTAGTCAATATTTTAATAATTTGATAAGAGGAAAGAAATGAATAATTTATATGAAAAGGCTGAAGAAGCGAAAGAATTTATTTTAAAAAGAATTGGGAATGAGAAAATTGATGTTTCAATAATTTTAGGATCTGGTTTAGGAACTCTAGTTGATCATTTATCTGATAAAATAGAAATTCCTTATTCACAAATTCCCCATTTTAAGACTTCTGGTGTAAAAGGTCATGAGGGTAAAATTATTTGTGCTACTATGGGAAATAAAAGAGTCTTAGCATTTAAAGGAAGAGTCCATTTCTATGAAGGCTATAGTATGAAAGAAGTAACCTTTAATATTTTTGTTTTAAAGTTGTTACAAGTTAATAAATTAATTATTACTAATTCTTGTGGTGCAATTAATACCATGCTTGAGCCTGGTGATTTAATGATATTAGATGATTTCATTAATCTTATGGGAACAAACCCGCTTATTGGAACTAATGATGAGAGATTTGGAACTAGATTTCCAGATATGAGTGAACCTTATTCTCTTAATTTGATAGATTTGGCAATAAATATAGCTAAGAAAAATAAAATTAATTATAAAAAAGGTTGTTATGCTGGATTTTCTGGACCATATTATGAAAGTGTAAGTGAAATTAGAGCTTTTAAATCAATGGGGGCTGATGCTATTGGCATGTCTACTGTTCCTGAAACTATTGTAGCTAATTACCTAGGTATAGAATGTGTAGCTATAGCTTGTATTACGAATATGGCAACAGGTATTCAAAAGAAAAAGCACTCTCACTCTAATGTGGTAGAAGTTGCAAATCAATCTTCACAATTATTTAGTAAATGGATTTCAGAAATTATAAGACAAATGTAGGTTAAAATATGAAAAAAACTAATGTTGTATTCATTCTCTCTGATGATCATGGGCAATGGGCTGTAGGGGCATATGGGAATAAAGAGGTAAAAACTCCAAATTTAGATAGGTTGGCAAATGATGGGATTTTGTTTAACAATTTTTATTGTGTATCTCCTGTGTGCTCTCCTGCTAGGGCGTCTATCTTGACAGGTAAAATTCCTTCTCAACATGGAGTGCATGATTGGATTGGTAATGGATGTGTCAAAAAAGAAGATTATGAGAATATAAAGGTAAGTAAAAAAAGATATATTGCATCTTTGGGAAGTGCTACTAATGAAGATTATCATAATGTGAGTGATGATGAAAAAGTTTTATATAAAAAAATTTCTCAATATAATTTTGTTAAACATGAAGTTAAAAAAACTATTCAGTATTTGAAAGATAGTGTAGCTTATACTGAATTATTGAGAGATAATGGATATGAGTGTGGTATTGTAGGAAAGTGGCATTTGGGAGATAGTGCAACCCCTCAAAAAGGGTTTTCTTTTTGGTCGGTAATCGGTAAAGGTGGCTGCATATACCATCTTCCAGATTTTTATCGAAATGGTAAATTAGAAGTTAGTGATAAGTATATTACAGATACTATTACAGATGAGAGTATTTCATTTATTAAAAATTGTGTTGATAAGGATACTCCTTTTTGTATTAATATCAATTATACAGCTCCCCATTCTCCTTGGATAAAAGAAGATCAACAAGAAGTAGTCTGGAACTCATATAATGATTGTAAATTCAAGAGTGTTAAGGATGAGGGCATTCATCCATGGCAAGTTGATAGAAGACATCCTGGATTTGATAATCAAGAAAAACGTAAATATATGTTACAAGGATATTATAGTGCAATCACTTCAATGGATAATAATATAGGGAAATTAATTGAAGAATTAGAAAATTTAAATATTTTAGAAGATACAATTATTATTTTTACATCTGATAATGGAATGAATTTAGGACAACATGGTATTTGGGGTAAAGGTAATGGAACCTTTCCTATGAATTTTTATGATTCTAGTATTAAAGTCCCAACAATTATTTATAAAAAATCATCATCGAAAAAAGGTGGTGTAAATAATAATATGTACAGCCATTATGATTTCTTTCCAACAATTTTAGATTGGTGTGATGTTGATTATAATTTGGATTCATCTTATCCGGGTAAGAGTTTTGCTTCAATATTAGATTCTAATGATGATAAAGAAGATAATGTTTTAGTTGTTTTTGATGAATATGGTCCAAATAGGATGATCAGAAATGATAGATTTAAACTTATTCATAGATACCCTTACGGTCCACATGAATTATATGATTTGCAAAATGATACAAATGAAGAAATTAATTTATATGATGACAGTAAATATAAGGATATAATTATTGAACTTGAAAAGAGTTTAACTACCTGGTTTGCTAAATATACTAATAAAGAGGTGGATGGTTTATCTCTTGGTGTTAACGGTAATGGTCAATTTTGTGAAGTAGGGTGTAGAAGTGATGGAAAAAATCCTTTTAAAGGCTCTTTTCATCTTGATTTTGATACTATGTAATTTTTAGGAGAAACCTGGATTAATTTCAGGTTTCTCTTATTTCGTTACTTAATTCTTTGATCTTTATAAGAGCTTCATTTAGAGTTTTCTCTCCATCTTTTGTTATAGTGTAATATTTTCTAATCTTGCCTTCAAATAATACTTTTTTACTTCTTATTAGAGAGCTCTTTTCCATTTTGTGGAAAATAGGATATAGGGTTCCAGCACTAATATCGTAACCATGGTGTTTTAATTCTTCTATCATCCAAGAACCATATATTGGTTCTTTTTTTGCATGATGTAATATATGTATTTCTATAAAGGCTAAAAATATTTTTCTAATTGGGTCTTGCATTATCATATCTCCAATGTTAAGATAATTTATATAATATCGAAAGTCGATATTGATTTTCAATATTGATAGATTCATGATAACCTCAATGTATTAGTTTGTCAAATTGGTCTATTAACAAAGGATAATTTATGAATACTTTAGAACTAGTAAATATAAATCTTAAATTTAATAATAAGGAAATTTTAAAAAATTTCTCATTAACTATTAATTCAAAAGATAAGATTTTAATAAGTGCAAATTCTGGTAAAGGTAAATCAACTTTACTTAAATTATTATTGGGTTTTGAAGTTCAAGATAGTGGAAAGTATTTAATTGATGGTAAAGCTATAAAAGAATATAGTTTTTTTGAGGTTAGAAAAATATTTTCTTATGTCGATCAAGATGTTTCTCTCAGAAAAATTAAGTCTAGAGATTATATAGAAGAAATATCTAAGTTTAATGGTAATAATTTAACTTCTTCAATTGATACAGAATTATGTAAATATTTTGAATTCGATCTAAGTCTTTTGGATAAAAATATTCAAAAATTATCTGGTGGAGAAAGAGCACGTTTGGCAATTATTATTGCAATTATGTTAAAAAGGCCTTTTTACCTCTTAGATGAAGTTACTGCCGCATTAGATTCAAACTTAAAATCTAAGGTTGTAAGTTATTTTAATAATTGTGAAGAGGGTGTTATTGTAATAAGTCATGATGATATTTGGATGAAAGATACTAATTTTAGGAAGGTAAGTTTATGAGTAATCAAATAAGCTATCTTGGAATTTTTTATTTAATTTTATTAATAATTCCCACCTTATATATAAACTATATTTTAAGTGTGAAAATGAATAAGAGAATTCTCATCTCTGTAGTTAGAATGATTATTCAATTAAGTCTTGTCGGTCTTTATCTCCAATATATATTTGATTTAAATAATCAAATACTAAATGTTACATATATTTTGATTATGATGCTTGTTGCATCTATATCCATTACTAATTCAACTCCTCTAAAAAAGAAGAAGTTGTATTTTCCAATTTTTATATCCATGGTAATTCCAAATTTGTTTATGGTCCTATTCTTTAATAAAATGGTTATTAACTTAAATAATATATTTGATGCTCGTTATATAATAACCATTGGTGGAATGCTTTTAGGTAATGTTTTAAGTGGGGATATTGTTGGTTTAAATTCATTTTTTAAAGACATTGAGGATAATAAAAAGATTATAAACTATGATCTAGCATTAGGGGCTAGTTTAAATCAAGCTCTAAAACCATACGTAAAAAATTCTTTAACTTCTTCTATAACGCCAACTGTCTCTTCAATGGCAACAATTGGTCTAGTATCTCTACCTGGAATGATGACAGGTCAAATCTTAGGTGGAAGTGTTCCTTTAGAAGCTATAATGTATCAAATTGCAATTATGATTGCAATTTATGTAACTAGATATTTTAATATTCTCAGTTCTATTTATATTACTAATAAATATATTTTTGATAATAGAGGGCAAATGTACTGTTAACAAGTTGAATCTTTAGTAGTAGAATACTTAGTGATATTTAATAAATATTATTTATAATTTTATTATTTAATATATTTTGTGCACATTTATACGGAAATTGCATATTTAATTTTGTCTAAATTATAATAGACATAATAAGAATTATTTGTGTAATATTTGCGTAATTTGTTATTATAAAACAGGTTAATTTTAGTTTTTTTATGTTTTATTTGAAAATAAGTTGAATGTTTATGCAATTTATTGTATATATAATTCAATAATATTTATAAAAAATATTGTTAAATCTCGCTTAGGAGGAAAACTAAGTTTAAACTTAGTATATAGAACACAATGAAAAAAAGTTTATTAACTGTATTAGCAATTGTAATGATTGCTCCTGCTTTTGTTTTTGCACAAGGTGACAAAGAAGAAGCTTACAATGTTGGATTTATTGGTCCAATGACTGGTGATTACGCTAACTATGGTATTTTATGTAATAATAGTGCAGTCCTAGCTGTTGAAAAATTCAATGAAGCTGGAGGAATTAATGGAACTCCTGTTACATTAATTACAGAAGATTCAGAAGGTACTATTGAAAAAGCATCTTCAAGTATTGAAAAATTATCAAGTACTGATAATATTTTAGCTCTTGTTGGTCCTATTTTCACAGGTTCAACATTCTCTGTAGCTGATAGATGTCAAAATGAAGGTATCCCTTTAATTACTCCTTCTGCAACACATGCTGATATTACAAAAACTGGTGATATGATTTTCAGAACTGTAGTATCTGATGGTTTGCAAGGAGAGGTTGCAGGTCATTATTTCTATGAAGTTTTAGGACACAGAAAATTAGCAGTTTTATATGCAAAGAATGACTATTCTCAAGGTTTATATGAAAGCATGAGTGCTACATTTGAATCTTTAGGTGGTGAAATTGTTGCAGCTGAAACTTGTTTAGTTGGTGATAAAGATTTTAAAACTCAATTAACAAAGATCAAAGCCGCTCAACCAGATGCAATTTATATTCCTAACTACACAGTAGAAATGGCTCAAATTCTTGAACAAGCAGCTCAATTGAGCGTTGGTGCTCCATTTGTTTCTTGTGATGGTTTCTCAAACCCTGAAATTTATAACTTAGCTGGTGCATATACTGACGGTGTTGTTTATGTTGGTCCTGCAAAAGTTGAAGCAAGTGATGCTTTCAATGAGTTTGCTGAAGAATATAAGAGTGTTTATGGAATCGAACCAGATTCATTTGCTATCAATGCTTATGATGGTGCTAATATCATTCTTAATGCTATTAAAACAGCAGCTGCAGATGGTAAAGCAACAAGACAAGAAGTTAGAGATGCAATTGCAGCAACTAAGGATTATGAAGGCGTTGGTGGAATTATCAACTTTGCTGAAAATGGTGACTTAGTAGCTTATCAAGGTGTTTACAAAGTTAATGGAACTACTCCTGAATATTTAGGTGCTTTCCAAGTTGTAAATGGTAAATTAGTAAAAGTAGACTAAAATAAAATTACTTATATAACTTTAGCCGGCTTTATAAGCCGGCTTTGAGTTTAAAAATAATAGAAAAATAATAAAGATAATATAAGGAGACCCAGCGTGGGATCACTTTCAGAATTTTTCCAACATTTTGTAAATGGACTAACCTTAGGTGGCGTTTATGCATTAATCGCACTAGGGTACACCATGGTATATGGGATACTTAAGTTTATCAACTTTGCCCATGGTGATGTTCTTATGGTTGGTGCTTACATTGGTTTATTTGTTTTTGATGCTTTGAGAGGAAGTGCACCATTAGGTGCTTGGACTTTTATAGCATTTTTCCTTGCTATGTTGATATCAATGGTACTAACAGCTGCATTGGGAGTTGTAATCGAAAGAGTTGCTTATAAACCTTTAAGGAAAGCATCAAGATTAGCCCCTCTATTATCAGCTATTGGTGTATCATTTATTTTATCAAACAGTGCAGCATGGGCTTGGGGAACTCAAAGTAGAAAATTGAATTACCCCTTTGATAATACTCCATTTGAAATTGGTGGTGTAGTTATTACTCCTCACCAAGTTCTAGTTTTAGTTGTTTCTATCTTAATGATGGTTGCACTAAAAGTCTTTGTAGATAGATCTAGAATGGGTAAAGCTATGAGAGCTACTAGTTTAGATCAAGATACAGCAAGACTTATGGGTATTAATGTTAACGTTGTAATTAGTTTAACTTTTGCTATCGGTTCAGCATTAGCTGCCGCAGGTGGTATGTTAATTGCTTTAGATTTTAAAGCATATCCAACAATGGGTATGATGTTAGGTCTAAAAGCTTTCGTAGCAGCCGTTGTCGGAGGTATAGGAAATATAGGTGGAGCTATGTTAGGTGGTATTACTCTTGGTTTATTAGAAACCTTTGGAGTAGCTGTCTTCGGAATTCCACAAGCAATGAAAGATACCATTTCATTTGCTGTATTAATTATAGTATTACTAGTTAGACCACAAGGTTTACTTGGTAAAGTAGTAAGGGAGAAAGTATAATGGTTAATTTTTTCTTACTTATTTTAATATATAGTGGCATTTATGCCTTAATGGCTATCGGACAGAACTTGATAACAGGTTATACCGGTATGTTAAGTCTTTGCCAAGCTGGATTTTTTGCAATTGGATCTTATGTAACTGCAATACTAGCTACATCGCTAGGTTGGTCTTTATGGGCAACTCTACCTGTTGCAGCTCTTTTATCTGCTATGTTTGGTGTTTTAATAGGACTTCCTACATTGAGATTAAAAGGCGATTATCTGGCAATTGCTACTTTGGGATTTGGTGAAATCGTTAGAAACGTATTAAATAACTGGGATAGCCTTACAGGTGGTCCTATGGGAATCCAACGAATTCCTATGGCAACAATTTTTTCTTTCACAATCAATCCATATAAAAAATGGGCATTCCTTGCATTAGTAATTCTAATTGTTGTTATTTCTTATTATTTATTTGAAAGATTAGGCAGATCTAGAATGGGAAGAGCTTTACAAGCTATTAGAGATGATGAAATTGCTGCAGCCTCAATGGGTATTAATGTTACAAAATATAAAGTTTGGGCATTTGCTATTGGAGCTTCTGTTGCTGGTATTGCTGGCTCTCTTCAATCAGTATTCTCCTTATCTGTTACTCCTAATTCATACACATTTATGGTATCCATTATGGTATTATGTATGGTTGTTCTAGGTGGTATGGGAAATTTTGCTGCTGTAATTTTAGGTGCATTTATTATTCAATTAATAAGTTATTTCCCTCAGTTAACTGGCCTTTCAAGTGTAATTCCTCCACAATTCAAACAAATTTTATTTGGTTTAATATTGGTAGTTATGATGATTTGGAGACCTCAAGGTATTATTGGGGTTAGAAGTTATAGAGTTGGCCAAAAAAAATCAAAAGCTAAGGGGGCAAAATAATGAAGTTATTACAAACTGAAAAATTGACCCGTGCTTATGGTGGGGTTATGGCTGTAAATGAAGTAGATTTTTCTGCGCAAGAAGGATTAATTACTGGATTAATTGGACCAAATGGTGCTGGTAAAACTACCTTATTTAATAATATGACAGGGCTAGATATTCCAACAGAGGGTAAAGTATTCTTTGATGAAAAAGAAATTACAGGCTTTCCAAGTCATAAAATTGCAAGATTAGGAATTGCTAGAACTTTCCAAAATATTAGATTGTTTAAAGAAATGAGTGTTATTGAAAATGTAATGATTGGAAGACACTTTATGACAGGTGAAAGTCCTCATAAAAAAAGATTAACCAATATGTTTAAATCATATTTCTTTATGGAAAGTGAAGAAGCATTAATGCTAGAAAATGCACATAAATGGTTAAACTTTTTTGATATGGATGAATTTGCTAATGAAGATGCTAAGAACTTACCTTATGGAAGACAGAGAGAACTAGAAATAGCTAGGGCTTTAGCTTCAAATCCTAAAATATTGTTTCTTGATGAACCAGCTGCTGGTATGAACCCTCAAGAAACTGAACACTTAATGGATACTATTAGAAAGATTCGTGATACTGGAGTAACTGTTGTATTAATTGAACATGATATGAAATTGGTAATGAGTATTTGTGATAACATTACTGTTTTAAACTATGGTCAAAAAATTGCTCAAGGAACTCCTAAAGAAATTAAAAATAATCCTTTAGTAATTGAAGCTTATTTAGGTAAGGAGGAATAAGGTGGCTTTATTAAATATTGACAATATTAGTGTTTCTTATGGCTCAATTAAAGCCCTAAAACAAGTTTCAATGCATGTTAATGAAGGTGATATTGTGAGTTTGATTGGGGCAAATGGTGCTGGTAAAAGCACTTTGCTTAAAGCTATAGTTGGATTAGAACCTTTAGTTGAAGGCTCCATTACTTTTGAAGATGAAATCATTTGTTGTGATACTGTTTCAAAAAGTGTTCCAACTGAAAAAATTGCAAAAAAAGGTATTGCTCTAGTTCCTGAAGGAAGAAGAGTTTTTGCTGATATGAGTGTAGAAGAAAATCTAGATATGGGAGCTTTTTTAATTAGAGATGAAGAAGTAATTAGAAAAAAGAAAGAAGAAATGTATGATTTCTTCCCAATTTTAGGTGCTAGACGAAAGCAAAAAACTAGATCTCTTTCTGGAGGGGAGCAACAGATGATGGCTATAGCTAGAGCTTTGATGAGTTCTCCTAGAATGATTCTTTTAGATGAACCAGGCTTAGGTCTTGCTCCATTAATCATTCAAGATATCTTTGATAAAATTGCATATATTAATAAAAGTGAAAACGTAACTGTATTCTTGGTTGAGCAAAATGCTAGAATGGCATTAAAAGCATCAACAGAAGGTTATGTAATGGAGAATGGGAGAATTGTTTTATCAGGATCTTCAAAAGATTTATTAAATAATGATAGTGTTCAAAGTGCTTATCTTGGTGCTTAATTAATTAATAATAAACACATAATTTTTATAAATAGCTCACCTTTTAAGGTGAGTTTTTTATTTAAAAAAAGAACTAAACCAATAAAATACATTATCAGTTTAGTTCAAGTATCAATTAAAAAAATTACGCTATGTTATTTATAATTTTTTTCAGTACATTATTATTTTCTTACTAAGTGAAAAGCAAAACCAGAAAATTGTTCTTTGAAATAGCAAACTTTCAATTGATTATTATCGTCATAAATATAAGAGTTAGTATCAGGAGTAAAACCCTTATCTTTTAAATATTCAATAGATCTTTCAACATCATTACATCTAAATCCAACATGGCCTTTTTTACCACTAAATAAGGTAGGAATTACTTCAACCTTGTCAGAAACAAATGAACTTGATTTACCTCTTTTTAGTTCAAAACCAAATGCACATAAAGCTTCAATAGTTTTTTCTGAATCTTTATCGTCTTCAATATCAACGTGAGCAAATTCAAAACCTTGAAGTTCTAACATTGCATCTTTACACATTTTAGTAATAGTATCCCAATCTTCATTTTCAATTAGGCTAGCTTTAACCATCCAAGAACCACCAGTTGCTAAAACATTTTTAGTTCTTGCATAATCTTGAAGATTTGATAGGTTAATACCACCGGTTGGCATAAACATTAGATTTGGGAATGGGCCTGCAAAGTTTTTTAGCATATTAATTCCACCGGAAGCTTCAGCTGGGAAGAATTTTAAAACATCAAATCCTCTAGCTAGACCTTTTTCAATATCACTTGGAGTACATACACCAGGAATAATTGGAACATCATTTTCTAAACACCAATCAACTGTTGCTTCATTGAAGCCAGGAGAAACAATAAATTTAGCACCAGCATTTACAGCTTTTTTTGCTAATTCAACACTAGTAACAGTACCCGCACCTACAAACATTGTTGGATACTTTTCGCTAATATTTTTAATACTTTGTTCAGCAGCTGCTGTTCTAAAAGTAACCTCAGCACAATTAATTCCACCATCTAATAAAGCTTTTGCTAATCCAACAGCTTTATTTGCATCTTCTAATTTAACAACTGGAACAATACCAATATTATGAAGTTTTTTTTTCATTTCTTCAGTCATTATTTTCTCCTTGTTTTCAAAAATGGAACAGTGTTCCAAAAATCTTGACAATTTAAATAATAACCCTTAATATTGAGTTTATCAAGAGTAAAGTTTAAGAAAATTAAACATTTGGGGAGGAACCATGGGCAATAAGTTTATTAGCTTCGGTGAAATCATGTTGAGACTTAGAAGCGAAGAGCATGAGAGATTATTTCAAACAAAGAGATTAGAAGCAACTTTCGGTGGCGGAGAAGCTAACGTAGCTGTTTCATTATCAATTTTAGGTAAAGATGCAAAATTTGTAACAGCACTACCTAATAACGCAGTAGGTGAAGCGGCAACTAGAGAACTAAAAAAATATGATGTTGATACATCTGATATCGTTTTAACACAAGATGGAAGAGTTGGTATTTACTTTATTGAAACAGGTGCAAACCAAAGACCTTCCTCAGTTGTATATGATAGAGCAAACAGTTCTATTGCTTTAGCAAAAGCTAGTGATTTCAATTTTAAAGAAATTTTCAAAGATGCAGCTTGGTTCCATATTACAGGTATTACACCAGCTTTAAGTCAAAGTGCAGCAGATTGTGCTCTTGAAGCTATGAAGTGTGCAAAAGAATGTGGCCTAACAGTTTCTATCGATTTAAATTATAGAAAGAAATTATGGAAATATGGCAAGAGTGCACCAGAGGTAATGAGAGGATTAGTTCCTTATGCTGATGTTGTAATTGCAAATGAAGAAGATGTTCAAAAATGTCTAGGTATTGAAGCAGATAGTGATGTAACTTCAGGTGAATTAGATACTAGTGTTTATCAAGCCTTAGCACAAAAAGTAAAAGATCAATTCCCTAATGTACAAAAAGTAGCAATTACTTTAAGAGAAAGTAAAAGTGCTGATAGAAATGGTTGGTCAGCAGCTCTTTTAGGTACTACAGGTTTCTATGTTTCAAGACATTATGAAATTACTGATATAATTGATAGAGTTGGAGGAGGAGATTCCTTCTCAGCAGGAATTATTTATGGTTTAAGTGAATATAGTGATGATGAAGAGTATGCTCTAAACTTCGCTGTAGCAGCTTCATGTTTAAAACACTCCATAAATGGTGACTTTAATTTAGCTAGAAAAAATGAAGTTGAAGCCTTATGCAAGGGTGATGGATCAGGCAGAGTTCAACGATAAGTCATTTTTGTTATTTGTTTTCTCCATATTATTTAATTATTAGATAATATGGAGTTTTTTTTACTATTAACTTAACTATTTTTCAAATCCAAGTTGTGCTGAGATTTTATCACAAGTTGAAACAATCTTTTCAACTACTTCTTCTTTATTTTTTTCTTTAAATCTAAAAATGGGCCAAGATACACTTAGAGCAGCAACGACTTTTCCACTAAAGTCTCGAATACTCGCTCCTATACAGGTAATTCCTTCTTCATGTTCTTGATCATCTTCTCCCCATCCTTGTTTTTTTATTACTTCTAATTGTGAAGAAAGTTCTTCTTTAGTTAAAGTGTTTTTAGTGAAGGGGATAAATTGGGTATTGTTTATATAGTCTTTAATTTCATCTTTATCTAGGTCACTTAATAGGTTTTTGCCAATAGCCGTACAATATAAAGGAATTCTTTTTCCAACTCTTGAGTACATTCTAATTGTATATGAGGATTCCCTTTTTAAAATATAAACAGCATGGTCTTCATCAAGAATTCCCATATGAACCGTTTCTTTAAAATAACTACATAATTCATCAACAAATGGAACAGCAACATCAATTAAATTCATATGAGATAAACTATTTGAACCAATACTAAACATTTTCAAGGTTAGGCTATATAAATCATTGTTATCTTTATAAACATAGCCTAAGGAAATCAATGAATTTAAGAATCTTAATAAAGTTGGTTTTGGAAGATTAGTTTTTTTAGCAAGTTGTTCTAGGTTTATTTTTTTTATTTTTGACAAAGTTTCTAGAATTACTATTGTTCTGTTTACAGCGCTCAGTTGCATCTTATTATCCATTATTTTTCTCTCTCATTGTGTTTTATATAGTATATATTATTTTATAAATGTGTACAAAGTATAACTAAATATATCATTTAGTTAAATATATATTTTTAATTAAGAATATCTCAGAATTAATTATTATTTATACTTCAGTAATATTTCTTTTTTAGTTTATAATATGAATAAATATTTGAATTTAAATGGAGTAATTAATGTCTTTAGTAACAAAATTAGCATTAGGTGATAGTTTAAAAAATCTTCTTAAACTTAAAACTCTTGATAAAATAACTATACAAGAAATTGTTGATGAATGTGGACTAAATAGACAATCCTTTTATTATCATTTTTCAAATATATATGATTTAGTTGCATTTACATTTGCTAAAGATGTGGAAGAAAACTTAGAAGACAAAGTTAACTATGATGACTGGAAAGAAGGGTTCTTAGTTGTTTTAGATTATTGTAGAGACAATTCTATTATTATGTATAATTTGTATCATAGTCGAGGTAAATCTATTATTGAAGAAGGGCTAAAAAACTATGTAACAAAATTATTACTTAGAGTTATAGATTTGGAGATAGAAGAATTAGATATAACTGTTTCAAATAAAGATAAACAATTCATAGCTAATTATAATATGTTTGCTTTTGTTGGATTAGTGATGCTTTGGATAGATTCGAATATGGAAGAGGAGCCAAAATTGTTAATTGAGAGGATAAATATATTAATAAAAGGTGATTTTAAAAAAGCTTTATATGCTTTTTCTTCAATTAATTGATTATACATTTTAACGTATATGTCAAAATTTTAACCACTCCACATTAATTGTGGATTTTTTTTAACATCTATTAAACATACCTTTTAATTAAATCTAGTTTAGGAGGATTTATATGTTTTATAGTAAAGGTAATTTTGAAGCTTTCTCAACACCTGAGAAACCAAAAGATGTTGAAAAAAAATCTGCTTACATTGTAGGAGCTGGACTTGCATCCCTATCTGCGGCTTGTTTTTTAATTAGAGATGGTCAAATGAACGGATCTAATATTCATATTTTTGAAGAAATGGATATTGCAGGTGGTGCTTGTGATGGTATTCATAATAGTGAAAAAGGTTTTGTTATTAGAGGCGGAAGGGAAATGGAAGAACATTTTGAATGCCTTTGGGACTTGTTTAGATCAATCCCTTCTTTAGAAACTGAAGGAATTTCAGTTTTAGATGAATTTAATAGATTAAATAAAAAAGATCCAAACTTTTCACTAATGAGAGCTACTGTAAATAGAGGAGAAGATGCTAAAACTAATAATAAGTTTGGGTTAAGTGAAAAAGGCTCTAAAGAATTAATGAATTTATTTTTCACTCCTGAAGAAGAATTAGATGGTAAAGATATTGAAGATTATTTAAGTGATGAATTCTTTAATTCTAATTTTTGGTTATATTGGAGAACTATGTTCGCCTTTGAGCAATGGCATTCTGCTATAGAAATGAAAAGATATATCCAAAGATTTATTCATCATATTGGTGGACTTCCTGATTTTACTGCTCTAAAATTTACAAAATATAATCAGTATGAATCTTTGATTATGCCTCTCTTAAGTTATTTAGAAAAACATGATGTTGATTTTCAATATAATGCAACTGTATCTAATGTAATTGTAGAAAATATAAATGGTGAGAAGGTAGCAAAGGAATTTATTTATACTCAAAATAATGAGGATAAAAAAATCTCTTTAACAAGTGATGATTTAGTTTTTGTTACAAATGGTAGCTGTACTGAAAATGCTTCACTAGGAGATCAAAATACAGCTCCTAAATTTGATTCATCAATAAAAGGTTGTTGGAAATTATGGGAAAATATTGCATCACAAGATCCTGAATTTGGTAACCCAAAAGTATTTTGTAGTGATACTGAAAAATCTAATTGGGAATCTTGTACAGTAACGACTTTAGATAATAAAATTCCACCATATATAGAAAAGGTTTGTAAGAGAGATCCTTTTTCAGGAAAAGTTGTAACTGGAGGTATTATTAGCTGTAAAGATTCATCTTGGTTGATGAGTTATACTTTAAACAGACAACCACACTTTTCTAAACAACCCAAAGATCAGTTAGTAGTTTGGGTATATGGTTTATTTACAGACGTCCCTGGTGATTATATTAAAAAACCAATGAGAGAATGTACTGGGGTTGAAATAACACAAGAGTGGTTATATCACCTTGGAGTACCAATTGATCAAATTGATGATATGGCAAAAAATAGTGCAAATTCAGTTCCTTGTATGATGCCATATATTACAGCTTTCTTTATGCCTAGAAAAGCTGGAGATAGACCTTTAGTTGTTCCAAATAATTGTAAAAACTTAGCCTTCATTGGTCAATTTGCTGAAACTCCTAGAGACACAGTATTTACAACAGAATATTCAGTTAGAACTGCAATGGAAGCTGTTTACACTTTATTAGATGTAGATAGAGGTGTTCCAGAAGTATTTGGCTCTCTATATGATCTTAGAGTTTTATTGGATTCATCTGTTAAAATGTTAGACGGTGAATCACCATTAAAAACATTAGATTTAAATCTAAAGCAAAAAATGGCACTTAAGAAAGTTATGGCAAGAATTCAAGGTAGTGATATTGAAAAGTTGTTAAAAGAATATAAGGTTATATAATTAATAAAAAAGAAAAATTAATTGCTAAGGTTTTAACTGCGTGTAGAATCTTAGCAACTTTTATATTCATTAGATATTAAGAATTTAGTCATATGTTATTTCTTTTAATTTTACAAATAATGATTAATATTTCTTTATCTGTAAAATTAACAAGATAGAAAGTTAATTATATTAGGTAGTATAAAAATCTATTATAAAAAAACTTGACACGAGTCAATACTAATGTTAGCATTAGTCTAACAAAAGGAGAAATGTTGTTTTGGCTTCTAGAAAAGATGTAGCAAAATTAGCGGGTGTTTCACCTGCGAGTGTTTCATATTATGTTAATAAGAATGGCTACGTAAGTAAAAAAACTGGTGATAAAATTCAAAAAGCTATTGATGAATTACAATATGTACCTAACCAAATAGCTAGAAGCTTAAAAATCAAAAATACAAAACAATTATTATTTTTATGCAATGATATAAGAAACCCTTTTTATTCACAATTAGTTTATAGAGCAACTAAATCAGCTGCTAATCTTGGTTATACTATATTGTTCTCATCTGTTGTGGATAATGAAGATTATATAAATAAAATATTAAGCTATCAAGTTAGTGGTGTTTTTGCTTCAAATAATAAAATGGATGTAAAACAAATAAATAAAATAGCAAAGGCACAAGTACCTGTGGTTCTATTAAGAGACTTAGATTGGGATGACTTAGATTCAAGTGTTTCTTTGATTAAAGTGGATTTTTCCTCAATAATGAAAGAAATTGTTACACATTTAACAGAAAATGGGTGTGATTCTATTCATTATATTTCTAGCTCTTCAATTAATAATTTAGATGCAAAGGCTATTTCTTTTATTAATGCGATGAAAGGTAAGTCTTTTTCTATTATTGAGAAGGTATCAGCAACTAAAGAAGCACATGATACAATATATAATACTTATAAGGAAAAAGAAGATTTTCCATCAAGTTTTGTTTGTACAAATGATGCTGTAGCTTTAGGTTGTATCAGAGCGGTAATTGATAGAGGATTAAGGGTTCCTGAAGATGTTAAAGTTGTAGGTTTTGATAATACAAATATATCACAGTATTCTAACCCTGAAATTTCAACGGTGGATATAGATAGTGAGGCAATAGGTGATTTCGCAGTTAATATTCTATTAGATAAAATTAATGGTAAAAAAAGAGATCACAAAAAAATAATTCCTAGATTAATTGTACGAAAATCGTCAATGAAATAAAATTTTTTTATATTAATATTTACTCGTGTAAATATTTAAATGGAGGTAGTATGAAAAAAAGCGCAATAAGATTTATTGTTACTTTTTCGGCTGTTTGTTTAATGAGTTTCTCATTATTCGCACAGGGGCAAGGTGAAAAAGGGGATGCAGTCGGTGAAAATGGTCGTCCTTTAATTAGGGTTGGAGCTATGGCATATTATTTGAGCGTTCCACTACAAGTAATTCAAGATGAAAAGCTAGATGAGAAATATAATTTTGATTTAGATATTATTGATTTCCCTTCAGGTGGACCAATGGCAGAGGCTTTAGGTGCAGGTGAATGGGATATTGGACCTATTGGTGCAGGTGGTATGGTTGCAATTCCAAGATATAATGCAATGTTAATTGCAGATATTGAAACTACAATGGACGGAGCTTGGATTTTAGCAAGACCTGATAGTGATATTGTAAAAGCTGGTAATACTTTGAACGATTATCCTAATGTAATTGGTGATAAGAAATCAATTGAAGGGAAAACTATGCTTGGTACAGTAGGTAATATTTCACATTATATGGGATTAGATTATTTATCTAAATTTGATCTAGGAATGGAAGATGTTAATTTTATTCACATGGAAACAGCTCAAATATATACAGCTTTTGTAGCTGGAAATGGTGATTTAGCATGTTTAGGTTCTCCTTCTGCAGCAATGAAATTAGTTGATCAAGGTTATGTTAGAGTTGGGGGTCTAGCTCAACAAGATAAATCACAACAAGATGCTATGCTTGTAAGCGAAGATTTCTATAATAATCATTATGATACAACTGTTAATTTTATGAAAGCATGGTACGAAGCTTGTGATAAGTTAAACGCAGATGAAGACTATGAATTTGAAATGGTAAAAAAATTCTATACTAACAGTGGTAGAACAGATTTTGATGATGCTGGAGTTAGACAAGAATGTGAATTCAATAAATATAATGATTCTTCAACAGCTCTAAACGGTGAAGTTGGTAAATGGATGAAGGGCTTAATCCAATTCTATGTAGATAATGGAAGTATGGATAAGAGTGTTATAGAAGCTATGAATACAAATATCAAAAAAGATGTAGTCAGAGATGCTTTAACAAAATAATTAAATGACCTAGAGGGACCACAACCTCTAGGTCTTATAAGAATGTTGTAGATTATTAATCTTTATAATAATAAAAAGTAGGTAGAAAATGAAAAATAGATTATCTGACAATAAATACAAAATGATAGCGTTTATTAATATTGTAGTAGTTATTACTGTTTGGTATTTATTATCAGAAGTATTTCAAGTATTTAGAAATGGAATGCTTCCAGGGCCTAATGTAATATTGGAAACATTTATTTCAAAATTAAATTCAAAATCTCCAGATGGTAATACTTTATTAGTTCATATTGTTTCATCTTTAACTGTTGTAATTACTGGCTATATTATTGGAGTAGTTATTGGATTGCCAACAGGAATATTTATGGCATGGTATAGGCCTATAGATTATTTAGTTAGACCCGTTTTTGATTTTTTAAGATGTATCCCTGGTTTAGCTTGGATTCCGGTTATTACAGTTTGGCTTGGAATAGACTTAAAAGCAAAGGCTGCAATTATTTTTGTAAATGTTTTTGTTGGAACTGTTGTTAATGTTTATTCAGGAATAAAGCAAACAGATCAAGTTAAAATTTGGGTCGCTCAAATATTTGGAGCTAGTCACTTTGAAATTTTAAAAAGAGTTGCCTTACCATCAGCTTTACCATATATATTCACAGGTTTGAAAGTTTCATTAGGAATGGCTTGGCTTGGAATTATAGCTGCTGAATTATTGGCTGCACAATCTGGTCTTGGATATATGATTCAAGTAGCAAGAAATTTTGGAAGAGCGGATTTAGTTATAGTTGGGATGCTAACTATTGGTTTAATTGGTGCATTTTTAACATATCTTCTTGAAAAAGTAGAACATATATTTGTAAAGGGAAGAAATTAATGGCTTTAAAAATAAGAAATGAAGGTGTTAGAAAATTCTTTTGGGGTTTTTTAAGTATATTTTTAGTATTTGTTCTTTGGTATTTTGCATCTCAGCTTGATCATATGAAAAATCTTTTACCTAATCCAATTAATGTAATTAAATTTATTGGAATATCAGTTATAGCTCCTATTGGGAAAACAACATTATTTGGACATTTGTATTGGTCTATGACTAGAGTTATGACAGGTTATATATTGGCTAGTATAGTAGGAATAATATTAGGTTTTTTTTGCGGGTGGTCAAAATTAGGTTCTGCCTTAATAAAACCAATATATTCTGTGCTTAGATCAATCCCTTCAATAGCTTGGATTCCTCTTGCTATTTTATGGTTTGGAATAGGAGAGAATAGTAAATATTTTATCATTTTTATTTCAACAATGCTTATCATTATGACTAATGTTATAGATGGTGTAAAAGACGTTGATGAATCTTACTTAGATGTTGCTAGAATGCTTGGTACTAAAGAAAATCAATTGTTTTTACATATAGTATTACCTTGTGCAGTTCCCCAAATTTTTAATGGATTACAAGTAGCATTAGGTGCAGCTTGGGCGACGGTTATTGCTGCAGAAATGGTTAGAAGTAGTAAAGGTGTTGGTTGGTTAATTCTAATGGGACAAACTTCTATGAACATGACTCAAGTATTTGCTGGAATTATCGTAATCGGATTGGTAGGCTTAACTTTAGCTTTAATAATGCGATGGTTAGAATCAAAGTTATGCGCTTGGAATATTAGGGGTAAATAGCATGAGTTCAATCTTAAAAATTAATAATATAAACAAAATTTTTATAAATAATAATGGAAGTGACAAGGCTGTTTTACAAAATGTAAATTTTGAAGTAGAAGAAAATGAATTTATTGTAGTTTTTGGCCCAGGTCAATGTGGCAAAACTACACTTTTAAATATAATTGCTGGATTAGAAAAACAAAGTTCAGGTCAAGTTTTCATTAAAGATAAACTTGTTGAAAAAGCTGGACCTGATAGAGCCGTTGTATTTCAAAATATTCAATTGTTTCCATGGTTAACAGCATTAAAAAACGTAGAATACAGTATGAAAATAAGAGGCTTTAGTAAAGAAGAATATCATAGTGAAGCTATGAAATATCTTGAATTAGTCGGATTAAAAGGTTTTGAAAATTCATATCCTATAAAGCTTTCTGGTGGAATGAAACAAAGAGTTGGAATTGCAAGAGCTTATTGTACCAAACCGGATGTAATGCTTATGGATGAGCCATTTGGTGCCTTAGATGCCCAAACTAGGTATTTAATGCAAGATGAGGTATTGAGAATTTGTAATACAGAAAAAAGAACTATTGTTTTTATTACTAATAATATAGAAGAAGCATTATATTTAGCAGATAGAATTGTAGTTATGTCAGACTGCCCATCTACGGTAAAAGAAGTTGTTAAAATCGATTTAACTCATCCTCGAGACAGAACAGATAGTGAATTCTTAAGATTAAGAAAAGAAATTAGCGCTATGGTTAATAGAAAGAGGTAATAAATGAAAAATAGAGAAATAAAAGTAGAGGCTAAACATTTAACAAAAAGTTTTGGTGATCTTAAAGTTTTAGATGATATTAGCTTTGATGTTTTCAAAGGTGAGTTTTTGTGTATAGTAGGTCCTACTGGGTGTGGGAAAACAACATTCTTAAACTGCTTAACTAAAATTTATGATGTAACTTCTGGTGAAATTTTGGTTGATGGAAAAGCTATTAACTGCAAGAAAAATAATATAAGTTATATTTTACAAGAAAATTCTGCATTTGAATGGTTAACTGTTGAACAAAATATTCGTTGTGGTCTTGAAATAAAAAAAGAAAAAGAAAGTTTAATTAAAGAGAGAACAGAAGAAATGTTAGAATTAGTAGGACTAAAAGATTATAGAGACTACTATCCTAAACAATTATCAATTTCTATGTTACAGAGAACTGTTATTGCAAGAGCTTTTGCTACATATCCAGAACTTTTACTTATGGATGAACCTTATGGACAATTAGATTTAGATTTACGATTTAAATTAGAAGATGAACTAATTAAGCTTTGGCAAAAAACAAAAACAACGATCATTTTTATAACGCATAATGTTGAAGAAGCGGTTTATTTAGGTGAGAGAATAATGGTATTAACAAATAAACCGACTAAAATAAAACAGTTTGTGGATTCCGATTTAGATCGTCCTAGAGACGTAGCTTCTCAAGATTTTGTAAAAATACGAAATGAAGTTACTGAATTAATAAGGTGGTGGTAAAAATGAAAAAGAAAAAAAATGTTTTAGTTTTTATGACAGATCAACAAAATAGCGAGACTTTAAAACCAAGTTCTAAAGCTAAGACTCCTAATTTGGATAAATTTATGGAAAAATCGATTAAGTTTAATAACTGTCATACAACATCTCCCCATTGTTGTCCTTCTAGAGCGGGCTTTTTTTCTGGATTGTATCCATCTCAACATAACATTTGGAACAATGTAGAAGTAGATAATGCCCTTTCAAGAACTCTATTTGATGGGGTTAAATTATTCCCTGAAATATTAAAAGAAGATGGTTATAAAACATATTTTGCAGGCAAATGGCATGTAAGTGCTTATGAAGGCCCAAAAGATAGAGGTTTTGATCATGTATTGTATGAATATGTTTCTAATTATGGAAGATTTAAAGCTGAAAATAAACCACGCTCTAATGATTGGTCTCAAGTCTACAGTAATAAAGATAATATTAAATTAGATGATTCTAAAGATTTTGGTGAAATAGTTAGAAATGGATATCCAAAATATTATCAATTTGGAATTGATAATGATCCTTTTGGCGATAATATTTCTACTGAAAAATCTTGTGAAGTATTAGAAAATTATGATAGTGATAAACCCTTTTTCATGTATGTTGGCACAACAGGTCCTCATGATCCATATTGTCCTCCACAAAAATTCTTAGATTTATACAAAGATGTTGATATAAAATTACCACCAAATTTTGATGATGATATGAAAGATAAACCAGCTTTATATAGAAGGACTAAAGATTGTTTTAAATTAACTAGAGAAGAACATATAGAATCAATTAGAAGATATTATGCTTTTGTAAGTTATGAGGATTATCTCTTTGGTAAAATCTTAAAAACTTTAGAAGATAAAGATCTATTAAAAGATACATATGTATTATATATAACCGATCATGGAGATTATGTTGCATCTCATGGATTATGGTCTAAAGGACTTCCTTGCTTTAGAGAAGCATATAGTATTGGTGCTGCCTTAGGTGGAGCAGATATTAATACTCATTTTGAAAATAATGATTTACTATCAATTACAGATTTTGCTCCAACAATTTTAGAATTAACCGGGAATAAGGATAAAATAAAAACAACAGGAGAAAGTTTAGTTCCAATTATCAAAACAAATAAGACTCCGAAAAACTGGAGAAAATACTTATTTACTCAAACAAATGGGAATGAAGTATATGGAATACAAAGAGCCGTTTTTAATGATAAGTGGAAATTAGTATTCAATACTTTTGATTATGATGAATTATATGATTTGGAAAATGATCCTCTTGAAATGCACAATATTATCGATAGTGCACCAAAACCTGTAATTAAGGATTTATTTAAAAAATTATGGACTTTTGCAAAAGAAACTAATGATGCCTGTACTTGTCCATATATAGCCGTAGCTTTTGCTCCTTATGGTCCAGGAATTATTTTAGAAGATAATATTTAATAAATATTATGTATTGTATAAGATTTTTACTTCCTCTTATTTTATAAGTAGGAAGTAATTTCTTTATATTCAAATAATTCTTGACATATTTTAAATCTAAGTTAAACTAATAAAGAAACATACACACGTATGTATATTTTTTTTATTATATATACATACGTGTGTACAAAATAAAGGGAGGCTTTTTATGAAAAAAGTAATTTATGTTTTATTGGTTTTACTAAGTTGTACTATAACTTTATTTGCATCAGGACAAAAGGAAGGAAACGACTCTAGTAAAGTAGTCTTGAAAGTTGCTAACTATGCATTATTAGAAAGTGGCTATGAACAGTTTTGGAAGGATGTTGAAACTAATTTTGAAAGTAAAAACCCAAATATTGATATTGAATGGGTCAGTGCACCTTATGGTGAAATAATGAATCAAGTTATTAACATGGCAGGAGGTGGAGATAAAGTTGATTGTATATTTAGTGAAATCGATTGGATTCCTGGCTTTGAAGATGCTGGTTTAGCTGCTCCAATTGAAGATATATTACCTCAATCCTTTATCAATGATTTATATCCTGATGTAATGAAGGCTTTTGAAATTGATGGAAGTGCTTATGGAGTACCCTTATATATTTCCCCATATGTTCTTTATTATAATAAAACATTATTTGAGCAAGCTGGTTTAGATCCTAATACTCCCCCTAAAACTTATGATGAAATGTTAATGATGGCAAAAAAATTATCACAGCTTAAAGATTCCAATGGCAACAAGGTTTATGCTTTTGGCCAAACTACAGCTTCTGTTCCTGTATCTGGAAGCAGTGTAAATGCTATGATTTTTAATTTTGGTGGAACAGTTTTAGATGATAATGGTAAATTAGCTGTTGATAACGATGGTTTCAAAAAAGCTATAAACATGCTAAAAACTTTGGATGATTTATCATACAATCCACAAAATGCAAAGTTGAAAGACTTGAGAAATTTATTTGCTCTAGGTCAATTAGCAATGTATTATGATCAAAGTTGGGGTTTTAATGGGGTTAGAACAATAAATCCTGATGCAGAGAATTTTACAGCAAGCGCAGCTCCATTAGTTGGAGCAAATGGTTCTGGTCAATCTCTTCTTCAATCACACTGTTTCATTCTTGTTGATAATGGGGAGCAAAGAAAAGAAGCTTTAAGTAAATTTGTCCAATACGTAATTTCAGAAGATGTTCTAGCAGATTATTTGTCAAATTTAACCCCTGCATATCCAGCAATAAAAAGCATGGCAAATTTAGATAGTATAAATAATAATCCTGTATTAAAAGGTGCCGCACAATCAGCTAGCAATGTTAAAGCACAACCTTTTATACCACAATTAAAGGATATCAATTTAGAATTATGTACTTTAGCTCAAGCTGTTACTGTTGGAGATGAATCTGTTTCAACAGCAATCGAAAAATTTAAAAATAGAGCTCAATCTAAGTTAAGCGAATAGAATTAATCATTGAGTTCTAAACTTTATCTTTAGAACTCAATTTTGGAGATATAATGAAAAAACATGATATAAAACTATCAGATAATAGTTATTCTTTTGTTTTAACAATTCCTGCTACGATTTTAACTGCTATCTTTATTATTGTGCCAATAATTCAATCATTGATAATGAGTTTTCAAAAATATGGAGTCAAAAACATTATTAGTGGAAAACCAGGAACCTGGAATAATTTAAGAAACTACATAAAGCTATTTGAAGCTAATCAGATTCCAGAAGCAGCTTATCATACGCTTTGGTTTGTGTTATTTGTTATAATTCTACAATTTATAATAGGGATGGCTTTAGCCTTAGTGTTAAATAGAGAGTTCAAAGGTTCTAGGTTTATCCGATCAATTATGATGACACCCTGGGTTGTTCCAACAGTAATATCGGGGCTAATATGGATGTGGTTATTCCAACCCCAATATGGTTTTGCTAAATATTTTATATCTATAATTAGTTTTGGGAATATTAATGATTTAGCTATTCTAAATAACCCTGAAACTGCTTTAGGTGGTATTGCAATTGCAGCCTTATGGAAACAAATTCCTTTAACCACATTATTATTATTGGCAGGATTACAAAATGTTCCCAATTCATCATTAGAAGCTGCAACTATTGATGGGGCTGGAGAAGTCAGGAAATTCGTTTCTATTGTTTTACCTTATCTTTCTCCTGTAATTAAAATAGCAATGTCTATGTCAATTATAGAAAATTTTAAACAGTTTCCATTGTTTTGGACTATGACTGGCGGAGGACCAAATGGTGCAACAACAAATTTTGCAATTTTAAGTTATCGAGAAGCTTTTGTTTCAATGAATCTTGGATCAGGTGCTGCAGTTACAACAATCTGGATGTTAATGATGATAATCATTGTTGGAATATATCAAAAAAGTTTTAAAGTTCAAGATATGAGTTAGGAAGTTTATATATATGAAAAGAAAAAAATTAAAATTTATAAAAATAATAATTTTAATATTAATAATGTTATTCTTATTATTTCCAATCTACTGGATGTTAATAACTTCTTTTAAAACAAATATGGAAGCATATCTTTATCCACCGTCCTTTTTTCCCAAAAATTTTGTACTTGATGGGTTTATCAACTTATTTACAGAGAATAATGAGTTCTTTGTATATTATTTTAATAATTTCTTAGTTTCATTTGTAAGTGCAATAATCACATGTCTAGTAGCAATTTTTGCTGGATATTCAATAGCGAGATTTAATACAAAATGGTCAAAAACTTTTGTAGCAATTTTATTGTCCTCACAAATGTTCCCAATTATTTCTAGAATGATTTCCTTATATTCTATGATGTCTAAATTGGGAATTATTAATACTAGAAGTGGACTAATATTAGCAATAGTAGCCGCACAAGTTCCCTTTTGTTGTTTACTCTTATCTAGTTTCTTTTTGAATATTCCAAAAGAGATAGAGGAAGCTGCTAAAATTGATGGAGCATCTAGAAATACAATTTTATTTAAATTGTTAACACCTTTAGTTACTCCTGGAATTCTTGCTGTAGGAATTTATGCTTTTTTAATGACTTGGGATGACTATTTACATGCTGCAACACTAATTCAAAGTGATAATCTTAGGACTTTATCAGTTGGAATTAGCCTAAGGTATTTAGGCGAATTATCATATGATTGGTCTCTAATTAATAGTATTTCTGTTATCGGTACCTTGCCAATGGTTTTAGTATTTTTCTTTTTTCAAAAATACATGGTTAAAGGGTTAGTTGCAGGTGCTGTAAAAGGATAATTAAATCGTGGGGAAACCAATGAAAGATAAAAAACAAGTAGTATTTGTAATGACGGATACAACAAGATGGGACATGCTTGGTTGTTATGGAAATAAAAATATGATAACACCTAATTTAGATAATTTAGCTAAAGAAGGTGTGAAATTTAATAAAAACTATACCACTCAACCAGTGTGTGGTCCTGCAAGAAGTGCAATTTTTACAGGACTATATCCGCATTCCAATGGAGGTATTACAAATACAGTTGCACTCACACAAGGTGTTAAAACCATAGGAGAATATTTAGTTCCTAATAATATTAAATCAGCATATATTGGAAAATGGCACTTAGATGGTGGAGACTATTTTGGAAATGGTATTTGTCCAGAAGGTTATGATAAAAATTATTGGTATGATATGAGATGTTATATCGATGAACTTAGTGATGAAGAAAAAGTTTTAAGTAGAAAAGAATCTACCTCTTTAGAAAATGGTGGTATTGATGAGGACTTTACCTTTGCTCACAGAGTTAGTAATAGGGCTATAGATTTTATAGATAAACACAGTGATGAAGATTTATTTTTATGTGTTAGTTATGATGAGCCTCATCAACCATATCTATGTCCAGAACCCTATGCCTCTATGTATGAAAATTATAACTTTCCAAAAACTCCAAATTATTATGATAATTTAGAAAATAAACCATTATATCAAAAATTATGGGCAGGGGAGACTTTGTATGAAGATAAAGATGCTCTACAATTAAAGCCACAATTATTTTTAGGATGTAATAGTTTTGCTGATTATGAGATAGGAAGAGTCTTAGATAAGGTTAAAGAAAAAATGCCTAATGCTATGGTAATATTTACAAGCGATCATGGTGAAGCTTTAGGCGCTCATTCTCTTAGTCTAAAAGGTGCTGCTGTTTATGAAGAAATAGCTCATGTTCCTTTAATTATAAAAGGAGGAGCTTATTTAAAATCTCCTTGTGGAGAAGAATATGATCATGTTACTTCTCATATAGATTTAGTTCCAACTATTTTAGATTATTATGATATTGAAGCCCCCTTGGTACTTCAAGGAAAGAGTATGCGACAAATAATTGAAAACCCAGAGGATAATGTATTAAGGGATTCAGTATTTTGTGAGTTTCATAGATATGAAATTGATCACGATGGATTTGGTGGAATTCAATTTATGAGAGCTGCAATTAGTGATAATAGGAAACTTGCCATTCATTTGTTGGACAATACTGATGAATTATATGATACTGAAAAAGATGAATATGAGATGGTAAACTTAATTGAAGATAAACTTTATAGTGAAGATAGAGAAAAATTACATCAAAATATTTTAGATTGGATGAATGATACAAGAGATCCTTATAGAGGATATCAATGGAAATGTAGATATTGGAATGATGAAAAACCAAATTGGGATTGTGATGGTTATACAAGACAAAGACCCGCTTCTAAAGGAGAAATTAAGCAACTTGATTATGATACAGGTCTTGAGATTACAGAGAATATTAGATATAAAATAAAAAAGGTTATTAAGTAGGAAAAATGAATACAACTATTAAACGAGTCACTAGAAAAGATGTAGCTGAGAGGGCAAATGTATCTCCTACAATAGTTTCGTATGTGATTAATAATAATCGATATGTTGATTCAGAAAAAAGAAAAAGGGTTGAAAAAGCTCTAAAAGAATTAGGGTATAAACCTAATGCAATTGCTAGAGCTCTCAAGGGTAAACAAAGTAACCATATTTTATTTATTGTTGATGATTTACAAAGTGAACACTTTAGTAAAATTATGAAACAAATGGATAGTTGGGCTTTTGAAAACAACTACTTTATATCATTGTGTGAAAGCAGAAACAGTGATAGCTTTGTAAATCAGGTTCATCAAAGATATTTTGATGCAATATTAATAGCATCAGGAACTTTCAAACAAAAATATATTCAAGCATTAATTAATACTCAAATTCCGATAGTTATATTAGAGATGAGAAAATATGATAAATTATCTGGTGATTTTGGATTGATTAATACAGGTCTCTATGAAGGTGCTAGATTGTGTTGTAAAACATTAATAGAGAAGCAAAGAGATAAATTGCTATTTATTGATAGTTTTGAATCAATGTCTTTTACAAAGAGTACCAAAAATGATTTTAGATATAAGGGTTTTATTGATGAACTGAAAATGCATAATTATGTTGAAAGTATTAATTATAAAATAATTAGTTCTTGCAAAAATGAAAAAGAATTACAATTAAAATTAGAAGAAGTTATTAATTCTGGGTTTAAAGTAAATGGGGTTTTTGGAAGAACAGATTCAGTTGCTATTCATACTATGTATAAATTAATAGATATGGGATATAGAATTCCCAAAGATTGTTCAATAATTGGGGTTAATAATGCAAGGATATCTAGATATACAACTCCTCAAGTAACAACACTAGATATAAATAGAGAAGCTATTGGAAAATCTATAATTAAGATTTTAGAGCAACTTTTTCATAAAGAGGAAAATCCTACTTTAAATATATCTTTACAAACCTCTCTTATAAAGAGAAAAAGCTTATAGGCTTGTTTATAGTATTAATAACGGCTAATATTTAAGTTAGATGGGAAATTTGTATAATAAAGAATTAAGATTTTCAAATAAGTATTTAATAAAATTAATCCTTCCTTTATTGGGAGAACAGTTTTTTTCTATTCTAGTTGGGATAGTTGATTCAATTATGGTTGCATCTTGTGGTGAAGCAGCAATTAGCGGGGTTTCTTTAATAGATAGTATATATGGACTTTTCTTTTTTTTAATTACAGCTTTTGCAACAGGAGGAGCTGTAGTTACTAGCCAATATCTAGGGAGAAAGGACTTTAAAAATGCAAAAGGGGCAGCTAAGCAATTAATTTATGTCTCTGTTTTATTTGGAATTTTGATGGCTGTAATTTTTATTCCAATACAAAAAGGACTCATGACGTTAATTTTTGGACATCTAGACCAATCTGTATTAAACCAAAGTCTAATCTATTTTGATTATGTTTTTCTTTCTCTTCCGTTTTTATGTTTATTCTCTTCAGGATCAGCCCTATTTAGATCTATTGGCAATAGTAAAATTTCATTACAAGTATCTATTCTTATGAACATTCTAAATGTTACTTTAAATGCTATTTTAATTTATGGAATGAATTTAGGCGTTCAAGGCGCAGGAGTAGCAACTCTTGTTTCAAGAATAGTCTCTGGTGTATTAATAATATATTTCTTAACTAAAAAGAAGAGTAAAATTAGGATTGATAAAATCTTTAGAATTAAATTTAATTGGTATTTAATGAAAAAAATATTTGCAATTAGCTTGCCTAATGCAGTAGAAAACAGTGTATTTCAGTTTGGTAAAATTGCCGTTCAAAGTATGGTTGCTAGCTTAGGTGTTGCATCAATTGCAGCAAATGTTGTTGTTGGAAACCTTTGTACATTTGCAAATCTTCCAGGCGTTGCAATATCTCTAGCTTCAACAACAATTATAGGGCAGTGTTTAGGTGCTAGAGAAAAAGAACAAGCTAAACACTATACTAAACTATTAATTATTATATCGGTTGCTTCTATTTCTTTATTTGCATTTTTCTTGATTTTAGTTAGAAATTCAATTATTTCTTTATATAATTTATCAACTGAGGCCTCAGCTATAGCTTCAAGTGTTAGCTTTATTGTTTTAATAATGACTGCCTTACTTTGGACATTCGCTTTTGCAACTCCAAACATTTTAAGAAGTGCTGGAGATGTAAAATATACATTAGTTTGTTCTTTAATTAGTCTTATTGTTTTTAGAATCTCAGGTGCATATATCTTAACTCAAGTATTATCATTCGGTCTTCTCGGCATTTGGCTTGCTATGATAGTTGATTGGATTTGTAGATCATCTTGTTATTTGCTTCGTCTTAAAGGCGATGTTTGGTTAAGTAAAAAAGTTATTTAAATTCTTAATTATCCCAAAATATTTAAAAAAAACTCTAAATTCTATCAATGAAAAATTATTATTGACAAATGCTATTTTCTATATTAGTATTCAAATATAAAATTTGTATACAAACTTAAAAAATGTGTACAAAAGGTAAAGGTATTTGATGGGTGAATTTATAGATAGTGCAACATTAATATTTGAAACACTTAAAAAAGAAATTTTAAGTTTAGAAATTAAGCCAGGTGAATCTGTTGTTGAAGCAGATATATGCAAACGGTTCTCAGCATCAAGAACTCCAGTTAGAACAGCTTTTCATAGGCTATCTGATGCTGGTTTACTAGAGACAGTACGATATAAGGGCTCAAGAGCTCCATTAATAAATAAAAAAATTGTAGAACAATTAATTTTTATGAGAATTTCTATAGAAGAGAAAGTTTTACAAGAATACATAGATATATATGATCAATTTTCTATAGCTGATTGTTACAATTGCTTGAAAAAGCAGGAACTAAGTTTAGAAATCGGGGATTTTTCAATTACTCAATTTTATCAAGATGATGCTAAATTTCATAAGATTTGGTTTGATAGATGTGACAAAGAATATCTTTGGTTATTATTGCAAGATTTAAGTATAGATTATACTCGTTTCAAAACTTTAGATATTGTAACAAAAGAACACTGTGGTGAGATTCTCTCTGAACATAGATTAATGCTAGAAGCTATTGATAAGAAAGATAAAAAAGAAATTATAAAATTAATTAATAAACATCTTAATGGAGGAGTAAGAAGATTATCAAGTATGATGGAAACTGAGTACGCTTCTTATTTTATTCAGTAAGTGTATAAATTGGAGGATGCAATGGATATTCGCTATTCAACCGGAAAAGAACCTTTTAAAACAATGACAACTGAACAACTCAGAAAAGAGTTCTTAATTCAAAACATTTTTGTGGAAAATGATGTAACTTCAACATATTCACATGTTGATAGAATTGTAACTTTAGGGGCAATGCCTACAAATAAGGAAATTGCATTAGATAAAAATATTGATGCAATGGGTGATTTTGGAGTCAACTTCTTTTTAGAAAGACGAGAACTTGGAATTATTAATATTGGAGAAGAAGGAAGTGTTAAAGTTGATGGTAAAAATTATACTCTAAAACATTATGATGCTCTTTACCTACCAATGGGAACAAAAGAAGTTCTTCTCTCTAGTGCAAACAGTAAAGCTCCTGCTAAATTTTATATGAACTCAACACCAGCTCACACTGCTTTCCCTGCTAAATTAATAACACTTGAAGATGCAAAACATTTACATCTAGGATCTCTTTCTGAAAGTAATGAGAGAACAATTAATCAATATATCCATCCAGATGTATTAGATACTTGCCAACTTTCAATGGGTCTAACTCACCTTGAAGAAGGATCTGTTTGGAATACAATGCCAGCTCATACTCACGAAAGAAGAATGGAAGTATATTTCTATTTCGATGTTCCAGATGATCAAGTAGTATTCCACTTTATGGGTGAACCATCTCAAACAAGACATATTGTAATGCACAACGAAGAAGCAGTTATTAATCCAAGTTGGTCAATTCATGCAGGTAGTGGAACAAAGAATTATACATTTATCTGGTCTATGGCAGGTGAAAATAGAACTTATAGTGATCAAGATCATATTAAAACTACAGATTTAAGATAGGAGATTTATAATGAGTGTAAACTTTTCTTTAGAAGGTAAAGTAGCTTGGGTTACTGGAGCCTCTTATGGTATTGGTTTTGCTATCGCTAGTGCATACGCAAAACAGGGTGCTAAAATTGCATTTAATGATATCAATCAAGATTTAGTTGATAAGGGTATAAAAGCATACAAAGAAATTGGTATTGATGCTAAAGGCTACGTTTGTGATGTAACTGATGAACCAGCTGTACAAGCTTGTGTAAAACAAATTATTTCAGATTTAGGCAGTGTAGATATTTTAGTAAATAATGCTGGTATTATTAAAAGAGAAAGTATGCTTGATATGAAAGTTGAGGATTTTAGAAAAGTAATCGATATTGATTTGAATGCTCCTTTCATCGTATCAAAAGCTGTTCTTCCTACTATGATTAAAAATGGTCATGGTAAAATTATTAATATTTGTTCTATGATGAGTGAATTAGGTCGTGAAACAGTTGCTGCATATGCAGCTGCTAAAGGTGGACTTAAAATGCTTACTAAAAATATTTGTAGTGAATTTGGTGAACATAATATACAATGTAATGGTATTGGCCCTGGATATATAGCAACTCCACAAACAGCACCATTAAGAGAGAAACAAGCAGATGGATCAAGACATCCTTTTGATTCTTTTATTATCTCAAAAACTCCTGCTGCAAGATGGGGAACACCAGAAGATCTTATGGGTCCTGCTGTATTTTTAGCTAGTGAAGCTTCTGATTTCGTTAACGGACATATTTTATATGTTGATGGCGGTATATTAGCTTATATTGGTAAACAACCTAAATAAGATTTTTTATTAATTGTTAATTTATAGCTAGCTAGTGTTTTTTATATTCATTAGCTAGTTTTTTTATCCAAAGGAGGTGGAATGAAGAGGTTAATTTTTATTTTTATAATTTGTATTATTATGTTTAGTAGTTGTATAAATGAAGAGAAGAAGGAGCCTCTTGCACTTGATACTCTTGTTTTAAGATATGCTGAAAGTGAAAAAGAAGGCTCTTACCAAGCTCAACTAAGTAATTATTTTGCGTCTTTGGTTGAGGAGAAAAGTAATGGTAAAATAATTATAAAAGTTTATTATAATGGAGAGTTGGGAACTGAAGAGGAAGTATTAACTCAATTACAATTTGGAGGAATTGCTTTAGGTAGAGTTAATTTATTATCACTATCGCAGCAAATTCCATCTTTTCGTTCAACTTTTTTTCCATATTTAAATTCTTCTTTTACTAAGACTTTAGATTTTATAAATAATAATAAAAATTTCAATTTTGCTTTCCAAAATGAAAAGTTATTTCCTTTAATTACTCTCTATCCAAGTTCTCGTTGTGTTTACAGTGACGAATCCTTGGATCAAATAAATTATAATGAATTAAAAATAGGTATTGATAATTCTTATATGTACGAAAAGTTTTTAAAAAGATGGGGGGCAAATCCTATTGTAATTGGAGATATTGATACATTTCCTTCCTTACGAAATGGCTTTATTGATGCAAGAGAATCTTCTTTATCCTCATTTTTAACATGTGATGAGTATCCATATATTCAGGATGTCGTAATATTAGAAAATGTTTGTTTGCCTTCTTTTATAACAATAAGTAACGAAGTTCTAAATCAGCTTAGTAAGCAAGAGTTAGAAATCCTAATAAACTGTGCAAAAGACACACAAGCGTATGCAAAATCATTTATAGAAATTGAAGAGATAAAGGCTATTAATAAAATTAGTTATGATAAAAATATAAGGGAATTATATGAGTAGAAATAGCGATTCAATTTTATTTTCTGTTGGTAATCAAATTAACATATTTTTACTGTCCATTTTCTTAATTGTTGTTCTATTCTCACTCTTTGTTCGCACTACAATGTTTGACTATTTGTCTAAGAGTTCGAATAATAATAATCTTTCTTACCAGGTTTTAGAATTGAAGACAAATATAGCAGAATGTGAAAAAAGTCTTAATATGTATTTAAGATCTGGAAATAGACAAAAATTAAATGAATTTAATATTGCGAGTGAGAAATCTGAAGATCTTATTGACGAATTAATTCTTTCTGTCAATGATAGTGAAAATTTGTATCTTTTAAAATCAATTGAAACCTCCTTTAATAATTATTTTTTTGAAGCATGCCAAGCCTCATTTAATTATAATACTAAAAATTATGAATATTACAGTAAAATGTACTTAGCTGAAATAATACAAGATTATTTACAACAGTATTGTGATGAATTATTAGGAAATCTCATTCAAGAAGAGAAAAATACAAATGCATTAATTGATGAAAACTTTCATAATTATTCTTCTTTTCTTATATTATTTTTATTAGCATTCTTTTTATTTTTGATACTTGTTTTCATTCATATATATAGAAATATTACTCATCCATTAATCCACTTAGTCAGTCAAGCAAAAAAAGTTTCAAATGGAGATTTAGATAGCAAGGTTAATGAATTAAATAGCAATAACTCAATGGGATTGTTAATTCACACCTTTAATAAAATGGTTAATAACCTTAAAGATATGATGGAAGAACTCAAGAAAAAGGTTCAAGTTGAAAGAGAGCTTGTAAAGCAACAAAAGAAAAATGAAGAAAATTTGAAATTATTAAATCAAGCTCAATTTTTAGCTTTGCAAACTCAAACTAATCCACATTTTCTATTTAATACTTTAAACTCAATATCAAGAATGATTACTTTAGAAAGGAATGAAGATTCACTTTCTATGATTGATTCCCTTTCCAATTTACTAAGATATAATTTATCAGATGTTTCAAAACCTGTTACTCTTAAACAAGAGTTAGATATCACTGTTGAATATATAAAAATTCAACAAAAGCGATTTAATAACAGATTGAAATATTCCATGTGTGTTCCTATCGAGTTACAAAATGAAATTATTTTACCAAAATTTACCTTACAACCTTTAGTAGAAAATGCAATTGTCCATGGTTTAGAACCTAAAAAAATGGGTGGTAATATTAAAGTTTTGGGTAGAGTCGAAGATGAAAATGTGATTATTGAGATTGAAGATGATGGTGTGGGTATTAGTGATAAAATATTAGAAAAATTTAATAAAAGAGATGATATAATTTGTAAAAACAGAAAACATTTAGGGCTTTCAAATACTAGAAGCCGCTTAGAAATTTTTACTAAGACAAATGATGCTATGGTTATTCAAAAAATTGATAAAGGTGGTACTAAGATTATTTTAAAACTCAAAATAGATATGGAGATTGAAGACGATGTATAGTATTTTAATTGCAGATGATGAAGAATTAGAAAGAGAAGTTTTAAGCTTATTTATTAAAAAGTCAAATTTACCAATTAATAATATTATAATAGCAGAGGATGGAAATGACGCATTTGTAAAATTGGTATGTGATAAACCAGACATAGCAATTTTAGATATTAATATGCCTGAGCTATCTGGGTTGGATGTTTTAGAGAAAATAAGAAAAGAAAAATTGGATACAAAAGTCTTGATATCTACAGCATTTGATGAATTTGATTATGCTGTCAAAGCTCTGAAATTAGGTGCTACAGATTTTTTAGTTAAACCCGTTTTAAAGAAAAATTTTTTAAATGCTATTGAGAATACTATTTCAAAGCTTGATTTAGAAAATAAAAATAAAACTAAAATGGAACAACTGGATAATGTAATTGAATATTTTAAAAATAATTCTATGTCAAATCTTACCCATTCAAACGATACTATTCCTGAAGCAGTTGTTTTAATTAAAAATTTTATTGAAGAAAATTATTCAAATTATATAAGTCTTGATGATATTGTTAGTGGTTGTGGATATTCTAAATACCATATTTCAAGATTGTTTAAAAACTATATGAACTGTACAATAATGGAATACCTTTTAAAGCAAAGACTTACAAAGGCTAAAGATTTATTAGTAAAAACATCCTATTCAATAAAAGAAATTGCATTAGCAACAGGATTTAGTGATCCAAATTATTTTAGTCTAATTTTTAAAAGAGAAGAAGGTATAAGTCCTATTCAATATAGAGCTGCAAAAAAATGATTCTATAGGATTTTGCTAAATTAGCAAGAATTTATAGATGCTAAGCAAAATGCTATAGTGCGGGATTTAAAATCTCATTTTACTATTCAACTATATTAAGGAGGAACTTATGTTCAAAAAGATTTTATTAATTACTATAGCATTGATTGCTACATCTTCAATGTTATTTGCTCAAGGAAATAGTGAGGAAACAAGTGAAAGTGGTGGCCCAGAAAAGGTATATACTATGCAAATTGCACACGCTCAACCAACAACAAACCCTCGTCATATTTCATTAGAGTATTTCAAAAAAATAGTTGAAGAGAGAACTGATGGTGCTATTAAAGTTGAATTATATCCAGCTGGACAATTAGGTACTGAAAAAGAAATGTTAGAACAAGTATGCTCTGGTGTTATTCAAGGTATGAGAGGTGGACAAATGGATTTTGTTCCAAAACTATTAGTATTTACATTACCTTTCTTATGCGAAAATAGCGAACAAGTTACCCGTTTAATGAATAGTGATTTAGCAACCGAAATTTGTGCATCAAGCAAAAAAGATGGAGCTCTAATCTTAGGTTTAGGAGATGCTGGTGGATTTAGACAATATTCAAATAGTGTAAGACCAATTCATACTCCAGCTGATTTAAAAGGCTTAAAGATGAGATCTAATGGTATGGATACTATTGATAAAACTTTCCAAGCTCTAGGTGCTTCAGTTGTTTCAGTACCTTATTCAGATTTATACATGGCTTTAAAAACTGGTGTAGCTGATGGTCAAGAAAATCCTTGGGTTAACGTTGAAGGTATGAAATTCTATGAAGTTCAAAAATATTTTACAGTATTAAATTATCAATTCCATCCAGATCCATTCTATGTAAATTTAGATTGGTATGAATCATTACCTGCTGAATATCAAGAAATTCTATCTCAAGCAACTAAAGAAATGATGGAAGTTAATAACCAAGCAATTGTTGATAATCAAGAAAAGGCTAGAAGTGTTGTTGAAGCTAATTGTGAAATTTACACACCTACAAAAGAAGAATTACAACAATTTAAAGATGCAACTGAAGTAGTTTACCAACAATATATTGATGAAGGTCTCTTAACTCAATCTGAATTAGATCAAATGAGAGCAATTGTAAAAGGTAACTAATCCTTATCGCTTTTATTAATGCAATCATACCGGCTATTTTTTATAGCCGGTGTTATTAATAAGTGGAGGTGCATTATTAATACTTTAAAAAATGTTTCAAAAAAAGTTTATAAAATTTATGTAAACATTGGTGTTTTTGCTATAGCCTTAATAGCTAGCTGTGTTATTTTCTCAGTTATAGCAAGATATTTTTTTGGGATTTCTTTTTTGTTTCTAGAAGAATTCATCACAACTGTTTTTGCTTTTACTACTTTCTGGGGAATAGGCATTTGTATAATGGAAGATGAACATGTTGCTATATTATCTATATATCAAAAATTCACTCCTAAATTCAAAATATTTGCAACTATATTTAATTATGTAGTAATGATTGTTGTTGATTATGCAATGATTAAATATGGCTTTATGTATGTGAATAAATTTGGAAATCAATTGTCAATGGGAATGGAAATACCAATGAAATATATGTACGGGATTATTCCAATTTCTTGTGTTATTGCATTAATAACTATAGTTATTAAATTTGTGGAATATATTGTTAGTTTGAGAGAAAAGGAGTAAGAAATGGCGATTATATTTTTACTAGTTTTTTTAATTGTTTTCGCACTAATGGGAACTCCTTTAGCATTTGCAATAGGTGCTTCAAGTATGAGTTTCATACAGTCATTTAACCCTAATTTTATGCAAATGATGCCTCAAAGAGTATGGGGTGGCGTTTTTTCTTTTGTTATGGTTGCAATGCCTTTATTTATGCTAGCTGGTGAATTGATGAATACTGGAGGAATTACTAAAAGAATAGTTGATTTTTCAATGTATTTAGTAAGACCTTTTCATGGAGGTTTAGCAGAAGTAAATATTATTGCTTCAATGATTTTTGGTGGAATTTCAGGATCTTCTGTTGCAGATACATCAGCACTTGGCTCTATTCTCATTCCTGCGATGGAAAATGAAGGATATTCTAAAAAGTTTTCAGCCGGTGTTACTGTTGCATCATCAACTATGGGTATGATAATACCGCCTTCTGTTCCAATGATTGTATATGCTATGGCATCTGGTGCTTCAATTGGAAAATTATTTATAGCAGGATTAGTTCCTGGAGTTATGATTGGTTTATCTCAGTTGATAAATGTTAATATAATTTCAATTAAACATAATTATCATCCAGATAGAAAACCTTTTGATAAAAAAGATTTTATTCATACCATGGTTTATGGTCTTCCAGCTATTTTAATGCCTATTGTTATAGTTGTCTTTGTTTCTTTTGGAATTTGTACTGCCAGTGAATCAGCTGGAATTGCAGTATTATATTCTCTAATTATTGGTTTCTTTTTTTACAAGGAATTAACAGTAAAAGATGTTATAAATGGCCTTAGAAAAACATTGATATCTTCAGCAGCTATTATGTTAATTATTGGTTTTACAACTATATTTACTTGGTTGCTTACTATGGCTAATATTCCAGCACAAATAGCTAGTTTCTTTTTATCAATGGATCTTCCAACTTGGGGATATGCTTTAATCTTTGACCTTTTAATTTTGTTGATTGGAGCTTTTATTGATGTAACTCCAGCAATATTATTATTAACTCCTATTTTACTACCTGTCATGGAATCTGTTGGAATTTCAGCACTTCAATTTGGTGCTATGTTAATAACAGGGTTAGCTATTGGATTAGTTACACCACCGGTTGGAATGTGTTTAAATGCCTGTACAAAAATTAATAAAATGCAAATTGCAGATATTTTTAAGGGAGCTCTACCTTTAGTTGTTTGTAATGTTATAGTTCTTTTGTTAATTAGTTTGTTCCCAGCATTAACAACATATCTACCATCTCTAATGTCTTACTAATTAAATACAAAGTCTCATATGAACAATATTAATTTATTGTTCATATGTAGTTTTAAAAACAGAAGGGTTTATCTTATATTTTTGACTAAACACTTTTGAGAAATAGGCTGAATCAATATACCCAACTTTAGTAGCACATTCTTTAACAGGAACTCCTTTTTTCAATAATTCTTTAGCTTTTTCCATCCTAATATTTGTTAAACAATCACAGAAGCTAATTTTATTATAATCTTTAAATAATTTTGAAAAATATTTAGTATTCATATTTAAGAGTGAGGAATAGTAATCCATTGTTAATTGTTTACTATGATTAAGTTCTATTTCCTTTTTAATTTGTTTAAATATTCTAGAATATTTGTCTTTTTTATCACTTTTTATAGCTTTAATTGCATTGTCTATTAAATTATAAAAAAATATTTCTATTTCAACCATTGTTTTTTGAGGAAGTTGCATTTTAAAAAATGGTATATCAGTAGCAATTTCATGATTTAAGACTAATACATTATGATAGTAAGTATCTAGTCTTGTGATAGGATCAAGTACTATTAGAGAATCATATAAATTGTGTGCAATCTCTCTAGCTTTTGTTAAATTTGTATCATCTATTGCTTTTTTAATTTCTATAACATAATTAGTATCAGATTTTGTTATTTGAATTTCATCAAGTTGATTAAACTCATGTATTTTCTCATTATTTGATTTAGCTATACTATAAGCAATTGATGCTTCCTCAATAGATTTTGATAATTGATCTAAAGATGTAAAGACACTTCCTATTGCTACAATAAACCTATTCATAGTTAAACTATTATTTAGTTTAGAAAAAAAGGCCTTTTTGTTTCTTGGAAATGCAATTATTGTAGTTCTATCTGCTGTTGGGAAATAATAAAATCTACAATTTAAGAATTCTTTTTGTCCAAAGAATTTCTTTAAATTGTTTGTTTTTACTTCACTTACAACTAAGGCCACTCCTTCATAAAAAGAATTTTCATTAATGTTGAAATATTTTCTTAATATATCTGTTTGAACTAAATTATGTTTCATTGAAGCAAAGAAAGATCTAGAAAACTGATTTATAACCGTTTTAAGCTCTTCATTTTTATCAGAGGTCTCTTTTTCCTTTTGTTCAATGAAAGAATCTAGAACTTTATATAGTTCTGTTTTATTTAATGGTTTAACAAGATATTCAATTGCACCAATAGATATCGCAGATTTTGCAAAATCAAAAGAACTCCAAGCAGTTAAATAGACAATAGGAATTTTATTGTTTATTTCTCTAATTTTAGTTCCAGCTTCTATTCCATCTATTAAAGGCATTTTTATATCTAGAATAACAAAATCGACTGTATTTTCTTTAAATAAAGAAATAGCTTCTTTCCCATTTTTAGCTTTTATTACGTTAAATGGTAAATTCTTTTTTCTTATTAAAAATGCAATAGCATCTCTTTCTAGTTGTTCATCATCAGCAACTAATAAATTAAACATTTTCTACCTCGTCTGGAATTCTTATCGTTACTAAAGTTCCACCTTTTATTTTATCAACTCTTTTAAACTCTATTGTTGCTTTGTTATTAAAATAAATATTTAATCTTTCTACAATATTTGAAATTGCAATATTATGCCCTTTACTAGATGATACAATTTTATTTATATCAAAATCTTCCTTAATACCAATGCCTGTATCTTTAATATTAATTATAATGTTGCCTTGATGTTTAAAGGCTTCAATAAGTATTTCTCCACCTTCTTCCTTTGGTTCTATGCCATGGGTGATAGAGTTTTCAACTAGAGGTTGTAGAATTAATGGAGGGATGAGTGTGTTTTTGCAAAGTTCCCCACATTTTATTGAATAGTTAATCCTATCTTTAAATCTTGCCTTTTGAATTTTAAGATAGTCTTCAATAAAGATTAGTTCATCATTTATTGTAATTTCATCTTGATGTTCTAAAGAATATCTAAAAATGGCAGCTAAACTTTCAATTAACTTATCTGTTTGTTCGGCGTTTTCAAATAAGGCAGTTAATTGAATTACGTTTAGAGTGTTAAAGAGAAAGTGTGGATTGATTTGAGACTGTAAAGAACGGAATTTAGCTCTTTCTAATTCCTTTTGAATTTTAAGCTGTTCAATTTCTTTGGTGTGGATTTCTTTTTCTAAAATATTATTTTCATGAATCAGATCAAGTCTGTCTCTTAAAGATATTTTCATATTTTTTATAGACTCTTCTAAGAAAACTAATTCCTTAGGACCATCAACAATTTCATGATCCTCATCTAAATTTCCTTCTGCAATCTCTGTGGCTGTCCTAACCATAGCATCAATTGGATTTAGCATTTTTTTTGTTGTTCTTGAAGTTGAGATTATATAACTTATTAAGAGTAAAACAAAAATTAAAATAGAAAAGAGTCGTAGATTATGTAGTTGTTGTTCTCTTTCTTCCATAATATTAACATTGTCTTTGACCATTGCTAATAAGTATTGGTTTGTTAAATATTTATATAAATAGTCATATGTATTACTAATTCTATAATACACTTTATAAAAATCTTCGTTCGTTGGAGATTTATTGTTTTGTAATTCAATTAATAATTCATTTATCGTATTTTTACCATTAATAATACCATTGTTCAAAAAATAACGATTTGGAGAATCCTGATATAGAATCTTTAAACTTTCTATTTCACCTTCAATATTTATTAATATAGATTCTTGTTGAAGTAATAGTTCTTTTTGTCTGCTAGGAACTTTAGAGAGTCTATAATCTTCTAATAAATTACTACATTGTTCAATTTCTGTAATAATATTATGTACAATAAGATTTTCTTTTGAACTCTGTTGTTCTTCATTTAAGATATTATATATATAGTTAAAAAGAGATATAGCAATTATAAAGATGATAACGACTGTAAATAGATTATGTTGGAAAAGTAATCTGTGGATATTCTGTTTGTTGTTGTCTTTATAGATTTGTTTAATTTTTTTTTTGGCCATAGTTAATTATACCATGAAAGATGATAAATAGAATGGTGTAAAATTTGTAAAAAAGGAAAAATAAATGTTGTTTTTTCCTTTTTTTCTTACTGTTCAATTTATTAATTACCTACTTATAATTATGTAGAATAAAAAAAATTAAAGGAGAAAAAATAATTTATGAAAAAATTATTAACAGTATTATTATTAGTTAGTGTTGCTCTAACTCCTATGTTTGCACAAGGTGAACAAGAAGCAAAAGAAGATGAAACAATCGTATTAAGACTTGCAGATAACCAACCAATTGGTTACCCAACTGTTATTGGTGATGAAAAGTTTGCAGAGCTGGTTGAAGAATATTCTAACGGCAGAATTAAAGTTGAAGTATATCCTCAAGCAACTTTAGGTGATGAAAAATCATGTATCGAACAAGTTCAATTTGGTGGTATTGATTTTACTCGTGTATCAATTAGCCCATTAGCTTCATTTAACCCTTTATTAAACGCTTTACAAATGCCTTATCTATACAGAAATCCAGATCATATGTGGAAAGTTTTGAATGGAGAAATTGGAGATTATTTCTTAGAATCAATGGAAGATAGTGGATTTGTTGGGTTAACTTATTTTGACTCAGGTGCAAGAAGTTTCTACAATACTAAGAAACCTATTTATACTGTAGCAGACTTAGCAGGTATGAAGATTAGAGTTCAAGAATCAGATTTGATGATGGGGTTAGTAGAAGCTTTAGGCGCTGCTCCAACTCCAATGAGTTATGGTGATGTTTATAGTGCTCTTCAAACAGGTGTTATTGATGGTGCTGAAAATAACTGGCCATCCTACGATTCTTCAAACCACTATGAAGTTGCTAAATATTATTCAATTGACCAACACACTCGTGTTCCAGAAATGATAATTGCATCAAAGACTACTATGGATAAATTAAGCCAAGAAGATCAAGAAATAATCAAAAAAGCAGCAAGAGATTGTCAAGCAACTCAAATTCAAGCTTGGAGTGATTATGCTAAGAAGAGTGAAGAAAAAGTAAGAGCTGCTGGATGTCAAATTAATGAAATTACAGATCAAGCAGAATTTGCCGCAGCAATGGAACCTTTATATGAAAAAATGTTAAGTGATGAAGGTAAAGCCTGGGTTGAAAAAATAAAAGCTGTTAAGTAATCAAACAGTAGATATTATTATTAGGGGTTCAACTGATATGAACCCCTTTTTAGACTAGGAGCTAAAATGAATAAGTTTAAAACAGGCTTAGATAAAATTTTTAATATTGTATTATATTTTTGTATGGTTTTAGTAGTTGCAATGGTAGTAATTGTTTTCTCTAATGTTGTACTAAGGTATGGTTTTCATAAAGGTATTAAATGGGGTGAAGAAATCCCTCTAGTTATTGTTATATGGTTTACTTTTATAGCAATGGCATTAGGGGTAAAAGAGAATTTACACATCAGTATAACCTTATTGCCTAAAAATCTTCCATCTCACCTTGAAAAAGGACTTAGGATATTCAAATATCTTTGTGAAATTATTTTAGGATGTATTTTATTTTATTACGGATTAGGACTTGCAAAAAATGGATTAAGAAGTTTCTTACCTGCAACACATATAACAAATGCAATCAACTATATTGTTTTGCCAATTAATGCAATTTTTATAATTTTATATGCAACTATTTATTTAGTAAATGCGATAACTGCAAAAGATTTAAGTAAAAGTGAGGTGTTGTTAGATGATTAATGCGAGTATGGCTTCAACAATTTTGATTGGATCCTTTATTTTATTATTAATACTTAGAATGCCAATAACATTCTCTTTATTTTTATCTTCAGTTCTTACTGCAGTTTATTTAAATATCCCTTTATTGACAATTGTACAAAGGTTAGTTAGTGGAGTTAACTCTTTCTCTTTGTTAGCAATACCATTTTTTATTCTTGCAGGAGAGATGATGAGTCGTGGAGGTATTTCAAGACGTCTTATTGATTTTTCTAATGCAATAATTGGTAGATACAGAGGTGGGCTAGCACAAGTTAATATCTTAGCTAGTATGTTCTTTGGTGGAATTTCTGGTTCAGCTGTAGCTGATGTATCTTCAATTGGAACTATGATGATTCCAATGATGAATGCTAAAGGCTATGATGAAGATTTCTCTGTTGCTGTTACTGTAACTAGTGCTTGCCAGGGTGTTATAATTCCCCCAAGCCATAATATGATAATCTTTGCTTTAGCAGCAGGTGGTGGCGTTAGTGTTGGTAAGTTATTTTTAGGTGGTTTACTTCCTGGTGTAATCTTAGGTGTTGGACTAATGATTGTTACCTATATTATAGCAAGAAAGAGAAATTATCCAAAAGAAAGAAGATATAGTGCTAAAGAAACAATAAAAGTTACAGCTGACGCTGTTCTTGGAATGTTTACAATGATTATAATAATTGGTGGTGTAGTTTCTGGTGTATTTACAGCAACTGAGAGTGCAGCAGTTGCAGTAGTTTATTCCTTTATTATTACCTTCTTTGTTTATAGAGAGATTAAACTAACTGAGTTTAAAGATATTTTAATGTCTTCACTTAGAACTTTAGCAATGGTAATGAGTTTAATTGCAGCAGCTTCATCTTTTGGTTATTTATTAGCATTCTTAAGAATACCTCAAGCTATTACAAATGCATTAATTAGCATAAGTGATAATAGAATTGTTCTATTATTAATGATAAATGTAATGCTACTTCTTTTAGGAACAATAATGGATATGGCTCCATTAATTATCATATGTACTCCAATATTATATCCAGTTGTTGTTGGAGCTTTGGGGATGAATCCTGTTCAATTTGGTGTTGTTATGATTTTAAACTTAGCAATAGGATTGTGTACTCCACCAGTAGGATCAGCTCTTTTTGTAGGATGTGCTGTTGGTAAAATTAGCATAGAAAAAGCAACTAAGAGTATGCTTCCATTCTACTTAGTAATGGTTGTAGTTTTAATTTGTATAACTTTTATACCTCAATTAACTCTAGCAATTCCATCCTTGATGGCTTAAAAAAAATAATAGGATTGCAATAAAATTTGCAATCCTATTTTAGATATTTAAATTAAGCTGTTTCTTTAACTACTTCCATGTTTTTAGGAAGAACTAAATCAAGGAATAGTGAGATTATAAATACAATAGCTACACAGTTATTAGATAATTGTTCAGCAACTAATGTAGGGAAAATATTAAATAATTCTACAGCTGAAGGGAAACCTAATCCAATAGCAATTGCGAATGCAGCAATTAAACTATTTCTTTGATTTAGACCTGCTTTATCAAGCATTCTAATTCCAGAGATTACAATTTGACCAAACATTAAGATAGTACAACCACCCAATACAGATTCTGGTAAAGTATTAAAGAAAGCACCAATTGGTGGGAAAAGACCTGCTAAAATTAATGCAATACCACCGGTTGCAATTGTGTATCTGTTAACAACTTTAGTCATTGCAATAATACCAACATTTTGAGAGAAAGAGGTTATTGGCATACAACTAAATAGCCCAGAAACTGAAGATGCAAAACCATCACAAGCTAAGGAACCAGAGATTTCTTTCTCTGAAGGTTCTCTTCCAACACCCATTACACAACATGCTGTTGTATCACCAATAGTTTCAGTAGCTGAGACTAAAAATACAAGTGCAACTGAAATTATAGCTCCTAGATTAAATTCAGGTTTTACAGGTAATAATTTTGGAATGTCAAAGATGGCAATATTGTTAAATGCTGAAAAGTCTACTTTACCCATGAATAGTGCTAAAACATAACCAACAATTAAACCAAATAAAATAGCTAATTGTTTAAGATATCCTTTTGCAAAAATTGTAAAGAGTAAAAGAGATGTTAATGTTACAGTTCCAAGTAGCATGTTTTGAGCAGAACCAAAGTCAGCTACATAACCACCGCCGAAGCTTCTAGCTCCAACAGGTAATAGAGAGAAACCAATTGATAAAACTACACAAGCAGAAACAACAGGGGAAATAAAGCGTTTCCAGTATTTTGCTAATAGGCCTAAACAACCTTCTAATAAACCACCAATAATTATAGCTCCAACAACAACAGGATAACCATAAGTTGCTGCGATATAACTTAAAATTGCTACGAATGTAAAACTAACTCCCATAACAACAGGAAGCCCAGATCCGACTTTCCAAATTGGGAATAATTGAATTAATGTACCAATACCTGCAATAAACATACAATTCTGTAAAAGTGCTGTAGTTACATCTTGGCTTAATTTACCACTACCTGCAACGATAATGATTGGTACTATGTTTGCGACAAACATTGCAAGGACGTGTTGAAGGCCAAAAGGAATAGCTTTTCCTAGAGGTACTCTTCCATCTAATTGGTAGATATTCTCAATAGATGCGTTAGAATTTGAGCTTTTCATTTAAAAATTCTCCTAAATTAATATATATATAAATTTTTCTTTGCTACAACATATTGCAACAATAAATTCAATTCACAATACTATTGCAACTTTATGCAACAGACAAGGAAAAAATTTTTTAAATTAATAATTAGTATATATTTATCGATTTAATCAATTTTATTATATTTTATACTATAATTATGTTTAGTATTAGTATCAAAAATTAGATATAAATCCCAAGGAGTTAATAAAAAGCAAATTAATATTAAAATAATGCAAAACAATTTGCTAAATACTTTAGTTGCCTTCTATAATGTAGATAAACCAATTTGGTAGTTGGAGGAAATATGAAATATGGAGTTGCAATTATAGGCGCTGGAAACATAGCCAAAGAACACATTTTAGGGTATCTGAATTTAAAAGACAGATGTGAAATTAAAGCTATTTGCGATGTATATATTGATAAAGCTAAAAGCTTAGCTATAGAGAATTCTCTTAAAGTTGATATAGTAGATGATTATAAACTTTTACTTAAACGAGATGATATTGATATTGTATCAATTTGTTTACCACCCTCATTACATCAAAAAGTAACTTGTGATTTTCTAAAAGAAAATAAAAATGTTTTATGTGAAAAACCTATGGCTTCAAGTCTAAATGAAGCAAAGCTTATGATAGATCAAGCAGAAAAAAGTACAGCACTTTTATCCATTGTCTCTCAAAATAGATTTAAAAAATCTATAATGAAAGTAAAGCAAATGCTGGATTCAAAGATTTTTGGAAAAATAGTATATACGAGAGTTAATTCCATGTGGTATCGAGGAGATAACTATTATACCTTGTGGTGGCGTGGAACCTGGGAAAAAGAAGGTGGTGGTTGTACATTAAATCATAGTGTCCATCAAATTGATTTGATGGGGTGGCTATTGGGAAATCCTATTAGTATTTATTCAACAATTAAAAATTATCTTCATGCAAACAGTGAGGTTGAAGATACAAGTTTATCAATAATTGAATTTTCTAATAGCATCGCTCAATTAGGAGTTTCGTTAAATGATATGGATGAGAAGCAAGAATTTTTTATTCAATGTGAAAACGCCTCAATTGCTATTCCTTGGAAAATTAGATGTATGAAACAAAAAGAAAATGGCTTTCCCATCAGAGATGAAGAAAAAGAAAAGTACTATAATAATTTATATAATGAACTTGATGAAATAGAAATTGAAGGTCATAGTGCTCAGATTTTAAATTTTATTAATGCTCTTGATAAAAAAGAAGATTTAATAGTTAGTGCACAAGATGGTTATAAAGCTTTAGAAATTATTACTGCTATTTATAAAAGCTCTCGATTAAAAGAATTAGTTCATCTACCTTTAAAAGAAGATGATGAATTTATGAGTAAAGAGACTATTATTAAAAAAATGCCTAGATTTTATGAAAAGAGTAAATCTGTTGAAAATTTAAAGGATGGTATAACTTTATAATTACCACTCTCTTTAATATCACTTTTTATATATATAAAATATTCTTATCTTAGTAGCCCCATTAGAAAAATAGACCAAGAAAATCTTTATAAAGTTGATATAACTGCTAACAAACTACTAAATATTAATTTGCATTTTCTAGAATTATAATTTGCAAAAAGTAAAGTAAAATAAGTGGAGTTTTTTTAGTATTTAATATTTTGCTATATATTAAATAAGCCTAATAAGAAAGCTTATTTTACACTCTATATTATAGTATATATTAAAAAAAATATATGGTTTTTATACATTATATAAAATTTTTGTTTAGTTATGTAGAAATATTTATGACTTATTATTAGATTCATATAACAATAAATTTCAAGCTATATTCTTAAAAAAAATAAATATATAAATAATTTGACTGATCTAAAAAGGTGGTGTAGTATTAAATAGCAAAACGATTTGCTAATATTTGATAAATAATTTTGTGTTTTTACATTTATAGGAGGTTTACAAATGAAAAAACTAATGTTAATAATGGTATCCATTTTATTATGTTCTACTGTGGTCTTTGCAAGTGGGGCTACAGAGGGTGAAGAAGATAAAGATGTTACTTTATCTGTTATGTGGTTTAATGATGCAAATGAATCAGATGTATTTTTAGATACAATTGATGAGTATTTAAAAGCCAATGAAAATGTTAAAGTTGATATGCAAGTTGTATCTTTTAGTGAATATGAACAAAAGTTAAAATTGATGATTAGTGGTGGAAATCCCCCTGATATTGCTCGTGTTACAAACAACCATTTATCATCACTCGGTTCATCTTTAGAACCAATTAACAATTATGTTGATGATATCAGTGCTGTAGAAGATATGTTTATGCCAGGTTCTATTGCATTTGCAAAAGATGGTGATAATTTGTTAGCTTATCCAACTGAAGCAACAGCTAATGGTATGCTTGTTAATTTAACAGCATGGGAAAATGCTGGAATTGATGTAAAAAAATTGAGTAAAACTTGGACTTGGGAACAATGGGAAGAGGCTGTTAAAGAAGTAATTAAAGCAAATGATGGTATGAAATATGGTCTAGCTTTAGACTTCTCTCCTCACAGATATTCAACTATTCTATTTGAATTTGGTGGAAGACAAATGAACTTAGATCAAAGTGAAGTTGAATTTACTAATGAAGGTACTATCAATTCTATCAATTGGTTTAAGAGATTGCATGACGAAGGCTTAATTCCTTCAAGTGTTTGGTTAGGTAGTGAAAATCCTGCTGAATTATTCCAAGCTGGTTTAGTTGCTTGTCACATCGGTGGTAGTTGGAATATCAACACATATAATACTAATGTAAAAGATTTTGAATGGTGTGCTGTAAATACACCAAAAGAAGAAATTAGATCATCAGTTCCTGGTGGTAAATTCATTGCATCTTTCAAAGATAGTGAGAATAAAGAAGAAGCAATGAAATTAATGGCTGCTTTTAGTTCAAAAGAAAGTAATGAGAAATATTGTGCAGATACATTTAACCTTTCAGCAAGAGTAGATACTGATGTTCCTTATATTTCAAACAAAGAAGACTTTACTGTATTTAGTGAAGATTTAAAGGTAACTCCAGCATTCACAGCCTTAGAGTGGAAAGCAAGTAGTCTAAATAAAGTTTATTCATATATTAGAGAACAAATTGTACAAGTGTTAATGGGTAATATTAGTGCTGAAGAAGCAACTATGAACATTGATAAAGAAGCTGCAAAATTTTAATTTCTGTTTTTATATCCCTCTTTTTTATTGAGAGAGGGATATATAGTAATTAAGGTAAAAAATATGAAAAAACGAACTCAAAAAGGGAACTTCCATCAAATTTTAGCACCCATACTTTTTTTGTTACCCAATTTATTAATTTTTGGATTGTTTATAATTATCCCAGCCTTCCAAGGTTTAAGGCTAAGTTTTATGAAATGGGGTGTTTTTACTCCAAAACAATTTGTGGGCTTAGATAATTTTAAAAATTTATTAAGTGATGAAGTTTTTTGGATAACTTTTAAAAATACAATAGTATATTCAATAAGTACAGTAATTTGTCTATTAATTTCTTCTCTAGTTTTAGCTCTTCTTCTTAGTCGTAACAAGATAAAAGGAGAAAAGGCTTTTAGAGCAACATTTTACATTCCAGCTTTAATTAGTTTAATTGCTGTAGGTATTGCTTGGAGATTTATTTTAGGCGATGAAATGGGGATTATTAACTACGTCCTTAGAGAGATGAATTTTAATCCAGTATCGTGGTTAACTAATGGAACGATGGCCATGCTAAGTGTAATTATAGTTACAGTTTGGGCTCAGTCAGGCTATTATATGATCATGTTTATAGCAGGTTTACAAGCTATCCCTATAGAATTATATGAAGCTGCAAAAATAGATGGAGCTTCAGCCTTTGCTAGCTTTAAAAGAATAACAATTCCAATGTTAAAGAGTACGATTTTAGTGGTTCTTGTTTTAGCTACTATACAATCATTTAAAGCATATGAATTAATAGTCACTATGACAAAAGGTGGACCAGGTTATGCAACAAAATTTGTAGTACAACAAGTTTACCAAGTAGCTTTCATTGAAGATAGATTTGGGTATGCTTCATCGATGAGTATGGTTTTGATGATAGTCATAGCAATATTTACATTAATTCAATTTAAAGCAACAGGAAAGGAGGAATCTTATGAATAATAAACAATCAAAATTTTTAGTTATACAACATATCATAGTATTCCTTTTAGCTATTTTTTGTCTTTTCCCTGTTATTTGGGTACTACTATCATCTTTTAAACCACAAAGTGAATTATTTAAAATTCCTATGACATTCTTTCCTAAGAATTGGAGTTTTTCAAATTATGTTGCTGCTCTAAGTTATGGTAGTTTTACAAGATATTTTTCTAATACATTATTTGTTGCTGTTGTTGCAACAGTAATTACAGTTTTGATAAATATAATGAGTGGTTATGCTCTTGCAAAATATATTTTTCCAGGTAGAAATTTAATATTTACAATTATGATTGGAACATTAATGATACCACTTCAAGTAATTATGATTCCTATTTTCTTACAGTTAAAAAGATTTGGGATGTTAAATAGCCTTTGGGGAATAATAATTCCACCAGCTGCAACTCCTACTGGAATATTTTTAGCAAGACAATATATGGTTAATTTACCTAACTCAATGATAGAATCAGCTAGAATTGATGGAGCTAAAGAGTTTTTTATTTTTACAAATATTATAATTCCTCTAAGTAAACCAATAATAGCTACGATTGCAATCTTCTCTTTCATGTGGAGATGGAATGATTATCTTTGGCCATTAATAGTTATTACAGATAATGATAAACAAACTCTACAACAAGCTTTAGCTAATTTTGTTGGACAGCTACAAATTAACTGGTCCTCTCTCTTAGCTATGACTACAATTTCAATAATTCCTGTAATTGTTGTATTTCTAATTTTCCAAAAATATTTTATGAGTGGTATTACAACAGGGGCGGTAAAAGGTTAATATGAAACGATTTATACATCAAATTTCTAAATATTATATAGAAGAAAATAATATCTATTTTCAAAATCAAACAGCAAAGCTTAAAATTAGTATTTTTGAAAACCAAATTATATTAATTGATTATATATTTTCTGATATAGATATAAATCCATATCTACAAAAAGGTCAAAAATATTTAACTAGTGATAACTTAGTAAAATATTTTGATTTTAAAATTGTAGATGAGATATCTAATTATAAAATATTGGTAGATAATTTAGAAATAAAAGTTACAAAACAATCCGCAAATATTACAATTTATAAGAATGGAGAAATCCTACATGGAGGAGAACTTGGTTCCTCAGATATTGTTATTCCTGATTATCAATTTAGATGTATTGGTGATAGTAAAAAAGATAATCTAGTTGGAAAGTTTAATTTTCCCTTAGAAAAAGATGCCCATTTTTACGGCTTAGGTGATAAAGGTGGACTTATTGAGAGAAATAACAAGTTATTTAGATTTTTCAATAGAGATAGTCTAGGCTATGATGCTGAAATCTCTGATCCATTATATAAATCAGTTCCTTTTTTTATTAAAGAAGTTAAAAATAATACTGTTGGTCTCTACTTTAATCAATGTGATATTGATTATATGGACTTTGGAAAAGAGAGCCCTTTCTTTTATTCAATTAAATCTAATGGTGGTCCTTTTTCTTATTACTTTATAGATGGGGAAGATTATAAGGATGTTTTATATAAATATTATTTAATTAGTGGTATGCCTTTATTCCCACCTTTATTTAGTTTTGGGTTTTTAGGATCCTCTATGAATTATGTTGAAAGTGATGATGCACAAAATAGAATATTAAAATATTTTGAAACAATTGAAAAATATAATATTCCTTGTGAAGGAATGTATGTTTCCTCTGGATATCTCAAAGCAAATGATGGTAAAAGATATGCTTTTTTGTGGAATAAAGATAAATTCCCTGATTACAAAAATTATTTAACTAATCTATCAAAGCGTGGTTATAATTTAATTATGAATATTAAGCCTGGAATATTAACTACTCATCCTTGGTATGAAATGTTAGCAAAAAAAGGTTACTTCATTAAAGATGAAAATGGTAATCCTTATGTCGAGTTTTATTGGGGTGGAGAAGCTTCGTTAATTGATTTTTCAAATGAAGATGCAAGAGCTTGGTGGAAAGAAGAATTAAAAAATCAATATTTAGATCATGGTTGTAGTGGTATTTGGAATGATAATAATGAGTTTGAGATTGAAGATAGTGAAATACCAGTTAGTAAAATAAAATCCATTTTACCTATCTTGATGAGCCAGGCATCCTTCGAAGCTTTTAATGAAAAGCACCCAAATAAAAGAGCTTGGAATTATTCAAGAAGTGGCTATAGTGGTATTCAGCGCTATGCAAGAACTTGGAGCGGAGATAACTGTAGTAATTGGAAATCTTTAAAATTTAATCAATATCAAAGTGTTTCTATGGGTTTGAGTGGTTTAACTTTTTATGGACATGATCTTGGTGGTTTTTATGGAGAAAGACCTAGTGAAGAGTTGTTAATAAGAGCTTGTGAGAGTGCAGTATTTCAACCTAGATTTGTTATCCACTCTTGGAGAGAAGATGACATTCCAACAGAACCTTGGACTTATACTTCTGCCTTAGATAAAATTAGAGGTTTAATTAGAGCTCACTATGAATTTATCCCTTATATCTATAATGCTGCTTACAATGCTGTTATTAAAGGGCGTCCTCTAGATAGATCTTTAAAATTAGAGTTTATGGACGATGAAAATTGTCTTGTCGATGAAGTTAATTCAATGTTTGGAGAAGATATATTGAAAGTGTTGTTTGTTAATCAAAATGAAGATACAAGAAATATTTATCTACCAAAATCCACAAACTGGTATTCTAAAAATGGGCAATTATATGAAGGAGGGAGTACTGTTGAGGTGAAGTCAGAACTTGGAGACTATCAATACTTTGTAAGAGAAGGAAGTCTTATTTGTACTACTGATGTTACTAAATTAAAAACAGCTTTCTTTAAAAAAGTTTATTTTAAAGTTTATCCAACCCTAAAAGGTTTTAGATCTGGTTCTTATTTTGAAGATGATGGATCTACCAAATTAGAATTAGAAAAATACAATTTATATAATTATAAAGTTGGAAAAAGTATTATTGAATTTACTCAAACGAAAAAAACAATAGTTGAAGAAAATAGGGAATTTGTTTTTGTAGATACACAAAACAAAGTAATAAAGACATTAAATTTAAATGATTTAAAAGAAGGGGAGACTGTAACAATTAAGCTATAGTAGATTATGAAAAGAGGTGAAGTCCAATTTACTGCCAAAAATACAGCAGAGTTAGTTTTTATTGAAGAAGAGATCAAAGAAGATTCTATAGTTATAAAAAATGATTATTCACTAATAAGTCCAGGAACAGAATTAGCCTTATTTTGCATGACTCATATAGGTTTCACATCTGATGAGATTGAGTGGGCAAAATATCCAATTGCTGCAGGATATGCTAGTGTTGGAAAAGTTATTAATTCTCCAAATACGCCTGATTTAAATAAAGGGAATATTATCATGCACTATAAACCTCATGGTGATTATTCTATTCTATCAAGTAAGGATGATTTATATTTTAAACTAAGTGATAAAGATAATGAAATTAAATCCTTATTTACAAGATTTGGACAAATCTCTTATACCGCTGTTGCATCAAGTCAAAAGGAAAATGGACATGTTTTAGTTTATGGTGGTGGGTTAATTGGCAACATTTGTGCACAATTATTTAAATTAGTAACTAATAGGGAAGTAACAGTTGCTGATATTTCTAATCAAAGATTAGAGCTTGCAAGAAAATGTGGACTAAATACACTTAATCCAAAAGATAAAGATTTTAAAAAACAACTTAACATAATAACAAATTCAATGGGCTTTGATACAATAGTTGAAGCAACAGGAGTCCCCTCAGTAATCAATGATGCCCTAGATTTAGTTAATTTTGGAGGCGAACTCATACTCTTAGGATCAACAAGGGGGCTTGTTAGTATTAATCCATATAAAGATATTCATAGAAAATGTATTAATGTAATTGGAGCTCACGAAAATAGGTTTGAAAAAATTGGCCCTTTTAATAGTCAAGAATATTTTGGAAATGAAGTTCTAAAATATATAGAGCAAGGTCAAATACTTGTGGACCTATTTATTACAGATTATATACAAGTGGACAATATTGAAAAAGCATACTATGCTCTTTTAGAAGACAGAGACAAACATTTAGCTATAATAATAGATTGGAAGGATTAATGAAAGATTTAATAAGTAGAATTACCGGAATACCCGATGAGGGACATCCTTCAATAGATGGGCAGATTAAATTACATAAATTATTGGGTTTTGATTCAATTGAACTGAGAAATATAGATACTGTTAATATTTGTAGAATAAGTGATAAAAAGTTTGAATATGTAAAATCACAATTAGAAGAAAATAATATTAAATGTATAGGGCTTGCTTCAGAGATTGCAAACTGGGGTAGACCAATTTCTACACCTTTTGAAGAAGATATTAAGGATTTAGAAGTTGGTATAAAGAGAATGAAAGCTTTAGATACTAATTTAATTAGAATCATGAGCTATCCAAATGATAATTTATCTACAAGTGATTGGGAAAAAGAAACTTTAAGAAGACTTAAATACTTAGTAAACATAGCAGAAAGCGAAAAAGTAATATTAGGTATGGAAATTTGTGATGGATTGGCAAGTGCTTCGCCTCAAAATTTAGAAAAGCTATTGAGTGAAATAGATTCACCATCATTGAAAATAATTTTTGATAGTGGAAATCCTATTAGCCACTTTAAAACAATTGAAGAAAGTTGGAAGTTTTACCAAGTTGCTTTAGATAAGATAATTCATTTCCATATTAAAGATTGTAAAATAATCGATAATAAGGTTGTTCATACATATCCAGGGCTAGGTGATTGTGATGTTAAATTAATGGTAAAAGATATATTATCCCATGGTTATGAAGGGCTTTTCTCTATAGAAACCCATTTGAATTTTGACTATTTAGAGGGTATGTATTATAAATATGGTAATATGGTAAAAAATATGATGGAAGAAATTTCATTGTAATTAGTTTGCCGTTGGGAGATTTTAATGAGTGAAAATGTAACAATATTCGATGTAGCAAAGAGAGCTGGTGTTGCTCCCGCAACAGTCTCTCATGCACTAAATGGTAAAAGACCTGTTAGTGAAAAAACCAAAGAAAAAGTTAATAAAGCTATTAAAGAACTAGGATATGTCCCTTCTTGGAACGCTTCAAGAATGAAGAGTTCTAAATCTGGTATTATTGGTTGTTTGGCTATAGATATCACAGAATCTTTTGTAAATAAGATTGTTAAGGGAATAGAAAGTGGAATTAGAGGTGGCCAGTATTCTCTGCTTTATGTTTCTGCGATCGAGTTTGATGGTAATTTTCAAAAAGCTTATGATTTTTTAAAATCTCATAAAGTTGATGGAACTTTATTCTGTCACCATATCCCAAGAGCATTAACGCAAGATCAGAAAAATTTAGATACAGTAGGGCCCTTAGTTTCAATTAATACTAAGCTTGATGGAATTACTTCAATAGTAATTGATAACAAAACTGGAGGTTTGCAAGCCGCGGAGCATTTAGTAAGCTGCGGGGTTAAACACCCAGCTATAATAGCAGGACCAAAAGATAGATTATCTGCAATAAATAGATTTGTTGGTTTTAATTCAAGATTAAAAGATTTTAATATTGATTTAGATACAAATAATGTTATGTTTGGTGAATATGATGCAGATCATGGCTATCAAGCTACAAAAAAAATAATTGCTTCTAATAAAAAAGTTGATGGTATCTTTTGTGAAAATGACTATATAGCAGCTGGTGCTATCAATGCTGTATTAGATTTAGGCTTATCAGTTCCTCAGGATATTAAAGTGTTAGGATTTGATAATAGAGATTTTTCTAAGTTTTGGAGACCTTCAATTTCTACTTTTGATATTCCTTTAGAACAAATGGGTCTCATGGGTGCCTTTAAACTAAAAGAACTAATTTCTTCAAATACGGTTGGTGGAGAAGTTGTAACCTTACAATCTAAGATTATTCCAAGAAATAGTACTTTAATCTCATAAAAAAGAAAAAAAAATATGTTATTTTATCTTTAAAGCTTTACAACTAATATATTAGAATGTTAGAATATTTGTATTGATTATATTTGGAGGAATTATGAAATTAAATTTATCTGAAATGAAAAACAAAGAACAATGGATTAGTAAGGGATATCAATTATCTACTTATGATAGAGATAAAATGGTAAAAAAGACCTTAGAAAGTCCAAAGTGGATTCATTTTGGAGCTGGTAATATCTTTAGAGGCTTTCCAGCTACACTTATGCAAAATTTATTAGAAAATAATATTGAAGATACAGGGATTATAGTTTCAGAAGGGTTTGATTTTGATATTATTGATAAAATTTATACTCCACATGACAACTTAAGTTTATTAGTAACTTTAAATTCAGATGGATCTATTGATAAAAAGATTGTAGATAGCTTAGCAGCTTCATATAAATGTGATTATCAATTTGGTGATGATTGGGCAAAATTGAAAGAATTCTTTGCTGCAAAATCACTTCAAATGATATCATTTACTATAACTGAAAAAGGTTATTCTTTAGTTGATTCTAATAATAACTATTACAAAGTTGCAGAAGAAGATTTTGCAAACGGTTTAGGTAAAGCAAAACTGTTTTTATCAAAATTAACAGAGCTTGTTTATCATAGATATAAAACAAGTGATTGGCCTGTAGCTTTAGTTAGTATGGATAACTGTTCTCATAACGGAGAAAAATTAGAAAATGCTGTTAAAACTATTGCACAAAAATGGGTTGAAAATAATTTTATTGAAAAAGAATTCTTAACATATTTAGATACTAAAGTATCTTTCCCTTGGTCAATGATTGATAAAATTACTCCAAGACCTGATGCTTCTGTTGTAGAAATGTTAAAGAAAGATGGTTTTGAAGATACTGATATAATTGTAACTGATAAAAATACTTGGATTGCTCCATTTGTAAATGCTGAAAAACCTCAATATTTAGTAATTGAAGATGATTTCCCTAATGGCAGAATTGCTTTAGATAAGAGCGGGGTTTTCTTTACAAGTGTAGATACAGTAAATAAAGTAGAAAAAATGAAAGTTTGTACTTGTTTAAATCCTCTTCACACAACATTAGCTGTATTTGGTTGTTTACTATCACATAAATTAATTTCTGAAGAAATGAAAGATCCTCAATTAAAAAAATTAGTTGAAATCATCGGTTATGAAGAAGGAATGAAAGTAGTAGTAGATCCTAAAATTATTGAGCCAAAAGCATTTATTGATGAAGTATTAAATATTAGATTTCCTAATCCATTTATGCCTGATACTCCACAAAGAATTGCTTGTGATACTAGCCAAAAACTTTCAATCCGTTTTGGAGAAACAATTAAGGCTTATGCTAAGAGTGATGAATTAGATGTACAAAGTTTAAAATTTGTTCCTTTAGTATATGCTGCATGGTTGAGATACTTAATGGGAATTAATGATGATGGAGAAAAATTTGAAATATCTCCAGATCCATTATTAGATGTTGTAACTCCTTATGTTAGCAATATAAAATTAGGGGATAAAGGACCTTTTGATAAACAACTAAAACCTTTATTAGAAAATGATAAAATCTTTGGTGTTAACTTATATGAAGTTGGATTAAGTGATTTAGTGCTATCTTACTTCAGTGAGATGGTTGCTAATAAAAATGCTATAAGAGAAACTTTAAAGAAATATCTAGATTAAAAAATTGTTAGTATAAAAAAAGAGAACCAAGATTGAATCTTGGTTCTTTTTTAGTATTATTAAAGAGTTAATTTTTTCTCTTTTTCTTCTTGTTTAAAATAAGAAGGGAACTCATTAAATAAAGAATTGATTTCATCATCTATTTTACTTAAATGAGTTTTTATTACAGTTTCAACTTGATTTTTATCTTTACTTTTCAAAGCTTTAATTATCTTATAATGTTGATTAATTATAGTCTCTTTATCAATGTTATTTTTAAAGGAAAGAAATCTAATCCTATCATAATTAACGCATCTTTTATTAATAATTTTCCAACATTCTCTTTTATTAATTAAATCAAAAGTAATTTTGTGAAAGGAAACATCAGAGTTGAAAAATTCATATAAATCGTCAGTAGATAGTAAATTTTCTTGTTGTTTAATAGCTAGTTGATATTTATTAATATCATCATCTGAAATGGTTGAAATAGCTTTGATTAAAGCTTTTTCTTCCAAGCTACTTCTTAAAAATCTCTCTTCTTCGACTAACTGTAAGTCGATTAAAGAAACCCGAGTACCGCGTTGTGGAAAGATGTCAACAAGTCCATCTGTAGATAACTTCATTAAAGCATCTCTAACAGGAGATCTGCTAACTTGAAGTTGTTCACATAAATTATTAATTTTAAGTTCTTGCCCAGGTAAAAATTCTAAAGATAAAATTTCTTTCCTTAGAATATTAAATATCTCATCACTTGCAGTACTTCTTAGGTTTCTTGCCATATAATTTGTCCTTACTTATTGTTTTTTTCTATAGCTTCCAAAAGTCCAAGAATATATGATGCCCCTAGAGCTCTATCATATAGACCGTAGCCAGGCATTGCAGTTTCATCCCAGATCATTCTTCCATGATCAGGTCTAACTGGACCTTTGAAGTCAATATCATACAATGCTTTTACGATTTCATAAAGGTCAAATGAGCCATCTCTTGATAAATGAGCAGCTTCTTCAAATACACCTGGAGCATAATGGTGTAAGTTTCTTACGTGAGCAAAGTGTATTCTTCCAGGAAGAGCTCTAATAATGCCAGGTAAGTCATTGTTTGGATTTGTTCCAAAAGAACCTGCACAGAATGTTAGACCATTAAATGGAGCATCTACAGCTTTCATAACTTTTAATATTTTTTCTTTTGAAGTAATAATTCTAGGTAAGTTAAATACAGGCCAAGCTGGATCATCTGGGTGAATTGCCATGTTAATACCATATTTTTCGCAAACAGGTTGAATAGCTTTTAAGAAGTAAACAAGATTGTTAAATAGTTTTTCTTCATCAACATCTTTATATGCTTCAAATAACTCTTGAACGTGAGCAAGTCTTTCTGGCTCCCATCCAGGCATAGCAAACCCTTGTGAAGATTCATTTGTGTTATCAAAGAAAGCTTTAGGGTCAATGTTGTCAATAACACTTTGATCGTAAGCTAATACAGTAGAACCATCTTCTCTCATTTTTGCTAGATCTGTTCTAGTCCAGTCAAAAACAGGCATGAAATTATAGCAAACCATTTTTATGCCTTGTTTTCCAAGGTTTTCAAGAGATTGAATATATTTTTCAATATATTTGTCTCTATCACTATTTCCTATTTTGATAGAATCATGAATATTTACAGATTCGATACCAGAAAGCTTTAAACCAGCATCTTCAATTTCTTTTTTTAATTCAGCTATCGCATCATAACTCCAAACTTCTCCAGCAGGAACGTCATATAGCATTGATATTACTCCAGTTACACCTGGAATTTGTTTGATTTGTTTTAAGGTTACAGTGTCATATTTAGAACCGTACCATCTTAGAGTCATTTCCATTTTATACTCCTAAAATTATTTATATGTTTTATTCTAACATACTAATATATTAGTTGTAAAGTATAACATAGCTTCCTTTTTCTTAAAATTTATTGCTTTGCTTATATGAAAAGAAAATTTCTACTTTTTGGTAGAAAAAAATCAAAGTATAGGTTAAAATAGAATTATCAAGGAGAAAACCTAATGATAATTGAACGCAGAATGACTAGACACCCTATAACATGTAATCCAGAAATGTCTTTAGCAGATGCTACAGCATTGATGAAGCAGGAAAAAGTTCATCGCTTACCAGTTTTAAATAAAGAAAAACAATTGGTTGGACTTATTACGGAAAAAGATATTTTATATGCTTCTCCATCTCCTGCAAGTTCTCTATCAATACATGAGATGGCATACTTGTTAAGTCGTTTAACTGTTGGCAAATTAATGAATAAAAATGTTGTAACTATAGAAAAAGATACTACTGTTGAAGAAGCAGCTAGGCTAATGGTAGACCAAGATTTATCATGTCTTCCCGTTTTAGAAGCAGGAAAACTAATTGGAATAATTACAAAATCTGATATGTTTAAGATATTACTTGAATTATTCGGAGCTAGGCATTTTGGTGTTAGAGTTTCTTACCTTGTAGAGGATCAACCTGGAACTATTGCTCATATTACATCAGCATTAGAAAAAAACGGGATTGATATCATTACATTTGGAACATTTATGGGAACCGATCCAACAAATGCAATTTGTACTATGAAAGTACAAGGGGCTTCGATGACAAAAGTTATTGAAATAATAAAACCTTTCGTTTCCCAAATCCTAGATATACAGGAGGTCTGATGGCCAGGAAGAGGAAAAAAGGCTCTCAGAAACGACAAAATGCGGCTGGAGACAGTCGCGTTTCTGTCTTAACTGAGGATGGAGACACCTTTAACCCTTTTAAAGATATTAAGAATGTTAACGTTGAGGTTTTGAAAAAAACAAATAAAATCGATAATAAAAAGAAAAATATAAAAAAAGAGCCAATCGTCGAAAAATTAGATGATGATGTATCTTTTGCAGATATTTTTCAACAATGGGAAAAAGGTGGAGTTATAAATGCTAAAAAAGCTAACCAAACTCCAAAAAAAGAAGCGGATAATGAAGATTTTGCCAAAATATTTGATCAATGGGAAATTAGCCAAGGTTTAAAACCTAAGTATGCTAAAAAACCTAAAGACAGTCCAAATAGAAAAGTTAGTAAATATAAACCAACAAAAGACTTTGGTAAATTGTTAGATCAATTTGAAAATGGAACTTCATTAAACAATAAAACAGATAAAAAAATAAAACAAAAGAATAATAAAAAAACATACTCTAAAAAGGAGCTAAATCAAAACAATTCCATTGAAAAGGAAGAAAAGGTATTGAAAAATATATCATCTCATCAAATAAAAGAAGATGATAAAAATTCTGATGCCAAAAAGGATGTGGCTTGGAGTGCTAATAGTAATTATTCACCTAAAATTGAATCTGTAGATAAGAAAAAACCATCCCCAAAATCTGAAAAAGAGAAGCATGGACAAAAGAATAGCGATAACTCTAATCTTCGGGGAAAGGAAATATCTGATATGGATATAAAAGTACAAAGCCCAAAGACAAAGTCTAAATGGGATTTTAGTGATATATATGGTGCTTGGGAATCTAAACATAGTGAAGAGGAAATGATTGAAGCTAAAAAGCTAAAAGAAAAGAAAGAGAGTAAAGGAATTTCTATCTCTTATCTTAGATCAATGAAACCTCAAGATGAAATAGATTTACATGGTTTAACTAGTGATATAGCTGCTTTGAAAGTTAGTGAATTTCTTGTAAACTCAAGAAATAAAGGTTTGAAAAAAGTAAGTATTATTACAGGTAAAGGCCTTCATAGTGAAAATGGTAAGTGTGTTTTACGAGAAGTTGCCCTAGAGGAAATAAGATATTCAAATATAGTCAGAGAAGCATACCATCCTAAAGCAATAGATGGTGGTTCTGGTGTTATTTGGGTTATTTTTAAGTCTATAACAGATAAGAAAATATATTATTAAATTCATAGCAAGAAGATATTTCTTCTTGCTTTATAATATCAAAAAAAATGCACTACAACCTATATGGTTAGTGCATTTATTGTTATCTTTCTCTATAAATAATACGACCTTTAGTTAAATCGTAAGGGGATAGAGCAACTCTAACTGTATCACCAGGTACAATTCTAATGTAATGCTTGCGCATCTTACCTGATAGATGTGCTAAGATAACGTGTTTGTTCTGTAATTCTACACGGAACATTGTGTTTGGTAGTGCTTCTTTTACAAGACCTTCTACTTCAATTGCTTCTTCTTTGGCCACATAGCCCTCCATTTTTATCTTCTAAAACTTTTCAGTTTTTTAAAAATTTATATGTTTTTTCACTTATTCTAAAACAAGTTTTATTTTTTCCTACAAGAGTCAATATACTGTTTTTAATAATTAATTTCAATATTATAAGGAATAATGAATTAATATTAAATTTTGCGCAACAAGTAATTATAGCTCATTGAGAAGCTAAATGAAATATATATCTAAATATTTTTATTTTTTTTGTAATAAAAGGGAGGATATGGTAGAGGGGGTTTAATTCCTACTAATCCTATGGTATTATAGTGATATAAATATTTAATTTAATTTGGAGAATAATATAATGATGATTTCAACTAAAGGCAGATATGCTTTAAGGGTTATGGTCGATTTAGCTAAACATATGGATGATGAAAATTACATATCATTGAAAGCGATATCTCAAAGACAAGAAATTTCTTTGAAGTATTTAGAAGCAATTATAGGTATTTTAAATAGAGCTGGATTTGTGCAGAGTCTAAGAGGGGTAAATGGAGGATACCGGTTAACAAGAGATTCTTCACAGTACAGTGTTGGTGAAATACTTAGATTAACAGAAGGAGGGCTAACGTTAGTAAATTGTACAAGTTGTAATAATGATTCTATGTGTAGTCGTGCTGATAATTGTTATACACTTCCTGTTTGGGCTAACTTAGAGACTATCATAAATAATTATTTGGATAAGGTTTCTTTATATGATATTTTAAATCGGGATTATAAGATTGATTTGGAAAAATAACTAATCCCTATTGACTTAATAGGAATTATGCGTTATATATATCATATAAGATTAATAGGAATTAATAATTCTGCTAGGAGATATAATGAAAATTGCAAACGGAGTAGATAAATTAGTAGGTAGAACACCTCTTTTAGAATTAACAAGATTAAAAGAAAAAAATAATTTATTTGGAAATATAATCGTAAAATTAGAATATTATAACCCTTCCGGGTCTGTAAAAGATAGAGCTGCTAGACAAATGATTCAAGCTGCTCAAGAACAAGGCTTTTTAAAAAAAGATTCTGTAATCATTGAACCAACTAGTGGTAATATTGGAATAAGTTTATCAATGATGGCAGCAATTAATGGCTACAGAGCAATTATGGTAATGCCTTCAACAATGAGTGTTGAAAGACAAAAACTAATGAAAGCTTATGGCTCTGAAATTGTATTAACTGATGGAAAACTAGGAATGAAAGGTGCAATTGATAAAGCTAATGAATTAGCACAAGAAATTGAAAACAGTTTTATTCCAAGACAATTTGATAACCCTAATAATCCATTAGCCCATTATCAATATACAGCTAATGAGATTTGGGAAGATACTGATGGTAAAATAGATTTCTTCGTAGCTGGTGTTGGAACTGGTGGTACTTTAAGTGGCACAGCAAAAGCCCTAAAGGAAAAAAATAATAACATCAAAGTTGTTGCAGTTGAACCTACAGGTTCTCCTGTTATAAGTAAAGGGGAAAAAGGTCCTCATAAAATTCAAGGTATTGGCGCTGGCTTTATACCAGGAAATTTAGACACTTCAATTATTGACTCAGTCATAGTTGTAGATGATAGTGATGCTTTTTCTTCTTCAGGTGTATTAGCTAGAACCGAAGGCGTTTTAGTAGGTATTTCTTCAGGAGCTGCCCTTAAGGCTGCTATTGATCTAGCTAGTAAAGAAGAAAATAAAGGTAAAAATATTGTCGCAATTTTACCTGACACTGGTGAAAGATACCTTTCAACAGCATTATTTGAAAATTAAATTTTTGAAATAATGATATATGCTGATAATGCGGCAACAACGAAAATTGATCAAGAAGTTTTAGATTCTATGCTTAATTACCTAAAAGGTGATTACGGGAACTCTTCTAGCCCTCATTTATTTGGAAGGAAGGCAAAAGAGGCCCTATTAAAAGCAAGAGAAACTATTGCAAAGATTATAAATTGTGCCCCTAATGAAATATTCTTTACCTCCGGCGGTAGTGAAAGTATAACGCAAGCTATACTATCTGCTGCCTCATGGGGAGAGAATCATAATAAAAAACATATAATATCTAGTAGTATTGAACACCCTGCGGTGCTCAATACTTTACTTAGTTTAGAGGAAAACGGTTTTAAGATTGATTTAGTAAAACCTAATAATCGTGGAATTGTTGATTATAAAAAAATAGAGAGTTTAATTAATAATGATACCGCTCTTGTTAGCATTATGTATGCTAACAATGAAATCGGTACTATACAGCCAATACAAGAAATTGGCTGTATTTGTCGTAAAAAAGGTGTTTTATTTCATAGCGATTGTGTGCAGGCTATTTCTCATTTAGATATTGATGTTAATCGTGATAATTTAGATATGATATCTTTTTCAGCCCATAAATTTCATGGTCCTAAAGGTATTGGTATATTATATTGTAAAAAAACTTTTGCCTTAACTCCATTGATTTATGGTGGTGCACAAGAAAGGGGTAAAAGAGGTGGAACTGAAAATATTGCAAGTATAGTTGCTATGGCGAAAGCTTTGGAAATTCAAAGTAATAATTTAATTGAAAATGAACTTAAAATTAAAAGGATTAGAGATTTTCTTGAAAATAAATTATTAACTATTGAAGATTCTCATATCAATGGGGATAGACAAAGTAGGCTTTCTAGTATTATAAACATTAGGTTCGATAAAGTTGAAGCTGAAACTTTGTTGTTGCTATTGGATAAAAAGAATATATATGTTTCAACTGGTTCTGCCTGTAGCTCAGGCTCTATAGAACCTAGTCATGTTTTAATGAATTTAGATTTATCAAAAGAAGAGGCTAATTGTTCAATTAGAATATCTTTGAGCAAATATAATAGTGATGAAGAAGTTGCAACTATCTTTTCTGAAATAAAAGAGATAGTTAATTATATAAGAAGTTTTAATTAAGGAATTTGGAGAATATAAAAATGAGTAGAATGATGATTGCCATGAGTGGTGGAGTTGATAGTAGCGTAGCAGCCTTATTGATGAGTGAAAAAGGTTATCAATGTAGTGGCGCCACCATGAAACTATATGAAGATGAATCTTCCTCCTGCTCAATTAATACTAAAAGTTGTTGTGCTTTATCAGATATTGAAGATGCTAGGAGTGTTTGTGCCACTTTAGGTATTGATTATCATGTATTCAACTTTAAAGATAAATTTCAAGAGCAAGTTATTGAAAGATTTGTTGATTCTTATGAAAATGGTTTAACTCCAAATCCTTGTATTGATTGTAATCGATATTTAAAATTTGAGCATTTATATAAAAAAGCTAGAATATTAGGTTTTGATAAAGTAGTTACTGGTCATTATGCAATTATTGAAGAAATTGATGGAATCTTTTATTTAAAGAAAGGTATAGATCCAACAAAAGATCAAAGTTATTTTCTTTACGATTTAAACCAGGAGCAATTAGCCCATATAAGTTTTCCTTTAGGTTCTTTGAATAAAAGTGAAGTTAGAGAAATAGCTGAAAAGCATAATTTCATTAATGCAAAGAAAAATGATAGCCAAGATATTTGTTTTGTCTCTAATAAAAAGTATTCTCAATTTATTGAAGAATATAGAAACAAAATGTACCCTAAAGGTAATTTTGTTGATATGGATGGAAATATTCTAGGTCAGCATAAAGGAATCATTAATTACACTATCGGACAAAGAAGAGGCTTAGGCGTTAGCTATAGTGAACCTTTATATGTTCATAAAGTTGATGCAAAGAAGAATGAAATTGTTCTTTGTAAGAAATCTGAGTTAATAAAAAAAGAGTTCGATGTAAAAAATGTAACTTATACCTATCTTGAAACTCCACCAAGTGAGATGAAAATTACTGTTAAAACTCGTTACAGACAAGTTGAGCAAAATGCTACTTTATTTTCAACATCTAAAGATACTGTTCACATTGTTTTAGAAGAAGGCCAGGATGCAATAGCCCCCGGTCAAGCTGCAGTATTTTATGATGGAGATATCGTAGTTGGCGGTGGTCAAATTATATAAAGGGTGACAACTATCCTTTTTATTAAATAAATATTTATCTTCAAACGATAAAGAAAGGCTTCTAGAGTTTAATACTAGAAGCCTTTAATAATATAATTATTACTTATTATTTACCAAAGGTAGTTATATAACCTTGGATAAATATATATAGAACAATTATTGGTAAAATGTAACTTACATATATTCTTGCCCATTTAGGGAATTTAATACCTGATCCCTGGTCTGCTTCTTTAATAAAATTATTAAAGCCCCAACCATATCTTTTACTGCAGCTAAACAATAAGAAAATCATTGAACCAAGTGGTAAAAGTGTTGTACTTACAAAGAAATCTTCTAAATCTAAGACACCTGTTCCAGGACCTAAAGGTTGGAAGTTAGACCATAGATTAAATCCAAGAATACAAGGAATTGATAAAATGATTATTGCAATCATATTTACAATAGTCGCTTTCTTTCTATCTATTTTCCAAACATCAATCCAATAAGAAATAATATTTTCAAATACTGCAACTAAAGTTGAAAGAGCTGCAAAGCTCATAAATACAAAGAATAAAGATCCCCAAAGTCTACCTAAAGGCATTTGATTAAAAATATTAGGTAAAGTTACAAATAATAGACCAGGTCCTGCACTTGGATCAATTCCAAAAGCAAAACAAGCTGGGAAAATAATTAAACCACTAACTATAGCTACAAAAGTATCAAGGCCGATAACTCTTAAGCTCTCTCCTGTTAAAGTGTGTTTTTTATCAATATAAGAACCAAAGATTGCCATTGATCCAATACCAATGCTTAGTGTAAAGAAAGCCTGTCCCATAGCAGCAAAAATAGCTTCACTGAGCCCATTTTCTATCATATGAGAAAAGTTAGGAGCTAAGTAGAATTTTAATCCTTTAGAAGCCCCTTCTAAAGTTATAGAATTAATTGCAAGTATAACCATTAGGGCAATTAATGCACTCATCATTAATTTAGTAATTTTTTCAACACCTTTTTCTAAGCCAATACCAACAATTGATAAAGCAATGATCACAGAAACAGCCATCCAAATAAATTGAGATGTAGGATTAGCTAGCATACTAGTAAAGAAGCTTCCAATTTCTTCAGTACTAAGAGGACTAAAGGTGCCTTGAGCACTATGTACCATATAAGATAATAGCCAACCTGTAATTGTGGTATAGAACATCATAAGTAGATAGTTACCAATTATTGCGATATGGCCATAATAATGCCATTTAGTTCCTTTTGGTTCTAAGGCTTTTAAAGCACCACCGATATTTTGTTTACTAGCTCTTCCTATTGCAAACTCCATTACCATAATAGGAGCCCCTAATATAACCAAAAATAATAAATATATTAATACAAAGGCACCTCCACCATATTTTCCAGTAATATATGGGAATCTCCAAACATTTCCAAGTCCAATAGCACAGCCTGCTGAAAGTAGAATAAATCCTAATCTACTTTTAAGAGATTCTCTCTCTTTTTCCATAATTCCAACTCCTCAATCAGTTTAGTTTTTATTGTTTATTTTTATATATTAAGTTTTTTGAACATGTTTAAATACAAGCAATATAATTAAATACAAAAGTTAAAATACAACATATTCAAATAACATTCTAGTTATATTAATATGTCAACTATAAGAAATCAATAAAATATTTTAGAAAAATACACTAGCTTTTTTTACTATTATTATATTTTCTTTATTTCAACATGTTGACACTTTTTTGTATTGAAAAGAAAATAAGAGTATAAATTTAATTGGGGGGTCAAAATGGCCAAAATATTAGATGCATATCTAAAAGAAAATGTGGGTAAGAATTTAGATGCTAAAATGGTTTCTTACGTTGCGTCTTTAGAGACTGTAAATGAAGTTTCACCATCAGTTGCTGCTTATATTGTAAATGAGTTAGCAGATCAAAGATCTAATTTAAAATTAATTGCAAGTGAGAACTTTTCTAGCGAAGCTGTGCAATTGGCTATGGGAAATTTATTAACTGATAAATACAGTGAAGGTTTTCCTTATCATAGATTCTATGCAGGGTGTGATAATGTTGATGCAATAGAAGCTGAAGCTGTTGAAAAAGCTTGCCAATTATTTGGCTGTGATCACGCTTATGTTCAACCCCACAGTGGGGCTGATGCTAATCTTTGTGCATATTGGGCTATCTTAAACCATAAAGTACAAGTTCCTCTATTAGAAGATATTGGAATTACAAATCCCTCTCAATTAAGTAGAGAAGACTGGGATAAAGTTAGATCTGCTGTTGGTAATCAACGTTTATTAGGAATGGACTATTACAGTGGTGGTCACCTAACTCATGGTTATAGACAAAATGTTTCTGCTCAAATGTTTGATGCTTATAGTTATACTGTAAATGAAGAAACTGGTTTATTAGACTATGATGAATTAGAAAAAATGGTTAAAGAAATTAAACCTTTAATTTTCTTAGCAGGTTATAGTGCATATCCAAGAAAGATTAACTTTAAGAGATTAAGTGAAATCGCTCATGATAATGGTGCTGTTTTCATGGTAGACATGGCTCACTTTGCAGGTCTTGTAGCAGGTAAAGTTTTTGTTGATGAGTTTAATCCATTCCCTTGGGCAGATGTTGTTACAACAACAACTCATAAAACTCTTAGAGGTCCTAGAGGAGGAATGGTTCTTTGTAAAGAAGAATATGCTGAAGCTGTTGATAAAGGTTGTCCTTTAGTAATTGGTGGTCCATTACCTCATGTTATGGCAGCTAAAGCTGTAGCTTTTACAGAAGCTTTAAGTGATTCATATAAAGATTATGCAGCAAAAATAGTTAGAAATTCCTCAATCCTTGCTAAAGCATTTATTGATAAAGGTGTTACAGTTGCAACTGGTGGAACAGATAACCATTTAATGTTATTAGATGTAACTAGTTTTAATTTGAATGGAAAACAAGCTGAACATGTTCTTAGAACAGCAGGTATTACCTTAAATAGAAATGCTCTTCCATTTGATCCTAATGGTCCTTGGTATACTAGTGGTTTAAGAATTGGAACCCCAGCTGTAACAAGCTTGAATATGGGAGATAATGAAATGCTTGAAATTGCTGATATTATCACAACAGTCTTAGAAAACTCTTCACCATTAATTTTAACTAAAGGTAAGAATGCTGGAAAACCTTCTAAAGCAAAAGCTGTTTGTAAGGAAGAAGTTAGAGTTGAAATGAAGAATAGAGTAAAAACTTTATTAGATAAATTTACTCTTTATCCTAGTTTAGATTTAGATTTCTTACAAAAGAATTTTCCTTTAAAGTAAATTAATATTTAATTTATTAATGATATAATGTTATAAAAAGAGGGTTTTTGTTCAATAAATAACCCTCTTTCTTATTATATAACAATATTGAAAAGAATTTAATTTTAAAAGTTAATTTTGCTTTTAAAACAATTAAAACAGTAGTATTATAGGGCTATGAGTACATTATTAATACAAGGTGGTCTATTAGTTGATACTGAATGGACTAGACATGCAGATATTTTAGTAGACGGACCTAAGATTGTTCGAATAGCGAACAAGATTAGTGAAGATAGTCTTCCTCCGGGAACAGAAATTGTTCAAGCTGATGGTTTATGTGTTCTTCCTGGGCTCATTGATGCTCATACACACTATCATTTAGTTAGCAGAGGAACCGTAACTGCGGATTCCTTTGAAGAGGGAAGTAAATTAGCTGCTTTTGGTGGCGTTACAACTGTTGTTGATTTTGCAGATGATGATAAAAGTGGAAACCTAAAAGCTTGCGCAAAATCTAGAATGAAAGCCATGAAGAAAGGTATGGCCATAGATTTTTCTTTACATCAAGGAGTCTATGCTTATAGACCTGGTGTAGAAAAAGAGTTAAAAGAATTAAAAAAAGAAGGAATTAGTACAATTAAAATTTTTACAACATATAAAAATGTTGGATATTTAATTGATAATCCTCAAGAATTAAAAACGTTATTTAAAAACTGTAAAGAACTCGATATGATGGTTTGTGTACATTGTGAAGATGATTCTTTAGTAACTAAAATTAGTGATGAATGGGAAGGTACTTATCTTCCTAAAGACCATGCTGATTTAAGACCAAGCGAAGTTGAAGCAAAAGGAATTGAAACTGTTGCAAAAATAGCTCATGAACTTGAGATGGGACTTTATGTTGTACACCTCTCCTCTAAAAAAGGATTAGAGGTTATTAGAAAATACCGAGATAAAGGGTTAGATGTTTTAGTTGAAACAACTCCACATTATCTATTTTTAAATAGAAGTAAACTTGAAGGTGAAAAAGGCCCTCTTTATGTAATGACTCCTCCACTTAGAGACGAAGAGGATAATCTTGCTCTTCAAGAAGCTTTAATTCATGGAGAAATACAAGTTGTTGCAACAGATCATTGTACTTTTACTTATGATCAAAAATTAGAAAGTTCTGATTGTAGAACTATCTTCCCTGGAATTCCTGGTACTGAAGAGCTATTAGTATTATTAAATACTTTTGCTTTTAATCATGGAGCTTTTGGGTTATCACAAGTTGTTAATTTATTATCAGCTGGACCTGCTAAAGCATTTGGTTTATATCCTCAAAAAGGTAATTTAAGACCAGGCGCTGATGCAGATATTGTATTATTTGATCCAGATGAAACTTGGAAGATTGAAAATGATAATATTCACAGTGCTGCAAAATATTCAGCTTATGATGGTTTTGAAGTAACAGGAAAGGTTAAAGCTACTTATTTAAGAGGTCGCTTAATAATGAGCGAAAATGTTTATCTTGGTATTCCTGGTGATGGATTATTTATTAAACAAAAAGATGTTCATCAACAAAAAACATTTTGGAATTAAGATTTAAATTTATATATTTAGCCAAGGTTTATTAACCTTGGCTAATAATGTCTATAGAGGTGAAAAATGGATATCAAAGCAATTTTATTTGATTTTGATGGTGTATTAGTGGATTCAGAAAAAGTCATTTCGAAAATATCTTTAGAAGTATTTAATGATTTAGGAATTTATCCTAAAGAAGAAGATTTTCTCCCTTTTATTGGAGGTGGAGATAAAATCTTTATTGAAAGTATCGCAAAATTATATAATACAAAAATTGATTTTGAATCAACAATTAAAAAAATACATGATAAATATTATGAGAGTGAAATTCCCTTAATCAATGGTGCATTAGATTTTTTAGCTAGATCAAAAAATGCTGGCTTTAAAATAGCTATAGTATCGAGTGCAAAAAGGAAAAAAGTTTTAAAAAATTTGAAAGCCTTAAATTTAGGGGAAGACTACTTTGATCTTGTAGTAACTGGAGATAATATTATTAGAAATAAACCGTATGGTGATATTTACCAATATGCTGCATTAAATTTAAAAGTTCCCTACAATAATTGTTTAGTTGTTGAAGATAGTTTGTTAGGGGTGAGAGCTGCTAAAGAAGCTCAATGTAAGGTAATTGCTTTATCAACAAGCCATCCTTTTGAAGATTTGGAAAAAGCGGGAGCTATGTTTGTTTTTGACGATTTTACTTCAATTGATAAATTTGAAAGCAAAGAAGAGCTTATAGACTTTTTAGAAGAATGTACTAGAGATGATAGGGTTAAGTATGGAGCTGTAAAATGCTTTGAAAAAGAGTATCCATTCTCAAAGGAAGTTTTAATAGACAATGCAATTAAGCTAGCTTATAAGGCTAGAAAAAATGCTTATACACCATATTCTCACTATAATGTTGGAGCTGCAATTGTAAGCGCTTCTACTAATAACATATATTCAGGATGTAATGTTGAAAATGCAAGTTTCGGTGGAACTATTTGTGCTGAAAGAGGGGCTGTGATGAATTTAATATCTAAAGAAGGCCCAACTGGAATTAAATTGGTAGTAGTTGTTACTAAGGATAATCCACCTGCTCCCCCTTGTGCATTGTGTCTTCAAGTATTTAGTGAATTTTGTAATGAAAATACTGAATTTCACTTAGTGGATGAAGAATACGCTAAAGATAAAACACAAGGAATTCATATGGTTTATAAATTTAAAGAATTATTACCTATACCTTTTGTATTAGATTAAATATAGAGTGCTAGCAAGTCTAGCACTATTTTGTTTTAGCACTTTCAAGAGCTTTTTCTACAGCTTTAATAATACCTTCTGAAGAGTGAGTTGCACCACTAATGCTATCAACATCAGTTGTTTGTTTTTCAAGGATTTCTGTTCTTATTGGATAGTAAGCACTATTAAAATGTTTAGGTTCATCTCTTTGATAATCAATTTGAATATCAGTGATTTTATCTTTCTTTATAGTAATTTCAACGGATATATAATCAACATGACCTCTAGCCATATCAATATATATACCATCTTTATATTTTTTAATTTCTTTAATCTCTTGTGATTCTTCTTTTTGTATAATATCTGTATCTAAGGTATCCCCATTCTCCACTATATTATTTGATTTTTCCTCTTCATCTGAGATAGAAGTAGCATAACTTTCTTCAAGGTTTTGAGGTATGTCTACTCTTATTTCATTTTCAATTATTATATCAGGTTGTTCATCAATAATAGTTTGAGTTAATTCTTCAGGAGCTTTTGTTATAACCTTCTCACTAATGTTATTAATATTGTTAATATTGTTGTTTATAATATTATATGGCACTAGAATGAAAAATATTAAAATAATAATTTCTAGGAAAAAATAGTCTTTAATGTCCTTTTTAATTCTTTCTTTATCTATTCTTAATGCAAAAATTACAAAGAAGATAACAGAATAAATAATCAGATTAAAAACATCTGCTTTATCTCCTAAGGAAATTGAATTTTTGGAAATTAGAGCTAAATGTAAATATAGTAAAAAGAAAAAAGGATATGCTAGTTTTTGAATTTTCTTCCATCGTTTAATTTTTAATCTAACCTTACAGAACTTTAAAGATGTAATAAACAAGGTTAAAAATAGAATAAATAACGTTAGTGAAACTAAAGGTGATATAAAATTGTATAAATTTATTTTTAGTAAATCAATTAAACAGTAGTTATAAAAAACATATAGATGAGGGATTGTATAAACACAAGCTAGAATTGATAATTGTGTTCTAATTGGCATTAATTTGCTTCTAATTTTCGATTTATTTCTCAAAACACCTATAGCCATCACAATAGTGAAAAAGGCTAAAGATATAAAGCCATTATTGATATATGTTGTAATTATGTTTATTAATCCATTTTCGTATTGTATAATATTTATAGGTAAAAATAAAACATTTATAAATATTGAAATAGCATAGTGAAGAGGTGCTTTATTTCTTAGAGATCTTGTAAATATAGTTATATATAATGTAATTAATATCAAACTAATTAAATAGGTCATTTATAATATCCTTTTTATGTTTCATGCTTCATAGTGAATAAATTATATTAAAAGCTCAAGAGATTGTAATACCATAAATTGTCAAATATTATTTTTTTTATTTGGCTACTCTATCTTTTTATCATCATATAATTCTGTGCTAATAAAAAGTAAATTTATTATAAAAGGGTTTTAAAGCAATTATTTCTATAATAAGCGGAATTTTTAATTGTTTTATTAGTTAAATAATGGTACTTTGTAAATAGTTTCACACATAAATTAAAAAATTTCTATGAAATATATTAATTGAAACCTCAATAAATATGCTATGTAATGTTAATTCATCTATCTTATTATGTTATACCATTATTTTTGTAGAGTTTAAGCTCCGTAAATATTTTCTAAATGTGTGGTAATTGAATTTTAGAATCAATTTTTACCAAAAATAATTTGAAAGGTTAGGAGGTTTCGTTGTTATGGCAAATAAGAAGGTCTACTCTAAAAATTTAATTATTATCTTTATATTCGTATTTAGTTTTATAATGTTTGTTTCATGCCCTCAGGCAATAGATGGCGGTTTGACTGACTCTTATGAAGTTGGAGATGAGGGGCCGGCTGGAGGCTTAATCTTTTATGATGATAATCTTGGTTATGATTTTGATGGTAACGATGAAATTGAAAACAATGAAAAAAACTTACTGAGTGAATATAGGTATTTAGAAGCTGCACCATCTGATTATAACGATGGAACTGATAACCCTTATTATCATATTTTTGGATATACACGAGATAATCCTTCAGGGAGTTCTCAAATAGTAGGTACATCAAGCGATTTTGGAAGTGGTAAGTCCAATACAAGTCTTTTGATATCTAGTGCACCATTTTACACTACAAATAGTACAAGTAATTCAACAACTACAAATTCTTATGCTGCTAAATTATGTGATTCATTTTCATATAATAGTTATAATGATTGGTTTCTACCATCTGAACAAGAATTGAATTTGTTGTATTTGAATTTACATAAAAAAGATTTGGGTGATTTCCATGGTGTATATTGGAGTTCTACTGAGGCAACAGTTAATACAGTCTATGTTAGAATTTTTACTCTTGATGAAGACAATCTATTTACAAGAGATCGAGACGATACTAATCGAGTTCGTCCTATAAGAGCTTTTTAAAAAAATAGCAAACTATAATTTAAATAAAAAATGTTCGACTAATAATAAAATATGTTAATTATTTTGCTATTTTAGAGGATATATTACTATAAGGGGATTATATGTATAAAAAAAAGAACTGTTTTATAGTGTTGTTTTTGGTATTAATTTCAGCAACTTTCATTTCTTGTGATTTATTTATACAAGGTGGGAGTAACTCTTTTTCTCAGACTGTTGATTCTGATGATTTAGAAGCTATTTTGTATACTTTAGCAGTGTTAGATCAAAATCACTATGCTGATTTTACCAAATTTGAAAATGATAGTAATTACAGTGTTAAAAATACTAATCCATTATATGCTGATTATTATGAAATAAGAGAACAGATTGGGGAATTCGAAGATAAAGTTATATATGAACGAGCAACAATATATAATGATGCTATCAATTTAAAATTTAATGATTGGTCTTGTGTTGATTTTCTAAGAAATTCTAGTTTCCCTTTAGAGCCTATGATTTCCTTTTCATCGTTCTTTGATGATAATGAAGTAATTATTTCTAATCAGGTTAAAATTGAAATACCCCTCTCTGGTGTTTCCACTGTAAGAAATAAAGATGTTAATAATCCTTTAAAAGTGAAAGTTAATGGGAAAACTTATAAAATAATATTTTCTTATAATTATTCTTTTGTAAGTGATACGGCTACTGCTATTTTACAAATTGATGATGAATTGTACTCTGAAGAATTAAAAGAATTTATTGAGAGCATATATTCCCCCGATTAAATTATTTGAATTTTATTATTTTGTTTAGGTGTTGACAAATATATGTGAGCTTGTACTATTTTAATAGGAGGTTATTGTGATGAAAGAGAATTATAATTACGGTGTCAAAGAATTAAATGTAGAAAAATCCTTAATTGTTGCCTCTAATCTTTTAAAAAGAAGAATGGAACATCAAATATCAGAATTTTCTCCAAATGATGATCAAATTTCAGCATCTAATGCACAAATTATTGGGTTTTTAGTTGCTAATCAAGCTCAAGAAATTTTTCAAAAGACAATTGAGCAAGCTTTTTCTCTAAGGCCTTCAACTGTTTCTGCAAATCTTAGACTTATGGAAACAAAAGGATTTATAAAAAGAGAATTTTCTAGTTTAGATGCAAGAAAAAAAAAGGTTATCCCAACCCAAAAAGCTATTGATTTTAATGATAAACTTTGTAAAAAGGGTGTTGAAGTCGAAGAGGAATTCAAAGAGATTTTTAGCGATTATGAGTATGAAAAATTAAAATCATTGTTACTTAAATTAATTGTAAATATGGAACAAAAAGAGAAATGAATCGGAGTTAAATTTGATTTAAATCAATTGGAATAAATTATTTATGATAAATAAAATAACAACTTTGTAATGTTAATCTAAATTGATAAAAAAAAGAGTATTTTTTAGATTTTTTGATAATTCTTTAAATTATTACACCATCAATATTTGTTAAAAATATATGATTAAATCGATTAAATTAGCTGGTTGAAAGTGTTTTCCCATTATGTTAGATTCGTTTTACATTATAAATTAAAATGGAGAAACAATAATGAAAGCAAATGCCAAAAAAACATTATTTGTAATGTTTTTTGTAGCTATTTTCATCCTTAGTGGTTGTTCAAAATCAACAACTACCGAAACAATTAGTAAAACAGAAGAAGCACCTATAAAAGAAGAAAGTGTTTCAAATCCAGTTCAAGAACAATCTCACATTGATCAAAGTGTGACAACTTGGTCTTATCCAAGTGCTGATGAAGTTGTCGACGGTGCAACATTTGTAATTAGTAATGGAACTGAACCCTCATCTCTTAATCCACAGCAAATCCAAGGTGAACCTGAATTTAGAATTTATCTAGCCCTATTTGAAGGATTAGTACAAAACGATCCTGTTACAGCAAAACCAATTCCAGCTCTTGCTGAATCATGGGATGTTAGTGAAGATGGAACTGTAATTACATTTCACCTAAGAAAATCAACATGGTCTGATGGAACTGCAATTACTGCAAATGATTTTGTATGGTCATGGCAAAGAGAATTAGATCCTATAAATGCTGCCCCATATTCATGGTTCCCTCAAATGTTCTTAAAAGGTGCAGCTGATTATTCTGCAGGGAAAATTGGTGCAGACGAATTAGGTGTAAAAGCTCTTGATAACTATACTCTTCAAGTAAATTTAGTTGGACCTCTTCCTTATGCATTAGAAGCTTTTGCACATTTTACTTTTGCAGTTGTTCCAAAGCATGTTATTGAAGAATATGGTGATAGTTGGACTCAAGAAGATAATATTGTTTCTAATGGCCCGTTTAAATTAGAAAAACACGTATCTCAATCATATATTTCTGTAGTTAAGAATGAAAATTATTGGGATGCAGATAATGTTCATTTAGATAAAGTTACATACTTAGCAAGTGACGATGCAAATACAAACTATAATATGTATATTGGAGGAGATAGTGATTGGTTAACTAGTATTTCAACTGAACAAATTGATTCTGCTCAAATGCGTAACGATTTCCAATTGTCTTCTAAACTTGCAAACTCTTTCTACACAGTTAATTGTGATGCACCAGAGTTAGAAAATGTTTTAGTTCGTCAAGCAATATCCTATGCAATTGATAGAGAGTCTATGGTAGAAAATCTTATTGGATCTGGAATCCCATCTTGGGGATTAATCCCTGAAATGGCTGGATATGAACCTATGGAATTCCCATTTGATGATTACGATGAGGCTTGCGAAATTGCGCAAGATAAATTAGCTGAAGCTGGTTATCCTAATGGTATTGGTTTCCCAGAATTAGTATTATTATATAATTCTAATGAAGGAAACAAGAAAATTGCTGAATTGATTCAATCTAATCTTAAAGATGTTCTAGGTATCAATGTAACACTTGAAAACCAAGAATGGGGTACATTTATTTCAAACAGAGATGCAGGTAACTTCCAAATAGCTCGTAACGGTTGGGTTGGTGATTATCAAGATCCAAATACATTCTTAGATATGTTTGTAACAGGTGGTGCTATGAATGGCGGAAATTTCTCAAATGAAGAATTTGATTCATTAATTGCACAAGCTGCTTTGATGGAAGATAGTCCTGAGAGAATGGAATTATTCCATAGATGTGAAGAAATTTTAGTTAATGAAGAACAAGCTGTTATTCCTTTCTATTATTTAACAAAAAGTCAGTTAATTGATACTAGTAAATGGGGTGGTTGGTATACAAATGCAACCGATATTCATCCTTTGAAATTTATTTATTTAAAGAAATAATAAAATGATAATTGATTTATAAAGTTAAAGAAGTCCTTAATAAACAATGAGTTTGTTTTATTAAGGACTTTATTAGTTTATATATTATTTAAAAAAATATTATCTATTTTTCTAATGACATTATTTTCGAAACTCTTCTTTCATGTCTTCCAGCAGCAAAATCTTCCTCAATAAATGCATCTAACATGTCTAAAGGATCTTCTTGATAATCAATTCTTCCGCCAAATGCAATAAAATTAACATTGTTATGTTGTTTTGCCATTTGAGAAGCAAAAATATTTTGTGGTAATGCACATCTAATACCGTTAATCTTGTTTGCACTAATTGAAATTCCAATTCCAGTACCACAACAAAGGATTCCAAAATCATAGTCACCATTTAAGTATTCATTACATGCCAATTGTGCCATGTCAGGGTAATCTACAGATTTTTCTTCTTGTACTCCTAACCAATTTACCTTATGACCTTTTGATTCTAGATGCTCACTAATCTTTTTTGATAATTCTACTGCACCATGATCGTTTGCTAATACAATATTCATTTTCTTTCTCCTAGAAACAATATACCAAAGCAAAACAATTTTGTGAACAATATTATTATTGTATTTTTAATAACTTTCTAAAATATTTGATCTTCAAATGGAATTGAAACTAATGCACCTGATTTTGAAACAGTAACAGCTGAGGCTTTAGTTGCAAAGAAAAGAGCTTCTTCTACATCATAACCTTTTATAATTGAAGCAATGAAATACCCCATAAATGTATCTCCAGCAGCAGTTGTATCTACAACAGGTGCATCTATTATAGGTTGGTGAACTTTGATATTATCTTTAGCATAAAAAGCCCCTTGTTTTCCTATTGTCATAATTATACTAGCTGATGGGAATTTATTTTTGATATCATTTAATATCTTATCATAATCATTTGTATTATTTGTTTTAGTTATCTGTGCTGCTTCTATTTCATTTACAAAAAAATAAGATACTTTTTCTAAGGGGAAGCTTAATATATTATCTGTAAAAGGGGATGGATTGAAGCAAATTATTAAACCTTTTTCATAACCTTTGTTTATTAGATATTCTATATTATTTATTTCATTCTGTAATATTAGAAAATCTCCATTACTAAAATGTTTTAATGTTTCATCAATTTCTGAGCAAGTATTTTCTATATTTGCTCCTGCACTTAATATAATTGAATTTTGTCCATCTTTGGATACTTGAATTAAGGCTTGGCCACTAACTTTTGCATTGGTTTTTATATAGTCCGTATTAACATTATATGATTTAAGTAGGTCTATGATAAATAATCCATCAGGACCCATTTTACCGGCCATGTAGACATCGCATCCAGCTTTAGCTAATGATCCAGCTTGGTTACAACCTTTACCACCAGCACTTGATTTATATGAATATGATGATATGGTCTCACCTGGTTTTACAATGTGGTCTAAGGAAAATATTTTATCAATATTTAGAGATCCATAATTTAATATTTTATTCATTAGTTGCTCCTAATTTATACTAAACATTTAAAATTTTGTTCAGTTGATAGACTTATAAATTATATTAATTAATTATGAATATTGTCAAAGCAAAAATAAAAGACATAATAATATGGTAAATATTTTGTACTAATATCTTTCTATACAAAGAATTATTATACAAATTGTTTGTTTAGCATTTGTTTAGTAAAATATAGTAATTATTACTTTTTGTTTTGTTGACACCTATTATCTTGTGTGGTTAACTAAATTTACTGAGGAATATAAATGACAGTTAGAGAAATTGCAAAGTTAGCTGGAGTATCTCCTGCAACTATTTCATTAGTTATAAACAATAAAGAGGGAGTTGGAGATAAAAAAAGATGGGAAATACTAGAGTTATTACAAAAATTAAATTATCCAATAAAAAATTATCCTTCTAATTTAGAAAGTGAAAATAAAAACCTATTGTTTATCAAAATAATTAAAGCAGGATTTTTAGTTGAGCAAAATGCTGGTTTTATTGCAAAAATAATTGATAGTATTCAAAAACAATGTTCTCAAAATAGCTATAACCTTCAAATGGTTACTATAAGTGAAAATTATGCTAAAAATATTAAAAAGCTAAAACTTAATAATATACAAGGAGCTTTTATTTTAGGAACAGAGTTACAGGAAGGCGATTATAGATCTTTAGATAGTATTGAGATTCCTTATTTAGTAATCGATAATTCAATGCCTTATTACCCTTGTAATTCTATTACAATGGCAAATGTGGAAATGGTTGATCTAGCTATAAAATTTTTATGTTCTAATGGTGAAAAGGATTTTGGATATTTAAGATCTTCTTTTGACTCTCAAAATTTTTTAGAGAGACATATAGGGGTTTTAACTGCTGTTGAAAAATATGGACTCTCTTATTCTAAAGAGAGAGAGTTTCGATTAGAGGCCACTTTAAAAGGTAGTTATAATAAAATGTTAGAATATATCAGGGAAGGGAGAAAAATACCTAAAGTTCTTTTTGCAGATAATGATATTTTAGCAATTGGGGCAATACAAGCCTTAACTAGTGTTGGATATAAAATTCCAGAAGATATATCAATTGTGGGATTTGATGATATTTTTTTAGCTGAAAATACAATTCCAAGTCTAACAACTGTTCATGTTCAACGAACTATGATAGGTCAAATGGCAGCTATCACTTTGATAAATGAGATAATTGCAAAACACCCTTCATATTATAAACTTAAAGTTGGTGGAAGCTTAGTTTTAAGAAATACTACTAAGACGATTTAGTATCATTTCATTTGTTTGTTTTTTATAATCTTTCTTGTTTTTTGTTTTTTCATGAGTTATTATTAATCAAGGAGTTTTCATGGAAAAAATACTTGTATGCGGCCACAGAAATCCTGATATGGATAGTATCTGTAGTGCATGGGCTTATGCGAATTTAGAAAATGAATTAAATAAAGAAAAAGAATATATACCAGCTAGATGTGGTGCTCTAAATGAGAGTACAAAACAGGTTTTTAAAAAATTGAATATAGAACCACCTGTTTTTGTAAAAGATGTTAGAACAAGAGTTTCTTCTGTTTACGTAAAACCTAAAATTACAATTGATTGTAAAGAGCCTGTATATGATTTAATGAATATATTTAATAAAAATGATATTTCAGTTGTTCCTGTTACAAAAGATGGAAAGTTTCTTGGCCTACTTAGTATTGATGATGTCAATAAATATTTTTTAAGGGATGCTAGTTCTCAAAAACCTTTTTATAAAATAAATATAGATAAGTTATCACAAGTAATGAAAGGAACTTTTATCAAACGTGGTGAAAAAAATTGTCACAATCTCCAAATTATGGTTGCTGCGATGAGTTTTACTCAGTTTAAAGAAGTTTTTGATAAAATTGATGATAATAATTTACCTCTTTTAGTTGTTGGGGATAGATTAGAACCTCTTTTAGAGGCAATTTATAGACAAGTTCCATTAATTATTTTAACAAAGATGAGTGATAAAATTAAAAGACTCGTTGATTTTTCAAACTTCAAAGGAACTGTTTTTTTAAGTGATTGTCATACTAATGAAACATTACGTTTATTAAGACTTTGTACTCCCGTTGAAGATTTATTAGAAATTAATACTCCTGTATTAACACCTAATACTTTGTTTGATGAAGCGAAGAATGTTTTAATAAATAGCCATTTTAGAGGATTACCTGTTTTTGAAAATGAAGAATTTAAAGGCTTTGTTACTAGAAGATGTTTCATTGAAAAACCAAAAGCAAATATTATTATGGTAGATCATAATGAAAGTGATCAAGGGTTGCCTGGAATTGAAGAAGGAAATATTGTAGGTATTATAGACCACCATAGATTTGGTGCATCAAAGACCACAAATCCAATTTTTATTTATAGTGCTCCGCTTGGTTCAACTTGTACTTTAGTTACTCAATTATATGAAAGAAATGGAGTAAAGATTACAAAAGAAACAGCAAAAATACTTCTTTCAGGTTTAGTAAGTGATACTGTAATTTTAAAAAGTCCTACAACAACATCAGAAGACCTGAGAGTTGCAAAAGTTTTATGTAGTGCAGCTGAAATTGATGATATAAAAGCTTTTGGAGAAGAGATGTTCGCAAGTGGTTTATCAATTGCAAAACAAAATCCAAGAAAAGTTATTGAAGGTGATTTTAAAGTTTATAAAGAACATGGTCTTAAACTTGGAATCGGTCAATGTGAAGTTACAACTCTTAAAGATTTAGATGATTATAAAGATCAATATTTGAAAACATTGATGGAAGTTAAAAATAGTAATGGATTAGATTGGGCACTATTTTTAATCACTAATGTTGTTAAACAAAATAGCATTCTATTAACTACAGGCTTAGATACTGTGGAATATAAATTTATTTATGAAAAGAAAGCAGATAATACTTTTTTCCTTCCCGATGTTTTATCTAGAAAGAAACAGTTGCTTCCTGAAGTAATTAGAGTATTAGATGAATAATAATTATAATTATTAATTTGGAATCAATTGGCTTAGTTGAACAAGATCTCCTATTTGTAAGGTTCCCATTTCAGCTAAGCTTTTTGTTTTAACACTCACAGTTATAGGATTGTCTTTGCTTATTGTTCTTATATAACATTGACCATCCTCTATATTATTATTTGAAACAGTTAAACTGCTTTCAACTAAAAATCCATTAGAAAATTCCAATATTATCTTATTATCATAATCAAAATTGGCTTTAAGCAAATCTTCTGTTAAAATATTTAAAGTGATATTTCCATAAGCATCTATTGCTGCAATTCTTGCAGCAATTGTAACGTTTTTATTTATCGCTGATGTATCTAATTCTGTTGTGCTTTGACAACTTGTAAATATAGATAATGTAATTGTAATTAATATTAGTACAAATTTTATTTTTTTCATAACCATTCTTCACCTAACTATAACAGAGAACAGTGATAAAAATTACATTTATTTTTAAAAAAATCAATAAATACAACTAAATTACACATATAACCAATATATTATAGAAAAAAAATTAATTAGTAAAATTTCAATTGTATTTTTTTACAAAAATAAGTATTTTTTTTTACAAAAATAACTTGTTTTGAGATCTTTTTGATTAATTACTTAAGATTCATTCAATAGAGTAATTTATAATTACATTACTTTGATAATCCCCTGAATCTAAATTAGATTTACCAATCCATTTAAGATAGAATTGTGCAACCGTTTTATCTTTATTATATCCAGGTTCTAATAAATAATCTTTAGATATAAAAATTACCACAGGTTGGACCTTTGAGGATGTTTGTTTCCCATTAGAAGAAATATTACTAATTTTATAAAATGGATTTGTAACAATTTTTAAAGAAATGATTTTTTCTGAATTTAAATTACTTGTAGCTATAATGTAAAATGATTCTGTATTGCCATCTTCTGAAATAGGGTTTGTCTCTATCTCAAAATCAGCTGAATCATTAGTAACAAGTTCGTCTTGATAATATAAATTATACGTTGCAAAAGTAGTTGGAACGTTAGTATTTAAATTAATGTCTATCGAGGATGAATATAGAAAAATGGAGCCAAGTGTGGCCCATATTAATAAAAATAGTATCCTTCTTTTCATATATCCTTCTTTTTCGATAATTATTTTTATTAATATTCTTTCATTTTTGTTGTAGATCTTCTCAGTGTATAGAATATCTCATTGTAAAAATTTCAAATACCTTTTAATAAATCCCACTTCTTCTTATTTATGTAACTGTGCTTACAGTATTTATAGAAGGAAGTGTTTTTAATGCTTTAACTACTTTTTTAAAATCATCCTCTTTATCTATCTCTATTGTAAATGTTCCAATTAATCTTGAGTTATCCATATCATCATCATATAATCTTCCCCCAATTAGGTGAGCATGGTACTTTCTAATAGCTCCTTCGATTTCACTAAATAAATCATATGTCCTCTTACTCGTAACTCTATATTTTCTAGTTGGTTTTGGGGAGTTGGTTTCCCAAGCTACTTCAACACTTCTTTCTTCTATTTCTTTCATGTTTTTTAAGTTTGGACAGTCTTTTTTATGAACTATAATTCCTCTACCTCTACTAATATAGCCTACTATCTCATCTCCTCTTTGAGGGTTGCAACAATTTGCTAAAGAAATCATTAGATTTGTTTCATCTCCAACTCTGAAGGTTAGACGACTTTCATCACTAACATTTCTAATTATTTCACCAATTTCTTCTTCTTTTGGAGTAGTAGTTGGTTCTGTTGTAACAGGAGCAACTGATTTTGGTGTTGCAATAATGTTTTTATCAATTATGATATTATCATTTCTATTTAACCAAGTTCTTATTTTTTTCCTTGCACTTTGTGTTTGAGCAAGTCTTAACCACGAAAGATGAGGATGAGCACTAGGGTTTGTTAATATCTCAATTACTTGTGTATGCTTTAATGGTTGGTTTAATGCAATAATTGAGCCATCAGCTTTAGCTCCGGCTGTATGATTTCCAACTTCTGTGTGAATTCTATAGGCAAAGTCTAGTGCGGTAGAATTTTTAGGTAATTCAACTATATGACCTTGAGGAGTGAAAACACAGATTGTATTTTTTAGAAGCTCTTCTTTTATGTCTTCCATAAAAGATTCATTTTGATCTATTTCATTTGACCATTTTTCTAGGGTATTTAATATCTTATTAAATTGAGCATCATCCATGCTAACATTATCTTGAGATCCACTATTTACTTTATATTTCCAGTGAGCTGCTATCCCATATTCTGCTGTTTGGTGCATGGCTTTTGTTCTAATTTGGATTTCTAATAATTTCCCATCTAAGGCCATAACCGTCGTATGAAGACTTTGATAATTGTTTGCTTTTGGCATTGCAATATAATCTTTGAATCGTCCTTCAATAGGTGGCCATATTTTGTGCACTATTCCTAAAAGAGTATAACATTCAGTTATAGTATCACAGAGTATTCTTACTCCTAATAGGTCAAAAATTTCTTCAATATCCTTTTTTCTCTTCTTCATTTTTAGGTATACTGAATAAGCATGTTTTGCTCTACTTGTTACAATAATATTACCAAGTCCATCTTGTGCACATGCTTGATAGATAGTTTTTTCTATTCTTTTAAGATATGCAGCTTGTTCACCTTTTTTACTTAATAGATATCCTTGAACATAATCAAAAGTTTCTTTGTTTATTGTTTCTAGAGATAAGTCCTCTAGTTCTTCTTTAACCCAAGAAATACCTAATCTATCAGCTAAAGGGGCGTAAATATCTAATGTTTCTGTTGCAAATTCTTTTGCTCTTTCAGGTTTTAAGAATTTAACTGTTCTCATGTTATGAAGTTTATCTGCGAGTTTAATAATTATTACTCTCGCATCTTTGCTCATAGCAAAGAACATTTTTCTAATAGTTTCTGCTTCTTGAACAGATTTATTATCAGTCTTTAAAACTTCAATTTTTGTTACGCCATCAACAAGGTCGGCAACTTCTAATCCAAATCTATCTTTTAGTTCATCATATTTAGCTGTGGTATCTTCTAGCGTATCATGTAATAGTCCAGCACAAATAGTATCTCCATCCATATCTAATTGTACTAATATATCTGCTACTGCAAGAGGGTGGATTATATACGGTTCTCCGCTTTTTCTTTTTTGGCCTTCATGTTTGGCCTTAGAAAAGTTAACAGCATCAATTATCTTATCTTGCTGAACTTGTGGATATTTTTTTATTTTTAGTAAAAATCTTTGAATTATTCTATCGCTCATATATCCCCTTAACTATTCTATCTTTATTAGCTAAATCTTTTATTATCTCAATATTAATAAAATTTGCTTCTTTAAGAAGTTCTCTTACTTTTTCACATTGTCTACTATCACATTCAAAAAATATAGCACTGTGATGCCCAATTAAGTGATTTTTTGATTGAATTATGATTTTTCGAATAAGATCTAAGCCGTCTTCTCCAAATCCTTCAAGAGCTAGTATAGGTTCTTGTTTTACCTCATCACTTACTTCTTCACACCATTGTCGTGTTAAATATGGTGGATTGCTAACAATTATATCATATTTATCACAATTTTCTAAAAGATTGCTCTCAATTATATTAATTTTTTTTGAATATAGTTTGTTTGCATTATATTTTGCAACTTCTAGAGCCTCAGGACTAATATCACTTAATGATATTTCATTTAAATTATTTTCAAGAGCTAAGGTTATTGCTATGCATCCACTTCCTGTACATAAATCTAATACTTTTGGTTCAAAATCAAGGGAGTTTATGTAAGAGGTAACTTCTTCAATAATAGTTTCTGTATCAGGTCTAGGAATTAATGTATGTTTATTTACTTTAAATTCTCTTGCATAAAATTCCTTTTTTTCAAGTATATAGGCTATAGGTTCAGAATTTAATCTTCTTTCAATTAAGGTATTAAAATATGATATTTTATCATCATCAATTTCTAAAGTATTATAAGTTATTTGCTTGACCTTATTAAGGCCTGTTGCTTCTTCAAAAAGCAAAGATGCGTCTAAAGAAGGAGTATCAGTGATACTCCTTAATTTATTTGTTGCTTGTGTTAATAATTGACTAACTGTTTTTCCCATTAATTATTATGCTTCCTGCATTGCTTTTTCACCAGCTTCAACTTTAAGAGCTTCGATTACTTCATCAAGTTCGCCACTCAAAATTATTTCTAATTTATAAAGGGTAAGATTTAATCTATGATCAGTTAATCTGTTTTGTGGGAAGTTGTAAGTTCTAATTCTTTCAGATCTATCTCCACTTCCAACTTGGCTCTTTCTAGCTTCAGATCTCTCTTTTTGTTTTTTTTCTTCTTCTAAATCATATAATCTAGAACGAAGAACTCTCATTGCTTTATTTTTGTTTTTTAATTGAGATTTTTCATCTTGACATATAACAACAAGTCCGGTGGGAAGGTGAGTTAATCTAACAGCACTGTCTGTTGTGTTAACACATTGTCCACCAGGTCCACCTGCTCTCATTACATCAATTTTTAAATCTTCTTGTTTGATTTCAATATCTGTTTCTTCTGCTTCAGGTAGTACTGCAACTGTAACAGCTGAGGTGTGAACTCTCCCTCCACTTTCAGTTGTAGGAACTCTTTGTACTCTGTGTACTCCGCTCTCCCATCTAAGGGAACCATATACATCTTTACCGCTTATGGAAAATACTATTTCTTTATATCCCCCTAAACCGGTATCATTTGAGTTCATGATATCAATTTTCCAGCCCATTTTTTCAGCATAATGTGAATACATTTTAAATAGGTCTGCACAGAATAATGCAGCTTCATCACCGCCTGTTCCAGCTCTAATTTCCATAATAATATTCTTACCAGCTAATGGATCTGGTGGTATTAATAACATCTTACATTTTTTATTTGAAACCTTTGCTGCTTCTTTTAATTCTAATAGCTCTTCTTTTGCCATTGCAATCATTTCGGCATCATCTTCTTCTTTAAGTAGTTCTTCTGCATCTTTTATTTGATTTGTTAATTCTTCAAGATTTTGCATTTCTTCAACAATTGGTGCTATATGAGCTCTATCGACCATTAGTTGTTTATATAAATTCATATCGCTCATTGTTTCAGGGCTACTTAATTTATTGTCTATTTCTTTTAATTGTTTAACATATGATGGTAGTTTTTCTATCATTTATTTATTATCTCCGTTGGATTTATTACTAAATATAATTTATTTTATTCTTTTTGAATAGTGTTGAGGTCATAATCATTACTCAAGCTTTTGTTGAGTGTTTTTATTAAAATTTAGGAGATAGCTATCTGTGTTTATCTGGGGTATATCTAACTACTAAATGTATAGTAGCTGGTGAATTTGAATCACAACTAATTGTATGTTCAATATCACAATGATACATTAAAAAGTCACCTTTTTTTAAGGTGCATTCATTTTGTCCAGCTTTAACTTTAACACTGCCTTTAATTACTGTTAAAAATTCTTGAGTGCCTGCAAAATGAGGTTCACTTGGTAGTTTTGTATGAGGTTCAAAAGTTATTAAATACATTTCTAAATCTTCAACCATATTTAAAGGAGAAAGGATTCTAATTGTTACACCATGTTCAGTTGTTTCAATAACATGTCCAGAACCTGAAGTTGGATTTTTAATGAAATCTCTTTTGGGTTGAGGATTAACATCTAATATATCTTGGATGTCGATATTTAGTCCCCTTGCTATTTTCCAAACTGTTGCAATAGTTGGGTTTACTTTATCGCTTTCAATTTGGCTTAACATTGCTTTAGAGACACCACTTCTCTCACTTAAAATATTAAGAGTTAGATGTTTTGATTGTCTAAATTTTTGTATGTTTTTCCCAATTGGTGGGGGTGTTTCCATTTATCTTTCCTTTAAATTAATTAAATAAAGTGTTTGTTAATTCTTCTCCATATTGTAATAATTGGTTTAATATCTCTTTTTCCTTTTCACTTGTAGTGTCTAAGGAGAGTTTTTCTTTGATTTTTCGATTATAAAAATCAAGGTTAACCATTATTTTGCCAGGAGGACTAACAATTCTGTGTGAGCAAAAAGACTTCCATTCTTCCTTGACTTGATCACTTTGGTATTCTAAATAATTTCTTAATACGTGTCTATATACTAGCTCTTTAGCTCTTGGATCGTCGAACTTTAATGCTTTGCTTAACTCAAGTTTTTCTTTTTCTGAAGCATCATGGATTAATCTAAATCTTTTATTATCTTCATCTTTAAAAAATCCATTGTATAATTGAAAATCTGTATCATCCACCCCTTTGATATCTTGAGAACTTAAAGCTTTCCTAATTTTCATTATTATTTCAGGATGGTCTTTTAATAATTTGGCTCTTGAAAGTGCTTCTTGTTTATCAATATTAAGTCTTTTTTCTAAGTCTGGCTTTAATATACTTAATGGACTAACAAAGGCACATTTATTATATGCAATATTTACAAGGCCATGAGTATATAAGATATTCTCTTCATCTGCTTCTAATAGCGGGGTGATATCTTCTTTTAAATTAAAGCAAATAACATTGTTGGAGTTAATTATATCAAAAGTTATTGGCATTACTATTGATGTACAACCATTTTTTGATGTGTATTTTGGATGAGTGTGTAAAACAGGTTCTCCAAAAGGGGCTTTAAGTAAGTTTTTCATTAATTGTTTTTTTCTATGATCAAAACTCCATTTATATAACAAGGGTTGTTTTGTTTTGATTAATCTAGCAACTTCAATTGTTGCTCTTACATCAACTAACGCATCATGAGCTCCAATTTGTTCTATATTATTCGCTTCTGTTATATCTGTTAGCTTAAATGATGGGTTCCCATTTTCTTTTTTAGCTGGCCATTGTATTCCATTAGGTCTTAAATCATAAGCAGCTCTAACCAAATTTATAATATCCCATCTTGAGCATCCATTTTTATATTCTCTTTCATAGGGGTCAAACAAGTTTCTATATAATGCATTTCTAATAAATTCATCATCAAAATTTATAGAATTATATCCTGTAACAACAGTATTAGGTGTTGAAAATTCATCTCTTATTTTTTTTATAAATTCAACTTCTTTAAGTCCTTTTTCATTTACTATATATGGGGTAATCCCTGTGACTAAGCAAGCAAGTGGATCTGGTAAATAATCAGATGATAATTTACAATACAATAATATTTCAGATCCTATTTGATTTAGTTCTAAATCTGTTCTAATTGCAGCAAATTGTGCGATTCTATCATAATGGCTATCTAGTCCAAAGGTTTCTAAGTCATACCATAAGATTGATGGTTTCTCTTTTTTTGTATTCATGGTATAATCTTAACATATTTTAATTATGTGAAAAAGCTTATTTGTGTTTGAGAGGTGTAAATGAAAGGGTTTTTAACAACATTGTTATTTTTAATTTTTATTAATCCTTTATTTGCGTCCAATATTAGTGAGAAGGAAGTATCAAATGCGTTTGTTGCTATTACTGACTTAGGTTATATTACAGCAGCAGATTTTATTTCTTTAAATAGGAAAAATTTTGATTCAATAGCAATTAGAATTTCTCCATCTACTTCATTACCTGATGCAGTATTATTTAGTGATGCCGATTTATCTTTTTTCTTACCTTATTTTGAAGATGATGATAATAGTAATTTTTTAAGTTCTTTTTTACCGACAATTGATCCATTTGTGAGCGAAAGACTTAAAATTAATAATTGGAAAAAGGGAGAAGCGATAGTTACTGGTGCTGCAGCCTTAGTTTTTCCAAACAATATGACTTTCCAACAATTTTTATCTTCTTTTCAATCAGAAAGTTTACCCAAGGTAGGTGTTAGTTTTAATTACACAGTAAGTGGAACACTTTTTGAAAGTGAAATTAACATTAAAGGGATACTAATTGTTGAATCAGATTCATATGGGGTACCTATTGTATCTCCTCTCAGATTAACAATTAATAATGAGGATTATGATTTGTCATTTTTTGAAAGAGCTCCTCTTCTTTTGACAATGAAAAACGATATTTAAGGAAACAAAACATATGAAGAGGATGGTGCAATTAGTTTTGCTATTTATATCTATTTCTCCTTTATTTGCTCTAACTCCTAGTGAAGAAGAGACAAGGCTTGCTATCTCATGTGTAAGTGATGCGGTTTTTGTTGCCGCAAATTATTTTATATCTGATATCAAGCCTGAAAACCAAAATATAATTTTAAGAACTCCTAAAAATAGTGAAACCTCTGATGCAATTGTCTTTAACAACCTTGATATGAGTACTCTCCTTTCTTCTTTTCCTAGTAAAGAACTCGATTCAACAAATATAGTATCTTCATTAAAAGAGCCAATAGCTCCTTATGTTAGAGATGTATTACTAACTAGTGATTGGCAAGAAAATCAAGCGACCATTTTAGGTGCAATAGCTATTGCCTTTAAAGATAATTATACTGTAGCTCAAGTAGTGTCTAATATGGTTCAAGGTATATACCCTAGAATGGGATTAGTTACCGATATTACTGTAAGGGGAGAAGCTTTTTCTCAAGATATAAATATTAAAGGTGTTTTTATTTTAGAAGAAGATATGGGAACTTTAGATATTGTCCCTCTTCAAATTACAATTAATGGTGATGAATTCGATGTATACAGTTTATAATTTTAAAAATTATTTAGTTTTCTTTTCTTGTTGAATTTTAGTTATTTTAAAATAATATTTGACTGTAGAATAAAATAAAATAATCTTTTATGATATTTAAAAATAAAGTATTCACTTTGGAGGCGTTTAATTGAATAAAGAGGTAAAAGATTTTTTAATTGAATGGGGGCTCGATGCAGATTCTTATTCAATTGATGATATGGTAAATAACTTTTTAAGCGAAATGAATAAAGGGCTTGAAAAGGATGGAAATAGTTCACTTCCTATGATTCCAACTTTTATAGGTAAGGGCTCTCCCATTGTTCCAGGCCAAAATGTAATTGTAATCGATGCTGGTGGAACAAATCTTAGAACTTGTTTAGTTACTTTTGATGACAATCTAAAACCAGTTATATCAGAATTTAAAAAAGTTTCAATGCCTGGCATCGATAAAGAAGTAAGTGCAAAAGAATTCTTTTCTGTTTTTGCTAATCAAGTTGAGCATATAATTGATAAAAGCGATAGAATAGGGTTTTGTTTCAGCTATGCTGCAACTATAACTGAAGATAATGATGGAATTCCAATTGTGTTCTCCAAAGAAATTAAAGCTCCTGAAGTAGTTGGTAAAAAAGTTGGTCAATCTTTACTTAATGAATTAGAATCTAGAGGTCATTATGTTAAAAATAAAAGAATTGCTATTGTAAATGATACTGTTACAACTCTTTTAGCAGGAAGAGCTCAAGGTAATGTTAATTATGATGGTTATGTTGGCTTTATATTGGGCACTGGTACTAATACAGCTTATTTAGAAGATACTTCCAAAATTAAAAAATTAAATGGTTCTAATCTTGATCAAATGGTTATCAATGTTGAATCTGGAAGTTTTGAGTTATTAAATGGCAAAATTGATGAATTGTTTATTAAAAGTACTAAAGATCCTTCTACCTACCATTTTGAAAAGAAAATTAGTGGTGCTTACTTAGGTCCAATGAGTTCTCTTGTATTACACAAAGCTATTGAAGAAAATGTTTTATCTCAAGCATTTAAAGAAAAATTCGAAGCTATTGGAGATGTTAATACTACAGAAATGAGCCATTATTTAGAAATGCCTTTTAATAAGGATTATAAGCTTGTAAAGTGCGTAGAAGATAGTGATAGAGATGCTGAGAATCTTTGGTTCCTTTTAGAAGCTATAATTAAAAGAGCTGCTAAAATGACTGCTGCAAATTTGGCTTCTGCTGTTTTAAAAACTGAATATGGTAAAAATCCTTTACATCCTGTTTGTATTAATGCAGATGGTACTACATTCTATAAAACTGAATATCTAGAAAAATATACTAAATATTATTTGCTTCAATATTTACAAGAGCAAAACAATCGTTATGTTGAATTTGTTAGAATTGAAAATTCTCCTGTAATTGGTGCTGCTATTGCGGCTCTTGGTTTAAATTAGTTAATACAAATTTATTATAATATCCATTTAAGGCTCAATTTTTTATAAATTGAGCCTTTTTTACGTATGTTACTTAAAATAGATACAGATTCGCCTGAGAAATATGCTAAAAAGTGCATAGTAAATTACAAATATGTATTGTTTTCTCTTATTTTTGTTCAAATTAAAGTTATTTTAAAAAAACTGAGTAGAAAAGTTAATTTTAGCAATTAATTTTAAATTTTTAATCAATTTATACTATACATATATAAATTTAACATATGTATAGTATATTTTTTATTTTAAATTATTTTATACCGAATTAGGATTGATAATTTGAATATTTAAAAGATAATGTGTAAAAAAAACTTCCATTAAATTAATAATGAAAGTTTATAAAGTTTATTTCTCTGCTTTTTTTAGCAATGTTGTGTGGAGATCTATTAAATATGAGTACAATTCTAAATTCTCTGATTTAACATCAACTAATATTCTAAAGACTGCTTCAGTTCCAGATCCTCTCATCCACATATATGCTAAATTATTTTTATCTTTATCTTTAAAGATAACTTTGAATCCACCTCTATATGGTGGGGTTCTAAATTCACTTCCTATTCCAACTAAACAGTTTTTACCTTCCATTTGAACTATTTCAAAAGAATAAATTGAGAATTTTTCTTTTAGAAATTCACTATTATTTTTATAAAATGATAAAAACTCTTTTTCATATAAGGCTTTAAGAGCTCCATGTGAACTTTTTACTTCTAATTTAGCTTCTTTTGAAAAAGCATCTGTTGTAATAAATTTGGGTAAGCTATTTATCATATTTTCAATGGTTAAGCTATCATTATTGTAATGGGTTTTTTCTCTATAAAAATCAAATATTTTTCTATTACTTAAAATATTGATTATACTTAATAGTGTGTTTAGGGGGTCTCTAACTTTAGCAGGATAGGTTATATTTCCACCATTAGATCCTTCTCCTAAAATTCTTACTATATAACCCTTATCTCTTAGTTCTTGGGCTTTTTCAACAACATTAGCTTCTCCAACTTCAGCTCTATATACTTCAACATCTAATGCTTTACATATTTCATCGATTCTCATTGAAGTTGGACCATTAACACTGATAGCCATTTTCTTATCTGGATTGTTATATCTCATTGAACTTAATTCTGCCATTACAACAAGGGCAAATACTTCCTGTGCTTTTAAAATCTCAGCTCTTTTAGTACTCTCTTTTATATAAACAAGGTTCCCTCTATCCCCATCATTGTCTGGTACATATCCAATGACAAAGTCACTATCTTCTTTATATTTTTCTTCAAGAAGTTTTCTGCACATCTCTAAATTTTCACCTTCAGGAACAATAGCATGTACAACTTCTCTAGGTTTATCATTATATGTTTGGATTTTAATTGATAGTTCTTCAAAGAAGCTTTTATCAATTGATAAGGTTCTTGCACTACCATTTAATTCCCCAATAATACCAATATTTTTTTTGGAAATATTTGATTTTAAGTTTTTAAGGTATTCTTCTTTTGTTAAAGGTTGGCTTGCTGTTAGAAGTGCAAATTCTTTATATGTATCTAAGCTTAATTTCTTAAATGCTTCGATTTTTGAAAGATTTGCTTCTAATTTCTTGGTTTCAAGTTTTGAAACAAGATTTTTAACATAAATAATAGCCTCTTCTCTATTAACAAAATCTTTAAAATAGTTGATTAGAATTTGAGATTCATCTTTGCTATATACCCCGCCATTTTTACCAAATTTTATTCCATTGTGGCCAATAGGATTGTGGGAAGCTGAGATATATAAAAAGGCATCAATGCTTTTATCGACTTGAGAGAGTGCCATAATTTCAGGAGCTGCAGCAATAAATAAATTAACTACTTCAATGTTTAAAGATAAGAAAACTCTGTTTATAACATCTAATATTTGAGGACCTGTAGGTCTTGCATCTATTGCTATTACCACTTTTTTATTTTTTATATTTTGATTAATTCTATTGCTATTAATTTCTTCATCGCTTACACAATTTAGATGTTTAGCAAGAGAGAGAGCAATAAGGGCTGAAAAATATTTGTCACTTAGACTTATTTCTTCACTAGCATCCTCTTCATCTTTACTAATTGCAAAAACTTTTCTCCATCCTGATGCTGAGAGTATAAAGGATGATATTTGGTTTTTGAATTCTTGAATATTTGTTATTTCCTTTTCTAAAGGATTAATTAAAGAATCGCAAATAAATAAATTACTCTTTTTATCTTTAAAAATCATACAAGCTCCTATTTTTTTTATCTTATATCTAGAAAATATCTCAAAAGAGTGTTGAGTACAATACTTGTTGTATTATATGAAAACAATATTGTTTTTTTGTATAAACTTTTAATTAATTACTTGTAGTTCAAACTAGACTTTGATAATCTTATTTTATGATAAAAAATTGTATCGCTATCCATGATCTTTGCTGTTATGCAAAGAGTTCCTTAACTGTAGTAATACCCACCTTAGAGTCTTTAGGGGTTGAGGTGCTTCCTTTACCTACTGCACTATTATCTTCTCAATCTGATGGTTTTTCATCTCCCTACATGAAAAACTTAACTGAAGAATTGGATAGGGTGCTTGATGTTTGGGAAAATGAAAATATTAAATGCGATAGTATATATAGTGGTTTTTTAGCAAGTTATGATCAAGTTAGAATTGTTAAGAGGGTTATTAAGTCTCAAGAAAAACAAAATCCTTTAATTGTTATAGATCCTGTTTTAGGAGATAATCTACATCCTTATTCATCAATTGATGATAAATTGATTGAATCCATGAAATCATTGATTTCTTATGCTGATGTTATATGCCCAAATGCAACTGAAGCTGCCCTTTTGTTAGGAGAAGAGCCTAAGAAAATATACAATGAAAGGGAAGTTGAATCTTTTTTAAATAGATTAGTTACAATGGGGCCTAAAAAGGTTGTTATTACTAGTCTTCTTACAAAAGATTCTAACACTGTAACTACAGTATCAATTAACAATGGTGTTATTCATTACCACCATAACCAAAGAATTGAAAACTCTTACCCTGGTACTGGAGATTTATTTGCTAGTGTGTTAACTGGGTTGCTTTTAAAAGATTATAATTTTGAGAGAGCATGTGATATCTGCTCTACCTTGTGCTCAAAAGCTTTAGTTAATACTCATGAGGCAGGTTATAAAAGACGTCATGGTATATCTGTTGCCTCTATTATTTCATATCTTGATACTTTTAATTAGTATCGTTACTTCCTAGGGAAAAGTCTCCTACTATTTTAATTAAGATTCCATCTCTTTTTATTTCGAGTTTTCTTTCTGGAAAATATTTTGGCATTATTTCTTCTAGAAAGGATATAGCTTGCTCTTCTATTTTTGTTTTATCTTCTTTTTTGACCCAACTTAATGTACTAATATCTATATCTAAAAGATATCCTCTTCCAAGTTTTGATCCGTATCCGCTAGAAAATTGGACCCCTGTTGAAAAAAGACCATCATAATTAGCGCTTGCTGTTTTGCCTCTCTTCATTCTATTTGGGTGTAGGGGAAACATGTCTCCAAATTTGTCTTCAAGGTGGTTGTCTAATTCCATACACATTTTATGCAATTTGTCTTCTAAGGCAATTTGTTTTGGGTGCATTTATTTTAAATCCTCTTCATTAAATCCGTATTTGTCTAATACTTCTTGATATTTTTCATTTTGTGGTGTTTTTTCAACTTTATCTTCATCTAAAATAGATGATAGTGTTCCATTTTTTATATTTAAAGGTGGTTTACCATTATTCTTTTTAGAAAAGAAATATTTTCTTTTGTTTGTTGATGGAAGTTTTTCCAATTTTTCATTTTCTTCAATAACAGGAATCTCTTCAAGTTTTGATTCTATTTCTAATGGCTTTATTTGTGAAGCTTCTGTTTTAATTTCTTCTTCAATTTCAAGATTATTTATATCTAAAACATGAGAAAAGTCCTCTCTTTTTATCATTTTTTTTAAAAATGATACTAACTTTTCTTCTTCTTCTCTAAATAATTGCTCTCCACTATCAATTAGTGTATTTATTGCATAACTTGAGGTATCATCTAATTTAAAAGAGTCTCCTTTTAAATTATAATGAACTCTAGTGTATTCAACATCACTTATATTATTTGCAACAAATGATGCTAATTGCATCTGGCTAGTCGATGAAATCTTTTGAATTGGAGCACCTTTTGATGGATCTATCCAGCCCATCAATCCACCACTAATATCAACATCTTCCATTGCATAGTCATTACTAGCTGTAGAAAGAGCTAAAATATGGAATTTCTTACAATTAGGATATAATTTTCTAGCTTCACTATATGCCATCAATACTGGGTTGTTTGCAATTATTCCACCATCAATAAGATAGCGTCTCTTTTCTTCTTTTTTATCATATACAATGGCTGGAGGGAAATATGTTGGTGCTGCACTTGTTGCTCTAGCTGCTTGGGATACTGTGAATTCATTATCATCCCAACTTTTGAAGTTAAAAGGAATTCCTTCTGATGCATCGTATGAAACAACCATTGTTGGAACTAAGCATTGAGTTATTTTAGCATTTTTAAAAGTTCTATTTAAAAATCCTTCAATGTATTTGGGGTCATATTTATCTTTTAGCAATTGTCCCAAAAATCTAGATTCAGAATGGAAGATAGACTTTCCATCATTTTTATAAAAATCTAATAGGGTAGAACAATCACTTCCTTTAGTAATCAATTTTGGTTGTTTAGCTTCCGGCTCTTTTTTACCTCTTAATCTTTCAAAAAAAGTTAAAGGTTTTGTTTCGTAAGTAATTAGATGATCTTCCCCTTCTTCTTTTTTTAAATTTGAAATTAAAGGTGATGTTGTTAGTCCTAAGGCAATTAGTCCTCCAGTTGAGGTTCCAGCAATTAAATCAAAAAAGGAATAAAATGGTTTATCTTCATTGAGGTCTTTCAATTCTTGTGCTAATTTGGAGATAACTACAGCTGGAATAATTCCCCTCATTCCACCTCCATCAATGCTTAATATATATCTTTCTTCTATCTTTTCTTCTTTGTCATTGTTTTTCTTATTAGGTAAAAGCATGTTGTCTCCATTTCTCTATTTCTATAATATATATAATAATCATATTGAGTAAAAAAGACACTATCTTAATATAAATTATGGAAAACTTTTAATCTTTGAAGGTATAAATGATTTATATTTTATTATATAAAGAACTAAAAGTTCAGAAAAAGGAAATCATATGGATATTTATAAAAATTATACTAACTGTAATTTATGTCCAAATCATTGTGGGGTTGATAGAACTAATAATAAATTAGGTATATGTGATGAAAGTGATCAGGTTAGAGTTGCTTTTAGTGGACTCCATAGAGGTGAAGAGCCCCCTGTCACAGGTAAAAATGGATCGGGTATGATTTTCTTTTCAGGCTGTCCTCTTCACTGCCAATATTGTCAAAATTATCAAATTAGTGGTGGAGTTAACAAAAGAGATGGGAATGTTGGAACTTATGTAAGTATTGATGAACTTAGTACTTTAATGTGTGAGCTTGAGAAAATGGGAGCAAATAATATTAATTTAGTAACTCCTACTCATTTTATTCCATCAATTGTATTGGCTATTGAAAAAGCTAGGAGTAATAATCTTACTCTCCCAATTGTTTATAATACTAGTGGTTTTGAAGACATTGAAGCTTTAAAACTTATTGATAAATATATTGATCTTTATCTAATAGATTTAAAAACTTTAAATAAAAGTGTTTCAAAGAATTTCTGTGGTAGAGCCCTTTATGCTGAAAGAATAAAAGATGTTTTTTCTTTCTTAGTAAAAAGACATCCAAAATTTGAAGTATTTGATGATTATACAACACCTAAAGGCTTATTAGTTAGACATTTGGTTTTTCCAAATGAATTAGAAGCAACTTATCAGGTATTAGATTATTTTGCTAAGGAATTAAAAGATAGTTGTTTTCTCTCTTTAATGGTTCAATTCATTGATCCAAAGAATTATAAAACTTTTGAAAAAATTAAAGATTGGGAATATGATGAGTTATTAGAATATTTAGACAAGTTAAATATTGAAAATGGATTTGTTCAAGAATTAGAAGATAATATAGAATGGATACCAGATTTTAAAAAAGATAGGCCATTCCCTGATGATTTTTGTGACCCTTTAGATTATTATTTAAAATTAAAAAAAGCTAGGAGCTAGGATGGATTATAAAATTAGAAAAGCCACTTATGATGATATTGATGAATGTATGGAATTAGCTCATTTTGCTAATCAATTAATGCTATCTAGAAATAACCCTCAATGGGATAGGGGTTATCCAACTGTTGAGATATTAAAAAAAGATGTTGATAAAAATCAATTAATTATTGCTTTAGAAAATGATGAAATTGTTGCTATGATGGCTCTTCTTGAAGAAAAGGATGAAGTTTATGAAAAATACGATTTTTGGACTGAAGGTCCATATATTTCTGTTCATAGATTAATTTCAAAAAGAAGAGGCCTTGGTAAAAGGTTTTTAACACTTGCTATCGATAGGGCAAAAGAAATAGGTACCAATGTTAGAATTGATACCCATATTAAAAATGTTCATATGCAACGTCTAATTGAAAGTTTTGATTTTCAAAAAGTCGGTGAAGTTGATCAAAATTATATAGATCATAGCTTAGCTATATCTTATGAATTAATACTTATTTAATTATTAGCCGATGGTTGTTCCATAGAACTCTTTCCCTCTAAGTATATTTAAGGTGTTTTCTATGTTTCTTCCATCTGCACAAATTACTTTCATTTGATCTTCTTGTGCTCCTTTGCTTGCAATAGGATCAAATGGACAGTTTTTACCTGGAACCCATTCGTTTCCAACCATTTTTCTAAAATCTGTCCAACTAATGTTATCTAATGGTTTTGCGTCTTTATCTAATTTAGGATCTGCTGTATAAACTTTTGCAATGTTTGAAAGATTTACAATTAATTTACCACCAAATCTTCTTGATAAGAAAACAGCATCAGTGTCAGTTGAAAAACCAGGTTTCCATCCAGCTGCAACCAATACTTGATTTGTGAACTTAATATCTGCACTTGGATTTGTAATTACTTCATCAGAACATAAATCATTAAAGATAGAGTGTACTAATTGAGCATTTAAATGAGTTGCTTTGATTCCAATCCAATCTTGTACGTTATCATCTTTTTTTTCTACAATTTGTCTATAAGCTGCTTGATAAACTCTAGCTGGAGCACCACCTCCACAAACTAAAATTAGTTTATTGTTTTTATCTTCTTTTAAATAGGTTCTAATTGCTTTGTTAAATTTACTTAAAAAATCAATGTCTACTTTGTCTGGGGCAATAATTGAGCCACCTAATGATAATACTGCTAAATTACTCATTAAATACATCTCCTTAATATTTAGGATTTTAACATCCTCTCATTTTATAAACAACTATCGAGAAAAATAAAAGGGCAAAGTTAAAAAAAACTTAATAGATATAGTAAAAGTATTTATTAAAATTTTTAAATTCAAGTTCAAAAGGAAGGTATTATGAGTAAATTTGATGACTTAAATTTTGTAATTGTTGAAGGTAGACTAACAAAAGATCCAACCTTCAAAGATTTTAACAACAACAGTTGTGTTTGTACCTTAAGTATTGCAGTTAATTCTTCTTATAAAGGTAAAGAAGCAACTTATATACAGGAGGTTGGTTTTTTCGATATCGAGGTTTGGAACAGCGCTGCAAAAGCTTGTAATCAATATTTAAGTAAAGGTAGTAAAATAAGAGTTAAGGGGCAACTAAAACAAAACAGATGGGAAGCTAAAGATGGATCAAAGAAATCAAAAGCCTTTGTAAAAGCTGATAGTGTTGAATTTAAGAGTAATGAAAAAAAAGATTCAATAGATGATAATTCTATAAAATTAGAGGAGATTGATACATCTTTAGATATTAGTGTTATAACCCCATTTTAAATAAAAAAAAGGAGATTTGAAATTGCTTAAATCTCCTTTTTAATTGTTTAATCAATATAGCCTATAACTTTATTTCTTCCAGACTCTTTAGCATTATAAAGTGCTTTATCTGCTATGGTTACTAAATTGTTTTCATCAGTAACATCATTTTCTGGGAATGAAGAATATCCTGCACTAATTGTAATTTTAATTTGTAATTCACCATATTTAATAGAACTATCTTCAATCATGTGCCTTAATCTTTCAGCTACATAATTAGTATCTTCTTTTGAAGCTCCAGGTAATATAACTAAGAATTCTTCTCCACCGTATCTAATTAGGAAGTCACCTTCACGAATAGCCATTCTTGCAATATTGGATACGTTTACAAGAGCTTTATCTCCAACTGTATGACCATAAGTATCGTTTACAACTTTGAAATGGTCGATATCGAACATTATGATACCAATAGGTAAGTTGCTTCTTACCGCTCTTGAATATTCTTCGGTTAATCTTACCATTCCAAATCTCCTATTATATAGATTTGTTAATGGATCATTAGCTGCAAGTTTTTGAAGTTGATCATATGTTATTGCATTACGAAGAGATAAAGAGAGTCCTTGTAAGAACATTTCAAAACCATAATCATTTTCTTCTTTAAAATTAGTTGCAGAAGATATAATTAAAACACCTATTGGTAAATTTTTATAAAGCAATGGTTCAATAATTGTCTCAATAGGAAAGAAGTTAATTAAAGGGGACTCAATTTTAATCTCATTTGTTAGAGTAAATCTTTGTCTAGATTTTAATCTCATAGCATTCCATACAGCATCATTTTCTAATAGGGATTCAGGGTTTTTAATATTCATAGAAGCTGCTATAAGGAGTTCTCCTCCTTGCTCATATAAAATAGCTCCTGCTTGAGAGTCCATAAAATGATTAATCTTAATCAATGCATTTTGGGATAATTGTTCAATTTCTAGTTGTGTTGACAACATTTTATTAAAATCTTTTATAGCTTGTTCATTTTTCATTGAATTTGCTAAGGTATGAACTAAGTTGTTAAAAGAAGCCGCACTCTCTCCAATTACATCTTCTGAATCAACTTCAATTATGCAATTTTTTTCACAACTTTCAGCTAAATCTGCTGAAGATAATTCTTTAGTTAATTTATCTCTTACAAATGACATTTTGCTAGATAGTAAACTTAATCTTTTACCCACAATGTTTCTAGCTAATATAATATTAACCGCTCCAACAAAAATACCTGCAAATATACATAAAAATATAAAAATTGGAGTTAAAATATATTCTTTTGGAACCCCTAAAGCGATTACAAAAAATGGGAATATTATTCCAATAATTAACCCAAAACCAATCATGAATATTGCTAAATCTTTAAAAACCTTTTTTGTTATTCTCATTTTTTGAGTCCTTTAAGATGAATTAGTTATATTATACTATACCTTTATACTTAAGATTTATCAATAATATGTAAAAAGATATTTGCTTTTGAAATTGGTTATAATTAAGTCTGCAGTATTAGATTTATTTAATTTTAATCATCATATTGTTCTTGGTTATTTGGATATCCAAAGGTATCTCCACTAGTAACTGTTATATAAAAGTCCTCACTTGTATCTCTATCTATAAAGAAATGATTGTCATGACTTTTTCTATTTATTGTTCTAGTTGATGTCTCAAGAGTTGAATCTACTGCGGCAGAAGATAGAGGATAGGCATTTTCCCACATACCAAGACTTACTAATAATTTGGCAGTGTTTAAAGTATTTTCATTAGCAAAGCCTTCACTATTTTCACTTTTTTGATTTGAATAAATTAAACAGTCTATAACATCTGCATTATATGATGGGCTTTCAAGAACTAAGATACAACCATTGTTTGAACTAAGGCCTGCTTTATTTTCGCTTTTATAGCTATCCATAGTATCATCTTTAAAACTTATTACCACAAAATCTCCTTCATGGACATATACATTTGGAAGGATACATCTATCATTATAATTATCATTGAAGCCATCTGATACAACGATCCCTGCTAAAGAACCACTATTTGTTACAAAAAGTTCTACCTTGTCACAGTTTTTAGTTGTACCTTTTGTGGAGACTTCACTAATTAGAACATCAGCTCTATTGTTATTAGTAGTATAAACAAAAGAATCAACTGAAGTTGAATTCCCATTTAAATCTTCAACTGTGATATTTAGAGTATTTTTTTCTCCAGGAATTAAAGCCTCTTTTCTAAAATAGGTCACAATATTTTGTTTTACATTAAAGTTATCAACAACCTCTCCATTGAAGATTAAACTAACACTGTCTTTGTTGTTTAACATTTCATCAAAAACAATTTCTACACTATATTCACTTGTGCTTTCAATATATTTTAATTTAGGTGGAGTGCTATCGATATTTGCAATTAAATTAAAAGTATTTACAACTCTTGATTCACAGGCTGTACAAGAACATAATAAAACTAATACAAATAGATAGAGAATTAATTTTTTTGACATATATTTATATATAAATAAAAAAATAATATTGCTTGAAAAAAGAAAAATCTTTAAACTCATAAAAAAAATAGAGGATTAATTATGGCAAAATTATGGCAAAAAGAATATTCATTAGATTCATTGATGGAAGATTTTACCGTTTCTAATGATTATATATTGGATCAAGATTTAGTAATAAGTGATGTATTAGCGTCTATAGCACATGCTAGAGGTTTGAATAAAATCAAAATATTATCAGATAATGAACTTAATGACTTAGAAAAAGGTCTTAAGCAAATTATTGAACTTAAAGAAAATGATAATTTCCCAATTACAAAAGAAAATGAAGACTGCCACACTGCCATAGAGAGTTATTTAACAGATAAATTTGGAGATGTTGGTAAAAAAATTCATACTGGTAGAAGTAGAAATGACCAAGTTCAAACAGCTCTAAGAATATGGATGAGAGAATTTAGTGTTAAATTAACACTAGAAACTGCTAAATTAGGTAAAATATTATTAGACTTTAGTGAAACTTATAAAAATATTCCAATGCCAGGTAGAACTCATATGCAAATTGCTATGCCATCTTCTGTTGGTCTTTGGGCTTCTTCTTTTGCAGAAGAATTTTTAGATGAAGCTAAAAGAGTTGAAAACTTTATAGATATATTAGATCAATCTCCTCTCGGTTCTGCAGCCTCTTATGGAGTTCCATTAGCTTTAGATAGAGCTTATACAGCTGAACAAATGGGCTTTAAAAAAGTCCAGAAGAATGTTCTATATTCAAATAATAGCAGAGGTAAATTTGAAGCTATGCTTTTAGATCTTTGTGATTACATTGCTTTAACTTGTAGTAAATTAGCACAGGATTTAATTCTATTTACTTTACCTGAATTTGGGTATTTTTCCCTTCCTAAAGAATTGTGTACAGGTAGCTCTATCATGCCTCAGAAAAAGAACCCCGATGGTTTAGAATTAGCTAGAAGTAGATCATCTGTTGTAAGCAGTACCGCTTTTAGAGTTAAGTCTATTATCAGATCTCTTCCTTCTGGCTACAATAGAGATTTCCAAGATACCAAAGAACCTCTTTTAGTTGGAACTAAAGCTACTTGGTCTTTAGTTGCAATTATGGCAAAAATGACTGAAAAAGTTGAAGTTCATGAAGAGAATTTAGTAAAAGCTTGTGTTAGTGATTTATATGCAACCGATGAAGTATTAGAAAGAGTAAAAAAAGGGGAAAACTTTAGAGATACCTATAAATCTGTTGGTTTAAATTTAGATGATGTAAAGACATATGATCCTTATCAAACAATTAAAAATAGAAGCAGTATTGGTACAACTAATAATTTATGTATAGATGAAAATAATGAATATGCAAAAAGTGTAATTAATGAAAGTTTAAACAAAATGACACAATTAAAATCAGCATATAAAAATCTTTGTGAAAAAGAAATAGAAGTTGTAAACATATAAGTTAAATAATTTTTAATTGCGATTTATTTTTAGCATAAAATGTATATAAAAAAATTAGATTAAGTTAAATAAATCGAAGTGAAATCTCGATAAGTTTAAATATTACTAATTTATTCTAATTTGGAATTGAAATATTATTATTAATTATAGTATTCTAAAGTTATGAGCATCATTAAACCCCACAAACTCGGTGTTATTGCTGGCCCGGGTAGTGAATATTTTACAAGCAAGGTCGTTAAGCATCTGCGCAGATTGTATAAAGAGAGATATGATAAATTATCTGGCGCACTTGCGAAACGACATGATATGAGTGAGGAAGACATCTTAAAAATGGTCACCTTGATTGATGACATGAATAGTAAGAGAATTCCTCGAAGAAAGTGTCCGTCACAATTTCAGTGTCCGGATTTCACCATTAGAGCTAATTATACTAGATTCGCTAACGGAGAAGAAAAAGCTGAAATTCTTGATCCAGTTAGAGGCTTAAGAGTATTTTTCATTTATGATTTATCTAATATGGAATTAGTTAAACTAAATGGTGGCCAAACTTCTGTTAGATTGAGTGTTAATGACCATCTAATGTTCTTGTTAACAACAATCCATGCTATTAAATTAGCAGGAGCTGAATCAATCACTTTAGTTTTACCTACCTTCCCATATTCAAGACAACATAAAAAGACAAGTCGTGAAGCCTTAACTGCAAGTTTATTTTCCCATATCTGTGATATGTTAGATGTTGAGAGAATCATCACTCTCGATATCCATTCAAGAGAAATTGAAAATAGCTTTATGAAAACTCATTTAGAAAATCTTCATGGTTCTTATCAGACTTTGATTGCATTAAGTAGATTAATTGATTTAAGTGATCCAGATATCGTTGTAGTGTCTCCTGATACTGGAGCTATTTCAAGAAATAAATTTTATGCACAATCTCTACATAGACCATTGGCAGTATTATATAAAGAGCGAGACTACTCAATTGTTAGTACAGATGCAAATCACACCAATATTAAGAACATTAAATTATTAGGTGATGTTAAAGGTAAAACTGTACTGATGGCTGATGATATGATTGCTACAGGTGGAACAATGATTACCGCAATGAGAGAATTAATGAATAAGGGAGCTAAGAAAATTATTTGTATGATTTCGCTTCCCTTTTTTAATGGCGGTGGTATTGAAAATTTTGACAAAGCTTATAAAGAAGGTGTCTTCTATAGAATCATTGGTACTAACTCAGTAACTCACGGACATGATTTATTAGATAAACCTTGGTTTGTTCAAGCTGATATTACTGAATTATTTGCTAGAACTATAAGTCGTCTTCACCATGGTAGATCAATAAGTCCTCTATTAGACAATAGAAGATTTATTCAGAAATTGATTGATTCACAACAAGCTTCAGGAGCTTTTAGTGAAAAAAATACAAAAGAAGAAAAAAATTAAATTGTTCTTTTAATATATGGCCCAATAATTTGGGCCAGTAATTTTAATTACACGGTTTTTTAATTATTGAGTTTTGTATAGTTTTATTATATATTTCATACACCAAAACTAAAAATAACTAAAAAAAATTACAAAAAGAGAAAACAAATAAAAGTTTTTAAGGAGCCCTTTATGCAAATGTCCCACAGAATATCCGGATTTCAATGTTCACCAATTAGAAGATTATCCCCATATGCTGTTGCGGCCGCCAAAAAAGGGATTAAAGTTCATTATTTAAATATTGGGCAACCAGATATTAAAACACCAGAAGAAGCATTAAATGCTGTTAGAAATTATTCAAAACTAAATATTCCATATGGTCCTAGTGAAGGCTTATATGAGCTTAGAGAAAGTGTTGTCGAATATTATAAAAATCATGATGTAGATTTAGATGTTGAAGATGTATTGATAACTACTGGTGGATCTGAAGCTTTACAATTTTCATTTATGACACTTTGTGATCCGTTTGATGAAATTATTATTCCAGAACCTTATTACACCAATGTAACTAGTTTTGCTAGAACTGCTATGGTTGATTTAGTTCCAATTACAAGTAGAATCGAAGATTCTTTTTCTCTTCCACCAATAGAAGAATTTGAAAAAAGAATAACTAGAAAGACTGGTGCTATTTTACTTTGTTCTCCTAATAACCCAACCGGTTATATATATACTAAAGAAGAGATGAAAAGTATTTTAGAACTTTGTAAAAAGTATGATATTTTTTTAATCGTTGATGAAGTATATAGAGAGTTTTGTTATGAAGATGAGTTTTCAAGTGTATTAACCTATAAAGGGTATGAGGATAGAGTAGTTTGTATTGATTCGTTTTCAAAAAGATTTAGTATGTGTGGCTCAAGAATTGGAGCTGTAGTTACTAAAAATGAAGAGTTTAAAGCAAACATTTTAAAACTATCACAAGCACGTCTTTGTCCACCTGATATTGAACAAGTTGCTGCAATTGCTGCTTTGAAAACATCTCCTTCTTATTTAGCTGATGTTAAAGAAGAATATAAGAAGAGAAGAGACTTTTTAAGTAATGGACTTAAAAAAATTGATGGGATTATCTCTTCAACTCCAAAAGGAGCCTTTTATCTTGTTGCTGAACTTCCTGTTGATGATGCTGAGAAGTTTGCAATATTTATGTTAAATGAATTTAGCTATGAAAATGAAACTGTTATGATAGCTCCTGCAGAGGATTTCTATGTAACTCCAAAAATTGGGAAAAAACAAGCTAGAATTGCTTATGTATTAAATACCTCAGATTTAGAGAGAGCTTTGATTTGTCTTGAAAAAGGTTTAAAAGCGTATCAAGAAAAATATCTTTAAATAAAAAAAGTCCAAAGTAGTTCTTATTAAACTACTTTGGAAGAAAAACTTAAAAAAATAATCTTTATTATTCTTCTGTATTAGTTAAAGAGTGAATGAATGGAATTAGAACGGATAGTGCTATTTCATTGTGTCCACCTTCTGGAATAATCAAATCAGCATATTTCATAGTTGGTGCAATAAAATTATAAAATCCAGGTCTAACAACTTCTAGATATTGATTTATAACACTTTCTGCTGTTCTTCCTCTTTCTGCAATATCTCTTTGTAATCTTCTTATGAATCTAATATCATCTGGGGTATCAACATAGAGTTTTAAATCTAATAAGTCTCTAATCTCTTTATCATATAAAACCATTAACCCTTCAATAATGACTAGACTTTTAGGTTCAACTATTAATGTTTCATCTTTTCTTCTGTGATGAACAAAATCGTATTCTGGCATTTCAATTGATTCATTGTTTTTTAGCTTTACTAAATGAGAATGCAATAATTCCATATCAAAAGCATCAGGGTGATCAAAATTAAAAGCTGTAATATTTTCATTGTTTATAAAAGTTGCACTTTTATAATAATTATCTTGAGGTATAAAAACGAAATCTGAACAGACTTCACTTATTTTTCGAACAATGGTGGATTTTCCTGAACCAGAGCCTCCGGTTATTCCTATTATTTTAACATCCATTAATAAATCCTTTTAAAGGTAAATTGTTTAATAAATAATACTCTTTTAGAATTGAAAAGTAAATATTAGTTAATATGACATATAATTATTACAAGTGAAACTTATGAAAATAATTGAATTAAATATCTATAAATTTATAGATATTTTAAACTTTTATTGTTGTTTAAGTTTTAACTTATGCATACAATGCATTTATGATTTACGCACTAGCATTTTTCTTTATTAATTCGACATTTGTTATTATTAATCCATATTTACAAGTAGTTTTGAGTAATCTTGGCTATGGGTTTAAAGCTGTAGGGTTTTTTCAAGCTTGTTTTGAAGGTGTTGGGATATTAGGTCCACTATTGTTGGGCTATTTGGCAAATAAAACAAATAGGTATAAAGAACTTACGATATTTTCATTGCTTGCAAGCAGTGTGTTCTTTTATTCTCTTTCATTCGATAATTCCTATTTGACTGTAGTTTTCTTATTGATATTAACAGGATTCTTTTTTCGAGCAATTGCACCTTTACTTGATTCTATAAGTAACAATGCCGTTAAAGGGGATAGTTCAAAATATACCCTAGTTAGATCTGCTGGTACTATGGGATATGTTTTAATATCTGCAGCACTATCTTTTTTTAAAAGGCCTCTTATTGATTCTAATCAAAGCATAGGTTTTTGGTTACTTGTTATAAGTTTTGTATCTATTGTTATAATGTTATTTGTTCCAAAAGGAGAAATAATTGAAGTCCCTATACCAAAATCAACTAGTAAAGAAGATAATAAGTGGTTTAATAAAGGGCTAGTTATAGGGTTGATTATAATGGCAATGAGTCGTTTCTCTATGGCAGGAATCTTTTCTTTTTTATCGTTATATTCAATTCAAGTTGTTGGTTATACTGATTTAACTACATTAAATTTAGTAGCAGCTTTAACAGAGTTTTTTGTAATGATATATAGTGGAAGGTTGCTGCAAAGTAAAAAAGTTAAATCATCCAATTTATTGCTATTTAGTACATTTACTGTAGCCATTAGATTATTTATGTATGCTTTCTTACCTGGAGTAAAATTTTTGTTATTAGCACAAGCTCTACATTGTTTCTGCTATGGCTCTTTCCATGTATCTGCAATAATGTTTATTAATGAACATGTTAGAATTGATAAAAGAGGTGTTGGAATTAGTTTATATTATGCTTTAGCTACAGGTCTTCCAATGGTTTTGGGCTCTTCAATTGGAGGAATTATTGTATCTAACTTTGGTTTTAATACTTTATTTATTAGCTATGCTTTCGTAAGTTTAGTTGCAGTAGCTTTAGGATTTGTTTTTTATAAACCATTGAGAGATAATTTAATGAACCGTATTTAAAATTATTTATATACATCTAGTTGTTTTGAATAAAAAAAATGTTATAATTTATTGAGCTTAGGAGTTTAAAAATATGAATAATAATGGAATTTGGGATTTAGAAAAAGCTAATTTGTCTAAAGAGAAAATTGAGAAGAACCTTAAAGATTCTTCGAGGCTTATTGAAGCTGATATTTATTCCATTCTAAACCTTATTGAGAATTATGATCCATTATTAGTACTTAAAGTTGTTGCTATATATGTTGATGAAATTGTTAAAAAGAACCAATCAAGAAAAGATGTTCAAGCAAGTATTTATGGCTTGATGCGCTTTATAATCAAATGGGTTGCAACAAATCCTAATAGATTTTCTGAAAATCAAGATATATCAACATTAGATAAAACTAAGTTGAAGAAAATATATAACCAACTTGAATCTCATACTATCAAGTATTTAGATAATTTAGTTCTAAAAGAAGCTTCTGATATATCTTTTAGAACTCCAATGCAAAAAATATTACATTCTTTTGTGCAACCATTACCAATTGAATACGATGATTTAAACAATAAAATCCTAGAGTTAAAATGTTTATTACTCCCATTTGCAAGTGAAATAGCTAATACATTTGATTCAAATTTAGAAGGTGTTTTAGAAGCTATTAAAATCTTAACCTATAATGGCTTTAAGGCAATGGACCTTTTAGACCAAGAAGTGTCAATTTTTGCAGATAAAACTGAAACAAAAATTAAAGAACATCGTGATAATGGTAGTGAAAAAAGTGATAAAGATCTTTTAAAACAAATTATTGAAGAAGAGAATTGGCAACAATGGTTTGATGATATTAGATACAAAAGTGAAGGATTTGATTTATTTTATGCAAATAAATTAATCAAACTTTCCCAACATGATATCGACCTATTATCTATTGAAGCTGGAAGTATTGCTTCAAATAATTATTGCCATATAAGCGAAAGTGCAGGTTTCTATGATTCAATTTTCATTAAAATTAGAGGCAAAGCATTTATTTTTGATGGAATGTTTGCTATCGATAGAGCTTATGCTTCTATTAAAAAAGCAGTCCTTAATAATAATCCTTCTTATAGAGAATTTTGGGAAGAAAATGAGAAGAGAAAACATTCTATGTTACCATTTTCTATATTTGCTGGAGTTTTTAGTAAGTTAGGATATACTTTAAATTATAAATTTGAAGATACAACCTTTACAACTTTCTTTGAAAAAGAAGATCAAAAGGTTTATATGCAAGCTCCATCTGCTCATGGATATGTAATTCCATTAAATCCAATAGAAGATATAGTTTTATTAGATAATGCAATTAGATGTTATAAAGCTAGTACTAAAGATTTTGATAAAATTGATGATCCTATAATTGTAGTTTTAGATGATGATAAAAGACCTGATATAGTTGAGAATAAAAATGTCTTTGAAGTAAAACTTTCATATGTTGTTACTTTGATGAACGACTTTGCAAAAATCGTTGAATTTAAAAAACAAGTTTTAAAACTAGATTCTTTAAATGTAAAGGATGAAAGTGAACACAAACATGAACCTTTTAAGGTAGTTAATCATATAAACTTTAGTGATAATAAAGACGATAAAAGTGAAGAAGAAGTTGATGACTTTGATGAAGATGATTTAATGGATGAGATAGCTCAAGAAGAAATTGAAATCGAAGATGAATTAAAAGAAGTAGAAGATATAGATTCTTATTCAAAAGTTGATGATTCTCTAGATACTTGCTTTAGTGATAAAATTTATGAAAGTGATGAAGATGAATCTTTGACAGATAGTGATGAAGTTATATTAGATGCTCAAGAGTTAACTGATTTAGAAACTTTAGATGTTGAAAAAGCTGATGAAAATCCAATTGATGATATGAAAAATGAAAATCAAAATGAAGAAGATATCTCAACTTATTTAGAAGTTACTGATTCTCTAGAAGCTAATTTTGCTGATAAATCTTATGAAAGTGATAGAGAAGAAGAGATTAAACAAGATCCAAATAAAGTAATAAATGGTGAAGAGGTGTTTGATTTAGATAATTTAAATAATAATGATGAAGATGATTTTGATGAAGATGATTTAATGGATGAAATAGCCCAAGAAGAAATGGAAGCTGAAAAAGAAGCACTTGAAAAAGCAAATCAGAATAATGGTTTTTCTTTCTTTGATTTATTAAATAATGTAGCTCAAGGTAAAGATCCCTTAGGAAGAGAAGGTGAATTTGATGAAGTTGTTGAAGAAGAACCTAAAATAGAAGAAATTGAAGTAGCAAAAGAAGAACCTATTAAACCTAAAACTGGCTTTTCTTTCTTTGATGTTTTAAACAATGTAGCTCAAGGTAAGGATCCACTCTCATCTCAACATGAAGATAAAGAAGAGAACCTTAGTGAAGAATCAGAAAAAAAAGAAATTCCAATTTCTAATTCTATATTAACTTCATTAAATGAAGAACTAGAAAAAATTGATTCTGATGATAGTGATTTGGATAGCTATGGTTTCTTAGAAGAAGATGAGTCTTTAGATGAGCAAGAGATATATGATGAATTTGAAAATCTAGATGAACTTGAAGATTTAGATGAACCTGAAGATTTAGATGAACCTGAAGATTTGGGTGAACCTGAAGACTTAGATGAGCCTGAAGATTTGGGTGAACCTGAAGATTTGGATGAACCTGAAGATTTGGATAAATCTAATAACTATAATGATTTTAATGCTGCTGATGATATAGAAAAAGAGGTTATAAAAGTAGACCTTAAAGAATACACTGCTATTGAAGAAAATAGAATATTTGAAACAGAAGTCCCTTCTATTGAAGAAATCTGGCCTCCAAAAGTGCTTGAAATTATTAAATTTGTAGATAAAGAAGACAATCCTTTCTTTGATATTTGTAAAGATGATGATTCAGAATTATTAGAAGGAATTGACTATTTAATAAATAAAGCTCTTGAAAAGCAAAAAATTGATAATAAAGAGAAAATGTTTACAATACCTGGATATGATTTGACATTAGTTTTAGCAACAAACCATAATGATAAACTTAAATTATGGGAAAGAAGAAATAATTTAGGTGCAGTTATGTTTTCTCAAAATAAAGAAAATTGGAATGCATTAGTATTAAAATATAATGCTGATAATAATTTGATAGATGTGGAAGAGGTTGAAATCACGAAAGATAGTTTTGACCCTGTTGATTGGAAATTTGTTGTATCTACAGGGAATAGACTGAAGAAGGTTTGATATGAATAAAACTTTAGAATTACGACTTGAGAGAGCAATAGAAGTTGCAAAAAAGGCTGGTGACTTTGCACTTTCAAAAAGAAAAGATCAAGATTTTCATATCTCGGAAAAAGCAACTAACGATTTTGTTACTTCTGTTGATAAAGAAACTGAAGAACTCATCTATAATGAATTACATGGTTTTTATAAATCTGATGGTTTTTACGGAGAAGAAAGTAAAGAAGAGTTTGGTACAGGTAGGTGGGTTGTAGATCCTATAGATGGAACAACTAATTACTTTAGAGGTCAACCTTCTTGGGCTGTTAGTATTGCCTACGAAATCGAATTTAATAAACCTTTGCTCGGTGTAATATACTCCCCTTGTCTAAATGAAATGTTTTATGCTTTAAAAGGGTATGGAGCATATAGAAATGGTGAAAAAATACAAGCATCTAATATTGAAAATATAAATTATGCAATAAATGTTTGTGTTCCACCCCATAGATTGAAAGAAAAGTATGATACTTACATGAAAATATATAATCAAATTGGTGTAGCTTCTAGTGATATAAGATCTTTAGGATCTTGTGCAATAGAACTCTCCTATATTGCTTGTGGCTTTATTGATGGATACTATGAGTTAAATCTAGGATATTATGATTTTGCAGCAGGTAAAATTATTCTTGAAGAAGCAGGGGGAAAGTTTTCTGTATTGAATTCTGAGAAAGAATTAAATAATAATCGTTTTGATATCTTAGCAACTAATGGAAAACTTCATAGTTGGTTTGAAAATATAATTTTATAAGAATGAGGATAAATGAAAAACTATAAATTAATTATTTTTGATTTTGATGGGACTTTGGTAAATTCTTCACCAGGAATTTATAACACAGCGAATTGGACAGTTAAACAATTGGGTTTAGATGAAGTTGAAGATATTGAACAATTAAACAAGTTTATTGGTCCTCCTTTAAAAGATTGTTTTAAATTAACTTATAATTTAGATGAAAGTTTATTAGACAAAGCTTGTGATTTATATAGAGGAAAATATGAAAAATCTGGCCAATATGAAGTGGAAATTTTTGATGGTGTTGAAAATGTTCTCAAACAATTAAGAGACAAAGGATATATTTTAGCTATTGCAACAATGAAATATAGAGAAATTGTTTTTAGTATGCTAGAACATCTCGATTTAGTAAAATATTTTGAATATATTGATGGAACGAATATAGAAGGAACCAAATATAAGGCCCAAATTTTGAATGAAATAGTTGAACACTTTAATATTGATAAAAAAGATTCGATTTTAATTGGTGATACAGATCATGATAAAGATGCTGCAGTTGAGGCAAAGATTGATTTCTTAGCTGTAAATTACGGATTTGGTTATAATAAAAAAACAAAAGTATCAAAAGATATGATAGGTATTGCATCTACCCCTAAAGATATATTATCGTATATACTATAAACATAAAAATTTTTAGATAAAAAATTGTAAATAATAAATAAAATAGGAGAAAATTATGGATAAACTTAATAAAGTAGAAATAAAAACAACTGACGCACCTTCAGCAATTGGCCCATATAGCCAAGGTATTGTAGCCGGTCCTTTTGTATATTCATCTGGCCAAATTCCAGCAGATCCAAAAACTGGTGAAATCACAGGTGGTATTAGTGAACAAACTTTTCAATCTCTAACAAACCTTAAAGCTGTTGTTGAAGCTGGTGGTAGTGATATGGAACACGTAATTAAAACTACAGTATTTTTAAAGAATATGGATGATTTTGCAGCAATGAATGAAGTTTATGCTAAATTCTTTAGTGAAGGTATTAAACCTGCACGTTCTGCTGTTCAAGTTGCTAAACTTCCTAAAGATGTTTTAGTTGAAATTGAAGCAATCGCATTAGTAAAATAATTATTCACTATTATTTTGATCAAGTGCACTCCAAATAGGGGTGCATTTTAAATTATTTCCTCAAAACTTGCACCAATACAATTTGCCAAATCTTTTGGATTAACAATTAATTGTAATCCTCTAACTCCAGCACTTACATAAATTTCATCTTCTAAGAGGGCAAAATCAGATATAAAAGTTTTATATTGTTTTATCATACCTAGAGGTGAGCACCCCCCTCTAATATATCCTGTAACTTTTTTAAGCATATCTAATTTTAATAGTTCAATTTTATTTGAGGAAGTTAAAAATCTTGCCTTCTTTAAGCTAATATCAAATTCAGCAGGAAGACAAAAGACGAAAATCTCTTTATTTTCATTAATCATTACAATAGTTTTATATACCAAATCAATATTAATATTAGCAGATTTAGCAACATGAACTGCATCAAGATTATTTTCATCTACATCATATGCTTTTACTTTGTAGCTAATATTTTCTTTTTCAAGAATTCTCATTGCATTAGTTTTTTTTATAGAAGCCATATGATAAAAATATAGTTTAGAAAAAAAATAGTAAAGTTAAATTATAAAAAAATCCTCTAGATCTTAATTTTAAGTTTAGAATCTAGAGGAATTATAAATTTTATTTTTCATCAATTGCAAAAGGTGTTCCTAATGCAGAAGGAGAGGCAAAACTTCCTTTATTTTTAATACTATTAATAGTCATAATTATTAGAGTTACTACTGTGATAAAGTAAGGAGCTATTGCTAAAAATTGAACAGGAATAACCATCTTAAAGCCAGCAGCTTGCAAGAAGAATTGTAAGCTAGTAATACCACCAAATACTAGAGTACCAATAGCAACTCTAGCTGGGTTCCATGCACTGAATATTACAAGAGCAATTGCAATCCAACCAATACCACCAGTCATACTATCATTCCATGATGGGGTAAAGGATAGAGATAGGGCAGCTCCACCAACTCCTGCAAAAAATCCGCCTAGGACTGTATAAATATATCTTGTTTTATTAACATTAATACCCATTGCAGCCGCTGTTCTAGGAGCTTCTCCAACACTTCTTAGAGTTAATCCATGTTTTGTTTTATACATGAAATACCATGATAGGGGTAGTAATATATATAATAGATAAGTAAGAATTGAAACATCAAAGAATGCTCCAATAACTGGAATTTTATGTAAAAGAGGTATTTGAATATTTTCAAATTTTGCAGCTAAGTTTAAACCAACAAGGTTCAAATTATTTTCTACAGGGCCTAATCTTTTGCCTAAGAAGTTAGCAAGTCCAGTTCCAAACATTGTAATTGAAAGACCTGTTACAACTTGGTTAGATCTTAAAGAAATAGTTAAGAAGGCATGTATTAAACTAAATAAACCACCTGTTAACATAGCTATAATTACACCTAACATTAAGCTTTGAGTATGGAAAGTTACTGCAAAACCTGATAAGGCTCCCATTAACATTGTTCCTTCAAGTCCTAAATTAAGTACCCCTGATTTTTCAGTAAAAACTTCACCTAGAGTTGCATAAGTTAAACTAGTACCCATAGCTAGAGTAGCAGCTAATAATTTTGTTATTAAATCTAATGAATTCATTATTTATCTCCTTTAACTCTAGCCGGTTTAATTCTATGGTCAATAAAAATACTTCCAGCTAACAGTGGAATTAAGATTAGTCCTTGCAAAACTTCTCCCATAGCTGATGGTAGATGCATTGTAATTTGAAGAGCATCAGATCCTGTTTCTAGGGCAGCTAGGAATAGGGCAATGACAATTGAAACAAATGGATTTAATCCACTCATCCAAGCTACTATAATCCCGGTAAAACCATAACCGCTATTTACACCTTTTGTTAAACTGTGAGTTACAGCAGAAGCATCAATACCACCTGCTAACCCTGCTATTGCACCAGATAAAAGCATAGCTAAAATAATATTCTTTTTAATTGAAACACCCTGACATCTTGCAGCCTCACTATTTTTTCCAATCATATTTAATTCAAAACCCCAACGAGTTTTATATAAAACAAAGTAAAGAATAACTACTAAGATAAGAGCGATAAATATACCATAGTGTACTTTTCCCCAAAAACGTTGAATCCAAGCGAAATCAGGATATTTTACAGTTCCCATATTATTTTTTGGAGCCTTCCAAGCTGAGATATATAAATATTCTGCTATACCAATTGCAATATAGTTCATCATTAAGGTAGTTAAAGTTTCATCGACTTTCCATTGAGCTTTAAGAGCTCCAGGAATTCCTCCCCAAAGACCACCAAATATAATAGCCATTATTAAACCAATAGGTAAAACTAATACGTTTGGAAGCCAGGTCCAAAATTGCATTACCCAAGTAATACCAATAACACCCATTACATACTGACCTTCAGCACCGATATTCCAGAATCTTAGTCTAAAAGCAATACCAACTGCTAAACCACACATTAAAAGTGGAATCATTTTAACCAAAGTATATTGAATTTTAGTATTTGATCCGAATGCGCCTTTAAAAATAGCAGCATATGTTTGGATAGGGTTTGCATTAGATAATAGTAAAACAATGGCTCCTAAAACAAATGATATCAAAAGAGAGTATATCGGAATTAGGACTTGCATTTTTTTAGATTTTTCATTTCTTTTTTCAATTATGAATCGCATTCTTCACTCCTTTCAACACCTGCCATTAATAAGCCAATTTTTTCAGTTGATGCATCTTGAGCATCCATAATATCCATTATTCTACCTTCAAACATAACAGCGATTCTATCGCAGACTGTTCTAAGTTCATCAAGTTCTTCACTTACTAAAAGAACAGCAGAACCTCTGTCCCGTTGAGCTATAATATTTTGTCTTACAGATTCAATTGCTCCAACATCTAGTCCTCTAGAAGGGTAAACAGCAATTAATATACCTTTACAAGAATTAATTTCTCTAGCTAAAATAGTTTTTTGTATATTTCCACCTGAAAGGAATTTTGCACTAGTAAATTGAGTTGGAGTTTTAATTACAAATTTTTGAATAAGGTTTGAAGCAAATTGTCTAACTTTTGATTTATTTATCATATGGTGATTTGAAAGCTCTTGAGTACGATATTTTTTCATACTTAAGTTTTCTCCTACACTCATATCTCCAACAATTCCCATTCTACCTCTATCTGCTGGAATATGACTAACTCCTGCTTTAATAATTTGTAGTGGTGTTTTATTAGTATAATCTTCTCCATCAATAATAATGGATCCAGAATTAACTCTCATTAATCCGGTAATAACTTCACTTAAAGGCTGTTGTCCATTACCTGCAACACCGGCAATACCTAATATTTCTCCACTGCGTATAGTAAATGAGATGCTATCAAGGGTTTTTCTTGTATGAGTTTTAGAGTTTACACTTACATTTTTTAGTTCAACTCTAACCTTACCTGGTTTAAAAGGACCTTTTTCAAGTTCAAATAGAACAGGTCTACCTACCATAAGGTTTGCAATTTCAGATAATTCTTTAATTGATGCTGTAGGTTTTATGCCTACACATTTACCTTTTCTTAAAACCATAAGAGTTTCAGAAAATTCTAATACTTCAATCATTTTATGAGTAATAAAGATTGCACTTTTACCCTCACTTAGCATCTTTTTTAGAATTTTATTTAATTCTTGTGATTCTTTAGGTGTTAATACAGCAGTTGGTTCATCTAATATTAAAATATCAGCTCCACGATATAATAATTTTAGAATTTCAACTCTTTGTTGCTCTCCAACAGTTAAAGTTTCAACTAGGCGAGTTGGATCAACCTTTAAATCATATTTTTTACTTAATTCAATTATTTTCTCATTAATTTCTGAAATAGGAGGAACTGTGGGTAAGTCTTTTAATCCTAATATAATATTTTCAGCAACAGTTAAATTACCTACTAACATAAATTCTTGGTGAATCATACCAATGCCTAAAGCCATAGAATCTTGAGGCGAGTTGATAATAACATGTTTACCGTTTACATATATTTCTCCTTCATCGGGTCTATACAATCCAACTAGCATGTTCATTAAAGTGCTTTTACCAGCACCATTTTCACCAAGTAAAGCTAAGACTTCCCCTTTATGGAGTTGTAGCGTAACATCTTCATTTGCCACAACGCCTGGAAATCTTTTTGTAATGTTTTTCATCTCAACTACGAGAGTTTTTTCCATTTTTAATCCCTATACTTTTGTTAAATCTAATATCAAAAATAGGGGTAGAAGAATCCTACCCCTATAAACCAAATAGTTATGGTTATAGTCTTAATTATTTAGCTGAGCCAATTACGCCTTCTACAAACCAATCCATGGTTAGCATATCGCCATCGCTCATTTTTTCACCAGCAGCTTGTCTAACAGTACCAGTGTTGTCTTTTAATTCACCCCAGAAAACATCGAAAGTATCGTCTCTCATTTGTTGTTCTAAAGCCATTACTGCATCAACAGTGTCTGAAGGGACTAAGTCTGATACAGGAGATAATAAAATCATGTCATCATCAAGACCACCCCAATAAGATTGGGAAGTCCAAGTTCCATCCATTGCTTTTTGAATTTCAGGAATCATGTAGCTACCCCAGTTCCACATTGGTGAAACTAAAACATGATTACTACCTGTTAATTCCATGAAGTTTGCATTGTAACCAATTGCATAAGCGCCTCTATCGATAGCAGCTTTAGCAGGTTCTGTTGTATCTTGGTGTTGAGCAATTACATCACAACCACCATCTAATAATGATTCAGCAGCTTGTTTTTCTTTAGAAGGGTCGAACCAAGTGTTTGTCCAAACAACAGTAACAGTTGCATCAGGATTAACGCTTCTAGCACCTAAAGTAAATGCATTAATACCACGAACAACTTCAGGAGTATTGAAAGCACCAACATAACCTAAGTTACCTGATTCACTCATTTGACCTGCGATAATACCTGAAAGGTAACGCATTTGATACATACGACCAAAATAGTTAGACATGTTTTCATTATCTAAATAACCTGAACAATGTTCAAAGTAAACATCTGGGTGTTCTTTAGCAACATTTTGCATGTATTGTTGATAGTTATATGAATTAGCAAAGATGATTTTACAACCTTCATCAATTAAAGATTCCATTGCTCTTTCACTTTCTTCGTTTTCAGCAATGTTTTCCATTCTAATTACTTCAATTTTATCGCCGAAATATTCTTCAGCTGCAATTGTACCTTGGTCGTGCATGTAAGAATAACCAAAATCTCCAGGGGCTGAAACATAAATTACACCAACTTTCATAGGTGCATCTTCACTCATTTCTGCAGTTTCTGTTGAACCGCCAGCAAAAATTGGAGCAAGTGTACATAGAGCACATGTCAACAAAATAGATAATTTTTTCATTATTTTCTCTCCTTATCTAATGAACTAATTGCGATATAAATATCACATTTAAGTATAGGGTACTACTTAAACGTTGTCAAAAAACTTTTGTAAGAATACTTTTGTAACTATTATTCTATTGTTGTTATTTTTATAAAATTTTTTAAAAAAAGCAACATTGTTTTAGAAAATAAATAAAATAATATTGAAATATGCAACAAAAATGTTGTATTTGGTTGTACTAGCAACACGAAGTGTTTATGATAAGTTGTATTTTCTTTTTATTTTAGAAATATATCATTCAAATTTGTAACTTTTGTGAATTTGTTTTGACTTACTTTTTGTATAGCAAAGTTGTATTATTTTTATTTTTAAGATAAATATTTTAAGAAATTTACTAAAAAAAATTTATCTTGAAAATTTGTTTAGTAACAAATAGTACTAGACTTTTACCTAGTTATAAGTCAATATATAATCATATAAAACACATAAAGGAGATAATTGTGCGACTTAAGGCAAGGAAACCCATAATTGTTGTTTTAGCATTAATATTTTTATTAAATTTTTCATTATATTCTGTTGATAACGAACAAAATATTTCTGGATTTGTTGTCAATTCACCTATATATAGTAATTTTGATATAAATGAATTAGATGCTCTAAATATAGAACAACAAACCTTTAATGAACAATTAGGCTTAATAGAACTTGACTCAGAAATTGATCCCTCAACATTGTTGTTAATTGCAATTAGTGATTCTAACTATCCAATAACTCCAGGAGATACTTTTAGAATTGATTATCTTGATGGGAATCAAGAAAAAGAATTAGTTCTTCAAGTAGATAGTGAATACAATGTAAATATACCTCTAATTGGAACTATAGATGCTGAAGATATGGTTCTTTCCCAATTAATAGAAACTATCAAAAACAATATTTCAACTTATTATGCATTTTCTTCCCCCCAGGTTTCGTTAATTTCGATTGGGGTTTTTTCTGTTAAAGTAGTTGGAGAAGTAATGACCTCTTCAACAATTGCTGTTAACGGATTAACTCGTTTAAGTGAAGTGGTTAAAGTTGCAAGTGCATATGCTAATACAAGAGATGTTAAAATCATAGATAAATATGGCACCATTAAGCATTATGATTTATATCTTGCCTTAAAGAAAGGTGAAATAGACCAAAATCCTTTATTGAAAGCCGGAGACACTGTAGTACTTAGACAGGCTGATAAAATTGTTAATGTATATGGTAATATCTATAAACCTGGAACATTCCAACCAAAAGAAAATGAAACTTTACAAGATATACTTTCATATTACGCAGGGGGGCTTCTCTCTAGTGCTGATTTAAACAATATCTTAATTAGTAGATATGATGTTGAAACAAACACTTATAAACAAATTAGAACAAATTATGATAGTGATATCAAAATAAAGAATTTAGATAAAATCATAATCCCAAACATTGCTATTGTTCAAAATAGTATAACAATAGAAGGTGCTATTGTTGATGTTAACTCAAACAGTACAACTACAGCTTCTCTATTAGGAATGTCTAGAGGATCAATGATTTATAAATTTTTCCCAGGCGAAACTCTAAATGATATGTTAAAAACAATTTCTGCTAGATTTACTAGTACAAGTGATTTAGCACATTCATATATTATAAGAGATGGTAAAAGAATTAGTGTAAATCTTCTTTCATATTTAGAAAATGATATTAAAGATGACTTTGTTTTAGAAGCAGGGGACAAATTAATAATTCCATTTGATCAAAAATATGTAAATGTACAAGGTGAAGTTGAACGAGCTAATGCTTATACATACGAACCAAATAAAAAAGTTAGCTATTACATAGCATTAGCTGGTGGAAAAACAGATGATGCATCAAATAAAATAAGAATAACTGATTCTAATGGAGAACAATTAGGCACAGATGAATATATTCCTTCGGGAGCTACAATTTATGTAGAAGAAGACAAATTTTCAACTAATGTTGCAACTGTTGCTTCTATAATTTCAATTATTTACTACTCTGCCTTAATAATTAATACATCTCTAGACATTTTTGGCGTGAACTAATTAGGAGAAAATTGTGGATTTAGATAATAATAATATAAATGAAGAAGGAATAAGTATCTCTGAATTATGGGAGATTTTTAAAGCTAGATTTACTTGGTTTATAACAACATTAATTTTAGTAGTTGTTGCTGCTATTATTTATCTTCAATATGTAATACCTCAGTACTCTTCTACTGTAACTGTTTTAGTAGAACCTATTACAACATCTTCTTCTCTAGATGATTTGATGCTGTCTAATCTTAGTTCTAGTTCTTCCAAAATTTCAACAGAAGTTGAACTTTTAAAAAGTAGAACAAATATTGATGCAGCTTTAGATCTTTTAGATTTAAGTGAATATAAAGATTCAGTTGGAATTCCATATAGCGAATTTTATACAATAGGTCCAGAAAGTGATGCGATTTCTGTCTCTTCTGTAAAAGATACAAAATTAGTTTCTATTTCTGTAACTGATGAAAATCCTAGATTTGCAGCAGACTTTGCAAATGCTTTATCTGTAAGTTATGATAATTTATTAACAAAAATTGCAAAAAATTCTAAAACATCCCAAAGAGAATTCTTAGAGCAACAAATTCCAATTAACGAAGAGGAATTGAAAGAAGCTTCAGATAAATTGAGTGACTATAAAGAAGAATCTGGTGTTTTACAACTAACAGAAAAATCTACAATGTTAGTTGAACAAATCTCATATTATGAACTAAGAAAAGAACCTTTAAATTTACAAAAAATTGAAGCTAATAGTAAAATTGAATCAATATATTCTAATCTCTTAGAAGAAAATATAACTCTTCCAAGTGCTAAAGAATTAACAAGCGATGCTTCTTTCAAAAAACTAATTGAAGCCTATTCAATCAGTGAAGCTGAATTAATAATGTATGAAGCTGTAAATGCTTCTACAGTTTCAGATAGCTCAATGTTACTAGGTTCAAGAACTAGTGAACTAAATAGCACTCTGTCTTCCATTTCAAAACAAATGTTAGATAATATTAATCAAAAATTAAAAAAATATTCTAATTCAGATATTCTGGTATCAGCTATGTTAAATGAATACGGAAGAGCTGTTTTAACCTCTGAAATTTGTGATATTGGTTTAGATGTATTAAACAAAAGAAGTGAACAATTTAATGAAGAGTTAGATCAACTACCTATTATTGAAAGAAAGGTTGTTGAACTACAAAGAGACGTTACTGTTTTACAACAAATTGGTGTTCAACTTAGAACAATGCTTGAAGAAGTAAAGCTTGTTGAAGCTGCTGTTACTGGAAATGTAACTCTAGTTGATAAAGCTATTGTGCCTGAAAAACCTGTAAGTCCAAATAAATTGTTAATTTTAGCTGTATCTATTTTATTAGGTGCTGCTTTAGGCTTCTTATTAGCTTTAGTTGTTGATATGGCAGATAATACTATTAAGACAACAGAACAAGTTAGAAAAATATTAAAGAATACAAAAATACCATTACTTGGGTGGATTCCTTTAGTAAAAGATAAAACCTTAAATCCAAGTGGTAAGAAAAATATTGGTTATAAAAATTTATCAGTATATGAAGATCCAATTGCTTTTGAAAGTGAAAAATATATGGCAATTGTTTCTAATATTATTTACTCTGGCGAAGTTGGAAAAAATAGAAGTATTACAGTTACCTCTTGTGATGTAAGTGAAGGTAAGAGCACTTTAGTTGCAAATATGGCTCTCTGTTTAGCTAATATGGGAAGTAGAGTATTATTGGTTGATGGAGATTTTAGAATGCCATCAATTGAAGCTAAATTTGGTTATTCTAGAGCTAAAGTAGGGTTAGTTAATTTAATTCAAGAACATGATGTTAAATTAGAAGATATCGTATTACAACCAATAGATGATATGCCTTTACTTCATCTCTTGCCACCTGGTAGATTGCCTCTTGTTCCAATTGCAATTTTAACTAATCCAAAAATGGATTACTTAAATTCTTTAATTGGACCATATTATGATTACATCTTAATAGATGCACCACCACTTGAATATGCTTCAGAAGTTATGACTTTTGGTGAAAGATTTGATTCATTAGTTATTAATGTTAGAGCAAATGTTACTACAAAACCAGCTTTAAAAACTTTACTACAATCTTTAAATAGAGTTGAAAGTAAAATTTCTGGTGTTGTTTTAAATGCTTGTTTACCGAAAGATGCAGAAACAACAGCTAATGTAAGCTCTAAGTATGGTTATGGGTATGGAAGTAAATATGGTAGTAAATATTTCTATGGTTCTGAAAAAACAAAGAATAATAGAGCTATTACTTCAAGACATAAGGCTATTAGAGTATATAAACAAAGTTTACGTTATAGAAAAATTAGAGATACAGATTGGCAAAAGAATAGATCTTCAGCACCAATTGCAAATATTAAGAGCAATTTGAAAAACCCTGAAGACTTTAGTTCAACTGTATTAAAAACTTCATACAAAACAACTAATGAAGTAAATTATGATGATATATTGGATTTCTTAGAAAACGATCCACTAGCAAGTGGAAAACCTGATCAAAAGGATACTCCTTCTAAAGATTCAGCTAATAAAGAAAATCAAAAACCAAAGGAAAATAAGAATAATAAAAAGGAAGATGAAACAAAAGCTTAATAATTGTTAATGTTATAAAAAGTTAAAAACTAAAAATTTTATTTATTTTTAATTTACAACTCTTGATATTCTCCTCTTTTTTTTATAATATTAAAAAAATTTGGATTAAGAAAATAACAGGAGTAGTTTATGAACATAATAAAGCACTTATATCTCAGAAAATATAAGAATTTAGCTACTACTTCTATTTATTTATTTATTATATAAAATCAGTCTTTTTTAGACTGATTTTTTTTTGTGAGGAGCTAAATGTGGAAAATTTCTTTGTAGGTAGATCTTTGTGTGTTATTGATGATTTTAATATCAATGAGAGAGCATTTTTATTTGAAAAGGTAAAAACATTAAAAAAGGCAATGGGAGAAAATGATAAGAAAGTTCTAGATGAATTTAGAATTAATGATCCTGACTTTGGGATTTATGAAGTTTTCTTAGAAGACTCAACTAGAACTAAAGAATCATTTAGAAATGCAGCTAAATTTCATTTAACAAAAGTAAGTGAATTAGTAGCTTCAAATTCATCTTTTAACAAAGGTGAAAGTTATAGTGATACATTCAATACTTTAGCAGGGTATTCAAACTCAATTTTTATAATCAGAAGTAAAGTTGAAGGAGTTTGTGCTCACTTAGAAAATCAATGTGCTCAATTTGCTAAAAGAAATGAATTGGCAAGAAAACCTTCATTTATTAACGCAGGAGATGGTAAACATGAACATCCAACTCAAGAGTTATTAGATGAATATACTTTCTTAGAAGATAATAACTTTAATTATGATGAAATTCACTTAGCTTTAGTTGGAGATTTATTTCATGGAAGAACAGTTCACTCAAAAGCTAATGGTTTAAAACTATTTAAAAAAGTTAAAATAGATTTAGTAGCTCCAGTCGAATTAGCTATGCCTGAAACATATTTAAATACAATGAAAGAAAATGGCTTTGATGTAACAATTTACTCCTCAATTGAAGAATACTTAGAAAGTGGTAAAGTTGCTAATAAATGGTATTTTACTCGTCCACAATTAGAGAGAATGGGAGAACAAATATTAAAGAGACAAGCCCAACTTAGAGCTTCAATTACATTTAGAAAGGAATTTTTAACTAAATTGCCAGAAAATACAAAATTCTATCATCCACTTCCTCGCCATAAACTAACACCAACAATTCCAACATTCTTAGATAAAACCTCTTTAAACGGATGGGAAAAACAATCCATTAATGGAATGTATGTTAGAATAGTTTTATTAGGTATGTTAGGAGGAGCCTTAGGTAAAGATTTTGATGAAACTCTTGCAAAAAAAGAAAGCTATATCGATGAAGAATATATTTTTAAAATTGATGCTAAAAATAAAACAAAGAAGAAGAAAGATTACAGTGAAGGAGTTAATCCAATAGACAATGGAATAGTTATTGACCATATTTGTAAAGGTGATAGCCCGAAAGAAATTAGAGAACACATGGCCCTAATTAGTAAAATAATTGAACTTGATGATGAGAGAGGCGGAGAGTGGGTAAGTTGTGGTTCAGATAATAAATACAAAGGAATATTATTTAGACCTGGAACTAAAACATTTACAAGAAAAGAGCTAAAACGTCTTGCTGCAATAGCTCCAGGATGTACTCTAAATATTATAAAAGACCATATAGTAGTAGAAAAATATAGAACAACAATGCCCCCAAGAATTTATAACTTTGAAAACTTATGTTGTAAAAATGAAGCATGTATATCTAATCCTAGCCAAGGTGAAGGTGTTGAAGCTATGTTCTATAGAACCAAAGATCATAAATTTATTTGTAGTTATTGTGGAAAAGCCCATAGCTTTAAAGAAATTTTTAAAACTAATAATTAAGGAAATTAAAATGAAAAAAGTTGATGAAATTAAAAAAGAAGTAGCAAACCAACTAGCAGATATTGCTTTAGAACTAGGAGCTATTAAGCTTCAAGTTAGTGACCCATTCACTTGGGCTAGTGGCTACAGAATGCCTATATACAATGATAATAGAAAACTATTAGCAAGTCCAAAGGCAAGATTGTTAATTGCAACTGCTTTTGAAAAGATTTGTGTAGCTTTAGATTTTGATCCAGAAAATATAGCAGGAACAGCAACAGCAGGAATTCCTCACGCTACAACACTAGCTGATAAACTAAATAAAAGTTTAAGCTATGTTAGATCATCATCTAAAGACCATGGTTTAAATCAAAAAATTGAAGGTTTAGGTGCATCTAGAAGCTATGAAGGTAAGAGTGTTTTATTAATTGAAGATTTAATTTCTACAGGAGGCTCTTCTATAAAAGCTGTTAAAGCTATAGTTGAAGCTGATGGAGTTTGTCCTTACACCTTAGCAATTTTTACATATGGTCTAGAAGCTTCTAAAACAGCTTTTGAATCTTTAGATCCAAAATGTGAATACATTTCAATTTTAGATTACGATACTATGGTACAAAGAGCCCTTGAAATCAAATATATAAATGAAGATGAAGCCCTTGCATTAAATCAATGGAGAGAAGATCCTTTTTCATGGGGAATTAATCGCGGATTTGAAAGAGTTAGCAAGTAGGAGAGATAATGAATTATTTAGAAAAACTAGAAGAAAGTGCAAAATTAGTTAAAAACATTACATGCATGGGATTAGATCCAAAAGTTGAAGTATTACCAAAATCAGATAAAAGTCTTAGAGAATTACTAAATGATTATTTTTATACATTATTTAGAAGAATGAGCTTATCAGGATTAATTCCAGCAGCTTTTAAACCAAATATTGGATATTATCAATCATTAGATAAACCTAGAGATGAAAACTTTGAAGGATCTTTAGCTTTATGTGATGTATTAGATTTATTAGATAATTTCTTTCCATCTATTCCAGTTATTCTCGATTCAAAAAGAGGAGATATTGCAAGAAGTAGTTTAAATTATGCAATTGAAGCTTTTGATTGTTGGAAATGTGATGCAACTACAGTTTCTCCTTATATGGGAAGTGATTCAGTTTCTCCTTTCCAAGTAGAAAATAAAGGTTTATATGTTTTAAATAGAACAAGTAATCCAGGTGGAAAAGACTTACAAAATCTAGTATGTGATAATGATTTACCACTATATTTAGAAGTAAGTAAAAAAATAGTAGAATGGAGTGAAAAAACACCAGGAATTGGAGCTGTAGTTGGTGCTACTTCAATGAAGGAATTATCTGATATAACTCAATACTACAGTGATAAAAATATTCCAATGTTAATTCCAGGAGTTGGCTCTCAAGGTGGAAGTGCAACAGAAGTAATTAAGAGCTTAAGAAGTGCAAACTACCCACTTTATTTAGCAAGAATTAATAGTTCAAGTGGATTAACACATCCTTGGAAAAAAGATCACGCACCAGAAAACTGGTTAGATTTGTGTACAAAACAAATTAAAGAATTAATTGAAGAGACAGCAATATAAAAAATGAAAAAAACATTATTTGAAACATTGTATAAGAACCATACAAAAGAGAACCCAGACCTTTATTTATCAACAGTAAGTGGGGTAATTACCACAAATAGAAATATTATTAACTTCGTAGATAAAAAAGTTAAAGAAATTGATATTATCACAACTAAAAGTTACCAAGTTACACCTAATTTAGGAAACCGTGAACCAATAGTTTGTGAAGTTGAGACTGGTAACTTTGGAAATTCTGTTGGGCTTAGAAATCCTGGTTTAGATAAAGCCATCGTTGATGTAAAGAAATTAAGAGAAGATAAAATAGAAGCTTTCTTAAACGTAAGCGTATCAGCTAATACAATAGAAGATTTTATAACTCTATGTAGAGCTTTTAATAAAATTGCTGATTCAATAGAATTAAACTTTTCTTGTCCACATGCTTCTAAAGGCTTTGGCTCTTCAATAGGTTGTGATTTAAATATTGCAAGTACTTATGTTAAGGAAATAAAAGAAGCTATAAAAGACTTTGAAAGCTTATTATTTATAAAGCTAACTCCTAATGTTGATAATATTGGAGAAATTGCTAAAGCTTGTATAGATAATGGTGCAGATGGCATTGTTGCAATAAATACAGTAGGGCCTGTAGTTCACATAGATCCTGTTTCAAAAACACCTATTTTGCAAAATAAATTAGGTGGAAAAGGTGGTAAAAGTGGAACTTGGGTTTATCAAAGAGCATTAGAGTGTGTAAAAGAAATTAGAGCTTCTATTGGTGATGACCCACTATTAATTGGGATGGGTGGAGTAGATAACGGCCTTAAAGCTAAAGAAATGGTAGAAGCCGGTTGTGATGCAATTGGAATTGGATCTGCTTTTGCTAGAGTTAAACAGCCTAATTGGAGTAACTACCTTTCATCAGTAAAAAAAGAATTTTCAACTTTAGAATTAACATCTGATTCTTATCTAATTAAGAAAAGACAGATGGAATATAAGAAGATGCAAATAGTTTCAATTAAGTATCATGCAAAAGATACTATAATAATTGAATTAGATAAAAACTTTAAGTGTGAGGCTGGAGAGTTTGCCTTTTTATGGTTACCTGGAATTGGAGAAAAACCTTTCACTTTAGCAAATGATAAACCTGTAACTTTTGTAATAAAAAGAAGAGGTGAATTTACCAAAGCATTATGGGATTTAGAAGTTGGTGATTTTGTATATGTTCGTGGAATGTATGGTAAAACACTAGAAAATAAAAAAAGTAAAAATGCTTTATTAGTAGCTGGTGGAACAGGGGTTGCAGTACTTCCATCTTTATGTAGAAAACTTAAAGGAGAAGGAACTAATCTTAAAATCTTAGTTGGTACTAGTGAAGAAAGAGAAAAAGATGCATTATTAGAATACGCACTAGCTCCTATGGGAGAATTTAAGTGTGTATATGATGAAGGTGTAGTTGCTAGAGTATTAAATGAAATAGATACTTTAGAAGTTCTTGATGATACTAATGCTTATTTAATTGGACCTGAAATATTTATGGCAACTGCAGCAAAGAAATTAATAGATAGAGGCTTTCAAAAAGAAAACATATATCTATCAATGGAAAAAAGTACAAGATGCGGTGTTGGCATGTGTGGCGAGTGTGTATGTGGAGAAGTTCTAACTTGTCAAAGTGGAACCTTTGTAGAATATACATATCTTGAAGAATATGCTCTAGAAACAATAAAGAGGTAATTATGGTTGATCCCCATGTTCATTTAAGAGATTGGAATGACTCAAATAAAGAAACAATTTATCATGGATTAAAAGTTGCATATGATTGTGGAATTAATGAAGTATTTGATATGCCAAATACTAATCCTCCACTTATAAGTCGTGAAGCAATTTTAGATAGATTGTCTTTAGCAAATGAAGCAATTATGAGATTGAATAAGAAAGATATATCTTATCATATTTATGCAGGGCTTACTAAAGATCCTAAACAAATTACTCAAGTTGTGAGTGCTTACAATGAATTATTTCCATTAGTAATAGGATTAAAACTATTTGCTGGACACTCTACTGGTGGTATGGGGATTATAAGTGATGAAGATCAACAATTAGTTTTTAATACCTTAGTAAAAGAGAATTACAAAGGTGTATTAACGATACATTGTGAAAAAGAATCCTTATTAGATAATTCTAAATTTAATAAAAAAGATTTAAGTACACAAAGTATTGCAAGAGCTAAAATAGCTGAAGTTGAGAGTATTAAAGATATAATTAATTTAGCAAAGACTTCTAAATTTGAAGGTACAATCCATGTTGCACATCTAAGTACAAAAGAAGGTCTTGAAATAATTGAGTGTGAAAAAGCAAAAGAAAATACCTTTAAACTTAGTTGTGCAGTAACAGCTCACCATGCTCTCTTAACAAAATTGGATGCAAATGAGAAGTCGTTTGCAAAAATGAATCCACCTCTTCGAGATGAAGAAGATAGATTAGCATTATTTAATGCACTATTAAATGGTGGTGTAGACTTTATAGAAAGTGATCATGCACCACATACATTAGAAGATAAACGTAAAGGAGCTAGTGGAGTTCCAGGTTTCTCGGGTACTTTACTACTAATTAAAGCCTTAATTGATAATGGGATTTCGAAATCACGAATTAAAGACTTGATGGGAAGAAATGTTTATAAAACATTTGATTTAGATCCAGATGGAGTTAACTTTAATATTAAAAGTGTTCCTAAGTTAAAAGAAATTTCACTTTTAGCTGCTAAGGAATATCCTTATGATGCTTTTATTTCATTGCGTTAAATAAAACTACTTTAAAATCAAAACTGTACTCTTTGTATAAAAAAAAATACTATTTGAGTATTTTCTATACTCTGTTATAATAGCTTTTAGATAAGGAGTTTAGTGTGGTTGAAGTTAGAAAGTATTCTTCGCGTCATTTAGAAGTAAAATTTGTTTTACCTTTTGCTAAGAAAAAAGTATTAAAGAAAGATTTAACCTATTATATTTTTACTCCAGAGCAATTAAATGTAAATGCATCAACTACTTCATTAGAATCAATGAGTCATAAGTTTAGAACACATGGTAGATATGCATCTCCTGAACTAACCTTGGATGAACTAATTGACAAGAAAAATAAAATAAGTCCATTAACTAAATTAATAGAATATGTCCAAATTTTAGTAGATGGAGATGATTTAGAAATAAGTGAGGTTGAATTTACCCATGAAGCTCAAGCTGTTGTTAATTCCTTGCGTCATCAACTAAAAAATTTCCAAAATGAATGTTACTGCTTAATTCAATCTAAAAAGAGTGAAGACTTTAAACGATTATCCAAAGACTGGAAGAAAAAAAGACTAAAATTAGAGAGAATATTTTCTATTTTAATAGATGATTTAAAACAATTGAATCTTGAAAATGAAATGTTTATAACATCCCTCTATTGGGCAGATGAGGCTAGTAGTTTAATCAGTGAGCAATATGCTTGTGAAATTATTGGAGTATGTGAAAATGCTCAAGAATTAGCTGAAATAAATAGCATATTAAAAAAAATAGTTAGCCATGAAATTAGACGAAGAAAAAAGATGGGGTATCCAAGTGAAAGTGATGTTGAAAGTTTATCGTACAGAAGAGAGACTTTAAGACGATGGAGTAAAAGTGTATTAAGCTTAGATCCTGTAATTTCAAAAACACCTAGAAGAATAAATGAAATTGTAGCAGTTACAGCTGCCTCTATAGCTATGGCTTTTACACTAATTGCAACATTTTTTGCCCAATCACTTTTCGCAGATCAAGCAATTAGATGGGAATTATTAGTTATAATTATCTATGTATTTAAAGATAGAATTAAGGATGGAATTAAAAATATCTTTGCTAAAATCCAACCAAGGTTAATAGCAGATGAAATATATACATATAAATCACCTAGAACAGGGGTTAAAGTCTGCTCTTCAAGGAACTATTTATTATATAAAAATGCAAATACTGTAAAAAAAGAAGTAAGGGATAAAAGAAGAGAAGATAGTTCAAACCCATTTTATAAAATGTTGAAAGAAGAGTCTGTCGTTCAATATTCTCATTACTTAAAGATTTATCCATTAAATAAAAATTTAGATGTTGATATAACACCTTGGATGACCAATTTTGCTTTGGTAGATAATATTAGAATGGATGATTGGTTTAAAGAAATGATTGATAGATATGTTGATGTAGATAATATAAATGAGCCTAATAATAGTGTTTATCACCTTCATCTAATAATTGAAGATAAAATAAGCAAATCAAAGAGTATTTATTATCATTATTTAATCGTAATTGACTACAGTGGCATATTGTATGTTAAAGAATTGACAAATCAAGGAATGCCAACTAGATATGAAATTGCTCAACAATTAGAAAAAAGACGAATTAAAAGAGAAAAAAAATTAATTAAAAAAAATAGAAAAGCATTGAAAGAAAATTTAGATAATAAAGAAAAGTAATCCTTTCTTAATTTAATTGAGGTTGAAACTCTATGTGCTTTATAATATATTATTTATAAAAAGATAATGAATTTTTACTTTTTATTTTTTTAAAACTATTCAAATTTGTAGAGGAGGAAAGTAAATGTCAGATGATAGTGGCAGTCCTTTGCCTAAACATTTCAAAAACAAACTAACAGTTTCCTCCTTAATAAGCTTATAAAATTTCTTTGTGCTTTGAGGGGAAACTTCTTGGAGGACAATTATGATTACATTAAGAAATAATGTTGTATCACGAGTTCCAGGTGATACTCCACGTAATACAGATTACGTTTGGGTTGATGCAAGAGACATCAACAGAGACGATATTGCCATACTCGAAGAAGAATATGCAATAGATAGTGAACTTCTAGCAGATATCATGGACCCTGATGAACAAGCACGTATTGAAAAAGAAGATGATTATACAGCTTTGATTGTTCGTTTACCAGCCAAAGATGATGATTGTGAAGGGGTTAATCAATATGCCATCCCTCTTGGTATAGTTCTATATAAAAATATGGTAATAACAATTTGTCAAAGTGATTCTGTAGTTTTAGAAGACTTTGCAAAAAAACGTTTTAGACAATATCCTGTTGAAACTAAAGAAGGTTTTGTAATTTCAATTATGGAGAGAGCTGCTTTAGTTTACATCAGATTGTTAAAATATATTAACAGACAAAAAAACCAAGTTGAAGAAAAATTAAGTGGTGTTGTTATGAATCGGGAATTGCTTCAATTAATGCAAATCCAAAAAAGTTTAGTTTTCTTTAAAACTAGTTTAACAACAAATGAGTTATTATTAGAGAAACTCCAAAAATCACCATATTTTATTCTTTCTAACGAAGATGAAGTTGATTTTTTAGAGGATACCATAACTGATAATAAACAGGCTATTTCAATGGCTAATATATATTCAGATTTGTTACATGGTACTATGGAAGTCTTTGGTTCTGTTATTAGCAATAATATGAATATAATAATGAAAAGATTAACCGTTTTATCAATCGCATTGATGTTCCCAACCTTTATTGTAAGTTATTATGGAATGAACATTAATTTACCTTTTGCTTCAATTCCCTTTATTTGGGCATGGTTATTATTGTGTTGTGTTATTTCTGCTGTTGTTGGTGCTTGGGTAATTTCTGATAAAAGAAATAATAATGTATTAAAGAAGGTTAATTCTTTAGAAGAAAAACACAAAGAGAAAAACAAACGAAATAAGAAAAAAAAGTTCTTATCATAAATTTAAAATAGAATGGCAATTTTTAAAAGTTGCCATTTTATAATTTTAGCCCTATATAATAGTTTTTTTATAAATAAAGATAGAAGAGAAACAATGGAAAAAGTAATATTAGATACTGATATGGTTGATGGATTTGATGATGGTGTTGCTCTGTTAATGCTAGAGAATGCAAATAATATTGATTTGCTTGGTGTTACAATAGTTGCAGGGAATTTACCTCTAAAGAGGTCTGCTGCCTCTGCAATAAGACAATTAGAAATAATTAAGGCTAATACACGAGTATATTTAGGAAGTTCTAATCCTTTAGTTGAAAAACGTTATAAAAAAGAACATTTTAAAAAAGAAGAAGATTTAGGAATCAAAATAAATCATGCGGGGTATTTAAAAAAATATAAAGACCTAGATAAAAGCGACTCATCTCCTTTAGATAAAAACTTTAAAGATGTTTATGAAAATGTCTATAATAAAAAATATACTTTTCAAAATGCTTTTTACCAAGAAGATACAGATAAAAGTTCTAGTGCTGTTGATTTTATGATTGAACAAGCAAATAAGTATCCAAATGAGATTACAATTGTTGCAATTGGACCTCTAACTAATATTGCTGAGGCAATATTAAAAGATTCATCTTTTCCAACCAAAGTTAAGCAAATAGTTTATATGGGAGGAGCCTTTTATTGTAGAGGAAATGCAACTAAAAATTCTGAATTTAATTGGTGGGTAGACCCCCATGCTGCTAAAATTTGTATTAGTTCTAGTTGGGGAAATCAACACTCAAAAGAAGGTTTAAATTTTAATAATCAAATTATCTTTGGATTAGAAGTTACTAATAATACTAAATCTATACCGCAAGATATTTATGATAAAATATTAGATACTACATATGAAGAATTTAAATCTATTTTACTAAAAAATACAGGAACAAAAGCTCCTAAAAATATATGGGATATATTTGCTGCTGCTTATGTGATAAATAAAAGTATTCTATTATCTTCAAACAATGAAGATACTTTAAAAAGTAAAGAAAAAGGTGTCTTTATAGATATAAATACTAAATTGGATTCAAACTTTGCAAAAGCTTTTGTTGAAGAAGATAATAAAAACAATGACCTTAAAAAAGCCTTAATTGCAAACACTGTTGATGAAAATCTACTTTTTAATGAATTATTATATCCTCTATTAAAATCAAAATAATAGCTTTATTTCTTATCTCCAATCAATTGATAATGGGTTTTCCTATATTTAGAGGGTGCAAAACCTGTATTATCTTTAAAACATTTAGAGAAGTGAAACTGACTATTATAATTAAGTTTAGCTGCAATTTCTTTAATACTAAGAGAGGTTGTAGCTAAAAGAGATCTTGAAGCTTCAAGTTTAAGCATTGAAAAATATTTAATTGGGGGATATCCCATTTTTTTACAAAATAATCTATTAAAATATATTGGGTTTAAAGAAACATAAGAGGCTAACTCATCTAAACTTATATTTTCAAAAAGATGAAGTCTCATATATTTTAGGGCCTTCTCAACTGCGATATTTATACTTTCTTCTTCCACAAAGTCCTGGTTTAGACTATATAAAAAGCCTAATAATTTATGACAACTTGAAAGTCTTAGATTTATATTTTTACTCATACCATTATCTTTTATCCATTCAAAAAAGAACCTTTTATTTTCACTTAATGTTATGGGACCTTTTTTATTTAAACCTTCAATTAAAGGTTTATCAGCAGCATCAAATTCCATTAATACAGCATAGTAAGAAATAAAGGAGTCCTTTTCAGCTGTAATTTTGTGATCTACTAATTCACTAGTAATAAAAACTTGGTTTTCTCTAATTCTAAATTTCTTTTGGTTAGTGAGAAAAATACCTTCTCCTTCTAGAAAATAATGTATCTCAAATTGCATCTTTTTGTGAGAATGCAATCTTTGATGCCAAGCTAATTCTTCTTCTTCATGAAGCTGTAAGACAAATACACAATCTAAAATATCCATAAGTTAATATTATATATATAATATAAATTTTGTCCATGTTTTTATTCATTATTCCGTGGTTATATGATTATAAAGAAATTGATTAGGAGAAAGATATGGCAATAACAGCAGGAATTGATTGTGGGACACAGAGCACAAAGGTTTTATGCTACGATTCGCAAACAAAAGAAGTCTTAATTGTTACAACCTCTTCACACCAACTTATTTCCAAGGAAGATGGGACTAGAGAACAAAAAGCCTCATGGTTTATTGATGCAATAAAAGATTGTTTTAATCAAATACCCATTGAAATAAAAGAGAAGATTGAAGCAATTGGGGTTTCAGGACAACAACATGGATTTGTTGCTTTAGATAAAGATGGAGAGCCTCTCCATAATGTTAAATTATGGTGTGATACATCAACTGCTAATTATTGTGACCAACTAACTAAAAAATTAGGTGGAGATAAGAAAGTTTTCTCATTAATTAGCAATCAAATTTTACCAGGTTATACAGCAAGTAAAGTATTATATCTAAAAGAAAATCACAAAAGTGAATACGATAAACTAGCTCACATACTATTACCACATGATTACATTAATTATTATTTAACCGGTGAATATGTGATGGAAGAAGGGGACGCTAGTGGTACAGCTTTCTTTGATGTAAAAAATAGACGCTTTTGTGATGAAGTTCTAATGGCAATAGATGAAGAAAGAGATTTAAAAGAAACTCTTCCAAGATTAGTAAAATCAACAGATGTTATTGGAAAAATTAGAAAAGAAGTTGCTGATGAATTAAAAATAAATAAGGATGCAATTGTATCTCCAGGTGGTGGAGATAATATGATGGGAGCTATTGGTGCTGGTTGTACAAGTGATGGAGACTTAGTTATGAGTCTTGGAACTAGTGGAACTCTTTTTGGATATAGTGAGAAGTTAATTGCTGATTCAAAAAACAGATTAGCAGCTTTTATTTCAAGTAGTGGTGGATATTTACCATTGCTTTGTACAATGAATTGTACCGTTGCAACTGAACAGTTAAGAGAATTATTACAGTTAGGTGTGAAAGAACTTGATGAAATTGCAAATCAAAGTAAGCCTGGAGCAAATGGCATTATTTTCCTTCCATATTTTAATGGAGAGAGAACACCAAACTATCCAAAAGCTGAAGCTGTAATTGCAGGAATGAATACTACTAATACAAATAGAAGTAATATAGCTAGAGCATCTTTAGAAAGTGCAATATATTCAATGCAAGTAGGTCTTGAAGCATTTAAAGAACAAGGTTTTAAACCAAGTAAAATTATCTTAATTGGTGGAGGCGCTAAATCAAAAGTTTGGGCACAAATTGTTTCTGATATGTTCAAGCTTAAAGTTATGACTCCTAAAATTAGTGAAACTGCAGCTTTAGGTGGTGCATTACAAAGTTTAGCAACTTTAGAGAAGAAAACAGTTAAAGAAATAACAGATATTCATACACAGTTTAATGAAGATAGAATTTTTACTCCAAATGAAGATAACTATAAATTGTATGAAGCTGGATATGAAAAATACAGAAAATATGATTCGTCATTGAGCAAATTATTTAAATAAGTAGGAGATAAAAAATGGATTATTTTGTAGGTAATAAAGAATATTTTAAAAATATTGGTAAAATTAAATTTGAAGGTAAAGATAGCGATAACCCTTTAGCATTTAAATACTATGATGCAGAAAAGAAAATCAATGGTAAAAGCATGAAAGAACATCTAAGATTTGCTACTGCATATTGGCATAGTTTCTGTGCTAATGGAACAGATCCTTTTGGACAAGCAACTATTGAATTCCCATTTTCAGATAAAGATCCTATGCAAAATGCAAAAAACAAAGCAGATGCAGCATTTGAATTCTTTACAAAAGTTGGAACTCCTTATTATTGTTTTCATGATGCTGATGTAGCTCCTGAAGGAGATAGTGCAGCAACTTATTTAAAAAACTATTTAGAAATGTCTGATTTCTTATTAGAAAGACAAAAAGCAACTGGAATTAAATTGTTGTGGAATACCGCGAATGCTTTTTCAAATCCACGATATATGAATGGTGCAATTACTAATCCTGATTTTAATATTTTAACAAGAGCGGCTTTACAAATTAAAACATGTTTAGATGTGAATGTTAAACTAGGTGGAGAAAATTATGTTTTCTGGGGGGGAAGAGAAGGTTATATGTATCTTCTTAATACCGATATGAAGAGAGAAAGAGAACATTTAGGAAAGTTCTATAATATTGTTAGAGACTATGCTAGAGCCAATGGATTTAATGGGACATTCTTAATTGAACCAAAACCAATGGAACCTTCCAAACACCAATATGATTATGATGCACAATCAGCAATAGCCTTTATTAAAGAATTTGGCTTAGAGAATGACTTTAAGTGTAATATTGAAGCAAACCATGCAACTCTTGCAGGACATACTTTTGCTCATGATCTACAAGTCTGTGCTGATAGTAATATGCTAGGAAGTGTAGATGCTAACCAAGGAGATGCTCAAAATGGATGGGATACAGATGAATTCCCAACAGATGTTTATGAAACAACTAAAGCCATGATGGTAATTCTTAAAAATGGTGGACTACATACTGGTGGACTTAACTTTGATGCAAAGATTAGAAGAAACAGTACAGATGCTGAGGATTTATTTATTGCTCACATTGGTGGTATGGATAGTTTCGCTCTAGGCTTAGAAATAGCTGATAAGATTATAAAAGATGGTAAGTTTGATAGTTTTGTAAAAGAAAGATATTCTTCTTTTGATAGCGGAAAAGGAAAAGAATTTGAAGAAGGAAAACTTGATTTAGTAAGTTTAGCACAATTAGGTGAAACAGCTGAATGCAAGAAAACTTCTGGTAAACAAGAATATTTAAAGAATTTACTTAATTCATATATGTTCTAATTTGATACTTAAAATTATTTTAAAAAATATTTGCGGAGATAGAAGGTATTTATCTCCGCATTATTTATTTAAAATTGCGGATATTAAAAAATATCTTTAATATATTTTCTTATATAAAATTTATTTAAACAAAGAATATCATGTTATAATAATCAAAATATTTTTATCAAAAAGAGGTTGTTGTTTATGTTAGAAGAAATGCAATATGTTGGAAATATCAATCAATTATTTAGTGTGAGAGAAGTTGTCTTAGTTGAAGGAAAATCTAAAGGAGTTAGAGTAATTGAAGTGAATAATGGCTCAGGACTGTACTTTGAAATAAATGTTGATAGAGGGTTTGATATCCCAACACTAAGATACAAAGGTATAAACTGTGGTTATGAATCTCAATGTGGAAATTCATCTCCAGCCTATTTTGATGATAAAGAATTAGGGTTTTTAAAAAACTTTAATGTAGGCTTTTTAACAACTTGTGGATTAAAATCTATTGGTAGCCCAAGCACTTATAATAATAAAGAATATGGCTTACATGGTAATATTTCTAATATACCTAGTGAGCATTATTATTATAAATATGATAATGATGAAAAGGGTGAATTTGTTGAACTAAATGCAACTCTTTTTGATTCTGGAATATTTGAAGACAAATTAAGACTCGATAGAAAGATAAAGTGTTATTATAAAAAAAATAAAATAATTATTGATGATACTGTTACAAATGAAGGTTTTAATAAAGCTATCCATAATATTTTATATCATATGAATTTTGGATATCCACTTCTTTCAAAAGAAAGTAAAATGTATATTGATAGTGAAAAAATCACCCCTAGAACAAAAAGAGCTGAAGATTTATTATCTCTTTACAATGTTATAGAAGATGCAGCGTGTGAATATGAAGAAGCTTGCTATTATCACAATCTTAAAAGAAATAGTAATGGAGATGCTTTAGTTGGTGTTTATAATCCAAAACTTAAAATGGGTATAGCAATTAAAATTGATTGTAAGACTTTAGATCATTTAGTAGAATGGAAATTAATGAAAAAAAGAGACTATGTTTTAGGTCTTGAACCAGCAAGTAATTTAATCGATGGCCTTGCTGATTTAGATGAAAAAGGTTTATTAAAATATTTAGAAGCAGGTGATAATATTAACTATCATCTAGAAGTTGAAGTTGTAGAAGATTATAAAGACTTTGATAAAATTTTTAATTCTTAAGGAGCTATAAAACTAAAAAAATATCTCCATAGATAGTTGAATATCTTTTGGAGATATAATTTTTACAAACTAACATTGTGATATAAAGGACCTCTTCCTTTACCAATATTAAGATTATATTCAATAGCTTTAGTTAAATATTTCTTAGCATTAGATACAGATTTTTCAAGAGATTCACCTTTAGCAAGATTTGAAGCAATAGCACTTGAGAGAGTGCATCCTGTTCCATGAGTATTTTTATTATCGATTAAAGGAGATTCAAACCATCCTTTAAAGTTATCACTAATTAAAAAATCAGCAGCACTTCTTTCTAAGTGTCCGCCTTTGATTAAAAATGCAACATTATATTTTTCATGAAGAAAAGTTCCAACTTTTTCCATATCACTTTTACTTTTTATTTCCATTTTTGATAAAACAGAAGCTTCAAATAAATTTGGAGTAACTACCTTTGATAGAGGAATTAAATGATTTATTAAAGTTGAGATTGCTTCTTCTTCAATTAATTTTCCATTACTTGTTGCAACCATTACAGGATCTAGGACAATATTTTGTGCATTATATAATTTAAGACATTCTGAAATAGTAATAATACTATCACTATTAGATACCATGCCAATTTTAATTGCATCAGGAATGATATCAGTAAAGATTGCATCTATTTGTGCTTTAATCATATCTTTATTAATGTTTAAAATATCATAAACCCCTTGAGTATTTTGAGCTGTTAAAGCTGTAATTACACTCATAGCATAAACATTATGGTTAACCATTGTTTTTATATCTGCTTGAATCCCAGCCCCGCCGCTACTATCACTTCCAGCAATTGTTAATACTTTCTTCATTTAACTCTCCAATTGAATTGATAATAACATCACAATTATCTATAAAGTCTTTTTTATCATTATTATTTAAAATACCTATTGTTTTTAGATTGGCTCTTTTTGCACTTTTTAAAGAGTGAAGAGCATCATCAATTAAAAGTGTAAAGTTCAAATTTAAATCATAATCTTTTATTAATTTAGTAAAGAATTTTTCATCAGCTTTAGAAATATCATATTCTCTCTCTGTTATTATTGAATCAAAATAATTCAAAATATTATGTTTTGAAAAAAACACCTTTAATAAAACCTAGTCGCTAGCGCTAGCGAAAATAAGCAAATAATTATTTTTCTTTAATTTTTTTAAAAGGGTAGTAACAGTCT
>JAQQAS010000038.1 GCA_028532815.1 Pleomorphochaeta sp.
CTAAAAGACGTTTTAAAAACCCTGAAATAGGAACACTTGGAGAAATAGAAATAACCGAAAATGCTCGTCAATCAAAAAAATATAAAATTAAAATTTCAAATTATTTATATATTAATATACATAATCATTTATCTTTATAAAAAAACTTGATTGTATCTAATTTCAAGTTTACTATGATAACATGTCATATAATAAATTTAAAACACCAAAAGTAATTATTTCAAGTTTTCTTATAAGCTTAGTATTTATTTGTTTGCTAATAAACATAACAAAAACTTCTAATTTACATGCACCTGGTGTATTTGAATCTGATTATGGGCAGCATTTGAATATTCCTTTTGAAATATACGAAAATAATGAATTTATAACAAAGTCTTCTCTACCATACTCTTTTGAAGAATCTACTCAAAACAAAAGAATTAAATTGATTTCAACTTTACCAGATGATAGCGAAATAGATAATTCATTCCTATTTTTTAGAGCTTCTGGATACAGTGTAATTGTAGAAGTTGATGGAAATGAAATATATAACTTTTCAAAGGAAAATGTTAAAGATTTTGGAGGCGGTTATAAACATTTTATAAGGCTACCTGAAAACAGTAGTTCTAAAGAGATTGTAATTAATCTTTTTTGTCCTTCTGCAAATCCTTTCTCTCAAAACCTTTATCCAATTGAAATTGGAAGTAAGGGATATGTATTGAGACAAGCATTTGGGCCAACTTATGAATCCTTATTTTTTGGAATTATTTTAATTGTTTTAGGAATAATTTTTCTTGGAAATATCAGTTTCTTTAAAGAATCTATGGATAATTCTTTTATATTTTCACTATCTTTGCTACTAATTTGTCTTGGAGTTTGGGTCTTTTTTCAAGCTAGTTCTAGGCAACTTGTTGGAATAAATAATCCATCTCTTCCTATGATATTAAGTTTCTTTGCTATGTTCTCCCTTCCCTTCTGTTTATGGTTCTACATAAAAACAAATTATTTAAAATTTAATGAATATAATATTTTAAAGTATTCAGCATTTTTTATTTTAGCTTTATATATTCCAATTTCGATAGCTGATTTATTTGGTATCTCTTATATGCTTTTTTTACCTTTTATGGGTATGTTAATTCTCTTATACTCCATTCTACTTTTAACTATTTCAATCCATATTTATATCAAAGGAGAAAAGTCTGCTTTATCTTGTATATTATCAATCTCATCTATTTTCATTTCTATTATTTTAGAAGAAGTTTTATTATTACTAAAAATAACTATTGGAAATATTTCAATTTTACATTTAGGAATGTCCGTTACTGCTGTAATATTTATATATAGAACAATTGGAAATTTAATTGATAGAAGTACAAAAGAAAACGAAGCTAAGCTATTAGAAAAATTAGCTTATTTTGATGTTGCAACTCTTGTAGAAAACAGGAATGCTTATGAAAGATTTTTAGAAGAAAATAGTAATAAAGTTGAATATGCCGGTGTGTTTCTAGCTGATATAAATGGTCTAAAAATCATAAATGACTATTATGGTCACAAACAAGGAGATATTTTACTAAAAAACTTATCAACCTCATTAAAAGAATCTTTACCTAAAAATTCTAAACTATATAGAATAGGTGGAGATGAATTTGTAGGAATTATTATATCAATTTCAGAAAAAGATTTTACTCAGTATATTGAAGATTTACGTTCAAAATTTAATCCAAGTGATACTGATTTTGGAATGGCTATTGGGTTTCACTATCATAAAAAAGCATTTGATGGGAAATTAGAAAATTCAATTGAAAAAGCAGATATGAATATGTATCAACAAAAAGAATTTCAAAAACATTTAATTCATAAAAGTTTTTTAAACAAAACAAATATTAAGCAATATTCAACAATGAGAGAAACTTAAACTTTATGGTTATATGATTTGAAGTGGATCTACATCTATTTCAATATATATTCCTTTTGGTATCTTTATCGTTTTTAAAGTTTCTCGTACAAGCCATTGGCAATATGTTATTTTATCGTGCTGTAATAATATATTATATCTATAATTATTTGCAATTTTAAATACACTACATTCATTAGGACCATAAATTATAACACTGTCATTAGTTTTTTCTTCTAATAGTGAATTTAAATAACTTAACTTTTCTTCAAAAGCTTCACTAAATTCAGATGTTATTGTTTTATCCAAGCCTCTAAATACTAGGTTTAACTGTCTAGAAAATGGAGGGAAATCTGTTTCTTTTCTTACTAACAACTCTGTATCATAAAAAGTCTCTCTCTCACTATTTAAGGCTTTTTGTATTGCAATATTATCAGGTTGGAGTGTTTGAATTACAACTTTTCCTTTATCGTTAAATCTTCCAGCCCTTCCAGCTACTTGAGTAATTAGTGCATAAGTTTTCTCTTGAGAGCGAAAATCTGGAATGTTCATAGCTGAATCAGCTAAAACTATACCAACTAATTCAACATTTGGAAAATTAAACCCTTTAGCAACCATTTGAGTTCCTAACAATATATTAGTCTCTCCATTTTTAAATTTATCTAAAACTTCAAAAATTTGCTTTTTATCTTTTGCAACATCTCCATCTAAACGATCAACTTTGGCAAACGGAAATAATGATTTTATTTCTTGTTCAACCATTTCTGTTCCAAAACCTCTATATCCCACATCAAGACTATTACACTCTGGACAAATTGAAATAGGTTTTGTTTTATAACCACAATAATGACAAACCATGGAATTAGTATGTTTATGATAAGTTAATGATATTGAACAGTTTGGACATTGCATCTCATAACCACAACTTCTGCAATGAAAATAGTATGAAAACCCTCTTCTATTTAAAAAAAGTATTACTTGTTTTTTGTTCTTTAGAGTAATATCAATTTCTTTCTCAAGATCTCTTGAAATAATACCTTTCTCATTAATCATATTTACAATTTTCATTTTTGGCATTATACCAAATCCTACTCTATTTAAAAGCTCTATTTTTTTAATTTTATTTTCTTTCATTAATCTATAGGCTTCTAATGAAGGAGTTGCACTTCCCATTATTAGAATTGAATTATTTTTTTTACAAATGTGTTGAGCTATTTGTCTTGCATGGTATCTAGGTGTTTGTGAACTTTTATAAGAGTTTTCGTGCTCTTCATCCATAATTACAAGACCTAAGTTGTGAAATGGTGCGAAAATAGCACTTCTAACCCCAATAACAATAGAGACTTCATTTTTAAATATTTTTAACCATTGAGATAATCTTTGACTTTTTGTCATAGCTGAATGCAATATAGCTACCTCGTTATCAAATCTTTTACTCACCTGTTGTATCAATTGATGCGTTAATGTTATTTCAGGAACTAAATATATTACTTGTTTATTTTCTTTGATTATTTCTTTTGCAAATCTAAAATATATTTCACTTTTGCCCGATCCTGTAACTCCATAAAGATAATATAGTGCAGATTCTTTTTTTCTAAGTATTTCTAAAGCATTTTCTTGCTCAATTGACAGTTTATCAATTTTTCTTGTAGATATATCTTCTTCATTAATACTCATAGAAATGGCTTTTTCTCTTTTACCACCGGGTATTTGAAGAGCTAAGGCTTCACCAACTGAACAAAGATAAAAATTTGCCATCCATTTCGCTAATTCTATTTGATTTTCATCAAATAAGGGTTCTTTATCAACAACTTTTTTTATTTCTTTAATTTTATATTTAGAATCATATTCATTTTCTATTTCAATCACATACCCTATTTTTGAATAACTTCGAAATGGTACATTGACTCTAACTCCTACACAAACTTTAGAAATTAGTTCTTCTGGAATCTTATAGGTAAATTCGGTATCTAAGGGTAAATCAAATAGTACTTTTGCAAACATTAATAATCCTATTTTATATTTCAATAAGTTGTTTAACTTTCTTTAAATCTTCCCAAACTGGTCTTCTCCAATGTGGATTTCTCAAAACAGCTGCTGGATGATAAGTAACAATACAAGGAATTCTTTTATAAGTATATATTTTTCCTCTCATATCTTTCATTCCTAAGTTTTGTTTAAAAATATTGTTTGCAGCTATTTTACCTAGAATTAAAATTACTTTAGGATTTACTAATTCAATTTGTCTCTCTAAATATGGAAAACAACTATCAACTATTGATTGAGTTGGATTAGATCCACTAAAGCATTTTACTATATTTGTAAAATATACATCTTCATTAGAATTAACTTCGATAGCTTCTAACCATTTATGAAGATACTGCCCACTTTTGCCAATAAACAAATCATTGTTATTATCTTCTTCTCTACCAGGACCTTCTCCTATAGCCATTAAGGTTGCAGGTCTAACTCCTTTTCCAAAGATAATATTTTTTCTAAAATTTGCAGCTTCACATTTTGAACAATTTAAAACTATTTTTTCTAAGTCAAAATAATTTATATCTCCAAATTCAGATTTTTTTGTTGGGGAATTTAATTCATAATTATTTTCAGTTGCTCTAATTTCTTCTTTTTTTTCTTCAAAATGTTTTCTTTTAAGAAAACTGTTAACTTTATGTGGTTTTATTTCATATAAATCTTTTTTTTCAGTTAAATAATCATCACTAAAAGCGGTATTTGCTAATTTTAATAAATTTTCTACTTCTTCTAAGTGTTTTAACTTACTCATTTTCTCTTTCCATTTTTGTCAAAGGTATAGCTGTTTCTTCAAACCACATATACTCATCTTCGTCATAAGAAATATTTAATAGAAATAAACCATTTGGATTAGCTGTTCTTTCAGCCATTTTTCTATTTTTACTTTCTAAGGCTAATTTAAAATCTTCACTACTTTTATTTTTCATAGCAAAATCAATCATAGTTCCAACTAAAGATCTAACCATTTTATATAAAAATGCATTTCCACATATGGTATAGGTTAAAACATCATAGCCCCATCTATCTTTTTCAAAGGCCCAATATGATTCATACATATCTCTACATTTTGAAGGGCTCATATCTTTACTTGCTGTAAAAGTAGTAAAATCATGGGTCCCAACAATATGTTTAGCGTAAGAATTTAATAAATCAAGAGAAGGAAATTTTCTAATCTTTGCCACAAATCCATTATCTGAAGCAGTCATTTCGTTCTCTCTTTTTAAGTAATATCTATATTTTCTCGCATATGCTGTATATCTAGAATGAAAAAACCCATCCACTTGTTCACAATCTAATATTCTTACAGTTGGAGGCAAATTACAATTAATAACATTTAAAAAAGCAACTGGGGGTATGTTTCTATCTAATATGTCAAAATGACAAACTTGCCCCATAGCGTGTACCCCGCTATCAGTTCTTCCTGAACCAATAACCTTTATATCTTCTTTAAGCATTTTTTTAAGAGCTTTTTCTATTGCTTGTTGGACACCAACACCATTTTTCTGTGTTTGCCAACCGTTAAAAGCTCTACCATCATAAGAGACAACCATCTTATATCTAACTTTGCCTTCTTCTAAATCTCTTAAAGGAGGTCTTCTCCAATCAACTCTTGCCATTTAGGTCCTCAACTAATACAACAGCGACAGCACAAGGATAATCATGACTGATTGAAACTTGCATTTCTAAATTTGGATAAGCTTCTAAAGTCTTTCCTTCTATTTTAATCTCTGGCTGGCCACTATCTAAATTAGTTATTACTATTTCAGAGGGAATTAATTTTGTAAAGCCCACTCCTAGAGCTTTTGCTAAAGCTTCTTTTGCTGCAAACCTTCCTGCTAGGAATTCGACTCTACTTTTTTCATTTGTTATACTATTTGCTTTATCAACTTCTACTTTATTAAATAAACGCTTAATAGCATAATCATTTAATTTTGAAATTCTTTCTATATTTACAATATCAACGCCAATTTTATTCAAATTACAATCCTTCTTTAAATGAAACTTTAACCGTTGCTGGATTTGTTGATAAACTAATATTCCCCTTTGAAAATACTGTTTCATCATATTGCAATTCAATTGGATTATTACTAATACCTTCTTTATTAACTGATGAAAAATCTACTGTAGCTTTAACTAAAGTTGGATCAATTAAATAAATAATGTTATTATTACCATTAATTTGTAAATCTACTGAAGTTGGAACTAAACTCTCAGCCTCATATTCTATTGGTAATATAACATCGAGAGGGATACTAACTATTCTAGTGGAATTTGTTGAAAACATATAGAAGAAAAATACACATAGAGCTAGAAATAAACTAATGAGTTTAGGTTTCCAATTATCTAATAAATATAATGAAAGTTTATTTTTCATCTTCTCTTTCTTCCCTTTCTTCTTCACTTATATCTTTATCACTAAACCAAGCTAAAAGTACTCTCTTAATATTATCAACTTCTAAATCATAAAATAATCTTGCATTATAAGCTAAAGTAATAGCTCCTGTTTCTTCAGATACAACAATAACGATTGAATCAGTTTCTTCACTAATACCTAGAGCCGCTCTGTGTCTAGTTCCAAAAGTCTTTTTAATATCGGTTTGTTCACTTAATGGTAAATAACAACCTGCTGCTCTAATTCTTCCATCTTGAATTACTAAAGCACCATCATGTAAAGGTGTATCATGATCGAATACTGTTAATATCAATTGAGAAGATAAATCTGCATTGATTATAGTTCCAGAACTTATTACTGAATTTAAACTATCACGACGTGAAAAAACTAATAAAGCTCCACGTCGTTTACTTTGTAAAACAGAACAGGCATTTAAGGCAATGTCTATTTGATCAGAATAATTATTAATTGATGTTAATTTTAATCTAGATTTACCCAAGCCTTCTGTTAAGAAAGATCTTCTAAGCTCTGCTTGGAAAATTATGCATAGAAAAACTACATATGGTATGGCTATAAAATTAAATACTTTTAGTAAAATATTTAATTCAAAAACAAAACTTATTGCATAAAAGGCTAATGCATAAAAAATCATTTTTAGCATTCTCTGAATTTTAGTTCTGTCTAATGCCATATAAAATTGATAAAAAGCCCAAGTTAAAAATCCAACTTGTAACACAGCTTTTAAAACATCAATAGTTTGTATGTTCATCAATCCATCCATAATTTTCCTCTATATAAATAGCTTACAAGCAAACTTCTTCATTGCCAACCCAATTTAAGGTTTTTGAAACAGCCTTCTTCCATTTTTTTACTCTAGATTCTCTATCTTCTTTAGTCATAGAAGGAGTCCATCTCTTTTTTTCTTTCCAATGTTCATTTAATTCTTCAACTGATTTATAAATTCCAACACTAAGTCCTGCTGCATAGGCAGCTCCTAAAGCTGTTGTTTCAACAACTTCTGGTCTTATTACAGGAATTCCAAGTAAATCTGCTTGGAATTGCATTAAAGGATGGCTGTTTGTTAAACCTCCATCAACTTTTAATGTTTTCATTGTTATTGATGAATCTTTTTCCATTGTTTGGAAAATATCATAAGCTTGGAAAGCTGTTGAATTTAATATTGCTTTACATAAATGAGCTCTTGTTGCAAATCCAGTTAATCCTGCAATAACACCTCTTGCGTCGCTTCTCCAATATGGAGCAAAAAGGCCACTAAAGGCTGGAACTATATAAACTCCGCCACAATCTTTTACACTAGCAGCTAGTTCATCTAATTCTTGAGGATTAGCAACAATTTCTAAATTATCCCTTGCCCATTGAACTAAACTACCAGCTACAGCAATTGATCCCTCTAGTGCATATTTTGGTTTTTCATTTCCTATTTGATAGGCTACAGTTGTTAATAATCCGTTTTCAGATATACAAGCGTTTTCTCCTGTATTAACAAGCAAGAAACAACCTGTTCCATATGTACTTTTACCAAGGCCTTCAGTAAAACAAGCTTGTCCAAATAAAGCTGCTTGTTGGTCTCCTAAGATACCACAAACTGGAACTTCACAATCAAGAGGTCCATCTTTTTCAGTATAGCCATAGATTTCACCACTTGATGGAACAATCTTTGGTAAACTTTGTTTAGGTACATTAAATATATTTAATAATTCATCATCCCATTGTAAGGAATTAATATCCATTAAAACGTACCTTGAAGCGTTTGTAACATCAGTTACTAAAGCTTTTCTTCCTGTTAAATTCCAAGTTAACCAAGTATCAATAGTACCAAAAACAACATCCCCATTATCACTTGCTTCTCTTAGACCTTTTACATTGTCTAAAAGCCATACAATTTTACTTACAGAAAAATATGGACTTAATCTAAGTCCTGATTTTTTTGCAAGCCATGCTGAATCAACTTTATCTTCTAAGCTATTTATATATTCAGCACCTCTTAAATCCTGCCATACAATTGCATTATACCAAATCTTTCCAGTTTTTGGGTTCCAAGCAATTATAGTTTCTCTTTGGTTTGTTATTCCTATACCCTTTAAATCACAACCTTCTAAATTTGCTTTTTTCAGTGCTTCATTTATACAAGTAACACTATTTTCCCAAATTTCAATTGGGTTATGTTCAACCCAACCTGGCTGTGGAAAGATTTGTTTATGTTCCATCTGATAAGATGAAACTATATCTCCTTCTGAATTAAAAATTATAAATCTTGTTGATGTTGTTCCTTGATCTAAAGATCCAATATACTGCATTAAAATCCTCCTAGTTTATATGTTTGTAAAGTATAAAACACTTTTATTGCAATGGCAAAATATTCTTAGATTAATAAGCCTTTATTACTCTTCCCAAGGATAAACAACATCCCAACTTTTTCTTAAAGAGTCCATGATTTCCATCATCCTAAGAATTTCAGTATGTGGCATTTGTTTTGGTTCAATTAAACCTTCATCAATAGCCTCTAGACATGCTCTTACTTGATATTCAAAACCTGTAATTTGTTCAGGTGGTAATAGTTCTTCTTCTAATTCACCTTGAGCGTTATAGATACTTATTTTTTCAGGGTTATTAATATTTTCAATTTCAATATAACCTTTAGTTCCGTAGATAAAACCTTTCCTACTTGTTCTTGCATAAACATTTGAACTAATAGTAGCTAAAATTCCATTGTCATAAACAAAAGTTACATTTTCTATACCATCTACACCACTTTTCATTTTTACAACAGTTGAATTAATTTTACTTATATCACTTCCTAGGAACATACATGTAAAGTTAATAGGATATACTGTTAAATCTAAAAGAGCTCCACCAGCTAATTCTTTTTTATAAATTCTTTCTTTATCTGCAACATTATAACCTAAATTTGAATCTACTAAACTTATATTTCCAATTACTCCACTTTCTAATATCTGATCAATCATTGATCTAGAAGGCAAGTATCTTGTCCAAATAGCTTCTGCTAAAAATACATTTTTTTCATGTGATAATGCTATAACCTTTTTTGCTTGTTCTAAGTTAGTTGTAAAGGCTTTTTCACACAAAACTGGTTTATTATTATTTATTGCTAACTCAATTAAATCAGCATGGTGAGAATGAGGTGTAGCAATATATACTAGATCAACCTTTTGATCTTGAAGTAATTCTAAATATGAACCATAAGCTACTTGAGCAAAATATTCTTCTTTAAAGTTTTCTGCTTTTTCTATGCTTCTAGAAGCTACTGCATATAAATCCACATCATCCATTAAATTTACAGTTCTAGCCATATTTTTTGCGATATTTCCTAATCCTAATATACCAATATTTTTCATAAAATCTCCTTGAATTTAACTTACCTTTTTTATTATAGCTTAAAATAAGCTAATTGTAACGGATAATAATACTTATTTTCTTTTTTAAAGAAAGAAATCCCCAACTTGCAGTTGAGGATATATTTTGAGAAAAAAACTAAGATTAATTAGACTAAGCTTTGTAAATATTCTTTTGTTTGTAAATAATAATCCGTAAAAAAACCATCAACATTAAGGTTCAAAACATTTTTAATATCTTCTTTCTCATTAACAGTAAAGACTAAAACCTTTAACCCTTTTTTATGTGCTTTTTCAATAAATTCTTTAGTAACAGTTTGATACCATAAATTTATTGAGACTGCATTCATATCTATAGCTTTTTGAATTAATTCATTGGTATAATATGAACCATTTAATGCTTTTTTAACTTCTTCAATTAATATGATTCTATCATTATTGGATTTAACTTTATCATTTATTAATGCTATTGATTTTTCAATGGAAGGAAAAAATGGTAACATATAATCTTCCTCACCATATGCAAAAATATCTGAAAAAATAGATTCATCTGATTCAATTTTGGAAATTAGCTCTTTTCTTCTAATAGATCCATCTAGCAAGGCTATTTTTAAACTTGGACAACTTTTTCTAATTGAAGATAATTCATCCCAATTAAAAGAACTAATTAAAAAGTCATCATAGTCTAAAAGGTTTCTATCAACATAATCTTTTATAATTTCACCACTTAAAAATCCTGTATTATCGCCTTTTAATTCCAAATGCATAACTGGTCTTTTTTCTTTTTCATACCCTGAAATTAAATTTAAAACATCAAGGAGAGTTGGAATTGGATCACATCCATTTTTAATATCTCCAGCATGTAATTGTTTAATTTGTTCTAAACTCTTTTCCTTAATTAAACCTATTCCATCAGAAACTTTGCTTAAATTTAAATTGTGGACAACAACAAGTTCATTATCGCAAGTCAACTGAACATCAAATTCAAATGCTTTTGCTCCTTCTTCTATTATTTTTCTATAACTTCTTATTGTATTTTGATTATATCCTTTATAACTACAACCTCTGTGACCAATTATTAGCATATGATAATCTCCTTAAACTACGCCATAAATCAAATTTGGAAGTGCTAGCGTAATAAATGGAACATAAGTTATTAATAATAGTGAAATTAATAAGGCTCCAATAAAAGGAAGTACCTCTTTAGTAAAATCTTGTAAAGAACAATTTGTAATAGTGCAGCAAGTAAACATCATTGAACCAAAGGGAGGAGTTAGTCCACCAATCATTATATTAACAATACAAATTAAACCAAAATGAATGACATCAACACCTAGGGATGTTGCAACAGGAACTAATAGTGGTGCTAAGATTATAATTGCAGCACCACCTTCTATAAACATACCAATTACTAATAGAAGTAAGTTGAATAGTAATAGCATTAAATATTTATTTGTTGTAACACTTAGTAAAAAACTAGTAATCATTTGTGGGATTCTTTCCCAGTTCAAATAATAACCAAAGACATTTGCAGCAACAATAATTAATACAACAGAGCTTGTTCCATAAATTGTTTCTTTCATTATTGGGATAAAGTCTTCTTTTTTTAGTTCTTTATAAACAAATTTACCAATAATTACACAATATAACACAGCTACAGCACCAGCTTCGGATGGGGTAAATAATCCAATTCTTAGTCCAAGAATAATTCCAAAAGGAAATAGTAATGCCCAAATTGAATCTACACCTTGCTTTAAAATCTCTTTATGAGAAGCTCTTTTATCTCTAACTGCAATATATTTTCTTTTCTTTGAAATTAGATGAACTGTAACCATCAAAGAGATAGTCATTAAAAATCCTGGAATATAACCAGCTGCAAACATTCTACCAACTGAACAACTAGCAATTAAAGCGTAAATAATTAGATTAATTCCAGGAGGAATAACAGGAGTAACAGCAGAAGATGCTGCTGTTATTGCAGTTGAAAAAGATTTATCATATCCTCTTTTTTCCATTTCTGGAACTAACATTTTACTTTCCATAGCAGCATCAGCATTAGCTGATCCAGAAACCCCGCCCATTAACATACTTAAAAGTACATTAGCTTGAGCTAAACCACCTGGAAGGTGTCCTGTTAATACATCAGCAAATTGCATCAATTTTTTACTAATTCCACTATAATTCATAATTGAACCGGCCATTACAAAGAAAGGAATAGCAAGAAGAGGAAAAGATTGTGTGCTTGTTACAAATTTTTGCAATAATAGAGCAACCGGTGATGTATTATCTATTATACCAAAATAAAAAAGGGTAGAGCCAAATAGAGCAAATGAAATCGGAATGCTTGAAAAATATAAAATAAATACAAGAATTACAGGAACTAAAGCTAACATTGTACACCTCCATTTTTATTTTTGTATAAAGATTTGATATCTGAAATTAGAAATAAAATTGTATAAATCGTCATTAATAAAAATCCAACAAAAATTGATGAACTGATAAATGCTGAGGAAATTCCTAATACTGGAGTTGGTTTTCTTGCAGATACTTTCAAATATTGAATTGAGATAAGGGTTAAAGATCCATTAATTACTAATAAAATAATATAAATAACAAAATTAATAATATCTTGATTTCTTTTTGAGAATTTTTTTAATATCATGTCTACTCCGACATGCAATTTACGTTTATAACAAGCTGCAGAACCTAAAAAAACACTCCAAACAAAACATCCAGTTGCAACTTCTTCTGACCAAATAATTCCCATATTGAAAAAATATCTTAAAAAGACATTCATCAAAACTAAAACAGTTGTAACGATAAGAAAAAAGCCTGAACCAATTTCTTCAAAATTATCTATAATATTCTTAAATGAAATTTTCACATTAACCCCCTTGGTAAAGTAAATTCAGGCTGTCATTACAACAGCCTGATTATTATTTTACCTTATTTTGGCATTTTTGCTAGTTCAGCTTTAAATATGTCTAAGATTCCAGGAGTTACACCCTTCATGTTTTCATATACAGGAGCTACTGCTTCAACAAATGCATCATGATCTACTTCATTAAATTCAATACCTTGAGCTTCTAAATTAGCTTTTGAAGTTTCATAGTTTTTAGTAATTTCAGAAATCATTTGTTGTGCACCCTTAGCAAATTCTTCTTCAATAATTACTTGATATTCTTCAGGAATACTTTCAAATAAATCTGCATTAATATAAACACCACAAGTTCCTAAGAAGTGATTAGTAAGTGCCATTTTCTTTGCAACTTCACTACTACCATTTGAACCATATGCATCAACTGTACCTTCTAATCCATCAACAACACCTTGTTGAACTGCACTAATTGTTTCTGAGAAAGGTAATGCTGTTGCAGTTGCACCCATTGCATTAATTGTATCAATGAATAATTGGCTACCTGGAGTTCTGATTTTCATTCCTTGTAAATCAGCAGGAGTTGTTATAACTTTATTAGTCATCATTGATCTAAATCCAAAGATATAATCTAAAGCTAATATTTTGATTCTATGCTTTTCTTCTAATTCACTTACCATACCTTTAACTAAGTCTGTGTTAATTAAGTATTCATATTCATCAAAGTTACTATAAAGCATTGGACCAACTAAAGCATTAAAATCTGCAACATAGTCACCTAAGTATGAAGGGTCTTCAACTGATATAAATTTAGCACCTAAAGCTACTTGTTCTACACCATCTTTATATGTTGCAAGCTGACCTTGTGGATATTGTTGAATTTCAATAGCACCATTAGTTCTTTCTTTAATATTATCAACAACAATAGTTAAAGATTTTGTTAATTGTTCGTTTGGTGCAAATACATGACTCATTTTTAATACTAGATGATAATCCTCATCAGCTGCTGCTTCCTTTTGTCCATTAGCAAATATTGGAGTCATAAGTAAACTTACCAATAACATAATTAATAAAATAGGTTTTTTCATTGTTTTTTTCTCCTTTTAAACAAATACTATTTTTTTAAACATTTTTTTAAACAAGATATTAATTTATTTGTAAAAAAAATAACTAAAAAAGTCATTTCAATAGTAAATGGTGAATTTTCTATTGTCAAGTTAAATTTTTTATTCTTTTTTCATGTAATTTTTGTTTAATTTTTTGTTTAATTTTTTGTTGAAAAAAGATTGCTTTATTCAAAAATATCTTTTAAAATGAATTAGCGGGCCAAAATAATGAAAAACAAGAAAACAACTCTATCTGATATTGCAAAGGCTACAAAGCTTTCAACAGCTAGTGTATCTATGATTTTATCTGGAAAAAAACTTAATAGATTTTCAAATGAAACAATAATGCAAGTTAGAAAAACCGCTAAAGAATTATTCTATACAAATAAAAAACATACATCTTTACTTGGTAAAACTATTTTAATAATTTGTCCTTCTGTATATAACCCTTATTATTCTACCTTGATTCAAGGTATGGAACAAAAAGCAATTGAAATGGGAATTAGAACTATAATAAAAACAACATATTGGGATCTATTAATTGAACAAGATACCTTAAAATCTTTTCAAAGATATCCTATTGCTGGAATTATATTTTCTATGATTCCAGAAAATATTGAAGTTGTTAAAGAATTAAGTAAACAATTTCCCATAGTTGCAGTTGGAGATGAAGATAATAATTTTGATTTTGATACAGTAAATATGAACAACTTTGAAGCAGGAAAGCTTATAGGTCAACATTTAATAGATTTAGGGCATAAAAATGTTGCTTACATATCAACAAGTTTAAATGAATTTCACACAGCTAGAACAAAAAGATTGGAAGGAATCAAATTTGTATTTGACAAAAAAAAACTTCCACCAGTAAAAGTTTATAGCCAAGACATTTTGCCTCAAGAAGAAATAGCTACAGCCGATATTGAATATTTTACTGGATATAAACTGACAAATATTTGTTTAAAAGAAAATAAAGATGTGACTGCAATGATTGGAATAAATGATATGGTAGCTTATGGGATTATAAACGCAATAAAGGATCATGATTTTAAAATTCCTCAAGATTATAGTGTTTGTGGTTTTGACAATATATTCCCATCTAAGTTTGCTTCTTTAAAGCTAACAACAATTGAACATTCAATTTTCAAAAGAGGTGTTAAAGCAATGTCATTAATTGCTACAAAAATTAATGAACATGAAAACAACGAAGACAATCTTCAAGTAACTAGAATTGATTATAAAAGTAAATTAATTGTTAGAGAGACAACTGATAAGCCAAGAGGCTCTTTATAAGAGTAAAACGGATTTCTTTCAAAACAAAAGAAATCCGTAATTATTATTATTTTATTTTTTTAATATCAACAATAAGCCAGATACTAGTAATAAGAGATGATAGAATATCTGCTGATGGGAAAGCTATCCAAACACCAACTAATCCAAAGAATCTTGGCAAAATTAATACTAATGGGATTAATATTATAAACTGTCTACTCATACCTAAAAAGATAGATGGTAAACTTTTCCCAATAGCTTGGAAATAAGTTGTACCACAACTTTGAAGACCTAAGAAAACCATAGTTGATATGATAATTCTAAGCGCTACGGAACCCATAGCTAATAATTCTTGATCTGTAGTAAACATAGTTAATAAAATTCTTGGGAAAATAAAAGCTATTAAGGAAAAAACAAACCCAATTAGAGTAGTAATCATAATAGCTACTTTTAAGACTTCTTTTACCCTATCATTCTTTTTAGCTCCAAAGTTATAACCAATAATTGGTTGCAGACCTTGGTTCATTCCAAATATTGGCATAAGGACTAATGTTAAGAATCTATTTACCATACCAAATGTTGCAATTGCTAAATCGCCACCATAAATTTTAACCATATTATTTACAGCTAAAGCCATTGCAGATGTTCCAATTTGCCTTATAAATGTAGCAAGTCCTAATAATATAATTTCTTTAATATAAACAAATTTTAATTTAAATAACCGAATATGAAAATTTAGTGAAGATTTACCTCTCAAAAAATAGGACAAAGCATATAATGAGCCACAAATTTGAGATATAACAGTTGCTATTGCAGCTCCTTTTATTCCCAAACCAAATCCAAATATAAAAATTGGATCAAAGACTACATTCAAAGCAGTTCCAATAATCATAATTGTCATTGAAACCTTTGCAGCGCCTTCACTTCTTAAAATATTGTTTGCACACATAGAAAAAGATAGAAAAGGTGCACCTATTAAAATTATCCTCATGTAATCAATTGCATAAGGAAGAATATCCTCTGTTGCTCCAAAAATATTTAAAATTTTTTCTAAGAACAACTCTCCAAATATTAAGATTATCAAAGATGTAAAAAAAGTTAAAATAAAAGCATTTGATGCAGCTATAACAGCCTCTTCAGGTTTTCCTTCTCCAAGCCTTCTTGAAATAACTGATGCAACACCTACTCCATACATTAAAGCAAAAGCCCCAATTATTAATTGAAAAGGAAAAGCAATAGTTAAACCACCAATAGCAAGAGATCCAGCCCCATGTCCTACAAAAACAGTATCTATAACATTATATAAGGCATTACTAACCATCCCAATCATCGCAGGAATTGATAATTTAAATAATAAGGGAGTAATTTTATCGGTGCCTAAAAATTCATGAGGATTATTTTTCATCTATGTTCTCCATCTTATTAATCAAAAATGTTATTTTATTAATACTTTCTATAAACTCCTGCCTTTCGTTAGTAGAGATATATGAAAGTTTTTGTTCAAATAAGTGAAATATAGCTTTTCTCAAATTATTAGCTAAGTCTTCTCCTTTATCTGTTAATCCAACAAAAACTATTCTTCGATCATCTTTATTTCTAATTCTTTTTACGAGTTGTAAGGCTTCTAATGAATCAATAATATTCGTCATTGAACTCTTTACAACATTTGTGTGCTTAGTCAAATCACTCATTTTTTGATTTTTATACTTCATTAGTAACAAAATAACTTGTATTTGACTTGCATTTAAGTTTAATTGTTGACTTATAGGTGTTTTAACATTTTTGATAAAACAGCTCATCATCCTATTCATATTTTCCCTTAATTCTCTAAAAGAAGAGAACTCATTCTTTTCCATAATGACCTCAAAATTTATTTCATATTTGTACAATTCATTTTTAAACTTCATATAATAAAAAGTCAATAATAAATATAAAAGATAGTTTATTGACATATGCCCAAAATATAAGTAAACTAAAATTATCTTAAGTAATTAATAAAGGAGTTAACCAATGAAAATTGCGGTTACTTACAATAATGAATTAGTTGAACAACATTTCGGACAAGCTAGTGAATTTAAAATTTATGCAGTAGAAGATGGCAAAATAACAAACCAAGAAATAAAATCTACTACAGGCTATGCTCATGGAACTTTAGTAGATCTACTTACAAAAAGTGGAGTAGACACCTTAATTTGTGGAGGACTTGGAAATGGTGCTAAAACTCTTATTACCCAAGCTAACATCAAATTAGTTCCAGGTGTAACAGGAAAAGCTGACGAAGCTGTCGAAGCCTATCTTAAAAATAATTTAGATTTTGATCCAGATATTTCATGTGCTGGACATAATCACGATGGAAATCATCACTCACATGGCGATTCTTGTGCCTCACACTAAAAAAATCCATATTGAATATATTTAGCAATTGGAGATATATTTTCCAATTGCTTTTTTTAGCAAAAAGAACTAAATTAGTAATATAAATCTTAAACGGAGAGATGAAATATGCCTAGACCAAAAAAATGTAGAAGAATATCTGGTGGAATGCCAGAATATACACGATTCGGCCCAAAAGGGAAAAGAAATAACTCCGCTATAGTAATGACGGTTGATGAATATGAAACATTACGTTTAATAGATTATGAAAATTTAATGCAAGAAGAAGCTGCTAAGAAGTTAAATGTAGCTAGAACTACAACCCAATCTATTTATGCAGTAGCTAGAAAAAAAGTATCAACAGCCCTTGTCGAAGGCAAGGATATTATTATAGAAGGTGGGGATATAGAATTGTGTCCACCCTGTCATCATAGACAACATCAAAACAGATGTAGAAAACAATTTACTCAAGATTTTGAGGAAAAAGATGAATAAAAACTAAAAAAAATAACAATTTATTTGTTATTTTTTTTATTAAATTACATAATCTCCAAATAAAAATATATGTAAATTCTTATATTTTAATCAATAATTTATTATTTATTTTTTCATTATTTAATTGACTTTTACTTTAGCTGTAATCAATAATTACTTTAATGGGGATTGATATGAAAAAAAAATTAATAATATTTTCACTTATTTTATTTATAGCAGCATCGAGTCTTAGTTGTAACAATCATAGAATTCACTTGCAAGCCTATGTTCCTACTATAATAAATATTTTTACCACCCCTGAAGATGAATTAAATGTTACATTTAATAACGAAGATGCATATTACAATCTAAGTAATTTACAGGGCACCACTTCCAATTATCATGATGCAATCTTTTTTAACCTATATATGATATAAATCATTAAACTTATATAAACTTATTACATATTTAATAAATACTTATAAATAAAGAACTTAAGTAAACAATGACATCAAAAATTATCAAATAATCAAACATTATCTTGACTTATACAAACTTATAACATATAGTATTAACATCTTAAGTGAGCTTATACATCTCTCTTAATAAAACAAAAGGTTGAGCAGTTTTCTTTTTACTAAAATAGAAAACGATAAATTCCCCTATTTATCAAAGATTATTAATTAATAAGCTCAACTTTTGAAAATCCTATTTCGGTTTTATCAGATATAATAAGCTTACATTGATCCAATTTATTACAATTGGATCAATATTTTTCCCTAGAACACAAAACAATTACCACCAATTATTAATATTATCCTTGACTTATTAATTGAAAAATTTTAATCTACTTATAGAAAATGAGGAAAATAACAAATTAAAAAAATTATTTAAATATAAAACATTTATCCAATGTAAAGTTGTTTTTAAATTATCAATTATTCACAACTTTTTATATTTTAACTATATTCATAACTTCTTATACAATTATTTTTTTTATAAGTTAACCTCTTTTTCATCACTCAAAACAGCCTAACCAATTACGAAAAATAATTTGGTTAGGTTTTTTTATTTACACAATAAAACAACACAAAAAGAGCAATCTAATTAGACTGCTCTTTTTTTAGGAGGTTGTATTGTTTTATATATGGTTTTTATTATTTAATTGTGTACTCGATTTTTACGTTACTTACATAATCCCCTGCAGGAAGTTTTTCATTACCACTCCAGCTCATGTTAAATTTATTAACTAAAAGGTTTGAATGTAAACCAGCTGCGATTGTTTCTAGCGAAGTGTAAGTATTAACAGAAGGAATAATCTTTGAATCAAAAGCTTCTGTACCGTTATTTAAAGTTGTTTGAAAGCTTTCTGGGCTAACTTTAAC
>JAQQAS010000039.1 GCA_028532815.1 Pleomorphochaeta sp.
GATATAAAAAAAATTCAAAATATATTTATTTAAAAATAAGTTTATCAGAACTCATAAATAAATTTGTTAAATTAATTGCATATTTTGCCTATTTTGTCTTGTTTTAAAACAAAAGAATTATGATATTGTACTTCTTTTTATATATTAGTATATAAGTTTAAACGTTATTGCTTAATTGGTTATTTAAGTTTGACTTATTATTGAGTTTTATATAGTATTATTAGGTATATCGTATAAAGTTTGATTGAGCTGAGCTTGTTTTCAATTTTATTGATATATTTTTTTTGACTATTTATTAAATGAGGAAGTTTTGAAAATAATAATATTAGGCGCAGGACGTAGGGGAACAAGGTTAGCTTATCATCTAACTAAAGAAGATGAAGAAATAAGTTTTATTGATAAAAATAAAACTAGATTGGATACAGTTCTTTATAAATTAGATTGTATGGGTATTCTTGGAAATGGCACTGATATAGATGTGTTAAAACAAGCTAATTGTGCAGATGCAGATGTTTTTATTGCAGTTACAGGTAATGATGAAATTAATATTGTATCTTGTGGCTTAGTTGCTAGCCATTTTCCAAATGTTAAAACAATTGCAGCAATTAAGAAATTAGGCTGGAGTGGTAAGAGTGAGAGAATGGGTTCCTTACTAGGTATTTCAGAAATAGTTAATCCTAATATAGTTACTGCTAAACTAATTTATAATATTGTAAACAATGGAATTTATAACAACATAATTACTTTTAATAATTCTGATTTAATTTTATATAACTATAGTGTTGATTCATCAAAAAAATTCGTAGGTAAATCTATTCAAGAATTAAGACGAGAGAGAAAAGATAATTTTGTTGTTGCTGCTATTAAAAATAAAAGGAACACAATTGTACCTAATGGAAGTACTATTATTCATGAGAATGATATTTTATCTATTGTTGGAAAACCTAAGAATCTATCATCGCTAATGACTAATGTATCAAATAAAACAAAGGATAAGTTTAAAATTGTTTTAGTTGGTGGATCTATGATTACTAGATTTTTCTTAAGACAATGTACATCTTCTCAATTAAAAAATATTATCTTAATCGAAATGAAAAGTGAAATTTGTAATCAATTTGCAAATGAATTTCCTCAAATAGTTGTTTTAAATGCTGATATAACTGATGAATCAATTCTTACAGATTCTCATTTAACAAATTATGATTTATTGATTTCTTTAACTGAAAGTGATGAGTTGAATTTAATAACAGCAACTTATGCTAAAAAGAAAGGTATCGTAAGATCTATAGCTTTAATTAGACATAACATTAATTATTTAACAATGGAAAGTTATTTAGGGATTGATTCAATAATTTCTACAACAGAATCTACTGTTGAAACTGTTTTAAGTAAACTTAGAGGAAGTAATGTTTTAAGTATTCATTCAATCCTTGGTGGTTCTATGGAAGTATATGAATATACTGTTGAGGAAAATACTAAAATTTGTGGTAAAAAATTATCTGATATTAATATGAAAGGTAAGGGGATTATTGCTGCAATTAGTAATAAAAATTGTAAAAATATAGTTCCAACAGGTGATTATGTCTTAAAATGTGGCGACAATGTATTAGTTAGTGTAAGTTCTGGTAATGTAAAATACATTCAGCAGCTTTTTATTAAAGGAAAGTAGGAATGAATTATAAGCAAGATTTAAGACTTCTCTCTTATATGCAACTTTTTATAGCGGGTTTTATGATCATTCCAACCGTTATGGCTTATGTGAATAATGAACAAAAAGCCTTCATTGGTTTTTTATACTCTTTTGGTGTAATAGCTGTTTTCTGTATTTTTGTAGCACTTTTTACTCATAAAGAAAAAGATGCAAATCTTGGAACCCGAGATGGATATTTTTTTGTAACTTTTACTTGGATACTTGGTGCAGCTGTTAGTGCTATTCCGCTTTTTGTAAGTGGTAGTTATCCAGATTATGTTAGTGCATACTTTGAAGTTATGAGTGGTTTTACAACCACTGGAGCAACAGTTTTGACCCAAATAGAAGATAATCCAATGTCTATATTATTTTGGAGATCTGCAACAAACTGGTTAGGAGGTATGGGAATTGTTGTTTTATTAGTTGCTTTAATTCCTAGAGTTGGATCTGGAGGTAATAAATTAGTTGGGGCAGAATCTGTTGGACCTGTTAAAGATAAATTAACACCTAAAATTCAAAATACTGCTCTTATTCTTTGGAGTATCTACGTTGGATTTTCTTTATTAGAAGTTATCTTGTTAAAGTTTGGTGGATTAAATATTTATGAAGCAGTAACGGTAACTTTTTCAACTATGGCTGCTGCAGGTTTCTGTGTTAAGAACTCTTCTATTGGTACTTTTAATTCGTCTTATGTAGAAATAGTTGTAACTGTATTTATGCTAATAGGGGGAGCAAACTTTGCTCTATATTATAAAGCTTTTACAGGTAGACTTAAAAATGTTTTAAAAGATGGGGAATTACATGCTTATCTTTTAATTTGGGGAACTTGCACTCTAGTAATAGCCTTCTTTTTGACAAATAAAGGTGTATATGGTGATTTTTCAACAGCTCTGCGTTACAGTGCTTTCCAAAATGCTTCAATTATAACAACAACAGGATTTGCAACAGCAAACTATTGCTTATGGCCTACATTTACTCAAATGGTTTTATTAATACTATTTTTTGTTGGTGGTTGTGCCGGTTCTGCAGGAGGTGGTATTAAGGTTATAAGGGTAGCAACTGTTATAAAAGCTGCAGTAGTTCATATTAAACAAAGAATATACCCCTCTGGAATATTCCCTGTTAAAGTTGGTTCCGATGTTATAAAAGATGATGTGTTAATTTCAATTAGTGGTTTTATTGCAATCTACATAGCAACCGGGTTAATAGGTTCCGCAATTGCAGCACTTTCTGGCTGTGATATGATGACAGCTTTTTCAGCTTCTTTCTTATGTTTAGGTAATATTGGAATTGGGTTTGGTTCTGTTGGTCCTACTGGAAACTTTGCTGCATTCTCACCATTCTTAAAATGGATGTTTGCATTTTTAATGTTACTAGGCCGCCTAGAGCTTTATACTGTTTTCGCTTTATTTACAAAATCTTTCTGGAAGAAATAAAGTTGACTATTTTTTTTGATAAATATAACCTATCTTATTAAAGGCTAAATACCTTTTTTATTAGATAGGTTAATTTTTTATTAATTGTAATTAGAAAAATTATTCATTATTATTGGGTTAGTTATTAATTACATTTCAAAATAATATTGTACTCTTTAATAAAATCTAACCATTCTTTTGATGGTTTTTTATTTGTTATTATATAATCTATTTTATCGAAATCACATATTTTTGTGAAACTAGATTTACCAAATTTTGTATGATCTACAACTAAAAATACTTTGTCACTATTTTCAATCATTCTAGAATTTATCTGTGCTGCAAATTCATTGTCATGACTTATTCCGAAGTCTTTAGATAATGCTGTTGGGCTTAAAAATACTTTTTCACCATGTAGTTGATTTAGTAAATCTATTGTGAAAATACCTCTAAATGCATTTGAATTATTTATTAAAGTTCCACCTAAACATATAACTTTTATTAAAGGATTAGTGGATACTAAATTAATAAGTGTTAATGAATTTGTTATGATAGTAGCTTTAATCTGTTTAATATTTAATTGCTTAGCTATACAGAAACTAGTAGAACTAGAATCTAACATTAAAATATCCCCATCTTTAATAAATTGCATTGTTTTAGCAGCTAGGGCTTCTTTCTCTTTTACCATTACTTGTTCTCTAAGTTTAATTGGAATAGATTTATCAAAAGTGTCTATTTTATAAGCTCCACCATGTACTTTAATTATTCCAAAGTTTTTCTTTGACAAGTAATCTAAATCACTACGAATAGTTTCCATTGTAACTTTTAAATCTGCTGCTAAATTCTTAACAGTAACTGTCTTTTCTATATCTAATATATGTTTGATTTGGTCTCTTCTTTCTTTTGCTAGCATAATATGTCCTTTAAACCAAAATTTTAGTCTTTACTTAAATTAGCACTAATATGTTGTTATGTAAAGAAATAATGCAAAAAATGTTGTATTTGAATTTTCTTGACTTTTGGTATTTTTCGTGTTTATATAGTAAAAACAATTAAAAACAAAATAAAAAAAGGTGAATCATGAAAAAATTAGATGACGGTATGGCATTTATTTTAAAGTACGAGAACATTGCCTGGTATAACAATGGGAAAGTAAGAATCTTAGATAGAAGAATATATCCGATAGAAGTAAAGTTTGTTGAATGTAGTACATATATGGAAGTAGCTCAAGCTATAACTGATATGGTTACTCAGAGTTGGGGTCCTTATTTTGCTGCCGGAATGGGTATGGCTTTAGCCGCATATCAAGCTAAAAATTTAAATGAAGTTGAGTTTGTTAAATTTATGCATAAAGCTGGTATTGCTTTATATACAGCTAGACCCACAACATCAGCTTTTATGAAAGAAATTGTTGAAAAATGTGAAACCGCTTCAATAAATGCACGTTTACAAGGTCACTCTCCAATAAATGCAGCCTTTAATACAACTCTTGAATATTATGATGAAATATATTCTTCATGCCAAATTATGGGTAAACATCTTGTTGACTGTTTCCCTCAAAGTGGTACGGTAATGACTCAATGTTGGGCTGAAACTGTAGTTGGTATGATGTTGAAATCAATTAGAGAACAAAATAAAGATATAAAATTTATTTGTCCAGAAACACGACCTTACTTACAAGGTGGAAGACTTACAGCTAGTTGTATAAAGGATATGGGATTTGATGTAACTGTTATTACAGATAATATGCCAGCCTATGTTTTAGAAAAGAAAAAAGTTGATGTATTTACTTCTGCTGCAGATGTTATTTGTATGGATGGACATATTGTAAATAAAGTTGGAACCTTCCAAATTGCTTTAGCTTGTAACTATTTTGATATCCCATACTATGTTACTGGAAAACCAAATTTATCTCATTCTGATAAAGATTCAATTGTAATTGAAGAGAGAGATCCTGAACTAGTTCTTCATGCTCTTTCACAAAAATTTACATATGAAGGTGTTAAAGGTTATTACCCTGCTTTCGATATAACACCACCTAATTTATGTAAGGGTGTTATTACCGATAAAGGTAAATTTAATCCAAACGAATTAGAAAAGTATTATAAGGTGGGTAAATAAGAATGGATAAATTCTATGAAGAAAGAAATGAAGTAGCTAAAACAATGAATAGATTGTTTGCGAGAGGATTAACTACCGTCTCTGGTGGTAATATTAGTTTCAGATTAAACGACGAACTTTTTTGTATCACACCTTCAGCATTAGATAAAAGTTGTTTAACAGCTGATAAAATTGCAATTGTGGGATTCGATGGAACTAATTATACTCCAGAGTTAAAACTCAGTATTGAGATGGAGATTCATCGTCTATTATTAATTACCAGAAAAGATATAAATGCTGTGGTACACTCTCATCCAATCTATGCATCTTCTTTTAGTACAATTGAAGGTGAAAATCAAATATTATCAAAATTAACTGCAGAGGCTTACTATTTCATGGGTAACATTGTAAATGTCCCTTATCATTTAATGGGTACAAAACCATTAGCAGATGAAGTTGCTAAGTACGGGGAAAAATATGATGTGATGCTTATGCAAAATCATGGTGCTATTGTTCTTGCAAAAGATTTACTTGGTGGTTTTGATAAAATGGATCTATTAGAAAGAGCTGCTCAAATGACAGTAATTGCTAAACAATTGGAATCTTTTGGTTGTAAACCTAAAGAATTAAATAAAGAACAATGCAAAGAAATTGAAGATATGAGGTAGAGCTACACAATGGAAGAAAAATCATTCTTAGAAAAAATTGAAATTAGTGCTGATTATATAAAAAAGTTTATAGATTTTGACATAGAGATAGCTCTTGTATTAGGTAGTGGATTAGGGGAATTAGCCCAATCAATAGAAAATCCTATTGTAATAAATTATAGTGATATTCCTAATTTTCCTATATCTACAGCTCCTGGACACTATGGAAAATTAGTAATTGGTGAAATTAGTGGTAAAAATGTAGTATGCATGCAAGGCCGATTTCATTATTATGAGGGATATGATGCGAAAACAATTTGTTATCCTATTTTTGTTTTTAATCAATTAAATATTAAAAAATTGATTTTAACAAATGCTAGTGGATGTCTAAGACGTGATTGGAATGTTGGCGATTTAATGATCATTGAAGATCATATTAAATTAGTTAGTGATAATCCTCTTAGAGGAATAAATTATGAATCATTAGGTCCTAGGTTCTTTGACATGTCAAAAACTTATTCATCAAAGATGATGAAACTAGCTTGCGCGTGTGCAAAAGAAATAAATTTACCAATTCGAAAAGGTGTATATCAATTTTTTAGTGGTCCAAGCTTTGAGACAGCAGCTGAAATAAAAATGGCTTCTGCTCTAGGTGCTGATGCTACTGGAATGTCAACAGTCTTTGAAGCAATCACAGCAAGTTACTTAAAAATGGAATTACTTGCAATAAGTTGTTTAACTAATATGGCAACAGGAATAAGTGAAACAATTCTTGATGAAAATGAAGTTATTGAAGCTGGTAAAAAAGTCAAACCTCAATTTATCAAATTATTAAAGAGTATTATCAATAAATGGGAAAATTAATTATCAATTAATAAATTTATAAACTAATAAGTTAATTGAGAGGAGAAAATTATGAAGAAATTGTTGTTAATTTCAATGTGTATGATGAGTCTTTCATCTCTAGTCTTTGCAGCTGGATCATCTGAGGAAGCTTCTTCTGAAGGTCTTAAAATTACTATCGTTACCACACCTTCAGGTGTAGATGATGGATCTTTCAATGAAGAGAACTACAATGGTATTTTATCTTTTATTGAAAAGAATCCTGAAGCAAGTGTAAAACCTTTAAGAGAACCTAGCGGTGATGTAGCTAAAGCATTAAAAGTTGCTAGTGATGTAGTAGCTGAGTATGATGTTGAAGTATGTACTGGTTTCCAATTTGCTGGAATTAGTCAATTAGCTATGGATAATCCTGATACTAAATTTATTTTAGTTGATACTTTTCCAACTGATCCAGAAAATCCAGCTAATAGCTTAGTTTTAGATAATGTTTATGCAATGCAATTTGCTGAACAAGAATCAGGATTTTTTGCAGGAGTTTCAGCAGCCTTAGAAACAAAAACTAATAAAGTTGCTGTTGTAAACGGAGTTGCATATCCTTCAAACGTTAACTATCAATATGGTTTTGAATGTGGTGTAAAGTATGTTAATGAAAAATTCTCTAAAAACGTTGAACTTGTTGAACTAGCATCTCAAGCAGGTACTGATGTAACTGGTGCTAATGTTGGTGGTAACTATGTTGGATCTTTTGCTGATGAAGCAACTGGTAAAATCGTTGGTAATCAACTAATTAATGAAGGTTGTGATATTATTTTTGTTGCAGCAGGTGGTTCAGGTAATGGTGTATTTACTGCAGCTAAAGAATCTAAAGGTAGTGTAAAAGTTATTGGTTGTGATGTTGACCAATGGGCTGATGGAGCTGTAGGTGATGATAATATAATTTTAACTAGTGTTCTAAAAGTTATGGGAATTAATGTTGATAGAACTTTACAAAAAATTAAAGATGGTACTTTTGTAGGTGCTAATGAAGTATTAAGAGCTGATACTGATTCAACAGGTTATGTAAGAGATAGTGCACATCATCAATTACAAGATTCTACTATGGAAATATTAGATGAAGTATATCAATTAGTTAAGAGCGGAAGTATTGTTCCAGCTTCTAACTTTGGTGGATTCACCCCTGAAGAATTTCAAGTAAATTAATCTAAATATAAGTTCATTGCTCAATTAATTTTGAGTAATGAACTTTTTGGAGTAGCTAATTATGAATAATAATTTTGTTGAGTTAAAAAATATTAGCAAAGTCTTTCCAAATATTGTTGCAAACGATGATGTTTCTATAGAAGTAAAACAGGGTGAAATTTATGCAATATTAGGTGAGAATGGTGCTGGTAAATCAACATTAATGAGTATCCTATTTGGATTGTATGAACCTACCTCGGGAAGTATTTACATTAAAGGTGAAAAAGTTAAGATAACTTCTCCTCTTGATGCAAATAAACTTCATATTGGAATGGTCCACCAACATTTTAAACTAGTCGATAATCAAAGTGTTGCTGAAAACATTATTTTAGGTATTGAGCCTATAAAAAAGAAGTTTGGGATTTTCCCTAAAGTTGATATTGAAAATGCTAATAAAGATGTTGCTTTATTATCAAAGAAATATCATTTGGATGTGAATCCAACCGACTTAATTCAAGATGTAGCTGTTTCAACACGTCAAAGAGTTGAAATATTAAAAATGCTATACAGAAATGCTGAATTATTAATATTTGACGAACCTACTGCTGTATTAACTCCTCAAGAGATCGAGTCTTTATTGGATATAATAAAATCTCTTCGAGATAGTGGAAAAACAATCATTATAATTACTCATAAACTTGATGAGATAAAGAAAATAGCAGATAGATGTGCAATATTGAGAAAAGGTAAATTAATTGATGTCTTAGATGTAGCAAAATCTACTACTAAAGAAATGGCATCACTTATGGTCGGTCATGATATTTCTCTGCAAATAAAGAAAGATGATAAGCCTTTTGGCGAAACTGTTTTAGATGTTGAAAAAATTAATACATTTAATAAAGATGGTGTACAAACTTTAAAAGATGTTTCTTTCTCAGTTAAAAAGGGACAAATCTTAGCAGTCGCTGGTGTTTCTGGAAATGGACAAGTGGAGATAGCTGATGCAATCGCAGGTCTTTTAAAAACCTCTAGTGGTAGTATTTTATTAAATGGCAAAAATATCAATAATTTAAGTATAAGAGAGAGGCTTGAAGAAGGAATCTCTTATATTCCAGAAGACAGACATAATGTAGGTTTATTATTAGATTTTACTTTATCTGAAAATCTATGTCTTAAACAATATTATAAAGAGCCATACTGCTCAAAACACGGTGTACTCAATTTTAAAAAGTTTGATGAAATAAGCAATATTTTAATCGATAATTATGATATTAGGTGTGGTGAAGAAAAGGCAAAAACAATTGTTAGAAGTATGAGTGGTGGAAATCAACAAAAAGCAATTATTGCAAGAGAAATCCATTCAAATTCTGATTTAATTATTTTTGTACAACCAACAAGAGGTTTAGATGTTGGTGCTATTGAAATTATACATAAAAGAATTGCTGAATTAAGAAATGCTGGTAAAGCTATTTTATTAATTTCTCTTGAATTAGATGAAATTATGTCTTTAGCAGATACTATTTTAGTAATATATGGTGGAGAAGTTCAAACCATAAAGGATGCAAAAGACTTAACTAAAGAAAGAGTTGGAGAATATATGATGGGGGTACATAAATCGTGCTAAAAAAAGATAATATATTCAAGAGAAGTTTTGTAGGATTTTGTGGTCCTGGTAAACATCAAGTATTAAGAATTTCACTTTTTTGTTTGCTACTAAGTTTATTAGGTGGAGCTATTTTACTTCTACTATTAGGCAAAAACCCTTTAGTCGCTTATAAAAGTTTATTACAAGGCTCTGGACTTCTTCCAAAAGGAAGATATGCTGGTAAAAAGAGTCAATTTACTGATTTTCTTAATTTATTAAATTATACAGTTCCTATGATATTTGCATCTCTTTCAGTTGCAGTTGCACTAAAATGTGGATTATTTAATATCTGTGTTTCTGGAATAATGGTTTTATCAGGTTTCTTAGCAACAATATTAGTTGGTTATAGTGATATCACATCAATTGTTGCAAAAGTTCTTGTAATTTTAATAGGCGTTGGTGTTGGTGCTTTAATGGGAGCTCTTATAGGGTGGTTAAAGTATAAATTTAATATGAATGAAGTTGTTGTTGCTATTATGTTTAACTACATTATAAGTTATGTTGCAAGCTTCTTTATTCAAACAAGATTTGTAGATCCAATTACTCGACAAAGTATTGAAATTAACGATAGTGCAAGATTAACGTTAGTTGATGTTGAAATGTTTAATCTGAGGATGAATATTACAACAGTATTTGTTCTAGCAATCTTAGTGATTTTTGCTCTCAAATTTTTATTAGACAAAACTCGTTTTGGTTTTGAATTAAAAGCAGTAGGTTCTAATAAAAAAGCTTCAAGATATAGTGGAATCAAAGTTGGTAGCACAATTGTTAGAACTATGATTATATCTGGAGCTTTGGCAGGTCTTGCAGGAGTTACTTACTATTTAGGAAGTTATGCATCTATTCAACCTAGAGTTGTTCCTTCTTTGGGATTTGATGCAATTGCTGTTGCACTTTTGGGTAATATGAGTCCTATTGGTTGTTTCTTTGCATCGTTCTTAGTGATGATATTTGAAAGTGGAACTGCTTATCTTTCCTCTAGATTAGGGGTCCTTAGAGAAATAGCTGCTTTAATTACAAGCATTCTTTTACTATTTAGTGCAAGCAGTGGATATTTCAAATTAATGGCAAATAAATTTAATACTGAGTTATTAGATATTGGAGGTAAAAATGAATAATATTATAATTGAGAGTATGGCTTTCACATTACCTCTATTTATCATTGCTATAGGTGGTATATTTTGCGAAGGAAGCGGGGTTATTAATTTAGCTTTGGAAGGCTTACTTGGCATGGGAGCTTTCTTTGGTGGTTTAATAGTAGCTGCATTTACATCAACTTTTATAGATTCACAATCGACTTTAGTTTACATTTCCCTTTTTTCAGCAATGGTAGGTGGTGCTTTATTTGCGATGCTTTATGCCTTAATAGTATTAAAATTCCAAGCAAATCAAGTAATTAGTGGTGTCGTTATAAATATGTTATCTGTATCTCTTACTGCATTTTTGACAAACCAGTTAAATATATCGTTGTTTAATCAATCATCAAATAAATTTATGTTATTCGTATTTCCAAGAGTAACTGTTCCATTTATTTCAAAAATTCCTGTTTTAGGTGCATTTTTTACTGATGTTTATGTTTTCGAATTTATAATAGTAGTAGTTGCCTCATTTATGGCTTACCTATTATATAAAACACCATTTGGAATGAGACTAAGAGCTTGTGGAGATAATCCTCACTCTGTTGCTGCAGCAGGTAAAAATGTCACTAGAATAAGATTTATAGCAATATTGATAAGTGGTGCTATGAGTGGCTTAGGTGGTATTTGTTTTGCATATTCAATTTCTACCAACTTTTCACCAAGTATTTACGTCGGTTATGGTTATTTAGCTATTGCAGCATATATTTTTGGAAACTGGAAGATTTCTAATACTCTATTGGCTTGTCTTATATTTGGTTTTGCTAGAAGTATTGGATATTTTATGATTCAAAAGTTATCACTGCCAAGTAGCTACAGTGATTTAGTTTTAACATTCCCTTATGTTCTAACACTAATTTTATTGCTGTTTTTTTCAAAGAGTAATAGAGCTCCAAGAGCTTTGGGTGAAATCTACGATAAAGGTAAACGTTAATAATTTTAAAATAAAGATCTAAGAGGGTCTTTTAAAAAAAATAAATTTAGGAGAAGGGATTTTTTAATCCTTAAGGAAGTTATGAAAAAATTTAATCTATTTATTGGGATAACAGCAATTGTTATTGGATTTAGTTCTTGTACCACTGTATCAGATGTTGTTCAAAACGAAATTAAAGACGATCAACTATATTTAGAGAGTGTATATAATATTGATTTATATGATACTTCTATTGATTTAAATAGTTTTATTGAAAGTGCTAAGGATATCAGTGGTAAAGATATCTCTCTTTCAAAAGATGTAATCGAAGCATTAGTAAAAGCTGCTGATTTTGAAGAATTAGCTTTAACTTATAGTGATGAAAAAGCAAGCTCTAGACTTGATTATTATGGTGTTAAAAAAATTGGTGATTTTGATGCTAAATATGTAGCTTGTGCTCTAGATGCTAAATTAATTACTAGCTCAGATGTTTCAAAATTAGTTAAAGAAGACTCAATTGATGGAGATGTAGCTGCAACTTTATTAATGAATATTGCACAAGTAAATGGAGTTTCAAGAAATTATATTGGAAATATTAGTGATGATGATATTTTAAACAAAGTTGCTTCAGCTTTTAATTCATATTATATCTATTCTGATAATAATCTAGATGTCGTTGGTAAAGAATTAGTTAAATCAAAAGCTTCAACTGGTTATAATTTAAAGAAAGAGGGATTTAATTCAAATTTCATTTCAGAATTAACTATCAAATATGGTCACAGTGATGAAAAACACCTTAAACAATTAATTGCTTTATTAAATAGTGAAGGCATTGATGCAAAATTACAAATCGAGCCTAAAGTTTCAATTTATCAATACTTACTAGAATGGGGTCCAATACCAGAACCATCATATTCATATTTTGTAGAACAATACAGTGAAGATTTATATCTTGTAAATGCTTTAGAATATGATGCATTGTTTGAATTTGAAAGTGAGGCCGATCTTTTAGATTTTAATAGAATTATTGAACAATATTCTAAGAAAAATAGTGAAAACCAAAAAGAAGGTAGTGATGTTAAACTTATTTCAGGTGCATGGTGGCAACCTCTTTATAGTACTACTGTAATGTATGATGAACAAGCATACCAAGTAATTTATGATAGCGTTGCAACAGAAGGTGGTTATTCAATTCACCCATTCTGTTTAGAAGAAAACAAAGATGAACTTTCATCTATTATGCAAAGTTATACTGATGCACCAGTTGTTCTAAATAAAATGTTTGTAAACAATGCCTTCTATAGATATCTGAGTGGTGAAGGTTGGGAATAAAAAAAGATTAACAACAATTTTTTGGGCTATTGCATTTTGTGTGATAGCCCTTTTTATGCTCTTTTGAAATATACATAAATTTCTAACATTGTTTTTTATCTATTTTGTTGACCTTTATTCCCAATTGATGTATTACTTATCCAAAGTTAGTTATTATTTATAACTATTGTTAAAAATAACTAATAAATCAAAATAGGAGGTTATTTTGGAAAATGCTAGGAAATCAATATTAACTTATATTGAATATTCAAGGAAGATCACCACTATAATTATGCAAAAGATGGCTCCTGTAAGAAAGAAATATAAGCTAACAAAATTAGATGCAAATGCTTTAATTTTTTTCGCAGGAGATGAAAACCCTCCGATAGCTAGTGAATTTAGCAAATGTGGTTCATATTCTAAGTCTAATGTTTCTAAAGCTATATCAAATTTAGCTCAGAAAAATTTAGTTATAATGGAGTCTAATCAAGAAGATAGACGATATCAGAAAATCCAATTAACTGATGAAGGTAAATTAGTTGCTAAGGAACTTAGAGATACAATTGAGCCTATAATTAATAAATTAAGTAAAGGGATTAGTCCTGAACAAAAGAATCAGATGATAATTTTCTTAACACAGTTAAAAGATAATATTAACGAAGTTATGAAAGATATCGAATAAAGAAATAGGAAAAATTATGATTAAAAAAATAATATTAACAATAATTGTGAGTATTTTTATTATTTCTTCTCCCTTATTTGCAAGAAATTTAAGTCTTGATGATGCGGTAGGGGAAGCTGTTAATAAAAGTGCTCAAGTATTATCGAATGCGTTAGAAATTGAAAATGCAACAATAGATGATGAGAATAAATACGCATCTATTTATCCAACACTAAGTGTAAGTGGTACAGCTTATAAAGCGAATGATTCAGTATATGCAACTGTAACACCTTCTTTATATTTATCTACAACTTTAAGTGCTTCATTTGCTTTTAACCCAGCAATGATAACATCTCTTCAAACAACGTCTTTATCCCTTAAAAATAAGATTATCAGTTTTGATAAGGCCAAAAAAGATGTTGAGTTACAAATTAAAAAAATATATTACGGAATTTTAGTTCAAGAGGCTGCCCTAGATCTTCAAAAAGAAAATATTGATTATTTACAACAGACTTTAGAAAATACTCAAGCAGCATATGAAAATGGTGACATTCCAGAAATTAATGTGCTACAACTTAAAGCTCAAATTTCTTCTCAAGTAGCTAATTATGAAAAAACTCAAACTACAATAGTTTCACAAAAAAGAACTCTTGCTTTTTTAATTGGACTTGATGATATTACTGAAGACCTAAATTTAACTGATACATTACCTACTACATATGATGATGATTTATCTAAATATACTTTAGAAAAAGCTTTTGCTGCATCTCCTGATTTACAATCATCACAAATTAATAGGCAAATGCTTGATGTAAATAAAAAAGCATTAAAGGAATCTACTTATTTTCCATCATTATCCTTATCTGCAAGTTATAATCCAACTTGGGAAGTAGCAGATGGTGCAATAGATTATTATTACGATGCAGGTAGTGTCAGTGCAACAATTGCCTTCAATATTACTAATATGCTACCAGGCTCTTCAAACCAGAAATCTTTACAAAAACTTGATGTTTCATACTCTCAACTAGAGCTAGGAAATACAAGTATTAAAGATAATATTGTTTTAGAGTTTAATTCAAATATAGAAGCAATTAAAGAAGCTAAAAAACAAATTGAATTAAGTAAAGAAAGTATAGACTTATCAAAGCAATCTTTTGAATTAACTTCTCTCTCTTATGAAAGTGGATTCTCTACTTTTTCAGATTTACAATCTGCTCAATTAAGTGTTAGTAATGCGCAGCTCTCATTACTTCAAGCTCAATATTCGTATGTAAGTGCTCTTCTTGATTTAGAAGATCAATGTTCAATATAACCTTAAGGAAAATTAAAATGATTAGAAATTATAAGAAACAAATTATTAAAGCTATGGTAATTACAAGTATCTCTGTAATGGGATTAACCTCTTGTAGCAAAATAAATGAATATATAGATAGTTCTTCTAGTGATGAAATCATTGAAATAACTAATAGTGAAGAATCAATAAAACCAATTAGTGTAAATGCTGCAAGGGTAGAACTTGGTGAAATTAGTTCAAGCATTGAAGTTGCTGGAACAGTTACTACAGGAAATCCTGTAGCAATAGTTGGGGAAGCAACAGGAACTTTAAAAAACTTTAATTTGAAAGTTGGAGATAGAGTAACAGCTGATGAGGTTATTGGACAAATTGATCCATCTCGACCTGGAATGAATTATAAAATGAAAGATATTAGTGCTCCAATTTCTGGAACTATTATTTCTGTAAATACAAAAGAGGGCTCATTAGTATCTCCTTCAAGTCCTTTAGCTTATATCCAAGATTTAAATGATTCTTCTATTAAAGCTAATATAATTGAAAAGTACATTTCTCAAGTTAAAATAGGCCAAGATGTAGAAGTGAAGTTTGATGCTTTCCCTGATATGGTATTTAAAGGAACTGTATCTGATTTAGATCCTACTGTTAATACACAAACTAGATCTTTAGGTATTGAAATAGATTATAAAGATCCAGATCAGCTTGTTCTCTCTGGTATGTATGCAAAAAATACTATTATTACCAAAACTGTAGATGATGCACTATTAATTCCTTCAACAAGTGTTTTTGCAAAAGATAACTCTTTTTACGTATATCTTATAACTGATAACAAATTAACTAAAACCGATATAACAAAAGGTCTTGAAACTTATGATTATGTTCAAGTTCTTTCAGGCTTAGAAGAAGGTAATGTAATTGTTAATACTAAATCTTCTCTATTAGGTGAAGGTTCATTTGTAAGCATCCAAAACGAAGGAGCCTTTTAATGAGTATAAGTGATACTTCAATAAAAAAACCTAGAACTGTATTAATTTTTACTTTAATATTAGTTGCTCTAGGAATATATACTTTAAATGAAATACCAATCGATTTACTTCCTGATGTTTCTCTTCCATATGTTATGGTAATAACTCAATATCCTAATGCTAGTCCAGAAGAAGTTGAATCAAAGTTAACTAAAGTTATGGAAAATACCTTTGCAGGTATTACAGGATTAACTGACATTAGTTCTCAATCAAGCTCAGGCTCGTCTACCATAACCCTTCAATTCTCGCAATCGACGGATTTAGATCAGGCGACGAATATGATACGGGATAGGCTATCTTTGGTAGAAGATTATTTACCTGAAGATGCAACTTCTCCTATGATTATGCAGCTTGATGTATCTTTGATGCCTATTATGGGTGTATCTCTTACTGGTAATAAAACACCCGATGAATTGTTAAATATAGCAAATGATATAGTATCTCCCTCTCTTGAGCAGTTAGATGGTGTTGCTAATACTTCAATTAGTGGTGGCCGTGAAAAAGTAATTAAAATTGAAATTGATAAAAATACTCTTGATACATTAGGTCTTTCATTACCTCAAATGTCCCAAGTTATTGCAAGTCAAAACTGGAAATCAGATGCTGGTACTATAACCGATCATGATATGAATTATTCAATCAGTAGTGAAGGTAATTTCCAAACAATTCAAGAAATTAAAGATACTATTATTACTACTAAGACTGATAATCAAACAGGTTCTATTTCAATAATAACCTTAGGTGATGTTGCAAGTGTTGAGGAAGATTATAAAGATACCACATCATATGCATATGTTAATGGTGAATCTGGAATAATTATGACTATCAATAAACAATCTGGCACTAATTCTCTACAAGTGTCTGATTCAATCATTGAAAAATTAGATAGCTTGAATAAAACATTACCTGAAGGTGTTGAATTAGCTGTTGCTTTTAATACAACTGATTCTATTATAACATCAATCTCTAATGTTACATCTTCAGCTATCACTGGAGCTATATTAGCAGTTATTGTTATTTTAATTTTCTTAAGAAGTTTATCTTCAACATTTACAATTTCATTAACTATTCCAATATCTTTAATTATAACATTATTAGTATTACGTTTTACGAATAATACAATTAATATGATGAGCTTAGCAGGTTTGACGCTCGGGGTCGGCATGTTAGTTGATAACTCTATTGTTATCTTAGAAAATATATTTAGTTATCGAGAAAAAGGTGCAAAACCTCATATAGCGGCTTCCCTTGGAGCTAATGAGATGAGAAGTGCGATTACAAGTTCAACTTTGACAACGATCTCAGTTTTCATTCCTTTATTATTATTTAGAAACAGTTTAGATGGAACAATTACTATATTTGAAGATTTAGCTTTTACTGTTATTGTATCTTTAACTACCTCTTTACTTGTTGCTCTAATTTTAGTTCCAACTCTTTCTTCATCTTTCTTTAAAGGACATGTTAAACGTGTTGGGGAAAAGAGAAGAGGGTTAAATGGACTTGTTGAAAAATTCTTTAATTCATTTGAGAATGGTTATTCTAAATTTATTAGATGGTGTCTCCATCATAAAACAATATTTATTGTAATTATTTTAGCACTACTTGGTTTTTCAATTGCAAAAATTCCATCATTAGAATTTACATTTATCCCTGAAACAGATCAAACTAGTGTAACAGCAACCTTATCATTCCCTCATGGAACAGATTTAGCAGTTATTGATGCTAAAACAACAGCTTTTGAAGAAGATCTAAAAGAAGCTATTCAAGGCTATACTAAAATGGCTACAACAATTGATGGTGGTTCAGAATTTTCTATGTTTACAGGTGGTGGATCTTCAACTTCTTCAATATCAATTACTTTAAAAACTGCTGACGAAAGACTTGACGGTGATATGGATTATAAAGAGGTAACGAAAGTTATTGATTCTTTGGATTCTAATTACACTGATTTTGATCTTACAGCAAGTACTTCATCAAACTCATCTTCAGGATTTAATGGCTCAGATATTGATATAACAATTAAGAGTGATGATTTTGATAGATTAACACAAGTATCAAATCAAATTGCAAATATTCTTGAAAAAGATGGTGCTAATTTAGTTAACAATGTTAGTAATTCAATTACTGACGGAAATCCTCAACTATCATTAGTTTATGATAAAGCTGCAATGAATAAAAATTATGTTAACTCTATGAGTATTGCCTCTGAACTTAAGGCTGATTTAAGTGGAGTTACAGTTGGGACTTTTACTCAAAAAGGTGATTCTATTGATATGATATTAAGTCTAAGCGATGCAGATCAGTATCATAAATTTAACTTAGATCAAATAACAATAACAAATCAACTAGGTCAAAAAATACCTCTTTCAGCAATTGCTCATATAGAAGAAACTACTTCTCCTATGACTATTTCAAGAGAAAATCAAGGGCGTGTTGCTCATGTTACTGCAAGTAATGTTGGTAACTTATCTATAAACCAATTAAACAATGCTGTTGAAGAGTTACTTGAAAATAGTAATATACAAACAGATGAGGCTTTAACCTATTCAGTTGGTGGTTCTTGGGATTCTATGAGAGAAGGTATTGAAGTATTTATTAAGATTATCTTAATGGCTTCTATATTGGTATTTGCGGTAATGTCCTCACAGTTTGAATCTTTTAAAGATCCTTTTATTGTTATTTTTACACTGCCAATGGCTTTAATAGGTGTTGTTGCAACTATTATTTTAACTAAATCTGTAATCTCCTTGATGACTCTTGTTGGTATATTAGTTCTAGTCGGAATTATTGTTAACAATGGTATTGTATTAGTTGATTATACTAATTTACTTAGAAAAAGAGATTATACTCTTGAAGAAGCTTGTGTTACCTCAGCTAGAACTCGTTTAAGACCTATTATGATGACAACCTTAACAACAGTTCTTGCTTTAGTCCCTCTAGCATTCTTCCCAGGGGAGGGCTCACAACTTATTCAACCTATAGGACAAGTAATCTTTGGTGGTTTATCATTTGGTACCTTAATGACATTAACAATGATGCCAATTATCTATTACATTTTTAATAAAAGAGACGAAAAGCACAAAATTAAAAAAGCTTTAAAAAACAAACAACAAGCCTTAATTAATGATAGCGATGTTGTAAGGGAGGATAACTAATGAAGAGAATTGAAATAATTATATCTAGAGCTTTAGATGAAGAATTTCTTGAAAGAATAAGTGCATATGAGTTAACTCATTTTACAGCTATCACTCCTGTTATAGGGCAAGGATTCTCAAATCCTAAACTTGGAAATGAGGTTTGGCCGCAAACAAATAAACTCTATATTTTCTATGTAAAGGATGATGATGTAGTGAAATTAACAAAAATTGTAATCAAGCTAAGAGAAGAATTCCCCTCTGAAGGTTTAGCAGCTTTTGAGAGCGAAGCTAGATGTTTAAGTGAATGTGAAGAATTGTATTCTAAATAATTATTAGCTTAGAAAATACAAGGATATTGCAAACCTATTTGAACTAGGCTGCAATATCCTTTTTTATTAGCTTATATTGCAAAACTGCTGTAGTTGACTAAAACCACAGCAGTATATTGAATTAAATGTTTACAATTTATTTATTTACACATATTTAAGATATTAACAACATCTTTTGGATATAGTGTTACAAATCCATTAATTTTATCATTATTACAAGCCTTTTTAGCCATGATTTCGAATTTTTCATCATCTATGTTTATATCTGATAAAGTGCTATCAAGATGTAAGTCTTCATAAAGGAATTTCTTAGTTTTCTCTATTGCAAGCTTTGCTATTTCCATATCATCTAAACTTTCATCTATATTAAAGACGTTAACACCAAATTGTTTATATTTTGAAACGGTTTTATCTGATAGTGAATATTCTAACCATTTAGGTGCTAAAATTGCTAAACCTAATCCATGGGTTATATCATAGTAGGCTGATAGTTCATGTTCTATTGGGTGGCATGTCCATTCATGAGTTTTTCCAGCGGCTACAAAACCATTGATTGCCCAAGATGAAGCCCACATAAGATTCGCTCTTGCTTCATAGTTGTTTCCATCATGATATGCTATTGGTGCGTACTTTATAACAGTTTTCATCAAACCTTCCATAACAGTATCTAGCATATATAAATCATCATCCATATTAAAGTAAACTTCAAATATATGGTTTAGAATATCAGCAGATCCACAAGCTGTTTGATATTTACTAACACTATAGGTTAATGTTGGATCTAAGAAAGAAACTTTTGGTCTAAGAGGTGGGAAAATTAATCCAATCTTATCATTTGTTTCAGGATTACTTATAACTCCTGCAGCATTCATTTCAGTTCCTGTTGCAGATAGAGTTAAAACTGTAAAAAGTGGAAGAGCTTTTTTGACATCTACTTTTTTCAGCATAATATCCCAAGCATCACCATCATAATAAGCTGCAGCTCCAATATATTTAGTACAGTCGATTACAGAACCACCACCTACTGCTAATAGTACATCAATGTTTTCTTTTTTACAGATTTGTGCACCTTGATTAACGGAAGATACTCTAGGATTTGGATCAATGCCAGATAGTTCAAAAACTTCAAAATCACCTTTATTTAGTTCATCTAAAATTCTTTGATATAATCCATTTTTTTTAATACTACCACCACCATAAGTTAGTAATACTTTTTTACCATATTTTTTTAATTCAGGGGCTAAATTACCTAATTGGTCTTTACCAAAATAAACTTTAGTTTGTATATCATAAACAAAATTATTCATATATCTTATCTTCTCCTTTATGGTTAAAGTTTTGTATCTTTTTATTATAATACTAAACTATCAGAAAAGATAGTTTTAAAAAATGCCTAATATAATAAAAATTATTGCCTATTTCTATAAACTATTGAGAATTTATTAATAAAAAGTTGTATTTTATTATACAATCCTATATAGCTTAAAAAGAGAAAAGGAAAAGAGGCAAAGATGGAATGTAGTAAGGCAATTCAATATATAATTGATAATAACTTAAAAGAAGGCTTTAACAATACTTTTATTGAGGGAGTTAGGATATTTAAAAATAATCATTCGATTAAAAGACAATTATTAGATTATAAACCGGGTATTCTAATCGTTTTAAATGGTACAAAACATGGATATTTGGCAAATCATCATTTTGAGTACAGTCGAAATTATTACATTGTTTTACCAACACATTTACAATTTGAGTGTGAGGCTGTTGCAAGTAATGAAGATCCTGTATTTGGTCTACATATTGAACTTGATATTCCTTTATTAAACGAGTTAATTTTAAAAATGAATATTAGAGAATCTGTGGTAAATGTAAATTCTTTTAAAGTAAATCCAAGTAAAATAGATAAAAAAATAGAAGATGCATCTCTTAGACTCCTTGAAGCTTTAGAAAATGAAACTGATTCTTTAATTATTGGACCTTCAATAGTTAAAGAGATAATGTATTTGGCTTTACAAGGTGCAAATAAACCTATTTTATATGCACTCTGTGCAAAGGATAGTGATTATGATAGGCTCTCAAAAGCTTTGAGAATTATTCACACTAACTATAAAGATCATATCAGTGTTGAGTATTTAGCTAAAGAGTGTTCAATGAGTGAGTCAGGATTTTATAAAATATTTAAATCTTTAACAGGGGAAACTCCTTTACAATATTTAAAAAAAATAAGATTAACAAAAGCAAAAGATATTCTCTCTACTCAAAATTTAAAAGCTTGTAATGTTGCATCCTTAATAGGGTATGAGAGTGTTTCTCAGTTTTCTAGGGAATTTAAAAGACACTATGGTTTTACCCCTGGTATGGTAAAAGGGCAACCTTTATAATTAGTAAAAAGAAAATGAGGTATATATTTTTATGAAAATTGTTGATATGCACTGTGATACTATCGTTGAGATGTTTAATACAAATCAACATATATCAAAAAATAACTTACATATAGATTTAGAAAAAATGAAAAGAAGTGATTATCTTCTTCAAAATATGGCAATTTTTCTAGATTGTAGAAAGGTTGAAAAAATAGATAAGGTAGCAAGAGATATTATCCATTTTTATAATAAAGAAACTTCTTTAAATAACATTAATAAAGTTTATAAATACTCTGATATAAAAATGGATAAGATAAATTCTATGTTAACAATAGAAGATAGTGCAATTGTTCCATTTAAAGATTTAAATGAGTTTTATGAGTTAGGTGTTAGAATGATTACCTTAACTTGGAATTATATTAATAAAGTCGGCTATCCTAATTTAGATGGAGATAATTTAAATACAATTAAGGATTTAAGAAGAGTTGATAATATAAATGGATTAACTGTTCATGGCATTGATTATATTAAAAAAATGGAAGAATTAAACATGATAATTGATATATCTCATGGTTCAAATAAATTAGTTGAAGATGTATTAAATAATACTAGTAAACCATTTGTAGCAAGTCATTCGAATTATTATAGCGTAACTAATGTTGGAAGAAATCTTAATGATAATTTACTTAGAAAGATGATAGAGAGAGAATGTGTTATTGGTATTAACTTCTGCAGTGAATTTATATCTGATAGAAGTGATAAAGTTTCAACAATTTCAGATATTATTAAACATATTGATTATATGATTGATTTAGGAGGTGAGAACTCAATTGGTTTTGGAGCCGATTTAGATGGCATTAATTCAAAGTTAGAAATTAAAGATTCAGGCAATATGCAGGAAATTGTAAGAGTTCTTGAAAAGAGATATTCTAAAAGTATTGTTAAAAAAATATGTAGTGAAAATGTCTTATCTTTATATGAAAAAGTTTTACAATAGAAAAAAAGAATTAAAGTAAATTTTACTCTAATTCTTATTAACTTTTTAAACTTATTTTTTTATTTATTTAAAGCATTTACAGGACAGCTATCAATTGCTTTATTTAGTTGCTCATCATCAATGTTATCAATTTTATTTAGATGTGCCTTCTTATTTTCTACAGAAAAAAGAGAAGGGTATGTTTTTGCACAAACTCCACAACCAATACAAGCTCTAGTGTTGATACTAACTTTTCCATCAATAAATTTCTTATCAACAGAAAGATCTTCATCTTTAATTATTTTATCTCCAATAAAAGAAAATATTAATATTGCAATGATAGTTAAAACCCATCTAACTGCCATAAATTGTATTCCAAGAAATTTAACTTCATTTATTAACATAGGTACTTTAATTACAGCCCAAGAACTGAGGATTATAATTATATTTCTAATTGATGCACCTTTTTTATGGAGTAATACACAGATTGGAAATGCTGCATAGATAGGACCTGCTGATATACTTCCAAGTACAAAGGACAAGATTACTCCTTTAGATTTTGAAGATTTACCTAAATATTTCATAATTGTTTTTTTGTCTATCCAAGTATCTAAAAGAGCTGTTAATACAAAAATTACAGGCATTATCATAAGCATTTCTTTAATATAGTATCCACTATTTTTAACTGAAGTTAATGCAAGTGATGTTTTCACTATAAATAAAGTTATGTAAACTATTGCTATAAGGACAATAGAGAGATTGTTTTTTATTAATTTTTTCATAAGATGACTCCCATGCATAATGCAATTAATATTGCAAATATAAAGCTCAATAAATTTCTAGTAATAGTAAATTTAAGTCCAAATTCTTTCTTTTCTAAAGGAAAGGTTACTATTCCAACCATTGTAAGTGTTGTTAAAAATGCTACAGCTGCAACGATATTTACTGATGCATCAACTAAAGTTCCAACAAGAGGAAAAGCTATAAAGGCGGGAATTAATGTAATTGTTCCTAAAATAGCAGATCCTATTGTTGCTATAAAAGGGTTTTGTTTTTCAATAAAACTTGCAATATTTTCAGGTGGTATTATTGCTAATATTAATCCAATTAAAAATATTACTGAGAATATACTTAAAGCCATTGCTTTTCCCATCTTTAGTGCAACTTTTAATGAATCAAATGTTTTCTTCTTATCTTTGATAAGAGAGACTATTACAAAAATTATTGTAAATATCCAAATTGATAGTGTAAAAATATCCATTATTTTCTCCTACTTTAGGCTTATCTTAGTTGCTTTTTTTATTTTTAAAAGACACCAAAGTGACGTAATTGATAAAATTTGCTAGTAAAAAACAAAAAGTCATATTAGAGTCTTTATTATTGACATAAGATGAATTAAAATAATGTTAAGAGGAAAGGATAATGAAAATCAAAGATATATTACTTGATGTATCATATTTTGAAAAATTAGAAAACATTGATTCATTAATTGAAAAGAAATGTATTAAAATAAAGAACTTTGAGAAAAATAATACTATTAGAGAAGTTAATGAAGAATGTAAGTGGGTAGATATAGTAGTTAGTGGTGTTATAATAGCTTATTCTTTAAATGAGAATGGAAATTCCACAACTATGTTTGAATTTGAACCTGGAAGTATAATAGGTGCTAATCTTATTTTAACAGGTGGTGTTTATCCTCTGAACTTTTATTCAAAGAATGAAACTAAAATAATTAGTCTTTCTAAAAAATGTATTGAAGAACTTCTTCACAATTATGATTTTACTATTAAGTTTTTTAAAGCATTATCAATTAATTCCCAAAACTTAAATAAAAAAGTATTCATTTTTCATAAAAAGACGATAAGAGAGAATCTTTTAGATTATTTTACAACTCAAACAAATCTGCAAAAATCATCTACATTTATTCTTCCCATCTCTAAAAAAGAATTAGCTGATTATTTAGGTGTTCAAAGACAGTCTTTGTTTAGAGAATTAAAATTATTAAGAGAAGAAAATATAATTAAAATTGAAAATAGAAAAATAACAATGTTGTAATTGAATTTGCTATTTCCAAAATTGGCACTCTCTTTTGTTGTAAATTAACTTTTTACATAATATTATATACCTAATAGAGATAAAGGTAGAATAAGAATATGAAAAAAGAAGTGATTTTAATAACAGGTGCTAGTAGTGGAATTGGATATGAAAGTGCCATTGCTCTAAAGAATAAAGGTTATATCGTTTATGGAGCTGCAAGAAGAATGGATAAACTCGCTTCATTAAAAAAACAAGGTGTAAATATAATAAGTCTTGATGTCACTAATGAAGAGAGCATGGTAAATTGTGTTAAAGCTATTAGTGAAAAAGAAGGTGGAATTGATATCTTAGTAAATAATGCTGGATATGGTAGTTATGGTGCTATAGAAGATGTAGAAATTAAAGAAGCTAAGATGCAAGTTGAGGTTAATTTATTTGGTTTGGCTAGAATGACTCAATTAGTTCTACCTTATATGAGAAGTCAAAATAAAGGTAAGATTATAAATATTTCTTCAACAGGGGGAAAAATCCACACTCCATTTGGTGGATGGTATCATGCAACAAAGTTTGCTCTTGAAGGCTTTAGTGATTGTTTGAGAATGGAAGTAAAACCCTTTAATATTGAAATTGTTATAATTGAACCAGGTGGAATTAAAACTAATTGGGGAATTATCGCATCTGAAAATTTAATTAAAACTAGTGGTCATGGAGCTTATAAAGAATCTGCAAATAAAGTTGCATCTTATTTTAAAAAATTGTATTCATCTAAAAATAGTTTAAGTAATCCTTCAATCGTTTCCTATACAATTGTTAAGGCTGTTGAAAAGAAAAAACCTAAAACAAGATACTTAATTGGATCTAATGCTAAACTATTATTTGTTTTAAAAAGAGTCTTGAGTGATAGAACTTATGATAAATTAGTTCTTAACTTCATGAGCAAATAATCTTTTCATAAATTAAATTTTATAAAATAATTTGTTTAACTTATTTTATCTAAAATAGGCTCTTCCCTTGATGGATATTTTATTACATTATATAAGCATCTCTTTTAGGGAATTTCCTCTATAAGTTAATAGGATATTAAAAAATAAGGTTTATAAAATGAGAAGAAGTGATAGAGAAGTTACTGATAAAAAAGAAATTATTGATATATTAGAAAGTTGTGATGTTTGTAGAGTTGCAATGAAAGATGAGATGGGTTTATATATTGTTCCTTTAAATTATGGCTATGAATTTGAAGGAGATAAATTAACTCTTTATTTTCATGGAGCTAAAGAAGGTAGGAAAGTAAATACTTTTAGAAAGGGAACCCAGGAAGTCGCTTTTGAAATTGAAGAAAAGAATGAAATGTCTGGAAAAGGTGATTTAGCTTGCACTTATACTTATTTTTATAGAAGTATTATAGGAAATGGAGTTGCAAGCATCCTCGATGTAAAAGAGGATAAGCTATTAGCTCTTAAGTCTATTATGAGAAATGTCACCAAACGTGATGATTTTCAATATAATGAACAGTCTGTGAATAATGTATTAGTTATGAAAATTGATGTTTCATCTTTTACTGCTAAAAAACACTAGGATTTAAAAGTGCATAAAGTTAATGCTAAACATATTTTATCAAGTAGTGGTAATATGAATATCTACAGAGGTTGTACTCATGGTTGTATTTACTGTGACTCTAGAAGCTCTTGCTATAATATTAATCACAATTTTGAAGATGTTGAAGTTAAGCAAAATGCACTTGTATTATTAGAAGATACTTTAAGCAGAAAAAGAAAAAAATCAATGATTTTTACTGGCTCTATGTCGGATCCATATCTTCCATTAGAAAAAGATTTGAAACTAACAAGAGGTGCTCTTGAATTAGTATATAAATATGGCTTTGGTATTACTATTTTAACTAAATCGGATTTAATTTTAAGAGATTTGGATTTGATCAAAAAGATTAATGAGAAAACAAAATGTGTTGTTCAAATGACACTTACTGCCTCTGATGATTTAATGTCTAAAAAAATAGAGCCTAATGTATGTCCTCCTTCCAAAAGAATTGAAGCTTTAAAAATATTTAGAGATAATAATATACCGACTGTTGTTTGGCTTGGCCCTATATTACCTTTTATCTTAGATACTGAGAAAAATATAAGATTATTATTAGATATGATGATAGAAGCGAAAGTAAAAGGAATTTTATATTTTGGAATTGGAATGACTCTAAGAGATGGAAATAGACAATATTACTATAGTCAATTAGATAAAGAGTTCCCCACTCTCAAAGAAAAGTATATCAAATATTATAAAGATAATTATTTTATAGGGAGTTTTAACCACTCAAAACTAATTAAAATATTAGATGAAACTTGTGAGAAACATAATATTATGCATTCAAGTGATGAAATTTTTGCTTATCTTAAAAATTTTGAAGAAAAAGAATATGTTCAATTAAGTCTCTTTTAATTGTCATCTATTTTTATTAAGATATATAAAAATAGATATAAATTCTTGAGGAAATATAGATGAAATGTGTAATTCAAAGAGTAAAAGATGCCTCAGTAACAGTTGATGAAAAAATAGTTGGCCAAATAGATCATGGGCTATTAGTTTATTTTGGTGTTGCTAAGGGCGATAAAGCTGAATATGTTGATTATGTTGTTAATAAAATCTCCAAACTAAGAATGTTTAGAGATGAAAATGATAAAATGAATTTAAGTGCTTTTGATGTAAATGCTAAGATTTTAGTTGTAAGTCAATTTACTCTTTATGCAAACTTGAGAAAAGGAAATAGACCTTCTTATGATAATGCAGAAAAACCTGAGTTAGCGAAAAAATTGTATGAAGATGCAGTTCAAAAGTTTAAAGATTTAGGCTTTGAAACACAGACTGGGGTATTTGGTGCACATATGGATGTCAGATATTTAAATGATGGCCCAGTTACCATGATTTTGGAGAAAATAGATTAAATGGATTATATAGCTTTAGATTTTGAAACAGCAAATTCACAAAAAGGTGGGGCTGCTTCATTAGGTTTAGCAAAGTTTGATGAAGAGGGCAATGTTATTGATACTTATTATTCTCTAATATGCCCAAAAGTTAAATATTTTGACCCTGGTATGACTAGGGTTCATCAATTAGATAGCGCTGAGTGTTTACTTTCACCAACCTTTGATCAGTTATGGCCAGATATTCAAGAGTTTCTTGGAAATAGTATAATAGTAGCTCATAATGCAATATTTGATTATAAAGTTTTAGAAGGTTGTCTTGAAGCTTATGATTTAGAGCTACCTAGAAATGTGTTCTATTGTACCCTTCAAATTAGTCGCAAAAAATGGCCACAATATAAGAGTCATAAACTAACTGTTTTAAGTGAGATTTTTGAATTAAATTATAGAGCCCATCATGCATTAGATGATGCGATTAACTGTGGAAAAATATTTAAAATTGCTTGTGGTGATTATACTTTTGAGAGAGAAAAATTAATAAATTATTTAGATTATGATCTAAAAGTTAAATCAAGGACAATGGTCGAAGATGGGTATTTATTTTAATAAAGGCCTTCAAACTTCTGAAAGTTTTATTGTTGGTGGTTTACTAGCTTTAGCTGGGGGCTATTTAGATACATATACTTTTTTTGGACGTGGTGAAGTCTTTGCTAACGCGCAAACTGGAAATATGGTTTTAGTTGCGATTAATATAGCTCAAAAAAATTACCATGAAATTTTTAAATATATAATACCAATATTTTCTTTTTTTCTTGGTGTTGTGATTGCGGAGTTTATCAAGCATACAAAAAAACCACTAAAATATCATTGGAGACAATATGTTTTAGCATTAGAAATGCTAGTAATTATTGGTGTCTCTTTCATTAAAACAGGAGAGAGTGCAAATATTATTGCAAATAGCTTAGTTTCTTTTGTTTGTTCATTGCAAGTTGAAAGTTTTAGGAAGATGCATTCAACCGGATTTGCTACAACTATGTGTACTGGAAATCTTAGAACTACTAGTGAAAACTTTTTTCATTATATAGTTCAAAAGGATATTATATACAGAGATAAAGCTATTAGGTCTTTTTCAATTATTATCCTTTTTATTGTTGGAGCAATTATTGGAACTTTAGTTACACTACGATTTAATTCAATAGCAATTCTTGGAACAATTTGTTTTTTATTAGCTGCTTTTTTATTTATGAATAAAGAGCAATTATAGTTGTTAATACAGTTATTAATCTATTGACGAAGAATAACAATAATGGTAATTTTATTTCATATTTATTTGGGGCTGTAGCTCACCTGGTAGAGCGCTTGAATGGCATTCAAGAGGTAGTCGGTTCGAGTCCGATCAGCTCCATTTTTTATATTCTTTTATACTTAATAATTTTAAATATATTAATTAAAATACCAAAAAAATATCCTAAGCTAAATAACTTAGGATATTTTATATGTAGTATATTTCTATTTTTTATTTTTCATAAATTCTGCAAAAGGATTATATGTATCATCTTTATCATCCACTTGTGTTTGCATATATGAGTTTATATTGTCTTCTTCTTCTTTTGATTTAGTAGGGCTTAAAGCAATCCTTCTTCCTCTTTCATCGATATTATCGATTTCAACAAACATCTTTTCACCTATTTTATATAATTTGTTTAAGTTAGTATTTTCACTTGTTTCAGGAAGTTTAGAAATAAAAAGTAAGCCATCCATTCCAGGTTCAATGTTTATAAATAATCCAAAGCTAGTTATTTTTGAAATTGTACCCTCTATTTTATCTCCAACTTTATATTTCTTTAAAACAGTATCCCAAGGATCTTCAATTAAAGCTTTTGTACTGATGGACATTTTTTTATGATCCAAATCTAGACTTAAAATTTGAGCTTGGATTTTCTCTCCGATTTTCAATTCCTTTTCTATATCTTGAACTCTTGATCTTTTGATTTCAGAAATTGGAAGTAGAGCTTGAATACCTTCAACATCAACAAATGCACCAAAAGACTGTAGAGATAGAATAGTGCCTTTAACTAGCATACCTACTTTTAATTCTTTTTTTAGTTTTGCAACTTTTTTATTTTCTTCTTCTTCATGAAAAGCTCTATTACTTACAATAATGTTGTGTTGTTCTCTATTAAATTCTTGAATTAAAAAAGTCATTGTTTTACCAATGAAGAACTTAGGCTCTTCTTTTTGTCTATAACCCATTTGGGAGAAAGGGCAGAAAGCTCTACTATCACCTATCTTAATTTCAAACCCACCTTTGATTTCTTTTTCCACACTACCTTCAACAGGTATTTTGCCTTGATATGCTTTTTCTAGAACTGCTGTATTAGCCTTGTCCCCTTTAAGTCTAGTTGTAAAATGCATTTCGCCATGATCATTGGAAATGAAATAAGCACTGATAGTATCTCCTACCTTTACGCTTAAAGTACCATTGTCATTTAGGAATTCAGAACTATCTATAATTCCTTCACTTTTCATATTCAAATCTAGGAATATGTTTTCACCATATATTGCTACAATTTTGGTTTTTATAAGTTGTCCTTCTTCAAAATTATTAAACAAGTTATTTACCCTCTAATTATTATATTTATTATTATAATTAACTTTATCACAGTGTTTAAAATAATAAAACATCTACTACATATTAGTTTTTCAATAAATTAAACTTTAGAAAAATAGATAATCTGTTAATTAGATTAAGCATTGAATTATACAATAGGAATTTGTAAAAAATTTAGAACCTAGGCTCTTTGTATTATTTGTGCTAATATAATTTTAATAATTAGGAGCATAAAATGGATAATAAATTTATAGACTCTACACAAAGTTTAATTAATTTTATAAAAGCAAGTCCTACTTGTTTTCAAGCTGTGGAAGAAATAGAAAAAACTCTTAAAGAAGCAGGTTTTTTACACTTAGAAGAAAATACTAGATTTAATATTAAAGAGGGCAAATCTTATTATATTAAGAGAAATAGTTCTTCTTTAATTGCTTTTAAAATACCTGAAAGTTATAAAGGGTTTTCAATAATAGCTTCACATACCGATTCTCCCACATTCAAATTAAAAAATAATTGTGAATTTGTTAAAGATGAAAAATATACTGTTGTAAATACTGAAGGCTATGGCGGAATGTTGTTAGCACCTTGGTTTGATAGACCTCTATCAATTGCCGGAAGGGTTTTTATAAAACAAGAAAATGAAGTTGAAGAAAAATTAGTTAAAATTGATAAAGACTTATTAACTATTGTTAACCTTGCTATTCACCAAAATAGGGATGCAAATAAAGGTATAGAATATAAAAAACAAGTTGATATGCTTCCAATTTTGTCTCTTGGAAATAAAAAGGGTGCAATTAATTCACTAATTGCAGAAACTTTAAATGTTAAAGAGGATCAAATTCTTTCAAGTGATTTGTTTTTATATAATAGAACTGAGGCAAGTATTTGGGGTCTTGATAACGAAATGTATTCTTCTCCAAGGATTGATGATTTACAGGGAGTTTATACGTCCTTAAATGCATTAATTAATACAGAGCCTTCTTCCTATATTAATATGGCCTTGTTTTTAGATAATGAAGAGGTTGGAAGTGGAACAAAACAAGGTGCTTTAAGTGACTTTTTGAAAATTACAATTGATAGAATTGCTAATTCTTTAAAATGGGATGTTGAAGATAAAGCTATTTATCAAGCAAATAGTTTTATGGTTTCATCCGATAACGGACATGCTCTTCATCCAAACTATTCTCAAGTTAATGATGTTGTAAATAAACCTGTATTAAATGGCGGTGTTTTAATTAAACATTCTGCTAACCAAAAATATACAACTGATGCAGCTTCAGAAGCTTTATTTAAATTTATTTTAGATAAAGAGGGTATTCCTTACCAAGAATTTGTTAACAATTCTGATGTACTCGGTGGTTCTACTTTAGGAAATCTAATTAGTAGATCATATTCAATTAGTACAATAGATATTGGAGCAGCTCAGCTTGCAATGCACTCTCCATATGAAACTGGTGGTACTATGGACACCTTTTATTTGATTAAAGCAATGGAAGCATTTTATAGAAGATAAATACTTTTAAGTCAGATGATATTGTACCTCTGAAGTAGAAAGAATTATTATAATTCAACATACTTTAGAGGTATTTTTTATTTAAATAATGATGAAAAGATTTTTGGGAAAGCTGCTGTAAGCCATAGTCCAATTATTATATATCTTACAAAAGCTCCAATATAGTAGATGCTTTCTGAAATAATATAGCCAAGTCCTACTTGAATAATTAACATACCAAGTAAAACAATAACAACTCTTAATATTTTTTGTTTTGTAGTACCTGAAACAGTGAAGTTGATTTTCTTAGTCTCATAAGCTATTCCTAAGAAACCACCAGCACTAAAAGAGAGTGTTTTCATTAAATCTGAGAATGCGGTTGGGTCAATTTTATCTGCTTGTAATAGTGAACTTAGAACTAAGGCTATAATTGATGTTGAAATTCCAATTATTAGACTAATTTTAAATTTACTTTCAAGGGATTTTGAAATTGTTTCAAATATTGGATAGAAAATCATTGATAAAAGTATTCCAAGAATTAAACCAACTTCTACATCGAGTGGCCAGTGAACTCCTAAATAGAGTCTACTTAGACCAACTAATACAATAATTATTGCACAAAAAATTGAAACAATTCTCTTTTTAACTGCAAAAGCTAGAGAGGAATATAATGAAGCAGCTCCCGTGGTGTGTCCCGAAGGAAATGAATATCCTGTAGCAGTTGAAAGCCTTTTACCTTTTATTTCATCTAATACTGTAAAGGGTCTTGGAAATTTAAATATTGCTTTTAAAACTCCCATAGAAACTAAACTTATAACTAAAGATCCACAAATTGCAAATCCTTTATTTTTATCGTATGTATACATTACAATACTTAAAATTAGTATTAATAAAGTCTGTTCTCCAAAGAGAGATGAAAAGTTAGCAATAAAATCTAGTACTGGATTACTTATATTTACAAAAAACAATAGTATTTCTTTCTGCACAGTTAAACCTCCATATCACTATGGAGTATAACATAATTTTTATAATACGAGTATTCTTTAGGTTATAAAAGTTAAGTTATGATATTAATTATTTTGTAATATCATAGGGCCAAGATAATATGCCCCCAAAATCATATACTTTATTAAAACCCATAAGAGCTAATTGAGATGCAGCTATCCTAGACCTAACACCAGATCTACAATATATAAAAAGCTTAGTGTCTTTAGTAAATAATTGTTTTGCTTGATCAATAACTGCACTTAAAGGAATGTTAATTGAATTTGGAATATGTCCTTCACTAAACTCTTCTTCTGTTCTAACATCGACAATAATTATGTCTTTGTCATTGTCTATTCTTTCTTTTGCCTCTCGGCTATTTATCCTATGATATTCGGCTTTTAACATTCTTATATTACTACCTTATAGGGCCAACTGATAATTCCGCCAAAGTCATAAACATTAGTATAACCTGCTTTTACTAACAGTTTTGCAGCTTGTGCGCTTCTATTTCCAGATCGACAATAAACATATAGTTTTTCATCCTTATTAGGAAATTGTTCTGTTACTGTTGATGTAATTACATCTAATGGAATATTAATAGAATTTTCTACGTGACCTGATTTGTATTCACCTTCTGTTCTAACATCAATTATGATTATATCATCTTGAGTGTCAAAAATATTTTTTGCAGTTTCTGCATCAATTTTATGATATTCAGCTTCTTGTACTTCACTCATTGTCTCTTCTTTTGTTTCTGTTTGACCGGAAGCAAAAACAGCTGTGCTTGCTACAATAAATACTAGCGAAATCGTAATTATATATTTTGTAATCTTATTCATATTTTACCTCTAACTTTGTATGTATAAATAATACATAATTTCATAAATTAGATAAGTGATTATGTCACTTACAAATAACTAACAAATATTAAAAAACGTATCATTATTTTTTTATTTTTTTAACTAACTAAATCCATTATAAATTATCATTTGTGTAAAATATATAGTTTAACACTATTTTCTATTTACGTAGTTAAAAAAGTGTTAAAAAAGTATGCATTTTTTACTTTAGTATATAATAAATAATTTATAAAAATTATTATGTTTAAATAAAAATCACATGTTAATTTTTATATTTATATCAAAAAAAGTAAAATAAATCTAAAAGTTCCTAAATTTTTTCTTTGTGCATAAATTGACATTTATTGAATAGATTGTTTATTCTTGAATTATTCGCAATAAAAATAGGAAGGGATAAAAGAGTGAAAGAATCTTTTAGTATATTATTTGGCTTGTTAGGTGGATTAGCTATATTTATTTATGGTATGAACCTAATGAGTGAAGGTTTACAAAAAGTTGCTGGCGAAAAAATGAGGCAAGTTCTTGGTATTCTAACTAAGAATGTCTTTTTTGGAGTGGTAGCCGGTGCAATAACTACTATGGTGTTACAAAGTTCTAGTGCAACAACTGTAATGGTTATTGGGTTTGTAAGTGCAGGATTAATGAATTTGCCGCAAGCGATTTCAGTAATTCTTGGAGCTAATATTGGTACAACAATGACAGCTCAATTGATTGCTTTTAAGTTGAGTGATTATATTTGGCCAATTTTATTTTTTGGGTTTTTATTAAATTTCGTACCTAAAAATGAAAGAACAAAAAATATCGGTTTAACAATTTTTGCTTTTGGATTGTTATTTGTTGGAATTGAAACAATGGGAGATTTGATGAAGCCTTTGGCAAAATCACCTGTATTTGTATCTATGATATCACAAGTTTCTCACATTCCAATTCTAGGTGTTTTAGTTGGTGCTTTAATGACAGTAGTTGTCCAAAGTTCATCAGCAACTATAGCTGTTCTTCAAAACTTTGCTAGTACGCCAGGGCCAGATGGCATTATGTCTATAATTGGACTCAAAGGCTCAATTCCAGTTTTATTAGGAGACAATATTGGTACTACAATAACAGCACTTTTAGCTTGTATTGGTCAATCTAAAAATGCGAAAAGAACTGCTGTCGCACACAGTGTATTTAATATTGTTGGTGCGTTGATATTTATTTTCTTAGTCACACCTTTTGCTAATTTTGTAACATTAATATCACCAAAAGGTCCGGAGTTAGAAGTTATTTCAAGACAAATCGCTAATGCACATACATCATTTAATATTATTAATACTGTTATTTGGATGCCTTTTGTTTGGTTGATGGTAAAAATTGTTACAACTATTATTCCAGAAGGTGAAGTTGAAGAACTTGAAGAGAAAACTGCTGCAATATATTTAGATCCACATTTACTCTCTCAACCTGTATTCGCTATGACACTTTGTCAACAAGAGGTTTTACAATCTTGTGAAACAATACTAACATCTTTAAAAGAAACAAAGCTTGCTATAATCCCCTTTGATCAAGATAATTCCTCAGAAGTTAGAGAGGTTTGGAGAACTCAAAGAGATTTACAAAGAGAAATTCAACATTACTTATCTAGAATGATAGCTGTTGGAACTCCAACTGAGGCTCAAACAAATGCTATTACTGAATTGCTTTTGGTTTCATCAGGTCTTGAAAGAATTTGTATCCAAATGGGTAACTTTATAGATGAAATGATAGAGTTGGAAAACAAGGATCTATCCTTCTCTGATAACGGAGAGAGAGAACTTAGACATAGTTTAGAAGCTATAATTGAACTATTTAAAGCTTCTCTTGAAGTATTAAAAGATGGAGATGATGTAAGTATTGTTATGGTAATCGCCCTTAGAGAAAGACTCATTGATATGGAAAAAGAAATGCAAGATAACCACTTAGAGAGACTAAATAGTGGCGTTTGTAATCCAAAAATGACTCCATACTTTAATTCAATATTAGGAGATTTAACAAATATTGGAACATATTGTTTAGATATTTGCCAATCCTTGAGCTATGGCTTAAATGTCAGTGTTGAAGATAGATAATAAATTAAATTAATTATTGATATATTTTTGTAGGTTAAGGCTTTAAGCTTTAGCCTATTTTTGTTATAAGGATAAGAAGTAATAAAAAAGTGGAGACATAGATGAGTAAAAATTCATTTCAAATTGTAGTTATCAGGCACGGTTTTTCTCTAGGAAATGCTCTGCAAACTTTAAGTGGACAAAGTGATGTTCCTTTGATGGAAAAGGGTAGAAAGGAACTTGTTAAGTTTAGAGAAACTTATAAATTCATTGATACTGATTTATATTATAGTTCTGATTTAAGTCGTTGTATTTCAACATTTGAAGCTTTGTTTGGTCCAGAGAAAAAACTAGATAAGACTTTCAAAGAATTGAGAGAAATAGATTTTAGAGAAAGGGAAAATGAAAGATTTTTAAGTAGGGATAAATTAGTTGCTCTTTTTGAGAAATGGATAGTTGATGATCCAGAGGCTCAAGGTGTTGAATCTTTTGATGAAATAAAGGATAGAATGCTTAAAGTTTTTTATCAAACTTTAGATGATTTAAAAAATAATAATTTACATTCTGCAACATTGTTTACTCACTCTTGTGCTATGAGATGTCTTTTGATAGGGCTAGGTCTTTTTACAAGAGATCAATATCATCAAATAAGTGTGAAAAATGGGCAAGGCTATGTTATAAATGTGGAATATGATGATAAGTTAGTAATTAAAGAATGTGTTGCTCTATTTGATTATTTAGAGAAAAAAAATAAGTAATTTCATTTTTTTTTATTGTTAATATATATTGTTTTTGATATCTTAAAATAAAGTCTAATAGTAAAGATTTATCTAAGCTAGAAGATACTTAATTAAAATAACTTCTGAAGTATTAGGAATACTCCAAGACTAAGAAGCTTTATTTCTTTTTCTTTGAGCCTTCCATATTTTTTGTTGGAGGACAAATGGACACTAGATTAGCAATTGTTTCAATTATTATTGAATCCCCTGATTCTGTTGAAAGAGTAAATAATACTTTACATACTTGTTCAGAATATATTATTGGTCGCATGGGGATGCCTTATCCTAAAAAAAAGGTTTCTATTATTACCATTGTTGTAGATGGACCTCAAGATAAAATTAGTAGTTTATCTGGTAAGCTGGGTCAAATTCCATTTGTAAGCATTAAGACAACTTACTCAAAGGTGTAGATATGGCAAACTTAAATTCTGCACCAAGAAGCGTTCGTCTTCATATAAGTATTTTTGGAAAAACAAATAGTGGAAAATCTTCTCTATTAAATGCTTTAACTACTCATTCAACTTCTCTCGTCTCTCCAGTTAAAGGAACTACTACAGATCCTGTTTATAAATCTATAGAATTATATGGATTAGGCCCTTGTGTTTTAATTGATACAGCAGGTTTTGATGATAAAGGGGAGTTAGGTTCTTTAAGGGTTAAAAAAACTAAAGATGCTTTAAAGAAAACTGATTTAGGAATTTTATTATTTGATGCTACTGAAACTAATTTTGACAAAGAAATTCAATGGGCCCAAAAATTAATTAAATTGGAAAAACCTTTTTTAGCTGTAATTAGCAAAGTTGATTTAAATAATGACACTACAATGATAGAAAAAATGATTGAAGATAACTTCAATTTAAAAGCTATTAAAGTTTATTCAAAGCAAGAAAATCTACAACATCTTATTAGAGAAGAGCTTATTAAAATAAATAAAAATAAGGCAAAAAAGAGGAGTATTGTTGAAAATCTAGTTGAAAAAGATGATATAGTTATGCTTGTAATGCCTCAACAAATAAATGCGCCAGAAGGAAGATTAATATTACCTCAAGTTCAAACTATTAGGGATTTGTTAGATCATCACTGTGTTGTTGTAAGTGTTTGTACTAATGAAATAGAGAGTGCACTCAAAGCCTTAGTTAAGCCTCCTAAACTGATTATAACAGACAGTCAAGTTTTCCCCTTAGTATATAAGAAAAAACCTCAAGAGAGTGCTTTAACATCTTTCTCTATTCTCTTGTCTGCAGTAAAAGGAGATGTTAAAAAATTTGCAAAAGCTGCAAAGGCAATAGATAATTTAGATGAAAATTCTAAGGTTTTAATTGCAGAGGCCTGTACACATGCACCTTTAACCGAAGATATAGGGCGAATTCAAATTCCAAGATTGCTTAGAAAAAAGGTTGGGGAAAATTTACACATTGACTTTGTTAGTGGAACTGATTTTCCCTCTAATCTAACAGATTATAATTTAGTTATCCATTGTGCGGGGTGTATGTTTAATAGAAGTTATATGCTTAGTAGATTAATGGAATGTGAATCTCAAGGAATTGAGATGACAAATTATGGTATTTGTATTGCTAAATTATCTAATATTTTAGATTTTGTTGATTATTAAAAATAGATAATGTTTAATAAAAGTTTTTAAAGAAAATCTAAAAGGTAAGTAAATACTTTTCTTTCTTTAAAAGCTTATTCATTAATTTATACAGTTATTTAATTGATCCCATTTTAAATCCATATCTTTCATTAGTGCAATTTGGGTTCTACATCTTTCTATATTGTGACTAGCATGAGTTGTTGAATAATAGATATCCCCATTTATATAATCAGTTAAAAATCTTACAGCCATAATCTGAGTTATATTTCTTCCCGATTCAACTATTAAATCTTTTTCTACCTTGCTTATAAACTTATCAGCAATTTCTAAATAGCCTTTTATTAATGCTTTAAAATATTCAATATTACATTTCATTTTTGAGCAATCTATTTCATCTTCTAGGGCTGTTGAAGTTGCTGTTCTTATCATATCTCCAGTATCGAAAAGAATTGTTCCTGGCATTACGGTATCTAAATCAATTACACATAAAGCCTCATCCTCTTTTTCACTAAATAATATATTGTTTATTTTAGTATCATTGTGAGTAACACGACTTTTTAAAGTTCCATTTTTATAAAGGTCAAAAATCATTAATCCTCTATCTTTGTTTGCAAGAAGAAAATCAATTTCTTCTTTTACTTTAGATGCTCTATTTACTCGATTTTGCTCAATAGCTTGTTCTAATTGGTTATATCTAAATCCCATGTTATGAAAATCAACTATGGTCTCAAAAAGAGAATTTCCATCAAAGTCAGATAATTGTTTTTGGAAAGTTGCAACTGCTTTACCTAGTAGGTAAGCTTGTTTTGTGTTATTCACTTTTTGAAAAGTTTTAACATTATCAATAAATTTATAACATCGCCAATAGTTGTTATCATCATCGCAATATAAGAGTTGATCAGTATTTGTTTTTATAATTTTTAAACATCTATTATCTTCGCTTTTGAGACCTTTAACTTTTGATTGTATATGAGTTGTAACTCTATCAATGTTACTCATTACTTCATTAGGTTTTGTAAATACATAAGTATTAATTTTTTGATGGGTATATTTTTCTATTTTTCCATTATTATCTACTTTTGATATAAAGGTAGAGTTTATATGACCTACATTATTAGCTTTATAATCAATTAAAGTTCCATCTATTTTAAAATTATTAAATATATTTATAAAATCCATACTTTGATCTCTCCATTTCCTAATAGGAATTATATATGCAGTGAGATAATTAGTATTGATTCAAAAGAAGAATAAATTTGCACAATTAGAATTGCTTATATCTCTCTTCTTGTGCAAGATTTAAAATAGATTTTGAGTATTCGCTTGGGCTCATGCCAACAATCTTTTTAAATTGTCTTGAAAAGTAATGGATTGTTGAATAGCCTAAATGATCTGCAATTTGAGTGAAATTGTTAGTACCATTTCTAATTAATCTTTTAGCTTCTTCAATTTTAAGGCGATAGAAATATTCCATCACACTCCAACCTGTATCATCTTTAAATAGTTTTTGTACTAGTGATCTACTCATTGAACAATGAGTACAAATGTTTTCTAAGGTTATGTTAGTTGTAATGTTTGATTCTAAATAATTAATAACTTTTTGAACTCTTCGATTATTTTCTTTTTCATGAATGGAAATAGAGGTGTTATTGCTTTCATTTAATTGTAATCTAATAAGTTCAATTAAAAAACCTTCTAATGAGATTGCAATTAAGTCTTGGCTGAACTTTGGTGCAGTTGGATTTAATTTTAATTCAGTAAAATAAGGGTCTGCTAAATCATTTTCATACGTCAATTTTGCTTCTTTTAAAATTGTATGCAAATAAAGGGATAAATGATTGTTTATATTCATAACTTTGTCTTCAAAGTAAGACATATATTCACTATTACAATCAAATGAAACTACTAATAAATTAGGAGATATTTTGCCATTGCAAAAAACATCATGGAACTGATTAGGAGTATGAAATATTATTTGACCTTGTTTTAACTGGTATACTTTCTCACCGCTAGTAACCCCAACTTCACCTTTATCAACATAAAGAAATTCCCAAAAGTCATGTGATTCTCCTTTGAATAAAAATGTGCTAGGGTATTCAAAATAATGAACTGTTACAATATTCTCAATTTTAATTGTTCTATTTAATGGTGTTAATTTAAATCCGCTTTTTGTAATTTTCATATTTGTAATATATACTATAATGATAATTCCTTCTAGTTTTATTTGAAAAAATGGTTAAAATTTGATATGCCAAAATTTGTATAAAAAAAATATATTTATATAACAAATTGGTAATAATAAATAAAATAATAATTATTTCTATACTAGGTAATATTTTCTTTTATAATAAGAAAATAATAGTTGCTATTGTACAATATTTTTAATTAATTTGATCTTGTTTTAGTACCTATTGACATATCTTGCATGTTGACAAATAGGTATATCCATGTTATTGTTACTCTTGTCTTACAGTGGGATCGGTTGATTATATCCCGTTATTATACTTTTTAGTTTTTTTGTTCACCCACTGTTTGTTTCAGCATTGTTTTCCCCCTCATTTATGAGGTGATGACTGAAACACCCCTGTCGTTAAATCGACATCCCCTTCAAGAGTGCAAGCTTGTAAGGGGAATTTTTTTTTGATTATATAAATGATATTCTTTTCAACTTTTCAATAAATCTGTTGTTATGAGATTAATATCATGGTATTTTAAAGAAAAGATGAATATTTTATTTAGGAGAATTATGTGAATGTTGTTATAATTGGCAATGGCCCCGCTGGTAATAATATTGCCTCAAAACTAGATGCAGAAGGTGTTAAAGTAGACCTTTACTCTGATGAAGAGGTTAGTTTTTACAGTAGAATCCGCTTACCTAGCTGCATTGGCAACAAAGATAAATTATATTCTTTATGTGCTCAAAATGAACCTTCTTATATCCATCATGAAGCTGTTGTGGCAATTCACAGAGAAAGTAAAACTATCTTATTAGCTGATGGGCATTCAAAGCATTATGATAAATTAGTTATTGCAACTGGTTCAAACCCTCTAGTATTTTTTAACAATTCTGGGTTAGAAGGTATTTATACACTAAGAAATTTTTGCGATGCAATAAAGATCACCGATGATCTTATATCTCCTATTTGCATAATGGGTGGGGGGCTTTTAGGTCTTGAAACTGCACTTGAAATTAATAAACTAAATCATAAGGTAACTGTTGTTCAAGGAGATGCTTATGTCCTAAATAAACAGTTAAACGAAGAGGGGGCGAAGATAGTTTCTGATAAATGTGAAGAGAGAGAAAATTTAGATATTATTAGTAATCAATTTGCAAAGAGCGTAGAAGGTGATAAAAGAATTAAGAAATTAGTCTTGCAAAATGGAACAGAATTAGAGTGCAATACTTTAATTTTAGCAGCTGGGGTTAAACCTTCCGTTGCCCTTGCAAAGGGTTGTGGTTTAGAGATATCTAAAGCAATAGTAATTAATGAATATTGTCAAACAAGTGATAAAAGTATTTATGCTGTAGGAGACTGTGCTGAATTTAATAATGAGTGTCCAGGGTTACTTCCTATTGCTCTAGCAACTGCAAATGTTTGTTATAATCATATTTTAGGTAAGAAGATTCCTTATGTTGCACCAACTCAACTTCCAACAAGATTTCAAGCTGATGATTTATTAGTGGCAAGTTTTGGGGAATTGAGAGGTGAGTGTCACAGCAAACGTGTTGAAGATAGATATGAAGCTTGGTATATAGAAGATAAAAAAGTAGCAGGCGTTATTTTGATTGGATCAAAATCACACTTGCCACTTGCAAAAGCTTCTTTGAATAAAGAAGTTGAAGATGTTAATGTCTTACTAGACTTCTAGTTTTTTTATTACATATAATCTAGAACCATAATCACCTAGAACTCTTGTAACTTCGTTTACAAAGCCGGTTCCACCGTATTCTTGGTTTAATATTAATCCTGCTTTTTTCAATAACTCGCCATAAACTCTATGGTGAGTTATTTCTACATTAAGCTGTAATATTTTTGAAATTTCATCAACAGCTCTTCCTTTAAGTAAATTAGTTGGTAAAAAATGTTGTAGTAAATCTCCAAAGATTGCTAAATCAAATTTCTGGCTTCTATTGAACAATTCATAATATGAATTATCTTCAACAACAGGAATAACTAATTTTTCTAATGGAGGATTTGTAATAGTTCTAGTTCTAAAATCTAGTACTATGATTTCACTTTTATCTTCACTAACAACAGCCCAAATAGCTCTTTCTTTGTTGTCACTCATTTTATTTATTCTTGATAAAGTTCCAAATTGTAGAGTTCTTCTATAACGTTTATAGAATATAATTTGCTCTTTTACTTGTTCAATTTCATTCCTGCTTATCGTATTTAAATTAATTTCATATCCTAAGTTCCCAATTGCAGCAACATTAAATCTTGATTCAATATCACTAACTCTTAGGGTTTGGTGATTAGGGCTTGCACTAACATGGTTAGTCATAGCACTTAATGGATAGCCAAAACTAGTTCCTTCTTGAATAAAGAGTCTTTCATATACATCAGTACAATCACTAGTCCAGTTTTGAGGCATGAAACTTAGCATTCCTAGATCATATCTATTTCCACCAGCAGAGCAAGATTCAAATAAAATCTTTGGGAATTTTCTAGTTAAACGGTCTAATAATTTATATAGGCCTAAATAGTATCTATGTAAAAATTCTCCCATATGTGAAATATCACTATTTACTGAATATAAATCACTGAATACTCTGTTAAAATCCCATTTTACATAATCAACTTCTCCTAAGTGGAAAATAGTAGATAGTGCATCTTCAAGGTAAGTTATTACTTCTTCTCTACTTAAATCTAATATAAATTGATTTCTACCTACACTTGGGTTTCTTTTTGGAATCATAATTGCCCAATCTGGATGTTCATCAAATAAATTACTATTTCGGCTAATCATCTCAGGCTCAACCCAAATACCAAATAGCATCTTCATTTTATGGATTTTAGAAGAAAGATTTCCTAATCCTTCTCTAAGTTTTGCAGTGTTTACTTGCCAATCTCCTAGACTTGAGGTGTCATCATTTCTATCTCCAAACCAGCCATCATCTAAAACAAATAATTCTGCACCTATATCTTTTGCTTTTTTAGCTAAATTGATTACTTTTGTATCATCAAAATCAAAATAGAAAGCTTCCCAAGAGTTTACTAATATTGGACGTTCTTTATTTTTCCAAAAACCTCTTACGATATTATTATTTGCAAAATAATGGAAATTATTACTAACTGTATTAAAACCTTTATCACTAAAGCTCATTATAGCTTCAGGTGTTGTAAATCTTTCATTTGGATGAAGCACCCATTTAAAAGTTGAATCATTAATTCCTGTTAAAAGTCTAGTTTGATTGTATGAAGTTACTTCAACAACTTCTTTATGGTTTCCGCTATAAATTAAATTTGTTGCATAGCACTTACCATTAAATTCATCACAACCTTTTTCACTTAAATATATTAGGGGGTTATGGGAAGCACTTGATGCTCCTGTTTTAGAATCATTTATATAAATTCCTTCTGTTAAGGGTTTTTTATGAATATGTCTCTCTCTAGCCCAAGCACCATCAAAAGTTGTTAATTCAAAGTTTGAATCATCTATATCTAGTTGTAGTGAAAATAAACTTTCAATTGTAATGTTTTTCGATGCAAAGTTATATAATTCTGCCTTGCGTGTAATTACATCGCATTTGTCAAAAACTCCATAAGTCAGAATGAGTTTAATATCTAATTCTTTATCTTTTAATGTAATTTTTAATGTATCACATTCATCCCTTGAACCGTATGATTCAGGAAGAGAGGAAAATGTTTTGGGTTTTGCTTTATTAATTTCAAAGCTTTGAAAAACAAAGTCTAGTGTAGTCATTCCACCGTTGTAACTAATTTTAGCAAAAGATTCTCTATAATCGCCTTTTCCAGGAGTTGAAACTTCTTGTTTTATTAAACCTAAGTTTAATTCACTGTTTTCTTCATATAGTGTTGATGTTCCTGCATTTTGCATATATTTTGTACTTAATAGTTTTGCATTAATACTATTATCATTTAAGTGAGATCCGTAATATAAATGCTCAAGTTGCTCATTTTGTTGAGCTTGGAAAATATAAGTTGTATTTGCTGTAGACAGCGTAAAAACGCCATTTTTTTCACTAATCATGGTAAAACTCCTTGTACTAATAGGCATCTGTATTATAATTATAGTAGAGATATTAAAAATGTTCTATGTTTTTTTAATATATTGAGGAAAAAGGAATAATGGACATTAGAAGAGTTAGAATTAAAGAAGATGAAAACGCAACTGTATTGAGCAATGATTTAATTAGAGCTGTTGTTCAAGATTATAATGGTAGACTTATAGAATTTAGTGCTATGAATATTCATGGTGGCTGGGTCAATTCAAATAAGCTTCATAGGTTTCCCTTTTCTAAGGATACTGTAGATCAAAATATTAAACACAAAGATGCTGATCCTTTAATGGATAAGTTATATGGTTATCAGGTTAAGCTTGTTGAAAATAAATCTCAAGAACAGATTACGGCAGAAGAAGAGGCTATTTTAGGTAATATTAATACCTACGATGATTTACTAAATAAAAGTGAGAATTTAAACAAGGATGATACTGATGCTTATCTAGATGCTATTTTTGAAAAAGATAGGGTTAAATGGATTGTGCAGCGTTATGGAAGTGACGAAACAACAGGTGGGGTATGGGTTTTATCTAAAAATAATTCTCCATTTAGAAATTGTAAATGGGCCACAAAACGTCTTGATGTTGTTCTTCCTAATCAGCCTGTAATTTATTCTGCTTTATATATTAAAAATACTAGTGAGAATACCATTAATTTGAATGTAGGTTTTGATAATACTATCGGTGCACCATTTTTAGAATCTGGTTGTGTATTAAACTCAAGTTCAAAACTTTGGAATAAGTTTCAAGATGTTGAAAGCCATAAAATTATTGAGAGATTAAGTGATAGTGAAAAGCCTTTTACTCTTGAAAAAGCTCCGTTGAAAACTGGAGGTACTTGTGATGTAAAAAATATTGTTGGTATCTCAGGCACTACAGATATATTATATTCTAAAAATGAATTAGAAAATAAATCCCATATTTGGGCTAGTGTTATAAATCCTCATCATCAACTAATTTACTTATCATTTGCTCCTGGGAAAGAGTTGATGGAAGATATTGATATAGAATTAAATTATTCTACTATGGTTTTAGATTATGGTGGAAGAAATCAACCACCTTGGTCATTATATGAAGGAGGACCTAGTAATGAATTCTCTATTCATTTAGGTTCAAGTACTTCTTACTATGGAAAAGGTCCAGGGGTTTCTTTAGAACCTGGTGAGGTTAAAAGAGTTTTATATGCTAGATGTTTAACTACATATGATAATCCAAGAATGGGAAATAATTTTAATAACTTTGAGTCTTTTAATCATAATATTGTATTAAAAAGAACTAAAAGTAGTATTGTTATTCCATCAGACCCAAAATTTGAAGTTATTAAAAAATTTGGTAAGAATTTAATTAATTTTGATTAAAATTACTTTATGCTGTGTTATCATTTGTAAATAGACTTTTTCTTTTGAGAAAGTTTTTTAAGTTCATATTTTTACTTTTATGATATAATAATTTACACCTTATTTTTGGAGAAATGTTTTGCTTTTTAAACAGTTAAAGAATTTTACTATTATCGATACCGAAACAACTGGACTAGGTTGTTATTCAAAGCTTGTTGAGTTTGCTGCTATAAAATTTAGAGATGGAGTGCCAATAGATTCTTTTGATACTTTAGTTAATCCTTTAATGCTTATGGGTGAAGATGTTATTAAAATTCATAAAATCACAAATGAGATGGTGCAAAATGCTTTGCCAATTGATAAAGTGAGTGATAAAATCTATGACTTTATTGAAGATGATGTTTTAGTTGCCCATAACGCTAAATTTGATATGGATGTATTAAATCGTAGATTATTGTATGGGATTAAAAATAGTTTTGTTGATACTCTTTCTATCTTTAGAGAAACACTAGATCTTAGAAGATACAAACTTGATTATATAAGAGAATATCTTGGCATTGAAATAGATCAAACTCACAGAGCTTTAGACGATGTTGAAATGCTTTACAATTGTTTAAAGAGAATTGATAAACCCTATAATATTAATATACAAAATATTTCGAGTGTTAAAGGTAGCTGTAAACCATCTCAAATAAAAGTTACAAAATCTCTTAGTAATAAGCTTTCAAATTGCCATTGTGTTATAACTGGGGAAATTCCAAATATTGCAAGATTTCAAGTTTGGCAACTTATCGTAAATCATGGTGGCTTAGTTGGAAATTCTGTAATCAATAAAACTAGGTTTTTAATTGTTGGAAAAGATAATGTTGGATATACAAAATTGAATAAAGCTAGGATGAAAAAAGATAGAGGGGAGAATATCGATATCATAAGTTATCAAGAGTTTTTCTCTTTAATTAAATAATTAATTTTATTTTATATCTGTGGGTAAAATTTTAACAATTGTTTTATTATTATCTTTAATAAATTCCCAAATTTCACCTCCAACATTAGATGCAAAATATCTATCGTGTGTTACTGAGATAATAGCTCCATTATATTCATTTAAAGCTTCTATTAATGACTTTATGGAAAGTATATCAAGATAATTAGTTGGTTCATCTAAAACAAGTAGTGGAGCTTTTTCAATTATTGCTATAGCATATAAAAGTTTTTGAGTTTCTCCAGGACTTGGAATTTCGCTTAATAAAACTGATTTAGGATTAGATCCTAATCGAAAAACAGTTGATAAAATATCAGCTTGTTTAGCATTGTCGAAGGATAGAAATTGTTTTTTAATTTTAACTCTATCCTCTTTAGTGTAGCTTTGTTTTAAATAATAATAATGCTTACCTTTTTTATTTAATTTTGAGGTTAGAAATTCAAGAAAAGATGTTTTACCACTTCCATTATTTCCTCTAATAATAATTCTTGAATCATTTTTTAGAGAAAGGTGAGGGTGAACAAGAGTAAGAGTATCTTCAATTAATATACTTTTGCCTTTATCTAAGGAGAAAATAAGTGTTTTTGGATCTCTAACTGATGTTAAACTAATACTAGTTTTTTGTTTATTTATAGTATTAATAGATTGAATTTTAGCAGTAGATTTATCAATTAAATTATTCATCTGTGTTATTTTTTTACTCATTTTTTTATCTTTAGATGTTAATCTAGCCCCATCGATTTTAGCTTTAGTACTGTGATCTTTTACATCAATATTTCTTTTTGATAATCTAGATTTAGATTTTTGAACATTTTCTAACTGTTTAGCTCTTAAATTTTTAATTTTCTTTAATTTTTGGTATTCTTTCCCTTTTTCTCTTCTATAATATTCAATTGTTTTTTCTCTTTCTTTAAGAGCTATGGATGGAGAAGTATCATAATATATTATTGAATTACTATCCCCATTTGGTTCTATCATTAATGTTTTATCACATAAAGAATCTAAAAAAGTTAAATCATGAGAGATGACAATGCCAATTCCATCAAATTTCTTTAGTTCTCTTGAAAGTAAATCAATTGAGTAGGTATCAAGGTGATTTACAGGTTCATCAACTAATAGTATTTGTGTCTCTCTTGCTAAAGCATCTGCTATCATACATCTTTTTTTCTCACCACCACTTAATTCTTCCCACCTAAATAGCCAGTCATCTTTTATGTCTAATTTACCAAGCAATTTTATAGTTTTAGGGGAGTTTATTAAATCTGGATCATAAAAAAGTTGAGGTATATCTATTGAATTTTCTTGAGTGCATAGGTAAATAGACTCACTTTTTATAATTGAACCTGAATCGTAATTTATATTATTTGCAATTATATTTAATAGAGTTGTTTTTCCACATCCATTGGGTCCAATTAAAGCACACCATCCTTTTGAAATGGTTAAATTAATGTCTTTAAAAAGTGTTTTTTCTAAAGTTGGGTAGGTGAATGAAAGGTTGTTTATTTGAATAAAAGGCATATATAAAATCCATTGATTAAATTGGACTGAGGGAAGAAACTAAGGAATTGAAAAAAATATAAACGGATGAGCCCTCATTGCTTATAACTTCATAAAACTATGGTGTTTATTGCAACTGTTTATTCCGTTTAATTACTTTCTCACTTTCCTATCTCCTACTATATGCTACAAGTACTATAAACAATTAAATATTTTTTAGTCAAGATTTAACTCTTATGAAAATCTTTTGGAATAATAAAAGCTCCCTTTAAGGAGCATTTTTGTTTTTAACTATTTATTAATTTAAAAAATTTAAATAAAGGTGCCAATCGGATTCGAACCGATGCATCACGGTTTTGCAGACCGTTCCCTTACCACTTGGGTATGGCACCAAATCAACGTTTGAGAGATTACCAAATTTATGGCCCTTGTTCAAGTATATATTATAAAAAAAATTTAAAAAGTCCAAAATAATCTGTTTTTTAAAAATAAATAGTTTTTTTTTAATTCGTTATTACCTATTAAATAATCATAAACTTGAATCTTATTGATAAAAGCTTAGTGTTTTTTGAACTTTTTTTAGTTGACAGTTAATTATTTTGAATGTATCATATAGTCAAACGAACAAAAACGTTCAAAGGATGTAAAATGTTACCCGTTGAAAGACAAAGATATATTCAAGAATTGGCAATGAAGAATAAAAGTGTAAGTGTTAGTGAACTTGCTCCTAAATTAGAGGTAAGCGAATTAACAATTAGACGAGATTTAGATAGTCTTTGTTCAAAAGGTGTTTTAGAGAGAACCCATGGTGGAGCAACACTAAGACGTAATCTTAATATTGAGCCTGATTATTTACAAAAAGCTAGTGAATGTTCTAAAGAAAAACAAGCTGTTGGGAAATTGGCGGCTTCTCTTTTAGAAGAAGGGGATACTGTTTATGTTAATAGTGGTTCGACAACTCTTGAAGTCATTAAATCAATTTTAGAAAGAAATATAGATATTACTATTGTTACTAATAATATAGATGCAATGTGGTTATGTAAAAGTGATGGAAATGTAAAAATCATTTTTGTTGGAGGCTATTATAGAGCTAAGTCACACTCAGTATCAGGAAGATTAGCCTTTAGTTTAATCGATCAAATTTATGCAAACAAAGCTATTATTGGTGTTGATGGTTTTTCTCCAATTGCAGGTCTAACAACTCCTGTATTAGAAGAAGCTGATACTACTAGAGCGATGATTGATCACAGTGTTGGATCTAAAATAGTTGTAGCAACGGAAAATAAAATCGGAGTAGTTTCGAATTTTAAAACAGCTCCAATTGAGAGAGTTGATATTTTAGTCACAGATGAGAATGGTGGAAATTTATTAAAGAACACAGAAATTAATAAACATATACAAGTACTAATAGCAAAATCGTAGGAGGATAGCTATGAAATTTGAAGAAACTTATGCAGACAATTATAAAGATTGTGCATGGATCGCTTTTGAAGATTTAGAAAAATTCATGAAAGAAGCTTTAATTAATGCAGGTATTCCTGAAGAAGATGCAACTACAATTGGTGAAGTTTTAATTGAATCTGATAAAAGAGGTATAGATAGTCACGGAATCGGTCGTCTTAAACCAATTTATATCGATAGAATTGATAAGGGAATTATGAATCCTATCACTGAAATTGAAGTTGTTAAAGATCAAGATGCTACTGCAGTATTAGATGGTCACAATGGTTTAGGTCACGTAGTTTCTAAAAAAGCTATGGATATGGCTATTGAGAAAGCAAAGAAATACGGTGTGGGTATGGTAGCTGTTAGAAATTCAACTCACTACGGTATTGCTGGCTATTATGCACTAATGGCTACAAAAGCTGATATGATTGGTATTACAGGTACAAATGCAAGACCTTCAATTGCTCCAACTAATGGCGTTGAAAACATGATGGGAACAAATCCTTTAACTTTTGGTATCCCAACTGATGAAGAATTCCCTTTCATTCTTGATTGTGCAACTAGTGTTTCCCAACGTGGTAAAATTGAAGTATATGGAAGAGCTGATAAAGAATTACCTGAAGGTTGGGTAATTGGTCGTGATGGTAAAACCCGAACTGATACAAAACAAGTTTTAAAAGACTTAACTACAGGAAATGCTGCTTTAACTCCACTAGGTGGAATTGGTGAATTAACTGGTGGTTATAAAGGATACGGCTATGCAGCTGTTGTTGAAATCTTATCAGCAGCCCTACAAGATGGTTCCTTTATGAAAGCTTTAAATGGTTTTGATGAAGATCACAATCCAATTCCTTATCCACTCGGACACTTCTTTATTGCAATTGATCCAGAACACTTTATGGGAGCAAAAACATTTAAAGCAATTGCTGGAACAATTTGTAAACAGTTAAGAAATAGTGAAAAAGCTCCAGGTCAAGATCAAATCTTTACAGCTGGTGAAAAAGAATATATTGCTTATAACTTTAGAAAAGAACATGGTTGTCCTGTTCCTCCTTCACTTCAAAAGGTAATGGTTGAATTGAGAGATAGATGGAATATGGATTATAAATGGGATTTCGAAAAATAAAATAAAGGATAAAATAAAATGGCAACTTTAAAAGAAAGAGCTTTAGCATATCATTGCCAAGATGATGTGCCAGGAAAAGTAAGTGTTGTTCCAACTAAACCTTGTCAAACAGCAGATGATTTAGGTTTAGCCTATACTCCAGGTGTAGCTCAACCTGTATTAGCAATAGAAGAAAATCCTGAAGATGCGTATAAGTATACATCTAAAGGGAACCTAGTAGCTGTTATTTCAAATGGTACTGCTATTTTAGGTTTAGGAGATAGAGGCCCATTAGCAAGTAAACCTGTAATGGAAGGTAAAGGTGTTCTATTTAAGAGATTTGCTGATATCGATGTATTTGATTTAGAAATCGATGAAAAAGATCCTAAAAAATTAATTGAAATTGTTAAAAAATTATCTCCAACATTCGGTGGAGTTAATCTTGAAGATATCAAAGGTCCTGAATGTTTTGAGATTGAACAAGAATTAATTAAACAATGTAATATTCCAATTTTCCATGATGACCAACACGGAACTGCAATTATTGCAACAGCAGGTTTAATGAATGCAACAGAGCTTGTAAACAAAAATTTAGCAGATATCAAAGTTGTTGTTAATGGAGCTGGAGCTGCTGGTGTTTCTTGTGCAAAGATGTTCATTGCAGCTGGTGTAAAACCAGAAAATTTAATTATGTGTGATAGTCGTGGTGTAATCTACAAAGGTCGCACAGAAAGAATGACTAAAGAAAAACTTGAGTTAGCAGTTGAAACAGATGCTAGAGATTTAGCTGATGCTCTTAAAGGTGCTGATGTATTGATGGGTTTATCTGTTGCAGACTGTGTAAGTCCTGAGATGTTATTATCAATGGCAAAAGATCCTATTGTATTTGCTATGAGTAATCCTAATCCTGAAATTGATTATCATTTAGCTATTGAAACTAGAAGTGATTTAATTATGGCTACAGGAAGAAGTGATTATCCAAACCAAATTAACAACGTATTAGGGTTCCCTTTCATTTTCAGAGGTGCATTAGATGTTAGAGCAACTACGATTACTGAATCAATGAAAATGGCTGCTGCTAAGGCTTTAGCAAAATTGGCTAAAGAACCAATAGTAAAAGAAGTTGAAGATGCTTATGGTAGAAGCTTTAGTTTTGGTAGAGACTATATTGTTCCTAAACCATTCGATCCTAGAGTTATTGAATATGAAGCTGTTGCTGTTGCAAAGGCTGCTTGTGAAGAAGGTGTTGCACAAAATCCAATTACAGATTGGGATGAGTATAGAGCTTCTTTAGTTAAGAGAATGGAAAAATACTGGAAGTAAATAAATACTATATTTATTATTGGGCTCTAAGAGATTTATCTCTCTTAGAGCTTTTTGTTATTTGTGTGAAATTTTAAACTGACTATTTCTTTTTTATACTTTTATTAGTATAATTGTATTATAACTTTTGATTAGAAGGAGTTGTAAATTATGGATAATTATGATGATAACTCTCATCCATATGATGAGGAGAAATGTGTAAAGAAGACTACTAGTGATGACGCTTCTTCTGTTGTACTGATATTAGGAATAATTTCAATAGTTAGTATGTTTTCCTGGATTTTCTCTTTTGTAGGATTAATCTTAGGAATTATTGCCTTAGTTAAGGGGACAAAAATTAGACATAACTCAAGTGCTGCTATGGCAGGTTGGGTTCTATCAATAATATCTATTTCAATATTTGCTTTAGGTGTTATATTTTTCATTGGATTTTTAATGCCTCCTTTTTGGTGCTTTATTTAGTATCTTAGATTTGATTTTATAAATACCTCATTTTTTATGAGGTATTTTTTTATGATATTTTAATATCATAATTTACTTATATGATAAAAATATCTCATATTTAATAAATATGATAACAATTTGACATAATATAGTATTATGATATAATTTAATCATTAGTTAAGAGGTGTAAATAAGAAAATGAACCTAAATGAAAATTTAATTGCAATTATTGGAGATATTGTAGACTCAAAGAAAATTCCAATTGATAAAAGAAATTTATATCAAAACAAATTAAAAGAGGTATTATCTCAAATCAATAAAAGGTATGAAGAGGAAATCTGTTCAAATTTTATAATAACTTTAGGTGATGAGTTTCAAGGAGTTATTAAAAACTCAATTGATTTGTTCTCAATTATTGAGAAGATTGAAATGGCTATGGAGCCAATACAGTTAAGATTTGGAATTGGAGTTGGGCCTTTGCTAACCCAAATAAATCGTGAGGCTTCAATAGGAGCGGATGGTCCATCTTATCATAGGGCTAGAAAAAGTATTATGATTTTAAAAAACGATAAGGAAAATATTCAAAATATATATATTGAAACCGGAAATCGTTTATTTAATGATGAGTTAAATGCTCATTTGTATTGGGTGTGTAGAACTTTTAATACTTGGAGTAAATTACAAAGAAAAGTTGTTAAATATAAAATAGATAATGTAGATATAACTCAAAAAGAAATAGCATCTGATTTGTCAATTGACCAATCTCTTGTAAGTAGAACCTTAAAGGCTTCTTTGTATTTAAATTATACTTCTTCGAAAAAGGCTATTTGTACTTTAATTGAGAAAATAAGGGGTAACAAATGTTGGATTCGCTAATATTAATCTTTTTTTTATTACATATATTGGCAGATTTTTATTTTCAAACTCAAAATCTGGCAGATAATAAAAAAGAAAATTTTATATATGTTATTTATCACAGTATAATTTATTTTTTGACAATGTTTCTAATATTTATATTTTATAAATTTAATCTGTCTTTATTTTTAGCTACAGGCATAATTGGACTATCTCATTTTATTATAGATTTAGGTAAATCTTCATTATCAAATAAAAAATTTATAAAAGAAAGTTCTCTATTTATGGTAGATCAGCTTATACATATATCTATCTTAATTGGTTTTTACATTTTTATTAAGAATACAGATTTAACAACTCCGATAGAGAGATGGAATTTAAATAGTTCAATTGTTTATTTAAATAGTATTATTGCTCTTCTTTTAATTTTTAAACCTGCTAATATTTTGATTAAGAGTTTCATTTCGGATTCTTCATATAATAGTGAAGAAGAAATAGGGGATAGGCCACCTCTTAGACTTGGAAAAATAATTGGTAATTTAGAGAGAATATTAATAGTTTTATTATTATGTGTTAATCAATATGTTGTTATAGGTTATATTTTTACAGCAAAATCAATAGCTAGGTGGAAGAAATTAACCGAGGATAAAGATTTTGCTGAATATTATTTAGTTGGAACTTTATTAAGTGTTATTATTAGTATAATTGTTTATTTTATATTTTTGCAAAATATAAAAATATTCTAAATCAACTTAAGAAAGTTCTTCTTTAATTTTTGCTTTTACATTTTCTAGAGTTTCATTGTACTGGTTATCTAATTTCTTTAGATTTTCATCCAGTAATTGCATAAATTCTTTATCTTGTTCTGCACTGTAGGTAAAATCAGGACCATATTGGTTTTGAAGTTGTGCTTCTTTTTGTTTTATTACAGGAGCGAATTGTTCTTTCATTTGATTTACAAGTTCTTCTTGGTGATTTAAATATTGTTTAAAGAATTCTCTAACTTGATTTATAGTATTTATTAAATCTGACGAATCTTCTTTGAGAAAAGTAATAATTTCATTAATCTTATCTAAAGTGCTTTCAAAAGTTGTATCTTTGGGAAGTGCTAAATTAATTAATAAATTGTTTACAATACCTTCATTAGTAGCTTCTTTATTTGTACTTTTTTCATACTCAGCTTTAAACTTTTCCATTGTAAAGTCGATATCATTTATATATAAACCACAGATTTTTCTACCAACCTTGATGGCTTTGTCTCTATTTATTTTATCCATATCAATATTTAAATTTTCAGTTTTTTCTAAAGCTATTTCCCAAGCAGATTTTATTCTTGACATAATCATACCTCGATTTTAATTATTTAAAGAAAATTCTTTATAAAGATAAGATAATATCAAATAAACTAATTAACAAGTACCTAAAAGATGTGTTAAATTTTCTCTATGACAAATACAGTAAATTTAATTTATGGTTTCGATATTTTTGGGACTATTATTTTTGCTCTAACCGGAGCTCTAAAAGGTATTGAAAAAGACTTAGACTTTTTAGGAGTCATTGTTTTTGCAACAACAGTTGGCTGTGGTGGAGGTATGATAAGGGACTCTCTAATTGGAGCAACCCCAGCTGCTGCTCTAACAAATTATATTTATTTAGTTGTGTGTGTTATTGTTGGTATTCTAGTGTTTTTTGTTGGATCATTAATACATTCAGAGAGAAAGATTATAAAATATGCTGATGCTATCGGACTTGGTGTTTTTACAGCCTTAGGTTGTGCTAAAGGAGCTCTTTATGAGTGCTCTGCAATGGGCCAGGTTCTTTGCGGGGTAGTTACTGCGACAGGTGGGGGAGTAATCAGAGATATTATGTCTAAAAATATTCCAACTATTTTAACAAGTGATTTTTATGCAACCGCCTCTTTACTTGGTGGCTTTTTATACCTAACTTTAGAGAGAAGCTCACTTTCAGTTGCTTATCTATTTTTGATTTGTTCTGTATTTGTGTTTATAATTAGAGTAGTGGCAATTAACATGTCATTTGAACTACCTAGAAGTAGTTCTTTTTGGAAGAAAAGGAATAAATAATGAGTAATAGTTTTAAAGAATATTACATTGATCCATATAAAAAAGAGTTAAAAGCTCAAATAGTTGATATTAAAGAAAATAAGATATATCTCGATAAGACTATCTTCTATCCAGAGGGAGGAGGACAGCCAGGAGATAGAGGATATATTAATGGGTATAAAGTTGTCGATACACAAAAAGATAATGGCAAAATAGCTCATTTTATAAATGAGCCTTTTGATTTAAAAATCGGAGATAGTGTTATTCAAAAACTGGATTGGACTCATCGTTATTCTTATATGAAAATGCATACTGCCCAGCATCTAATAAGTGGTATTTTACACTCTTCTTTCAATGTTGCTACAGTTTCAGTTCACCAGGGTTCTCAGTATTTATCAATAGAAATTGCAGATAACTCTTTCTCAAAAGAGAATTGTTATAAAGTTGAAGATATATCAAATGATAAGATTATAGAATCTTTAGATGTTTCTTATCTAGAAATGAGTAAAGAAGAAGCTCAAAAGTTAGATCTTAGACGAAGTATTAAAGTTGATGGTTTAATTAGAGTTGTTAAAATAAATAATGCTGACTTAATTGCCTGTGGTGGATTACATGTTAAAAACACTAGTGAAATTAAAAGGGTAATGTTCTGTGGGGTTGAAAAAATAAGAAAGCACTTTAGATTGTTATTTAAAGTTGGTGAGAGTGCAATTGAAGAAGTTAGAAAATATGATTCGATTATAAAAGAACTTTGTACCCTTCACAGTGCAAAAGTTGAGACTTTAGTAGAATGTGAAAAAAATTATATTGAAAAGAATTTAGAAGTTGAAAAACAACTCCGCTCTCTAAAAAAAGAAAATGCTAATTTAGTTTTGAATTCTATAATTAAAGAAAATAATCAAAATGTTATTTTTTCAGATATAAGTGATTATAATATTGATTTTAAAGATATCGATTTAAATGTTGATAAAGCAATATTTCTTTATAGAAGAGAAGATGAGATTCTTAAATGGTATGTCTATTTAGGAAATAGCTATAAAAATTATGATTTTAAAGATTTGAGAGTAAAAGTATTATCCTTAATAGAGGGAAAGGGTGGTGGAAAATTCCCATCTTTCCAAGGTAAAGGTGTATATAAAAATATTGAGAATTGTGAAAAAGCTTTCCTAGGATATTTTAATGAAAGATAATAATGATCAACAACATACTTTTTTAAAAGAGAATGGTAAGATCAAATGGACTAAATTAATTAGCAGAACTTTAATAGCGGTTCTCTTTATTTTCATTTTATTCTTACTTTATGATAAATTGTTTAAAACTAATGTTAGAGCAAATGATATAGCAACACAATTATATAATGATTTAGGTTTTCATGGTGTTGCTCTCTTTGTTTATTTATGTGATACCTTCCTCGTTCCTTTAACACCAGATGTCATGTTTCCTCTAGTTGCTTCAGATTGGAATCCCCTTCAAATTACATTATTTATGGGCACAGCATCTTTTTTAGGAGGGCTTAGTGGATATTGGCTTGGACATTTATTAGATCGTATTAAAATAATTGATAGACTGGCTCAAAAAATTATGGGAACCCATAAGGTGTTAATACATAAAAAAGGAGCCTGGGCTGTTGTATTAGCAGCACTGACTCCTATTCCATATTCAACTATCTGTTGGACAGCTGGTATTTTAAAAGTAGATTTTAAAAAAGTAGCATTAGCAAGCTTAGTTAGATTTCCAAGAATGCTAATTTATTACTACCTCTTTAGGGCTGGAACTCATTTAATAGCTTTTCTATAATATCTGTTTTGCTTCATTTATAATCATAGAGGTTCTAAGTGGAGCATCCCCAATATATTCATCAGCATTTAAAAGTTCATCAGCTTTTTCTTTACTTACATACTTTAAAATAACTTTATCATTGATTAAGTCATTTTTTAGTGTGTTGGCTTTACCTTCTTGAACTTCTTTCCATGCTTTTAGACTATGTTCTCTAATAACTTCATGCATTTCTTGTCTGTTTGCACCGTTTCTTCCAAGTTCCATTAATAATCTTTCACTTGCAGCAAAAATACCATATGTTTTCATATTTCTTTCAATTGCAGTTTTGTGAATGTTCATATTTTTTACAACTTTAATAGCTGTAATTAATATTTCATCAGTTGCTAAGAAAGATGAAGGTAATGTAACTCTTCTATTAGCACTATCATCAAGAGTTCTTTCAAGTAAAGTTTGAGCACTGTTTTGCCAAACTGTATTTGGTTGAGAACTTACAAATCTACAAAGACTATCAATTTTTTCACTGTTGATTGGATTTCTCTTAAAAGGCATTGCTGAAGATCCAACTTGATTTTTACCAAATGGTTCTGACCATTCTCCAATTGGAGGAGATTGTAAAATTCTAAAATCAATAAAGAATTTATATAGAGTACAACTAAGAGAGGAGAGAGCATTTACAACACGTAAATCTTGCTTTCTTGTATAGACTTGAGTTGCTGCACTGAAAGCTTTAAGGTTTAATTTACTCATAACCTTATCTTCCATTTGAGTTGCATTTAACTTAGTGTTTTTTAACAATTCACAATAGCTTGCTGCTGTTCCTACAGCACCTTTCATTCCTTTACCTTTAATATTGTCTTTTACTCTTTCTAAATCTTTTATATCATCAATTAAATCTTGAGCACTTTGAGCAATTCTATAACCTACAGTTGTTGGCTCAGCTGGTTGGATGTGTGTAAAAGCCATGCATGGCATATCTTTATATTCACTCATCTTATCAACAAATAAACTTAATAATTCTTTTGATTTATCAATAATTATAGTTAGAGCTTCTTTTAATCTCATAGCATCCATGTTATCTAGGACATCCATGCTAGTTGCACCTAAGTGAATTATTGCAGCAGCTGAAGGACATTGTTCAGCGTAGGTTTTAATTTCAGCCATTAAATCATGGTGAATAATATTTTCAATTTCAGTGGCTCTATCCACATCAATATCTGTTTTATGAGCTAGTAGTTCTTCAACTTGTTTTTGGGTTACTAATCCAGCTTCCATTTGAGCTGTTGCAAGAGCAATCCAAATTCTTCTAAGTAAAATTCTTTTATGTCTTTCACTATAGATTTCTCTCATTTGAGAACTACCATATCTCCAAGTAAAAGGGGAGATATAAGTGTCATGATTAAAGCTTGTCATAAAAATTACTCCATAATTTTTAATTATTTATATTTATTTATAATAAAAAAGGGTTAAGCTTGTGCTTAACCCATATATTAATTATAAAATAATGATTTGATCTCTTTCTGGGCCAACTGAAACAAATTTAATCGGAGCACCAACAAGTTTTCCAATTTCAGTACAATAATCTTGTGCTTCTTTTGGAAGATCTTCCCATTTTCTAGCATTTGAAGTATCGCATTTCCAACCTTTAAATTCTTTATAAATTGGTTTAGCAACTTCTTGAAGTGCAGTTTCAGGTAAATAATTAATTACTTCTCCATTTACTTCATAAGCTGTACAAACTTTGATTGTATCAAAATGGTCTAAGATGTCTAATTTAGTAATAGCTATGCCAGTAAATCCATTAATCCAGCAAGAATAATCAGCTGCAACAGCATCAAACCAACCACAACGACGAGGACGACCTGTAGTTGCACCATATTCGTGTCCTAGATCTCTTAGTTTTTCACCATCTGCATCGAATAATTCAGTCATGAAAGGTCCGCCACCAACACTTGTTGAATAAGCTTTAACAACTCCAATTATTTCATCAATTCTATTTGGTGCAATACCAGCTCCACTACAAGTTCCACCAGCTGTTGGATTACTACTTGTTGTATATGGATAAATACCCCAATCTAAGTCTCTCATGATTCCAAGTTGTCCTTCTAAAAGAATCTTTTTATTTGATTCATAAGCATCTCTAATTACAGGAACAGAATCAATGATTTGGCTTCCAAACATTTCTCTCCATTTAGCACAAACTTCAAGCATTTCTTCTAGAGTAACTTGTGGTAAATTGAAATAAGCTAATTCTCTGTTTTTTCTTGGAAGAAGCATTTGTAATCTTTTAGTAAGTCTTTCTTCATCTAAAATATCTACAGCTCTAATACCACTTCTTGCAGCTTTATCACTATAAGTAGGTCCAATACCTTTTTTGGTAGTACCAATTTTCCAGTTTTTACTTTTACTAGCTTCTTCAGCACCGTCTAAAGTACAGTGGAAAGGCATTATTAAATGAGCTCTTTTATCAATAAATAGATTACTTCCATCAACTCCAGCTTTGGCAATAGAATCTAGCTCAATTTTCATAGTATCAAAATTTACTACTGTTCCAGCTCCTACAATATTTGTAGTTTCTGGGTTAAAGATACCTGATGGGATAATGTGAAGTGCAAATTTACCTTTATCATTAATTACAGTATGTCCAGCGTTATCTCCACCTTGAAAGCGGATACATAAATCAGCTTTTGTTGCTAAATAGTCAACAACACGACCTTTTCCTTCGTCTCCCCATTGGGCTCCTACAATAGCACTTATACTCATTATTTACTCCTTAGCCGTTATTTAATAACATTGCTTTTTCTCTGTTTGTATGATCTTCAATATCCTCAGCATCCCAAGGATATTTAATCCAAATATCTTCAATTTCTAAAGCAGGGAAATATCTTTTTATTTCCACTGGGAAATTAGCATCTTTTTCTTTTAGTTTGTTGTGAAGAACTAGGACAGCAATTTCTTCAGGATTATATTTTAGCAATTCTCTTACACAGTAACCAAGTGTTGCTCTAGTATCATCAACTTCATCAATTAATAATACTTTTTTACCCTTCAATTGCTCTTGAACTTCATCAATCCACTGAATTTTGGTTGGGTGGGTTTTGTGTTTTTTATCAACACCATAATAAGATATGCCAACAGCATATATAGGTCTGTTAATAAAAGTCTTAATTATTCTTGCAGGTATAAAGCCTCCAGAACCGATTGCAACAATCACATCAGGATCAAAGTCGCTTTTCATAATTTTTTGAGCTAAACCTTTGACCAATTTGTGAACAGTGTTGTAGCTAACGTAAAATTTTTCGTTTTTCATAAAGAAGTTTCCAATTTTAGTATATTTTTAATTTAATAAATTATTCTATTTTATTAACCTTGTGGATACATTTCTGCAATGTAAGGGAGTGTTCTATGTTGTTCATTGTAATCTAGACCATATCCAACAACCCAAACATCAGGGATTGTAAATCCAACATAATTTATTTCAACAGGAACAGTATGTCTATCTGGTTTGTCTAATAAAACTAAGGTTTTAACGCTAGCTGGTTTTCTAGATTTAAAGTTTCTAATTAGATAATCAAGTGTATAACCTGAATCTAAAATGTCTTCGATAATTAAAACATGTTTATCTTCCATGTTTTCTCTAGTATCCATTAAAAGTCTAACATTTCCACTAGACCTATCTCCTGTATAAGAAGATAAAGCGATAAAATCAACAACATGATTGATTGTCAATTTTCTGCATAAATCAGCAGTCAAAATAAAAGAGCCCTTCAATACCCCAACGAGTATAAGGCGCCCTTCAATGTTTGCATAGGCTTCATTGATTTGATGTGCTAGTTCATCAACCCTACGGGAGATTGTGTCAGCATCAATTAATACTCTAACCAAATCTTTAGTTAAAGCAGGTATAGCTAATGAAGATTCCATAGCCCCTCCAAAACTTAGTATATTTATTTGTACTAGAAAAAATGATAATAGTCAATTAAAGTTAGCTAAGAGAGCTCTAATAAAAATTCACACTTTTGCTTAATTTTATAAATAAAAAGAATTGATTGTAACTCTGATAAATAATAGATAAAAGAGAGAGTTTTTTTAATGCAAAAATCAATTTAACATTTTATATTTCTTCTTTTTCTGATAAAATTAAGGTAAATCAATTGCTATTGGAGGAATTATGAAAGCATTTAAGGCTTATGATATACGTGGAGTTTTTGGTAGTGATTTAACTACTGATTTAGCATATAAAGTTGGTTATTTTTTACCTAGATTATTAGAGGCTAAAACAATTTTAGTAGGTCGTGATATGAGAGTATCTTCACCAGAAGTTTTCAAAAGTTTGACTGATGGAATATTAGATGCAAACTGTAATGTTATTGATATCTCTCTTTCTTCAACTCCTATGGTTTATTTCTCAACTGTTTATTTTAAAGTTGATGGATCTGTTCAAATTACAGCATCACACAATCCCGCTAAATATAATGGTTTAAAAATTAGTAGAAAAATGGCTGTTCCCGTTGGTGGAGAAACTGGATTAAATACTCTGAAAGAAATGTGTGAAAATGAAGAGGTTGTTGTATCAAAAGAGAGAGGAACTCTAACTAGTGTTGATGCAAAAACTCCTTATATTTCTTTCTTAAATAAGTATAAAGAAGATTATTCAAATATGAAAATTGCTGTAGATTGTTCAAATGGTATGGCAAGTCTTTTAGTCAAAGATATTCTAGGTGATGATGTTATTTATATAAATGATACTCTAGATGGAACTTTCCCAAATCATGAACCAAACCCTTTAGATCCAAACAATACTGTGCAGCTACAAGAAGTTGTAAAAGAAAATAATTGTGATTTAGGAATTATATTTGATGGTGATGCTGATAGAGTTATGTTTATCGATGAAAAGGGTGGTTATATCCCAGCTGACCATCTAATGGGCCTTTTAGGCGAAAAAATGATGGAGTTTGAAGGAGAAAAAATAGCTGTTGTAGATATTAGAACTAGTAAATCAACTACTGAATATTTAGAAAAGCTAGGTTATCAAGTAATCACCTGGAAGGTAGGACACGTTCATGCAAAAGCAAAGCTTAGAGAAACCGGTGCTGTTTTTGGTGGAGAGCTTGCTGGACATTATTACTTTAGAGAATTTAATAATTGTGATAGTGGTCTTTTCGCTATGTTAATGATTCTTAATATCTTAAATAAAAAAAGAGATAAAGGTAAAACCTTGTCTTCTTTAATATCAAATATTGTTAGATACGAATCTAGTGGTGAGATTAATTTTAAAGTTGAAAATAAAGACGAAGTTATTGATATTTTAAAAAATAAATATGAGAAAACTGCAACAAAAGTTTTAGATACTGATGGTTATAGAATTGAATTTGATTCATGGTGGTTTGGTATTAGGAAAAGTAATACAGAACCATATTTAAGATTGGTTTTAGAAGCTAGTAATAAAGAACAATTGAAACAAAAAATAGAAGAGATTACAAAAATTATTGAAGATAATTCTAGATAGTTTTAGAAATTAAATAATAAAAAGATGCTATTGAGTAAAACACAATCAGCATCTTTTTTTATGCTTATTTAATAATATTTAATAAAAACAGAATTTCCACGATAATAATTAATATTGAGCTTACACTATAGAGTAAATATTTTCATAACTATTTGTAATTATAATACCTTAAGGTTGTTTATTTATTTTATAATAGCAATTTATGTTAAATTTTATATTTTTATATATTTACATAGCATAATAATTGAATTATTATTATAATAACTTAATTGAATTGAGTAGTCTGAAAAACTTCTCATTAAAAACTGTGTATACGGTTTAAAGACGATTATAAACTTTACATTTATAATCATTAAGGGGAAATTATGCAGCTAACTAAGAAGAAGGCTCTTAAAGCATTAGAAATAATGCTTAATTCAAGATATTTTGAACAGCAGATATCGAATCTATTTCAGCAGAAAATAATGCATGGAACAACCCATTTAAATATAGGACAAGAGGCTCCTCAAGCAGCACTTGCTCTTAATTTAGATCCAGGAGATTGGATTGTTCCCACTCATAGATGCCATGGTTATACAATTGCAAGTGGCAGTTCAATGTATAAAATGTTTAGTGAAATGTTTGGCTCTAGTCATGGACTTAGTAAAGGCCTTGGTGGAAGCATGCATATGAGTGATTTAGAAAATAATAATCCAGGATCTTCTGCAGTTGTTGCAAGTGGTGTAGGGCTTGCTGCAGGTATTGCCTTTGCAATTAAAAGAAAAAAGAAATCAAATATGGCAGTTGCTCTTTTAGGAGATGGTGCTACCTCTCGTGGAATCATTCATGAAATTATGAATATATCATCGATTTGGGATTTACCTCTATTATTTTATTTGGAAAATAATGGATATGGTATGAGTGCTAATGTTAATGATATGGTTGCAACAAAAAATCTCGTAGATAGAGCTAAAGTTTATAATATAAAAGCAGTTAGTGTTGATGGAAATGATCTTGAAGCTGTCTATAAAGCAGTTGAGGCTGCTAGAAAATATATAACTGAAGAAAAAAAACCTTATTTTATAGAACTTAAAACATATAGATTTAATGGTCATTCAAAATCTGATCCTTGTGTTTATAGAACTAGAGAAGAAGAAGCCTATTGGTTACAAAGATGTCCTATTAAAAATTTTACAAAAAAAATAATTGATAATAAGATAGCTAGTGCTGAGGAAGTCGATATTTTAAATAAAGCTTGTGAGGCTTTTGTTCTTCAAGAATTTAAAAAAGCCGAAGCTGTTAAGGATGATGCTTTAGAACTTGAAAACATAGAAGATTTTGTTTTTGATCCTATTAAAGTTCACTCAACCCACTCAACTTCTTCACACAGGGCTTTAGGTAGAGAAGCTATAAGAGAAGCTTTACTTGAAGAGTGTTTACTAGATGAAAATGTAGTATTAATTGGTGAAGATATAGCTAAATATGGTGGTTGCTTTAAAGTAACTGGTGATTTATATACTCATGTTGAAAATCAAATGTTTGAAACTCCTGTAAGTGAGGAAGGTTTTTCGTCTCTAGCTGTAGGGGCATCTCTTTTAGGTATTAGAAGTGTAGTTGAGATAATGTATGGAGATTTTTCAACATTAATTAGTGATGCTTTAATTAATCATGCAAGTAAAATAAGATTTATGAGTGGTGGACAGTTTAATTGCCCTGTTGTATTTAGACTACCTATGGGATGTGGAACAGGACATGGAGCACAACACTCTCAATCTCTTGAAATGATGTTTACAAACATTCCAGGTTTGAAAGTAGTTGCCCCTTCTTCTCCTAGAAAGGCTAAAGCTCTCTTAAAAGCTTCTATTAGGGATAATAATCCAGTAATATTCTTAGAACATAAATTACTTTATCTTCTTGAAGAAGAAGTTGGTGATGAAACCGAGATTATGGAGTTAGGTAAAGCTGATATAATTGAAGAAGGATCAAGTATTTCATTAATTTCTTATGGGTTTAGTACTAATGTATGTAAAAAAGCAATCGAGCTATTAAACAGTACTTACAAATTTAAAAATGTTGTAGAACTTGTTGATATAAATACATTAAGTCCTCTAGATCGAGATACTATAATTAATTCCGTTGTTAAAACTCACAAAGCTTTAATTGTGCATGAGTCACCACTATCTGCTGGTTTTGGAGCAGAAATTGCTGCAACCATTTGTGGAGATCAAAGAGCTTTTAAAGCATTAGAGAAACCAATTGAAAGATTAGGTGGAAAAAACTTCCCAATTCCATTCTCTCCTAGTTTAGAGAGAGCAGTTGTGCCTACTGAAATAGAAGTGTTTGTAGCTTTACAGAAACTTTTAGACCTATAATTTTCATTTTTTTGATATCTCTTTTGATAATCTTTATAATTAATAGATTTTGACCTTTTCATTTTTTCTTATGTTTAATAAGATAAGTTGAAAATTAATTGCATTTAACATTGTAATTAAATCTAGGAGAAACAAATATGGACATTGATGTAAAGAATTTGCATCCCTTAGAAGTCCGATTGCTTCGTCATGTAAAAATGGGTGAAGATATCACTAGTGAGAAATTAATTAGTGAGTTGGATTATAAGGTAGGGCAATGTAACCAAGCATTTAGTTGGTTATGTAATAAAGGCTTTTTAGAGGAAAAGAGTCGTACAACACGTACTTTTTTTGAACTAACAGAGTTGGGACAACAACAACAAAAAGACGGTATACCAGCCTTTAGAATCTTTACATTTTTAAAAGAGAATGGCCAAGCAACTTTACCTGAAATAGCACAAAAGCTTAATTTAGAAAAAAGTGATGTTGGTTCTGCTTTTGGATCTTTATCTAAAGCAAAAGTAACAAAGATGAATGAAGAGAAAAAAGCAATTGTAATCGCTGACGATTTACCAGATAATGAAAAATTAATTATCAGTTTAATTGAAAGAGGTGTTAGTGGTGCTATTGAAGAAAATTCTTTAACTGCTGAAGAAAAGAAAGCTATGTTAAAGATTTCTAAAAAAAGAGGTGCTTCAAATTCAGCTTTTAAAATGATAGAAAGAGAAGAAGTTGTTTATATCTTAACTGAAGATGGAAACAATGCTAGAGATGCTATTTTTGATGCTAATATTACTGGTGAAGAATTAGGTAATGTTACTGCTAAAATGCTTAGCGATGGTAGTTGGAAAACTGGTAATTTCCGTCCTTATGGTATTGATGGTCCAACTTCAAAAATAATTCCTGGTAGACACAACCCTTATGGTAATTACCTTCAATGGGTAAAAGATAAATTAACTTCCTTAGGTTTTGAAGAATTTGATGGCTCTCTAGTTGAAAACGAATTCTGGAATGGTGATGCTTTATTCATGCCACAATTCCATAGTGCAAGAGATATTCATGATGTTTATTATGTAAAAAACCCATCTCATTGTAAAAAAATTGAAGAACCTTGGTTAAGCAATGTAGCTCAAACTCACACAGATGGTTGGAATACCGGATCTAGAGGTTGGGGATATAAATTTGATCACGAATTCACTAGAAGACAAATTATGAGATCTCAAGGTACTGTTCTTTCTGCAAGACAACTTCCAAATGCAAAAATCCCAGGTAAATACTTTGGTGTTGCTCGTTGTTTCAGATACGATCAAGTTGACGCAACTCATGGTGCTGACTTCTATCAAACTGAAGGTATTGTTTTAGGTGATGATGTAAATCTTAAAACTTTATTAGGTTTATTAAAATTATTTGCTGAAGAAATTGCTGGTGCTGAAGAAGTTAAATATGTTCCTGGTTATTTCCCATTTACAGAACCTTCTATTGAAGTTCATATTAAACACCCAGTATTAGGTTGGTTTGAATTAGGTGGTAGTGGTATCTTCCGTCCTGAAGTAACTAAACCTTTAGGTATTGATGTTCCTGTACTAGCTTGGGGACTAGGTATTGATAGAATGGCACTAATGCATTTAGGACTAAATGATTTAAGAGAATTATTTACCCCTGATATTGATAGTGTTAGAACAAGGAGGGGAAATTAATGCCAAAAATTGAAACAACTGAAAAAGCATTATTTTCTTTTTTAGGTAGAAAATATAGTGATCAAGAATTAGAAGAAATATTTCCTGTAGCAAAAGCTGAATTAGATGGTCATGAAGATGATGTTATTAAAATTGAATTAAATGATACAAATAGACCTGACCTTTGGTCTGCAGCTGGTATTGCTCGCCAATTAAACTCTTATCAAAATGGTGAAGCTCCTTTATATGATTTCTTCTCTACAAAAGATGAATCTTTTGATAGTGAAGATAGAAGCATGAAGGTTGAAAATTCTCCTTGTTATAGACAATATTCTATTGGTTTTGCAGCAAAAGGTCATGTTGTAAACAATGAAGATTTGCTTGCTTTAATTCAAAGCCAAGAAAAACTTTGTTCTAACTTTGGTAGAAAGAGAAAGACTATTGCAATGGGAATTTATAGAAGTGATTTAATTACTTATCCTGTTCACTATACTAGTGCTGATCCAGATAACACATCATTTATTCCTTTAGGAATGGATGAAAAGTTAACTCTTAGAGAAATTTTAAAAAAACACCCTAAGGGAATTGAATATGGTCCAATTATTGAAAATGAAGATGTTTATCCTTATTTAGTAGACGATAAAGGTAATACATTATCAATGCCTCCTGTTATTAACAGTTCTAGTGTTGGTGCTGTTGAAGTTGGGGATAGCGATTTATTTGTTGAAATGAGTGGTCCAATTCTAAAAAACCTTTTACTAGCTGCATCTATTATGGCTTGTGATATGGCAGACATGGGATTTGAAATCTTACCTGTAAAAGTTGAGTTTGATAGAGAAACTGAATTTGGTAAAGAAATAACAGTCCCTTATTATTATCAAGAACCAATGAAATGTACAATTGATGAAGTTAATAAGACAACTGGAATGGATTTCACAGGAGATCAAATTGTTAATGCTTTAAAGAAAATGGGTGTTTTTGCAATATCTGATGACAAAGAAGTATTTATTACAGTACCAGAATATCGTGATGATTTTTTACATGCTGCTGATATTGTTGAAGATGTTATTATTGGATATGGTTTAAATAATTTTGAACCAGAAATGCCACAATCCTTTACAATGGGTAGATTAACACCAGCTGAAGAATTAGGTAGAAAAGCTAAAGATATTATGGTAGGTCTAGGTTTCCAAGAAATGATGTACAATTATCTAGGTTCTAGAAAAGAATACATAGATAATATGTGTGTTGAAGGAGACAAATACATTCAAATAGCTAATCCAATGAGTGAAAACTATGAATATGTTAGACCCTCTGTAATCCCAAGTTTATTAGAAAGTGAAAGCATTAGTGCAAGAGCTCCTTACCCACATAAGATATTTGAAGTTGGTAAAATTGCCTTCTTAGATGAAACTGACAATAGTGGAACTGTAACTAGAAACTCTCTAGGTTTTATGTCAGCAGATTCTCTAATGGGATTTAATGAAGTATCTTCAATCGTTAGCACATTAATGTATTTCTTAAAACTTGAATATAAAAATGAAGTATTAAAAGATGATCCAAGATTTATTGAAGGTAGATGTGCAGCTATCTTCTCAGGTGAAAAACAAATTGGAATATTTGGTGAAGTTCATCCTAGAGTATTAGAAAACTGGGGTTGTTCAATGCCAACTGTAGTTTGTGAAATTGATCTAGATACAATCTTAAGTCTTTAATCTATTTAATTGTTTTGGTCAAAAATTGATTAATAACTATTAATAAAACAAATTCCTTTAGCCTTATTTTTATTGCTAAAGGAATTTTTATATCCAAATTATATATTTTATTTGTTTAATATCTAAAAAACTAACATTATGTTAAACATCTCTTTTCTAAACTGACATTTAATAGTTTTTTCATTGTAACTAAACCAACAATTTTCTTCTTATCTTTTATAACCAATATTGGTGAATTAGTTCTTTGCATTAGAACTAGTGCATCATAGTTATTACAAGATGGTGGAACAACTATTTTTACTTTTTCAACAAAATCTTCAATACTTTGATTTTCACTATAATCAGCTTTATATAATTTCTCATATCTAATTAAGCCAATTACAAAATTATCATCAGCAATTACAGGTAGAATACTTAAATTATTATCTTTCATTAAATTAAGTGTATCTTCAACTTTTTGATTTGTTGAACAGTATAGAAAGTCTTTTTTACATACCTTTACAACAGAACATGTTGAAAAGCTTGAAATTCTCTTATCGAATTCAATATGAACACCACGTCTAGATAATTTTTTAGTATACATAGTATCGTGGGTTAATAACTGAGCAACAAAAAAAGAAATTACAGCACATAGCATAACTGGTAACATAATCTCATAGTTTCTAGTCATTTCAAAAAGCATTATGATAGCAGTTAAAACGCCACCTGTAACACCGGATACTAAACCAACCATACCAACTAATGCATAAGCTGCAATAGAGCCTGTAGTGGTAGGGAATATAGAATTAACAATTACTCCTATTATTCCACCTAAGGCAGAACCTAAGAAAAGAGATGGTGCAAATATTCCACCTGATCCTCCGCAGCTAAGAGTAAGAGAGTTTGCAACAATTTTAATAACAACCATGAATAGAAGGATAAAAAGAGTAGTTGCTTTATTTGCTAAAACAAAATCCATAAATTCATATCCAACACCAAATATAAAATAATTGCCAAATAATCTAAATGATATGTATCCGAGAATACCAATTAAAATTCCACCTATTGCTGATTTAATTAAAGTATTTATTTTAATCTTATTTACAAAATCCTCAAAGCCATAAACACTTTTTATAAAAAGGACAGATACTAAACCTGCTGCAATACCTAAAATAATATGAAAAATTAATTCGAATGTTGAAATCATAGCATATGCAGGAATTATAAAAGCAGGGCTTGCTCCAAGAAAAATAGATGCAACATGTGTTGATACTATTGAACTAATTACAAGAGGCATAATAGTCATAATACTATATTCAGGAAGTATTAATTCTAGGGCAAACATTACACCTCCAATAGGAGCGTTGAATGTAGCACCAATACCACCTGCAGCTCCAGCACCAACCAAAATAATAATTTCCCTTGGAGAGAGTTTTAGAAATTGGCCAAGAGAAGAACCAAAACTTGATCCAATTTGAACAATAGGGCCTTCTCTACCAACAGATCCACCACCTCCAATAGTAATTGCAGATGCAAAGATTTTTACTAAAGCTACAATTGGACGAATTTTACCACCATTTTCACTTACAGCATCCATAACCTCAGGAACTCCATGGCCTTTTGCTTCAGGAGCCCATTTCTCTGTGATGAAATTAGCTAACATGAGAGATAGAGCTGGAACTAAAATAACCCATTTACCCCAACGAGATACATTTGATATAGCACCTACAGATTTGAAGGAAATAGTACCTTGGAAAAACATGTTATAGAAAAAATTAATTAAATATCTAAAACCAACAGATCCAATGCCAGAAATAAGTCCAACAAGAATACAAAGTGCCCCAATATATGCTGTGCGCCGAATCTGGTGCACCCTCCAATCCTGAAGCATTTCAAATACTTCTTTTGAATCCCTTTTGTCTTTTTTTGGCATAATAACCGTACTCCTTTATAATAAATGTTATCTATATTTTTAACCAAATAAACCATTATTTGATATTAAGTGTGTAAAAAGTGATAATAATTGTAATGATTTGAACAAGCCAAAATTTGCATATTTAATTATATGCAATAGATTGTTATAACAACATCTTTTTTAGCTTAACATTTTTATAAAATTGAGACTACCATATTTTTGATTAAAAATAGATTCTTCTCTAAAAATATCAAAAAGGAAAAGTAAATATATTATATTTATTATAATTTAATTTGTTCTCTAAAGGTATTTGGAGTTTTAGATGTGTAACGCTTAAAAAAACTAATGAAGTTGTTTGGACTTTTGATTCCAACTTGTCTAGATATTTCAGATATACTTTTATTTGAGTAAGCTAATAAATTTCTAGCTTTATCAATTCTTTGTCTATTTACATATTCTTTGAAAGTAGTATTTGTAACTTCAAAGAATAAAGTTGAAAGATATTTTGCACTAATTCCCATTTCTCTAGCTACTTTTTCTAAAGTTAATTTTTTTTCTAGATTATTATCTATATAAAATCTAGCTTCTCTAATCTTTTGATTGCTTTTTTTAATTGTGAAATTAAAACTGTCACTAATTTTATCAATCAATTGATAAGATTTTAATAAAAGTTGAGAACTGTTTTCGCAAAATTCAAATTCACTAGTTATAATACTGGTCAAAAAGATATTAAAATCGGGATCTATATTATTATCATCTATAGTGCTAAAGATATAACTAAAAATATAAATGATTAAATTTTTTTGTAATCTAAAACTATCTATTTTAGACTCTTTTGCAAATAATGATATAAACATTATTTTTATATATAGCTTAATAGCTTCAATATCACCGGTTTTAACACTTTCTTCTAGAAAATCAATTATATTAATTTCAGTATTGTTAATTTTATTAGGAGAGTTTGAAATAAAAAAGCTATTTATTGAAACGTCTTGAAAAATAGTAGGAATTTCTTTTTTTGAAAAAGTGCTTTCACAAATCATAAAGTATAATAATTTTGAATTGTCATAAACTAAAATATTATCTTTTTCAAAAGGACCAAAAAAATATAACTTTTCTTTTTTAACTACTATGTAATTATAATCTTTAGTTTTTAAAATAATTAATTTAAATCTTTTTGTAATTGCACTTTTTAAGGTGGGCAAGGTTGATAAAATAGAATCATCATCTAAATCTACACAAATATAATTTATATTATTTAAAGTACATAGATCTAATATAAGTTGATGATTTTTCAAAATTAACCTCTCAAATAAAAATAAATTTAATAGTTTTAAAAATGTTATTGAATATATTATAATACAAATATGAAAAGTCAAAAAGAGATAGATTTATTGTGTAAAGTTACTAACGCCTATTATTTAAAATTCAAAAGTAATGGAATGTGTATTAGTGATGTAAATTATACAAATATAGTAAATCTAGAACAAGATCTTTATTATTCAAAACAATTGCTTTTTGAAAAACTATCAACAGATATTGTTATAGCGCTAAAAGAAGACTTGTTTTATGTACTAGTAAAAGATACAGCTATAATCAATTTACTAGGTCCTTTAGAAATTGATTTTAAAAACTTTGATGATTACACTTTTGTTTCTTATGATGAAATAGAATCAGTATCTAGATTGTTTTACTATCTCTTAACAGGCTATGAATTATTTTATCACATTCCAAGGTTTGTTGATGAAAGTTATAAATATTATAAAGGGGAGAAGTTTTTCTTTAGTGAGGAGAAAATATTTAATGTTGAAGAACAACCAAGATTTACTTTCAACAACCAATATCAATTATATAATGTGTTATCAATCAGTATAAAAGAGAGAAACAAAGGTTTTCTACATAATTATATAAACAGTTTGCTTGAGGAAGATTTATTTGAAGAATTAGAAAAAGATTATGAAAAACAAGTAATTGAAAAGCTAGGAAAAATAAGACTTAAAAAAAATATTCTAATCCATTCTCTTTCTCAAATCATGTATTATTTAAATGAAGAGATGATAAACCAAAGTGAGAATGTTAATATAACATATTTAATAATAACTGAAATTGAAAAGGCAAACAATATTAACTCTCTTATAACAATTGCCTACAAGATAGTAGATAAAATAATTGATTCAATAGATGATTATCAAATCAGTCATAATGCTTATGTGAGAAAAGCTACTAATTTTATTATATGTAATTTAGATCAAAAAATAACCTTAGATTTAGTAAGTAGGCACTTAGCTATAAGTAGTAAATATTTGTCCACACTGTTTAAAAGCGAATTAAATATTACTTTTAAAGATTATGTTATAGATAAAAGAGTAAGAAAGGCTAAGAAACTTCTTTCTTATACAAATAAAAGTTTAAGTGATATCTCATTAGAAATTGGAATACAGAATTCAAATAATTTTATTTCATTTTTCAAAACCAATGTTGGAACAACTCCTAATGAGTATAGAAAGAGAACAAGACTTTTTTAATCCATATTGTTTTTAAAAAATCTAATAATTCCACTAGTGTCTAAAGGCCTACTATAATAGAACCCTTGTATCTTATCCACACCAATTTCTTTTGCAATTTCATTCTGTTTTTCAGTCTCAACACCTTCTAAAACAGTTTCAAAATTTAAATCTTTTATCATTTTAACAACAGTCTTTAAAACTTCAAGTTTTGAGTCTTCTGTTTCACAAGCCAATAATAAATTTCTATCAAGTTTAACTATATCAAAAGGTAAAGTTAAAAATGATTCAAAAGTTGAATAGCCAGTTCCAAAATCATCTAAACTCAATTTAAAACCAATATTTTTTAACTTTTGCATATTCTTTTTAAGAATGTCCCAGTTAATAGCTTTTGTGGATTCTGTTATCTCTAATATTATTTTAGAAGGTTCTATTTCATTCCTATCTAGAATGGAAACGAAATCTTCTACAATATGTGGTTCCATAAAATGAATCATAGAAATATTGATTGAAATATTGTCAAAAGGCATTTTAATTGTATTGATAACATGACAAATTTCTTCCATCATTGATTTCCCAATTGCAACAATGGTTCCATTATCTTCCGATATTGTTATAAATTCATCACAAGGAACATATCCAAGACTTGGCACTTCAATCCTTGCAAGGGCTTCAGCTGTATCAAATTTTTTAGTTTTTAAGTTATAAATAGGTTGAAGATTAAAATTTATTGGTTTCTTATTTACAACTTTGTGTATTTCAGTATCAATTATTCTATTTCTTGCAAAGGCAATTGCATCATTAGCTGTTATATATAAATCAAGTTTAACAGAGTAGTCTTGCATTTTTATAAGGGCCCATTGTATAGCATTTTTGAAAGAGGATCTGTCTGCAAAGCTTTTTAATGGGGCCGTATGAGCAAAAATATATCTAAGTGGCAATGCTGCAGGGGTTGTCTCTTTAATTCTTTTTAATTCATCAATAACCATATTAGATGCTAAGATTTTATCTGAATTTGTTTTGTAAGTAATTGCAAAAGTATTTGTATCAATTCTAAAAATGACTGAATTGGGCAGTGCTTTTTTTAGTTTATTAATAATATCTGAATAAGCTCTTGGAAGAAAAGAAAATGTTGATAGCTCATTACTTATATTAGTATTTTTAATATGTATAAATAAAATATGGGTATCATTTTCAATTAAATTTAAAATATAATTTTCAAAAGTTTCAAAATTTAGTGCTCCAGTTGATATATCCTCATTTAATATAGGGCTTTGTTGTTCAATAAATATTATCAAGATTAGAAGAGCATTGGTAAATTGAAGTAGTTGTAGTTTTGGTATCATATAATGAACAAAAGCTGCAGAAACTAAAAATAAGCCTGAAAAAATTAATAGATGAATTTTTCGTCTTTGCATGATATTCTTTTGTTTTATCAAATATAATACACAGTCAAGAACATATAAAATTCCACTTACCCAAAATAATATATATAAAGGGCCATAGTTAAATCCTCTATTTGATCCAATGGAATATAGTATACCTGTTTTATCATTATTAATTAATAATAGAATTGCTGTAATAGCTGGTATACTTAGATAAAAAACTCTAAGGTTTCGTCTCATATTAAATCGTCTGTTAAAATAAAGGTAAGCTGTGAGTATCTGTATTTCAAGGCTAATATAAAAAAGTATACAAACAAAATGGCACATTTCTAAAGAATAAATTTCGGAATTTAAAAAATAGATAGATATGATATTTAAAGAAGCTGTTAAAATACTTACGCCTATATACCAAAGAAAAGGTTTTTGGGTTGGATTATGAATTTGGCGTTGAGAAAACAGCAGTAGTTTTATTGTAATCAATAATACTATCGCTGTGATGTCGAAATTATTGTAAAAAAAGATGTTATTCACTGCTTATTAATTTGTCTCCTATATTATTTACAAATGAAAATCTAGAACTGTAGCTTCTCTTTGAACTCCTTTAATTCATTATCTTTATAAACTTTATGATCTAACTTTAAAGTTTGGCCATCGTTTGAATACCTTGGTATTACGTGAATGTGCAAATGAGGGATTTCTTGATTTGCTGCTGGGGAATTATTAATTATAATATTTGTTCCTTCACATTTTAATACAGATCTTTGTAGTTGGTCGACTTTTTTAGCAATTTCCATCATATGTGATAATTCATTTTGAGGACATTGTGTAAAGGTTGGATAAGGTTTCCTATTTATTATAAGGGCATGGCCTTTATTTACAGGATTAATATCTAAAATTACAACACAAATATCATCTTCGTGAAGTTTTTCAGCCGGTATTTCATTATTTATAATTTTTTCAAAAATAGTACTCATAATTAGTTATTTTAACATAATTGCTTTTTTTATTAAAGAAAAATTTAGCTTTTTAATTTTTTATTGAAATAATAACGGTTTGAAAACTTGTATATGGCTACTAATTAATATATATTGTGCCCTAAATTCTCATTTAATATTTCAATTAGAATTTCTTTTATATTTATATAAAAATTATTTTTTTTAACATTCGGTGGTCAAATGCAGAAATTAGACTTACTTGATGAAAATCAAGCAGTAACAAAAACAATATTATTATTAGCTTGGCCAACTATAGCTGAGCAAGTCTTATTAACTTTTGTAAATTATATTGATACTGCAATGGTTGGATCCCTTGGTGCTGTTGCAACAGCTGCAATCTCAATAAATGCATCAACAATATGGTTAGTAAATGGATTACTAAGTTCTCTTGCTATAGGCTTTGGAGTATTGGTTTCAAAGAATATTGGTGCTAAAAACTTTGATAGATCAAGTTCCGCAGCTAACCAAGGTCTTCTTGCAGCAGCATTTTTTGGGCTTTGTATTTTTTTAATGATGTTATTTGTTGGACCTAGGTTACCTTTTTGGTTGAACGCAGATGAAAGTGTAATTTTAGGTTCTCAAGAATATATTAAGTGGATAACCATAGCCTTTATACCTCAGAGTCTGATGATAATGAGCAGTGGGATTTTTAGAGCAGTTGGGAATACTAAAACCCCATTTATAGTTAATATTTTAAACAATTTTATCAATGTGTTTTTAAATATATTCTTAATATTTCCCTCTAGAGAAATGACCCTTTTTAATACTACTGTTTATTTAAAAAGAGCAAATCTTGGTGTTAAAGGAGCTGCAATAGCAACTTGTATATCTATAAGTATTTCTGCAATAATAATGATAATCCTTTTGTTGAAGAATAAAGATTTAACTATTAATTTAAAGAAATTAAATCCACTTAAAATGAATTGGGATATTAACAAGAAGGCCTCAATATTGGCCCTTCCTAATGCTTTTGAGAGATTATCATTAACTATCGGTCAAATTTTTTTAACAGCAATTGTTGCAAGTTTAGGGACTACTGCCTTAGCAGCTCACTATTTAGCTATACAAGCTGAATCTATTACATATATGCCAACATTTGGTTTTGCAAGTGCTGCAACTACTTTAGTAGCTCAAGCTCTTGGTGGAAGTAAAAAAGAGTTGGCTAAAAAATATGCTAGAAATTCTCTGATTATGGGAACAATTGTTATGAGTATTGCGGGTATCTTTTTGTTTATTTTTTCAACTAATTTAGTAGGGTTTTTTACAAACGATTTACAGGTAATAACATCTGGAAGTCACCTTTTGAGAATAGTTGCAATTTGTGAACCTTTCTTTGGTTTATCAATGATGGTGTTTGGAATCTTAAGAGGTTCTGGTGATACAAAAAGACCTTTTGTAATATCAATTATTGGGATGTGGATTGTTAGATTACCTTTAGCCTATTATTTTGTTAATTACACAGAGTTTGCCTTAAATGGAGCTTGGGTTGCTATGACCTTAGATTTAACAGTTAGAGGCTTAGTTAGTTATGCAATATATAAAAAAGGAAAATTCTTTGATAGAGAAAGTGTAATCTAATAAGGTGCTTTTCTTATTTTAGTTTTTTGTTCTTTTAAAAAAATATAAACAGCAGCAGATGTTATTATAATATAACCAATAATGGAATGTAGAAGTATTTTTTCATTAAAGAGGATATAAGAATATAAAGCTGCCCAGATTAACTGTGAATAATCATATATAGATACATCTTTTGCACTTGCAAAATAATAAGCATAAGTTAAACCGAATTGACCTGCTGTAGCACTAAGTCCTGCTCCAAGTAACATAATTAATTGAAAAGATGTCATTGGTGTATAGGAAAAAAGAAATAATGGAAGACAAACTATTGAAGAGAAGAGGGAAAATATAAATACAATTATACTCTTGCTCTCTCCTTTGTTTAAACAGCTTCTTAAAAAGGTATATGCTAATCCCATACAAACAGCACCGGTTATAGCGATTATATAATTAACTAAACTGCCATTATTAAAGGCTGGGTTTGCAACAAAATAAACTCCAACAAAAGCAATAAGTATTCCACCAATTTGATAAGCTCTAGGTATTTCTTTAAGAAATAAATAACAAAAGATAATTGTAAAGAAGGGCCCTAATTTTGCAATTATGGTTACATCACTTAGCAATAGGTGATCAACTGCATAGAAATTGCACAGCATAGCTGTAATGCCAAACACACATCTAGCTAATAAAGATGGGATACTTTTTTTCTGTACTTTAACTTTTTCATTTGATTTATATAAAATAATTGCAGCGACAATTGCTGCTATAATGTTTCTAAAAAAAACTTTTTGAGTTGTAGGTAAATCTCCGCTATATCTAATAAATACATTCATTGTACAAAAGCTGAAAGAACTTATTAATACACAAAGAATACCTTTTGTTTTATTATTCATATTTTTATTTCATTCCTATTTGAAAAAATAGTAACAAATATAAGATTTCTTGTCTTCAAATTTTCAATTTTATTTTGCAAAAGATAATTTATTCAATATGAATATATTATTCTTGACAAACTTATTAAAAGACTTATAATAAGTAAAAGATTAATAAAAAATTGGAGGACTGTTAATGCTTAAAGTAGGATTTGCATTTAATTTAAATATTCAAAGGTGTGAAATAGAGGTTGGCGAAGAAAAACAAATAATTGATAAAGGATATAAACCATTATTAGAGTTATTCGAAAAATATAATATGAGAGCTAATTGGTTTGTATCTGGCTATAGCTCTGAAATAATTGAGAATATTGATAAACCTTTTTTAAATAAAATAATTGAAGCTAAGAATAAAACTATTAAATTAGGGACTTATACATATACTCATCCAATTCCACAATTATTAAATAAAGACGAATTTATTCATCAAGTAAGAGTTGGCAAAGAATATGATAAAAATATATTAAAAGAAGATACTAAAGGTTTTTTACCTCCAGAATTTGCATATAGCAAAGAAATGGCGAGCGTTTTATATGATAATGGTATAGATTGGATTATTACATTAGCATCAAGCGTTGAAAAAAGTTATAAAAAACAAAATATCGTTGATGATCCTTATCAACCTTGCATCTTAGATATTGATGAAGAAAAAAAACTTTTAGCAGTTGCTGCAGCTTATGAACTTCCTGATTGTCCTGCTAGATTTTTAAAATTGATGATGAAGGGACTGCTCCCTGTTGATACTGTTATAGAAGGGATTAAGAAATTCCATCAAGAACATCCAGATAAATTTTTACTATTTAAGAGAGATGGTGAAACTGTTTTTATAGATTATTTTAATAGTGGTTTTGAAAAAACTTATGAAGTATTAGATGAGTTTTTATCAAAATTAAGTCAATTAGATTTTGTAGAACCTGTTTGGATTGAAGATGTTTTAGAAAAAGAGGAAATAAAACATACTATAAAATTAGATGATTTCTTAGGTAATACAAAGATTGAAACTTTTACTGAGGGTGCTGCAAAACCTATTTGGGATTTAACAAAAAAAGTTAGAAATGAAATAAATAAAGCAGAAAAAGAAAATAAAGATCCTCAAATTATTGCAAAAGCTTGGCATCATCTATTATTATCACATAATTCAGATGGAAGAATTGGTTATTGGTTTAGTAAATGGAATCCTGGTGAGCATGAAGTTGCTCCTTCTAGAAGACAATTCTGTGAAGATAATCTAAATATTGCCTTAGATTTATTAAAATAGATTAATAAATAATCAAATTAAATATGAGAAGCTTTTGAGCTTCTTGTATTTATAATATGACTCTTTAAATTTCGAAGATAAAGGAATCTAGGATGAGTGAAAAAAAAATCTTATTATATGCAATATGTGCTAATTTACTTTGGAGTACAGCTTTTTTATTTGGTAAGATTGTCTTAGTTGCTTTTCCTCCCATTCTTCTAGCAGGACTTAGAAGTATTATCGCTTCGATGATGATTTTGATCTTCATTAGAAGAAATCCTTTTAAATCGATAAAAAAGAATTTAAGATTTGTTTTATTATTATCCTTGGTAAATCCTTTTTTTGGATTTACTATTTATAATATTGGTCTAAATTATTTACCAGGCTCTTATGTAGCTATGTTGAAAGGGAGTTCTCCAGCTTTCATTGTTATGGTATCTACTCTTTTACTAAAAGATGAACATATGAGTTTGAAAAATTTATTAAGTTTATTTTTAGGTATTCTAGGAGTTGTTCTACTATCTCTTTCAAAAAATAGTAGTAATGCTGTTGTAAATAATACCTTTATTATTGGTATTATATTGTTGATTCTAAGCAATTTCGCAAATGCTTTTGCTTCAACGATGATAAAGATGAGGATTAATATAAAGCAAATATTGGATGTAAATGTGATAATCAATTTAATAGGTGGAATATTGATTATTTTTGTTTCATTGTTTTCAAAGGAAGAAGTTCTTGTGAATAAAATTGATACGAAAATGATTATATCTCTTGTTTATTTGTCCTTCATTACTGCTGGAGGAAGTTGTTTATGGAATACAATAATTACACATGAGAATGTTAAGTTAAATGATATTAGTATTTGGAATTTTTTAATCCCGGCTATGGGTGCTGTTTTAAGTTGGATTTTTATCGATGGGGATAATCCTAATATAATTTCTGTAATTTGTTTAATTTTAGTTATTTGTTCTATACTGATATCAGTTTTAAATTTCTCAAAATTAACAAAATTAATTAATAAAAAAAATTTAAAATATGAATAGTTAATTAGATACTGGGACTTAAATAATATTTTCTTGACAATCTTTTAATAAGACTTATAATAAGTATAAGAAAAAAGGGATATACTTATTTAGTATAAAAAAATATGGAGGTTTTTTTATGAACAAAAAGTTATTTATGATAATTTTAGGCTGTTTATTATTTACGAGCTTAGCACCAATTTTTTCAAGCGGGCAAAGTGAAGAAAAACAAGATGGTGTTACAGAAATTGTTTATTGGCAATATTATTATGAAACAAAAAAGAATTTAATGGATGAATTAATTACTGAATTTGAAGCTGCAAATCCAGATATTAAAGTTACTCAACAAACTTTCCCATACGCTGATTATAATACAAAAGTTGCATCATCAGTACCAAGTGGAAAAGGTCCAAATGTAATAAACTTGTATTACGGATGGCTTCCAACATATGTATCTGCAGGTTATTTACAACCTCTAACTGATCCCTCATTTGCTCCAAGTGTTATAGAAAATGAATTCTTTCCACTTGTAAAAGCTGCTAAATTTAATGATCAATATTATGCTTTACCTACAGCTGTAAGATCTTTAGCTCTTTTCTATAATAAAGATTTACTAGCTGAAGAGGGTTATAGTGAACCACCTAAAACTTGGGAAGAAGCAATTGAGATGGGTAAAAAACTAACTAAATTTGATAAAAATGGTAACTTCACTCAAATTGGGTTAGGCGTTAATTTAGATAATCAATTCCACCATGTTATTAGAGAAGTTCTAAATAGACAGTATGGTGTTGCTCCTTATAATGATGATACAACTAAAGTTCAATACAATACTCAAGCAGGTTATGATGCTATGAAGATGGTAAGTGATTTAGAATTAGTGGAAAAAACTGGTCGTCAAGGATTTATGGAAGATGATAGGGCTGCATTTAAAGCCGGAACTTGTGCAATGTTTGTGAGTGGTTCTTTTGCTCTTGGTACTTTAGATAGTGTAGAAGAATTAAATTACGGAACTGCAGAATTACCTTCAATGAATGGTATTAAATCTAACTTTGCTTCTTTCTGGGCAAATGGTATTACAAGCTTTACAGAAGGCAAAGAATTAGAAGCATCAGTTAAATTCTTACAATTCTTAACAAGCAAAGATGTCATGGAACGTTGGTTAGATGCAATTGGAGAATTGCCTGCAAATAAAGAATTAGGAGAGAGCGAAGAAATAGCTAATGATCCTAAATTCGGACCATTTGTTAGAGGCTTAGATTATGCCCACGCAACTGTATTCTATGATGAATCAGCACAAAAGAATGTAATGTTTGACTGTTATAATAGAATAGTTCTTGAAGGAATGGATGTTAAAGAATCTGTTGATATTGCTGCAAAGGAAGAACAAGCAATAATAGATAAATACTTTAACAAGTAAGATATGTTAATAAATAGAGGGAGTTATCTCCCTCTATATAAACTAAAATAAAATAGGATGTTAACATATGAAAAATAAAATCCCTAAAGGGACAATTGCAAAAAATAGAGAACGCTGGGCTTATTTATTTATTTCAGTTCCAGTTTTGTTTTATATTTTAGTAAGATTTATTCCAACTATATATGCTTTTTATCTTTCTTTTACTGACTGGGATATAATTAGTGCAAGTGCAAATTGGATTGGATTTAGTAATTATAAAAGGTTGTTTAGTGACAAATTATTTTATAAAACATTGTCAAATACTTTTTATTATGTAATTTATGGATTACCACTTAGTTTATTATTTGGCTTTATTTTAGCTTATAATATTGAAAAAATTAAAATAGGTAGTGGGTTATTTAAGACAGTTTATTTTATGCCTTATATTACCTCTATGGTTGCTGTTGCGTGGGTATGGAGATGGTTGTTTCAACCAGCACCGATTGGAATATTTAATAATATTCTAATTTCTATGGGACTGCCTATGCAAGAATTTTTAAATTCAGTTGAGCAATCAAAGGGTTGTATTTTAGCAGCTACAATTTGGAGTGGTGTTGGCTTCCAAATGATTATATTTATGGCAGGAATGAAAGGTATTTCTAAACAATATTATGAAGCTGCAAAAATAGATGGAGCATCATCCTTTAATGAGCTAAGATATATTACTCTTCCTTTATTAAGAAATTCATTTATATTTTTATTAATTACAGGAACAATAAGATTTTTGAGGATTTTTACACAAGTTGTAAATATGACTCGTAACTCGGCAGGTGGTCCATTAAATTCATCAAAACCTCTTGTTTTATATATTTATGATAATGCATTTAGAAGCTTTGATATGGGATATGCATCAGCATTAACAGTAATTTTATTTTTGATAATTCTGTTAATCACTCTGATACAAATGAGGGTTACTAGAGATGAAAGATAAAAATGTAATTAATAAAATTCGATATATTATTTTATTTATTTTTGGATTGATAATGCTTTTCCCTTTTGCTTGGATGCTAAGTACTTCAATGAAGCAGGGAAGAGAGGTCTTTAATCTTTCCTTACTAGTTAATAATCCATCATTAAAAAACTATGCAAGATTGTTTTCTAGTAGTTATTTTCCAAGATGGTTTGTTAATTCCTTTATCGCTGGAACAATTGTAACGCTTAGTGTTTTATTCTTTGATTCTCTCATGGGATATACTTTTGCAAAACATAATTTTAAAGGTAAGAAATTAATATTTATCTTAGTTTTGTCTACTATGATGATTCCCACTGAGATGTTAGTTATTCCTTGGTATTTAATATCCTCTAAAGTGGGATGGGTTGATACTTATTGGGGAATTGTATTTCCAGGTCTAATGACAGGTTTTGGTACATTTTTAATGAGACAGTTTTTTGACACTCTGCCTAATGATCTCTTTGATGCTGGAAGAATAGATGGAATGAATGAGTTTAAAATTTGGGCACAAATTGGTATGCCTTTAGTTAAAGCCGCTCTTTCTGCATTGGCAATTTTTAGCTTTGTTGGAAACTGGAATGCATTTTTATGGCCATTGATTATTTCAAGTGAAACTAGGATGTATACACTTCCTGTAGGTTTAGCTTTATTTAATGGTGAATTCGCAACAGAGTGGGAGATGATAATGACTGGAGCTTCAGTTGCGACAATACCTGTGTTAATAATTTATATTATATTTCAACGTCAAATTATTGAAGGAATAGCTTTAACTGGCGTTAAAGGATAGCTTAAGGAGGAATAGAATATGATTCAAGGGATACCTATTTTCGATATTCATTGTCACTTCCCGGTTGCTGGAGATTATTTTCCAGATTATCCAAAATTTGAAAAAGTAGATTTTGGAAAACCTAGTGTTGAAGGGTTCGAAGTTAGAAATTATGGAGAAGTTTGGAGAAAAGCTTTTAATTTTCCAAAGCCAGAAAAATCTGATGATGATGATACTGTTATGGCTAAAAAATGGATAGATGATATCAATGCCAAACAGATTGAAAGAATCGGTTGGACAAGTGGTGGAGGTAATGATCGATTAGAGAAGATTTGTAAATTATATCCAGATAGATTTTTTGGATTTGCACATCATCATCCAGATAGTGAAAATGCTGTTGAAAAACTAGAGAAAGCTTTCAAAGAACAAAATATGGTTGCATATAAAATTCTTGGTCCAAGTGTTCCAACAGATCTCTCAGACAAGAAATACTATCCATTGTGGGAAATTTGTCAAAAATATGATAAGCCGGTATTAATCCACTTTGGTTTGCTAGGCGCTGCAGGAGGAACTGCATCTGGTATTAATCTAAGTCCTTTTGCAATTGCTGATGTTTCAAAAAAATTTCCAAAGGTGAAGTTTATTGTTCCCCATTTTGGATGTACTTATATGGAAGACTTACTACAACTAATGTGGACAAGAGATAATATTTGGGTTGATACTTCTGGATCAAATCAATGGATTCGTTGGATGCCTTATAAGTTATCTTTAGAAGATGTTCAAAAAAAGTTTATTGAAACAGTAGGGCCTAGTAGAATCCTCTTCGCAACTGATTCAAGTTGGATGCCACGTGGTTTTGCATATATTTATTTAGAAGAGCAACATAAGAATTTCCGATTTATGAATTTAAGCGATAATGATCTTCATTTAATATTTCATAAAAATGCAGAATATTTAACTCATTTACTTTAAAAGTTTAGTAAAATGAATGGCATACTTAATACTTTTTGTGTTAAGTATGCTATAGTTTATTTTGACTAATTTGATTGGCAATAGGCAATGGAGGAAAGATATGAAGAAATTAACAAATACGATGGATATTAGAGTTTCTAATGCTATTTCAATTTTACAAATGTTAAGGCACCATCCATCTAAAACTAAATCTAAGATAGCTCTAGATACAGGTTTAAGTTTTTCTTCTTCTTCAAACATCGCTTCAATTTTAGTTGATAAAGGACTTTTGAAAATAGATGAGAATTCTTTATCTACAGGGGGTAGAAAGGCTGCATGTTTAAGTTTTAATGGCGACTTTGCATACGCTGTTGTATTAGATTTACATGATAATAGAACAGGGTATCTAGGTTTGGTTAATATGAGCAATGAAATTAAAAAAATTGTCTCATTTGAAATTAAAAGCAGTGATACCCTAGAAGATATACAGAGCAAAATTTCAGAAGCTAACGATGATTTAATGAAAGGTGTTACTATCCCAATAATAGGCGTTTGTTGTGCAATAGCTGCTGTATTTTTAGCAAATTCTAATATTGTTTTATCTTGTTCTAATCCTGTGTTTGAAGGGGTTAATATAGTCTCTATTGTCAGGGATTTGTTTAATCATGAGTTTGTTGTTATTGAAAATGATGCAAACTTATCAATTTTAGCCCATAGTTTTGATGATGATAGTGCTAGTAAAATTAGTATTTTCTTAACACAAGGCGTTGGAATGGGAATAATGATAAATAATCAGTTGTATACAGGAAAAGATGGAATAGCTGGAGAACTTGGCCACATGAAGGTAAGAGGTGAGAGTCGAACTTGTAAATGTGGGCATCAAGGCTGTTTAAGATTGTTTATTCCTTTAGAATCCATTGCATATGACTTGGGGGAAATAAAGTATCTTGAAGAAGGCCTTTCAAACATGGATTATGCCTCTCAGTTAGCTAAAAGATATTTAGATGGGGAAAGTCCCGTAATTGAAAGAGTTGATTTAGCAAAACAAAAATTAGGAGAGACCTTAGCTCTTTTATTAGATATATTTAACCCTAGTGAATTTATTATCTGTGGTAATATGAGTAACTTATTTAAAATAATTGAACCAGGTGTTAAAGAAATTTGCAGAGATTATTCTAAACTAGCAAAAACCTTCGATGCAAAAATAACATTTGATACCACAGTTCCAAATAAAATAATGCTAATAGGTGGTAGTGAAAGATTGTTTAATCAATGGCTATATGATGGTTTTGAAAGATATATTTCAGATTAATTTATTTCTTTTTCAAGAAGTTCAATAAGATCTTTAGCTATCTCTACATATTCCTTTATGGTCGAAATTGAAATTGATATTTTTGGTTCAGTTCCAGATTTTCTAACATAAATTAACCCAATTTCTTCATTGTTTTTATTAAATATTTTCAAAAGTAATACATCGTATTCATATTTTATACTAAAAGGTTTAAATTGAAATTTTTTGAAATTAATGATTTTGTTTTCAAGTTTGTTCCATTCTAATGAACCTCGATAAAACTTATCTAGAGGATATTTGTATGATGTTATTTTTCTATTGAATCCAAAATTGTAGGTTGAAAGTCCAAAACCCAAAGCTAAAAGAGCTGTAAGTAAGCCATTCCCGCTAAGAAGTGGCGGGGTAAATAGTTCGTTTTTAATTATCACATGGCCAGATCTCTCACATCCAACAAACATTATATCTTCATCTATAGACTCAATTAACCATCTATCGCCGACTCCCACAGTATTACATTTCCAATCAAGTTCATCTTTAATAATTGGAATTAAGGCTATATCGCTTTCAATTGTAAGGCAGAATCTTCCTTGTTTATTAGTTTTTGAAAAACCTTTTGCAATTATATAACCTAATATATCTCCATTATATACAAATACCTTCTTAGTTTTAGCACAATACTTTAAGATGAAGGCTCTATCTCCATCACCATCTAGTACTATAGCAAATAAATCTTTTTGATAAATTCTTCCATCTTTTAAAAGTCTATTTATACTATTTAGCTTTGATTCTTTAATAGAGAATGGTAAACCTTCTAAAAGAGCTACACCACAATCTTCATTAATATTTTTTTCACCTAAAAAACAAGCTAAGTTAACTGTCTTTATGCCTTGTTTATGTAAATAATTTTGCCCAATTTTTGAAAATGCACCATTTGAAAAATCAAGATATAGTGGAGTACCATTTAAAGTTTTCTTTATATTCTGCCAATTAACTTGATAAAAAACCTTTTCAAAAGTGTTCATAGGATAAAATGTTTTATTTATGGAATTAGGAAGATTGTTAAATTTGGTATCTAAGGTTTTTAGAAAGTTATAGGTAAGTTGATATTCTCCCTTTTTAGATGTTGGGTATAATTTTTTCCCATTAATAAATAACTTTATACCATTGTACTGTGGTGGATTGTGAGAAGCTGTTACCATAATTGCAGGAATACTTTTTTCTAAAGAGTATGCAACTAATAATGGGGTTGGAACAATTTGTAAATCTTTGATTTTTATAGTGGATTCACTTAAAGCTTCAATTACAGCTTTTTTTATATTATTATTTTGTAATAATTCTCTACCATCTTCAGCAATAGCAATTTCCTCAATGTTTTCATTTAATAATTTTACAAAAGAATTTATATAATTTTTTACAAAACTTGGGGTAATTTTTTTATCTACTATAAAAGTATTTAAATAATTTTTATTAGAGACTTCTTTTGATGATATAGCTCTAACGCCATCTGTCGTTGGAATTTTATAGGCACATTTGTTGATAATTGAATTTAATTCATTAGTATTTAAATCTTCATCACTAATATTATTAAATTTAATAATATCAAATATTAAATCATAGTCTATATTCTTTTCAATTTTATCTTTGATTATTTTTTGCTTATTATTTACAAGTTCAGAAAAGGTGAAAGTTGAAAAATTAAAAAAGTCTAACATTTATATCCTCATATATTTGATTGTATTACTTATTATAAGTCTTATAAAAAGAATGTCAAATAAATTTGTAATTATAATCAAAAAGAATATTATCTAATATTTTTTTAACATATTTACTTTATTGTTATTAATAGCTAAAAATTGTATAATTATTATTATGTTTGTCTAAATTTAATACAAAATGCAAGTTTTTAATAGGAAAAAAAGTGCTGATTTGAGAGAATATTTACAGTATAGAAAAAAAGTTAGCATAAAGGATTGAAAAAAGTTGTGGTTTGTTTTATTATCCTCACGGTGTATTAGTTTATAGTAGAGCTAAAAATATATTAATACATGACAAATGTAAATAATGTTTCAGGGATGGCCTGGGACTAAGACATATTCTATAATAAGAGGTTTTAATTTATGAGCAACCTGAATAACATGAGAAACATCGGTATTAGTGCCCACATTGACTCCGGTAAAACAACTCTTACTGAACGTATTCTTTATTACTGTAAGAAAATTCATGCAATCCATGAAGTACGTGGTAAAGATGGTGTTGGTGCAACAATGGACAGTATGGAACTTGAAAAAGAACGTGGAATTACTATTGCATCTGCAGCAACAAACGTTACTTGGAAAGACCATGAGATTAACATTATCGATACTCCCGGCCACGTTGACTTTACAATCGAAGTTGAAAGATCATTACGTGTTTTAGATGGCGCAATCCTTGTTCTCTGTTCTGTTGGTGGGGTACAATCTCAATCTATTACTGTTGATAGACAGATGAAACGTTATAATGTACCTAGAATTGCATTTATCAATAAATGTGATAGAACTGGTGCTAATCCATATCGTGTAAAAGATCAATTAATTGAAAAATTAGGTCTTAATGCAGTTATGATGCAAGTACCTATCGGATTAGAAGATAAACTTGAAGGTGTTATCGATCTAGTTGAAATGCAAGCAATTTATTTTGATGCAGGTGAGGATGGCCTACAACCAAGATATGCAGAAATTCCAGCAGAATTAGTTGATGAAGCTAACGAAAAGAGAGAAGAATTATTAGATGCAATCTCTTTAGTTGATGATGATTTAATGGAAGCTATGCTTGAAGAAAATGTAACTGTTGATTTAATTAACTCTGCAGTTCGTAAAGCAACTATTGGATTAAAACTTTGTCCTGTTTACTTAGGTTCAGCTTATAAAAACAAAGGTATCCCAGCTTTAATGGATGCAGTTAATGCATTCTTACCAGATCCTACTGAAGTAGAAAACAAAGCTTTAGATTTAGATAATGACGAACAAGAAATTGTATTACCTTCAGATGAAACTTTAAAACCTGTTGTACTTGCTTTTAAATTAGAAGATGGTCAATACGGTCAGTTAACATATATTCGTGTATACCAAGGTAAAATCAGAAAGGGTGATGAATTATATAATACTCGTTCAAGAAAGAAATTTAAAATTGGTCGTTTAATTAGAATGCACTCTAATGAGATGGAAGACTTACAAGAATGTGGATGTGGTGAAATTGCTGCCTTATTTGGTGTTGATTGTGCTTCTGGTGATACTTTCTGTCATCCAGACTTAAACTACTCCATGACTTCAATGTTCGTACCAACCCCAGTTATTTCTCTTTCAATCGAACCTGTGGATAAGAAAGCTGCTGATAACATGGCTAAGGCTTTAAACAGATTTACAAAAGAAGACCCAACTTTCAGAACTTATGTAGATCCAGAGTCAAACCAAACTATTATCCAAGGTATGGGAGAATTACACTTAGAAGTTTATGTTGAAAGAATGAAGAGAGAATATAAGGCTGAAGTTGTAATTGGTAAACCAGAAGTTGCTTACCGTGAAGCTATTTCACAAAGAGCTGAATTTAACTACACTCACAAGAAACAAACTGGAGGTTCAGGACAATATGCACGTGTTGCAGGTTATATTGAACCAATCGCTGCATCTGCTGAAGGCGAAGACCAAAAAGATTATGAATTTATAGACCAAATTAAGGGTGGTGCAATTCCTACAGAATATATCCCTTCTTGTGATAAAGGTTTCCAACTTGCAATGAAGAAAGGAACTCAAATTGGTTTCCCTGTTGTAAATATCTCAGCTTGTGTTAATGATGGTGCTTGGCACCCAGTTGACTCATCTGATATGGCTTTCCAAACTGCCGCTTTAGCAGCATTTAGAGAAGCTTATGAAAGAGCAAAACCAGTTATCCTTGAACCAATCATGAAAGTTGAAGTTACAGGACCTACAGAATTCCAAGGAAATATCTTCGGTTCTATTAATCAAAGACGTGGTATGATTGTATCTTCAAGTGAAGAAGGTGTTAGTTGTATTGTTGAAGCTGAAGTACCTCTATCAGAGATGTTCGGTTATTCAACAGTTCTAAGATCTTTAACTCAAGGTAAAGCTGAATTCACAATGGAAATCGCTAAATATGGTAGAGTTCCACAAAGTGTAGCAACTGAGTTAAAAGAAAAGTATGCTAAAAAGCGTGCTGAAGAAAACAAATAAGCTACATTAAACTTATAAATATATCGGATTTTATCAACTTAGATAGAGTCCGATATTTTTTTCCCTAACATCAAATTATTAATTATTACCACATTAAATCAATTGGTAATATCTTAAAACAAATAAACATTTTTCCCCGATTTATAGTTTTCGTGATATAATTAGTTATCAAGATATTTCGGAGGTAAAATACATGGAAATTCAAGAGTTAACCAAAATTAGCCCATTAAGGGTCTTTGAAGAGTCTATTGGCGGTGGATTAGGTCGTGGTAATTTAGGTGTTCTAGTATCTCGTCATGGGGTAGGAAAGACAGCTTGTCTCGTTCATTTAGCTACTGACAAACTTTTTAGAGGCCAACACGTAATTCACGTTTCATTTAGTGGTAATGTGGAACATGTTATCAATTGGTACAAGGATGTTTTTCAAGAGGTATCCGATAAGAGACATTTAGATAAATCTGAAAACGTTTATGATGAAATATTATCTAATAGAGTAGTTATGAATTTCTCCCAAGATATGGTTTCTATAGATAAGGTGTTATCAAGTTTAGAAACTTTAATTAATGCAGGTTCCTTTAAAGCTGATGCTATTTTATTTGATGGTTATAAGTTAACAACCGCAAATATCGAAGATGTACAAAAAATAAAAGATTTTGCAGCTAAATTAAATGTAGAAGTTTGGTTTAGTGTTTCCCCAGTTAGAGAAGATGTTAAGTATGACGAATATGGTGTTCCAGAAACTGTAACCCCTTATCTAAAAGTAGTTGACGTTCTAGTTGGACTTAAAATGAATAAAGAAGGAGACAAAGTTAGAATGACTCTTGTCAAAGAACATGACAAGATTGCCGATAAACCTTTAGAGGTTTGCTTAGATCCTAAAACTATGTTGATTTCCAGGTAATATATTGATAAATCCTCCTATTTTGGAGGATTTTTTGGTTATTACAATATTTATAAACTGCTAGAGAAAATACTCTAGCGGTTTTTTAAACCCAAAGTTCTTTAATCTCTTCAACTAAGATGACAGCTTGAGCAATAATTGCATCTCCACTTCCCAATTCTCCAAGAATCTTTTCAGAGGTTTTTGCTTTGACAGCTATTTGAGAAGTTGAGATTGATAATAGTTTAGCAAGATTGTTTTTAATTTTAGGCACATAGTCTTTTAGTTTTGGTGTTTGTAGAATTATAGTACAGTCGATATTAATTATTTCAACAGGATACATAGCAAGAGTTTGCTCTAGGAGCTCTGTGCTACTTACATCTTTATATTTTGGATCTGTATCGCTAAAAAGAGTTCCTATATCCTCCGCACCACAAGCACCAAGAATTGAATCAATAATAGCATGAAGGAGAACATCTCCATCACTGTGAGCTATTTCTCCTTTTTCGCTTTCAATTAATATACCACCTAGGAGAAGGTCTCTGCCTTTTCCAAGTTTATGTAAATCAAAACCTTGTCCAATCCTCACAAGCTACCTTACCTTATTTTATTCATATAAGATCTAAATTCTTTGTCTTTAAAATATTTTTTTTCACCTTGATCTTTGGCTGCTAAATACTCTTTTATTTGTTCTTTTGCATTTGGTATGTCATCAAGATAAGTAATTTTAATATTTTTTGTTTCACCTACACAAACGCCAACACCTAAATCAAAATCACTATAGATTTCGGTATCATCAGTATATACCTTATCTTCCTTAGCCTCTTGATGTGCAAAGAAAATTTCAGGGAAGTGAAATACTTGTGGTGTTTGAACAGTATAAATAGTTTTTCTATCTAAATGTTTAGCAATAGAACCGTTTTGATTTATCTCTTTAATAGAACTTGTAACAGGAACAGCAGGTGCGCAACCGCCATATACTTTTGCTGTTGCTAAAGTTCTAATAATTAATTCAGGAGTAACAAAACATCTAGCTCCATCATGGATAGCTACATATTCTATTGGTAAATCTAAGTTTTTTAACATAGTCAGTGCGTTTTTAACACTTTCTTGTCTACTCTCTCCACCATCACAAAATATCAAAGGAATAGGGCATCTTTCACCTAATTCTTCGAGTGCAACTAAGCATTCCTTTTTAGAATCCTTAGGAGTTGTAATTATTATAGCTTTGATATTAGGAATTGATAAAAATGGAGCTACTGAATTATATAAAACAGTATGGTCATTAATTTTTAAATATTCTTTTTTAACACTAACTTCACTGCCGTTATTAAATCTTGAACTACTTCCGGCAGCTGTAATAATTGCGCAGAAATTAGGAATTGCCATACTATTCTAATTTACTAAAGATAAGCATTTGAATCTCATCTTTTTCTTTATCTAAAGAATAAGCTGCTTCATCAATTAATATCCTAAGAGCACTATCATATAACCTTCTTTCTTGAACGGGTAATTCTTTGACTTTAGACCTATGATAAAGAGTTTGGACAACTTTAGCTATTGATGTTATTGATCCTTCTTTTAGTAAATCAACATTCATTTGGTAGCGAGCTTTCCAATCTACTGGTGGTTGTTTGTATTCTTTAGAAATTGAATTGATAGCTTCTAAAGCCTCTTTTTTCTGTACTATGCCTCTGATTCCCATTTCATCTGATTTTGCAACAGGTATCATGACAGTCATATCTGAAATGTCTAGGTAAATAACGTAGTAAAGTGTAGGTTTGCCTCTAAAATTTCTTTCTTCAATTCTTTTAATAATTCCTACCCCTTGTAAAGGGTATACTACATGTTCACCGACTATAAATTGTGTATCGTTTTTATTTGCACTCATAACTTTTATATTATACTCTATTTTTTATTATAATACAACAAGGTTGTAATAGCCAAAAAATTGATTTTTCTATAGAATGGACTCTATGAAAAGTGAAGAAAGAAATTGTGGAGTATTATTACATCCAACCTCATTACCATCCAAACATGGAATTGGCAGTTTAGGTGAGAGTGCATTTGAATTCATAGATTTATTAAAAGATATGAAAATTACATTATGGCAGATCTTACCTTTAGGTCCTACAGGATATGGAGATTCTCCCTATGCTTCTAGGAGTACTTTTGCTGGAAATGAATTATTAATTGATTTAAATGAATTAGCTTATGAAGGATATTTGGAACTAACTGATGTTTTAAAAGATCCTTTTAATACTGAAGATAGAATTGATTATAATTTAGTTAGAGCTTTTAAAGAACCTTTGCTTAGAAAAGCTGCTATAGCTCTTTTAAGAGAAAATGATAATAAAGAATATAAACAATTTATCAAAGATAATGCTTATTGGCTAGATGATTATGCTCTTTATACTGTTTTAGTTGAAGAATATAATGATTCTAGATGGTTTGTAGCATGGCCTGAGAAAATAAAAAAAAGAGATAGTAAAACTATAAGTGAATTGCATAAAAAATATAAAGAAAGAATTGAAATTGCAAAAGCAATTCAGTATTTTTTCTTTGCTCAATGGCATAAGGTAAAGGATTATGCTAATGAAAATGGTATCCAAATTATTGGTGATATCCCTATATTTGTAGCAGGTGATAGTGTTGATGCATGGGCAAATGTAGAGCTTTTGAAAATGGATGAAGATTATCATCAACTATTTTCTGCAGGAGTACCCCCTGATGCTTTTAGCGATGAAGGCCAGTTATGGGGAAATCCTGTTTATGACTGGAACAAACACGAAGAAACAGAATTTAATTGGTGGGTTAAAAGAATTAGAGCAACCCTTGATATGTGTGATATTGTTAGAATCGATCACTTTAGAGGTTTAGAAGCTTATTGGGAAGTTCCTAGTAGTGAAAAAACAGCCTTAAATGGGAAATGGGTAAAAGCTCCAGGTCAAAAGTTGCTTAACCAGCTGAAGAAAGAATTTTCATCACTTCCATTAATTGCTGAAGATCTTGGAGTTATTACTGATGAAGTAGAAGCTCTTCGTGATAATAATAATCTACCAGGAATGAAAATCCTTCAATTCGCTTTTGGATTTAAGGAGGGTAAGTTTGATTCAACTAATGCATATCTACCTCATCATTGTAGTTATAATAGTGTAGTTTACAGTGGTACTCATGATAATGATACAACTAGAGGTTGGTTTGACAAACTAAGTGAAGGTGAGAAAGATATAGTTAGAAGATATTTGGAAAGTAGTAATGAAGAAGTTGTTTGGAAATTAATTAGAACAATGCTTTTTTCAAATAGTAAGTGGGCAATCATTCCAATGCAAGATATCTTAGAATTAGATACAAATAGCAGAATGAATACTCCTTCAACTTGTGGATCCTCAAACTGGAGTTGGAGACTATCATCCCTAGATATTGAAGAATGGAGAAAAGAACGACTTTCTTACACGATTGAAATGTGTGATCGAATTAGATAAATTTTATTATTAACGTCTACATTTATGTAGGCGTTATTTTATATTATTTTGTTCAAAATAATAAAACTTGCCAACTTCAAAAAGTTTGATATAATGAAAAATGTGTTTATTATATAGAAACAAGTGAGGTTGGATTGTGAAAAAGATCTTGATAAGTGGTGCCTTAGGCCAAGTAGGAAGTGAAATCGCATTAGCCCTAAGAGAGCTATATGGAAATGAAAATGTAATCCTTGTTGATATAAGGGATAATGTGAATGTAGATTTGATATCTAAAGGTCCTTTTTATATTGCAGATTGTAGAGATAGAGAAAAACTCTCAACTATAATAAAAAATCACCAAGTTGATACAATTATACATTTAGCAGCAATATTATCCGCTAAAGCTGAACAAAATCCAGTACGTGCTTGGGATATAAATATTAATGGTTTAACTACAATGTTAGAATTAGCGAAAGAATTCAACTGTAGTTTGTTTACTCCATCTTCAATAGGAGCTTTTGGTAGTTCTACTCCAAAAGATAATACCCCACAAGTAACAATTCAAAGACCATCTTGTATTTATGGAATTTCTAAAGTAAGTGGAGAATTACTTTGTGATTATTATTATAATAAGTATAATGTAGATACAAGAGGTGTTAGATTCCCAGGTTTAATAAGTTATTTAACTCCTCCAGGGGGAGGAACAACAGATTATGCTATTGAAATTTTTTATGATGCTATTAAATATAAAAAATATGTATGTCCTTTAAAAGAAGATACTTATTTGGATATGCTATACATTAGTGATGCTGTTAAAGCTGTAATTGATTTAATGAATGCAGATCCTAGTAAATTAAAACATAGAAATGCATATAATATTACAGCTATGAGTTTTTCTCCAAAAGAGTTGGCAGCTGAAATTAAAAAGCATATTCCGGAATTTGAAATAGTATATGAAGTTGATCCAATTAAGCAAAGGATAGCTGATTCTTGGCCAAATAAATTAGATGATAGTGAAGCTAGAGAACAATGGGGTTTTAATCCATCTTATGATTTAGAAAAGATGGTGTCTCTTATGTTAGATAATATTTCAAGGAGGTTGAATAATGACTAAAGATCTTGAAAGAGAATTGAATGAGTATTTAGATACCTTAAAAGACAAAGGCCTAAATAAAGAAGAGAGAATTTTAAATACTCCACAAAGTGGAGAAATTGAAGTTAATGATGGTAAAAAAGTTATTAATTTCTGTGCAAATAACTACTTAGGTTTAAGTAATAATAAAGAAGTTATTGAAGCAAGTAAAGAAGCCTTAGATAGGTGGGGGTATGGACTTTCCTCAGTTAGATTTATCTGTGGCACTCAACAAATCCATAAAGATTTAGAAGCTAAAATGAGTTCATTTTTAAAAACTGATGATACAATACTTTTTTCATCTTGTTTTGATGCAAACGGGGCATTGTTTGAACCTCTTCTAAAAAAAGAAGATGCAATTATAAGTGATGAATTAAACCATGCATCTATCATTGATGGAGTTAGATTGTGTAAGGCTCAACGTTTTAGATATAAACACAGCAATATGAAAGATTTAGAGAGATGCCTTATTGAAAGTAAAGATTGTAGAAGAAAATTAATTGCAACCGATGGTGTTTTCTCTATGGATGGTGATATTGCTAAATTAAAAGAAATTGTTCAACTAGCAAATAAATATGATGCACTAGTAATGGTAGATGATTCTCACGCTAGTGGATACATAGGAAAGACTGGTAGAGGTACTTGTGAATATTGTGGTGTGGAAGTTGATTTAATCTCTACTACGTTCGGTAAAGCTTTAGGTGGAGCTAGTGGTGGATGTATTTCAGGAAAGCAATGTTTAATTGATTTATTTAGAGAACATGCAAGACCTTACTTATTTTCAAATACCTTAGCTCCTGCAATAGCTGGTGGAACAATTAAAGTTTTAGAATTAATTGAAAAAGAAAACCCTTATAGAATTAAAACTTTAGAAAATGCTAAATACTTTAGATCCAAGATGGAAGAGGCTGGCTTTGATTTAGTAAAAGGTGATACTGCTATAGTTCCAGTAATGCTTTATAATGAAGTAACCGCTGTTAAAATGGCTGAAAAACTTCTAGATGAAGGTGTATATGTAATTGGATTCTGCTATCCAGTTGTTCCATTAAATAAAGCTAGGATAAGAGTTCAACTTTCAGCTGTTCATACAAAAGAACATCTTGATAGGGCTATTAAGGCATTTATAAAGATAGGGAAAGAGATGAAGATTATCTAATAATTTTGTACTTTGTATTCTTGCTACTAGGAATATTCTTAGTAGCATATTTTTTGTTTTATAAAAAAATGAATAGATTAATTATATATAAATAGGGCTTTTTTAGCTTATCTTTTTGTTAAAAGGGATTGTTTATTGAGATTTAAAGTAAAATTATGTATTATTCACTGAGTTATGAACATTATATTATTTGATAAATTAGATAAATTAAATACTCTTTCTATTAAAGATGAGAGAGCTAGGCATATAAAAAAAATACTGAAGTTAAAAGTTTCTGACTCCTTCTTGGCAGGTGTAATTAACTCTGTTAAAGGACTTGCTACTATTTTAGAGATAAATGATGAAAATATTGTTTTTTCCTTTGAAGCTGATTCAACTGAAGAAGATAAATTACATCCTTTAACTTTGATTATGGCTTTTGTAAGACCTATCTGTATGAAACGTATTTTAAGAGAAGCTGTATCTTTGGGCGTTGAAAAAATTATCCTCTCTGGAGCAGATTTAACAGAGAAGTCCTATTCAAAAGCAAATTTTTATGTTAAAGAAGAATACAAAAAAGTTTTGATTGATGGTGCTATGCAAGCTGCCCAAACCTCTATTAGTGAAGTTGTAATAGTTGACAATATAAGAGATGCTATAGTCAAATTTGATAATTCCTACGATAAGTTATTATTAGATAACGTATTAAAAGGGAAAAGTTTAAGTGATTATATTCCTAGAAATAAAAAAAGTGTAATTGCTATTGGCCCTGAAAGAGGTTTTTCTCAAAGAGAGAGAAATTTATTTGTAGCAAACGACTTTAACTCTTATACTATAGGAACTAGGGTGTTAAGAAGTGAGACCGCTTCTTGTGCTGCTATAGCATTAACACTCTCTAAAATGAATTTAATTTAAGAAAAATAAAATTAGGAGTAGAAAAATGGCCCACTGTGTAGTTGAGGAAGCTGAGAAAATTCTTGATAAAGAATATAAAGTGTTAGATAAAGGGTTTGTAAGATTAGTTGATTATTGTGGAAGCGATAGTAGAATTGTACAAGCTGCTAGAATTTCTTATGGAGATGGAACTAAAAGTTATAGAGAAGATAAGGGGTTGATTAACTATTTACTTAGAAATGACCATTCTTCTCCTTTTGAACAAGTAAATTTTACTTTCCACGTTAAGATGCCTATATTTGTTGCTAGACAGTGGATTAGACACAGAACTGGTAAAGTTAATGAAATTTCAGGTAGATATAGTGTTATGAGTGAAGAATGCTATAGACCTGATTATTCCCATATAAATCAACAAAGTTTAGATAATAAGCAAGGTAGAAAACTAGAGTGTGTTGATAAAGAAACAGCTGATAAAGTTTTAGCAAAATTTGATGAAGATCAAAAGGTTATTTTTGATAACTACAATCAACTATTAGATTTAGGAATTGCAAGAGAACTTGCTAGAATTGATTTGCCTTTATCATTATATACTCAGTGGTATTGGCAAATGGATTTAAGAAATTTATTCCATTTCTTAGAACTTAGATTAGATAGCCATGCTCAATATGAGATTAGAGTATATGCTCAGCAAATTCTTGAATTAATTGAAAAAGTTTGTCCAATTGCTGTAGATGCTTTTAAAAACCATGTTTTAGGTTCTGTAACTCTATCAAAAAAAGAAAGAGAAGCTCTCTCTCAACTATTAGAGGGAAAAGAGAATCCTTTAAAAGGTAGAGCAAAAGCTATTTTTGAGGAAAAATTATTATAAAATTATGGATAATGAGATAGATTCTGAGGTTACTTCTTTAGGCGATAGTGTTAAAGAAGAGTTTTTACTACCACACCAACAGGCTAAAGCCCTACCCCACAAAAGTGGGGTATATCTCATGCTCGATAAAAATAAAAAAGTTATATATGTAGGTAAGGCTAAAGACTTAAAAAAAAGGGTAACTAGCTACTTTTTAGCAAACAGAGATGCTAAAACTGCTGCATTGGTAAAAAAGATTAAAGTCATTGATCATATTATAACGGGAAATGAATATGAAGCTTTAGTTTTAGAAAATACTTTAATTAAGAAGTATAATCCTCACTATAATATCGATTTAAAAGATGGCAAGAGTTATCCAGTTATTAGAGTTACTAAAGAAGATTTCCCTAAAGTCTTTAAAACTAGAAGAATTATTAAAGATGGTTCTTCTTATTATGGACCTTTTCCAGGAGTTGCTAGCCTACAAGTCTATTTGGATTTAATTGAAAAAATGTATCCTCTTAGAAAGTGTGGAACCCCTTTAAAAAAAAGAAAAACTCCATGCTTATATTACCATATTGGAAGATGTAAAGCACCTTGCTGTGGTAAAATCTCAAAAGAAGAATATGGTAAATACATAAGTGAAGTTAAGAAATTATTATCTGGAGATAATGAAAAATTAATTAATCAAACACAAAAAGAAATGCTCTCTTTTTCTAAAGAACTAAATTTTGAAAAAGCTGCAGAAAAAAGAGACTTACTTAATGCACTCTTAACTATAAGTTCAAATCAACAAGCTATGGACTTTAATCAAGAGAAGAGAGACTATGCTGCAATTGAAATGCGGGGTCCATTATATACAATAAGTATTCTTCAAATGAGAGATGGATCTTTGATGGGAAGAGCTTTATATAGAGGTACTACATTAGGAAATGAGACAGACTCTCTCCTAGCTTTTCTATTTAGATATTATTCAGATGGCCTTAAATTGCCAAATCAGTTGTATATTTCCCATGATATTAATGGTGAATATGTTTCTAAATTCTTTAAAGAAGAGCTAAATGTTGATTTGAATGTTGATGTGCCTTATGAAGGCAAACATTACAGAATTTTAAAAATGGCAATGGAAAATGCTTCAAGAGATGTTGAAAAGAGATTGAGAAATAAAGACAATTCTAGAGCACTTGAAGAACTTCAAAATGTATTAGACTTACCAACTTTACCAACACGAATCGAAGGTTTTGATATAGCTCAATTATCAGGTAAGTATACTGTTGCCTCTTTAATTTCCTTTAAAAACGGTAATCCTGATAAAGCAAATTATAGGAGATTTAATATTAAATCTCTTGATGGAAAAATTGATGATTTTGAAGCTATGAGAGAAGCTGCTGCAAGAAGATATTCAAGGGTATTAAATGATAATTTAGAAAGACCTTCTCTAATATTAATTGATGGGGGTAAAGGTCAAGTAAATGCAGTTAGTGAAATATTAGAAGATTTAGGCCTTAGTGAAATTCCTGTAGTTGGATTAGCTAAAAGATTTGAAGAAATTGTGTTTAATGATGATAGAGAACCTTTACAACTAGATGAAGACTCCCTTGCTTTACAAACTTTAATTGCAGTAAGGGATGAGTGTCATAGATTTGCAACCACTGCAAATCAAAATTTAAGAAGTAAAGAAGTTGCCTTCAAATTACTAGAAGATGTTAAAGGTATCGGTAAAGATAGATCTAAGAGATTAATGAAAATTTTCGGTAGTGTAGAAGAGATTTTAAAACGAGATGAAGAAGAAATAGCAAAAGAGGGAAATATCCCTCTTACTGTAGCCAAACGTTTAAAAGAAAAACTTTCTCTATAATTTATTCTTTAAAGAAGGTGTTTCTAATTTTAAAGCTTTCTGACCTTTTTTTACTATAATGTTATAAATTAATTGTTCAATTTCTAGTTTTAGAAAATCTCCAGTGTTTGTTCTAATCTTAACATCACTATCTATTAAAAGAGATATAATTCTTCTACAATCATCAACATTATAATTTTTAATAGCTTCATTATATAGCTGAACTTCGTCTCTCCTATAAACAGCTTTTTTCATCCCTAATACTGTTGCATTTTGCATTGCTTGGTAAGATGAATTCCCACTTTTTATACTCTCTAAAATACTTAATAATCTTCTAAATCCCCATAAGATACCACCTGTTAAAGTAAAGGCAAATGTAGGATCTCTATCTAATAAAACGTGTACTATTTCAATAGATTCTTTTAACCTAGAAGTTAAAATCATTTCTAAAAGGGTAAAGGAGTTTTCATTTTTACTATGATGAACATATTTTTGAATATCTAATTCATTAATTGTATTATTATCATTTCTGTTAACATTGAAGAAAAACGCTAACTGATTACAAATAATTTTTAATTCTAAAGTGTTGTTATCAACAAGTTCTAGTAATAAAGTAATAGCTTCTTTTGTGATTTGTAGATTATTATCTTTAAAGAAGTTAATAACATAATTTGTTAAATCATTTTCATTTAGAGGATAAAATGAAATAATATTTGGTTTAGAGATTGTGTTTGAGATTTTAGTTAGGGGACTTTTTAAAGAAAAAAGTTCGCTTTCAAGAATGAGTGTGGCACTTTGACTTGGAGATTTAATATATTCAAGTAGAGTAGTAGCTTGTTTCGCATTCAATTGATCTATTGCATATAAAACAATCAATGTATGAGCGGAAAATAAACTTGGGTTATTTAACTCAACATACATTTCATTCTCATCGAATTCAAAACTATAATATTTTTTAAACTCTACAGTTTCACCATATTTTTTAACTAATGAAGAATATTCTTTTTTAATTACTTCTTCTTTAGTACCACTTTCAGGTCCTAAAAATAATTTTATATTATTACTCACCTCGTTTCCTATATTGTCTAGTTAATAAAGAAAGAGTTCCTGCAATTTGTAATTGGGTTGTGTATATTGGATGATATGAACTATTAGCTGGCAATAGTGTTACTCTATCTTCACCACCATGATAATATTTTAAAGTTAAGCCAATTTCAGGGATATCTGCTAAAACGATATCGCCATCATTGGCTATCTTACATTTTTTGATTATTGCTAAATCTCCAAAGTAAATACCTGCATTATCCATTGAATCATCAGTTACTAAAATAGCAAAAAACTCATCTTTAGGAGAGCAAGGTAACATAGAAACAGAACAAGATATAGTATAATCTGGAACTTTTGATAAACTGCCTGATTCATTTGTACTGAATACAGGAATTTCCAACATATCTTGGAAAGGTACGAATCTTGGATCAATAATTTCAATTGAACGTGAAATTCCTTGTGTTGTTTTTATGATATTCTTGCTTTCTAAAGCTCGAACATGATCGTGTGCAGCTTTTACTGAAAATTTAAAGAAATTGCTAATATCTCTAACAGACGGGCTATAGCGATATTCTCTCATATAGTCTCTAATGTACTGTGCCACTTGAATTTGTCTTTCAGTTAGTTTTTTCATAAATTAGTTTATGTTTTAATCTCTCAATTAAAACAAGCCTCCTTAGCATTATCAAGTAAATTAATACTTGTTCTACATATAAACCACACTACAATCTTTTTTTACCTATTGCTCAAATCTATTTTCGAAAAGTTTTTCTATAGCATTTGCCATATCAACTTCATCATCTCCTTCGCATGAGATTTTAATTTCACTTTTAAATCCTGCTCCAAGGGTTATAACTCCCATGATTGATTTACCATTAATTTTAATATCGTCTTTTTCCATATATAGTTCACTTTTAAATTTATTAGCAACTTTTACAATCATTGCAGCAGGACGGGCATGAATGCCTGCTCTATTTCTTACAGTTAAAATTTTACTTACCATCTATAAGGTATTCTCCTCGTTAATATAATACATTTTCTTTGCTGATTCTGTTTCAAACCATTTTAATACACTTTGGTCAAACTCTTTTGCAGAGTGATAACCTAATTGTTTTAATCTTTCATTTCTTGCCGCTGTTTCAATAATAATTGGAATATTTCTACCAGGCTTAACAGGAATGATTAATTTAGGAATATCGATACCAAGAAAAGAAGCTTTCATATTTTCTTCTCCAACTCTATCGTAGTTTTTATTTGAATCCCATTCTTCAAGATGAACAAGTAATTGTACTTGTTTTTTATCTCTAATAGCACCAACTCCAAAGATATTTGCAAGATTGATTATTCCAATTCCTCTAATTTCCATATGGTGAGCTAGCATAGGACTCTCTCCACTACCAACTAAGAAAGAGCTACCAATATTTCTAAGTTTAACAGTATCATCACTTATTAGTCTGTGACCTCTCTCAATTAATTCAAGAGCTGTTTCACTTTTACCAACACCACTATCTCCAGTGATTAATACTCCAATACCATAAACTTCAACAAATACACCGTGTATGGTTTGTGTTGGAGCAAATAATTCATCTAATAATTGATATATGTGTCTTGAGAAATCTGAAGATATTAATTGTGTTTTTAGAAGAGGCGTTCCAGCTTCTTCAGCTATTTCAATAAATCTTTCGCTTGGAGTGTAGTTGTGAGTAAATATACAGCAAGGCACATTATAAGAAAATAATCTCTCTATATTGCTATAATCATCATTTTCTTCAAGCATGTCTAAGTAGCTCTGTTCCCCATGTCCAAATATTTGCACAGCATTGCCAGCAAATGATTCAAAAAAACCAGAAAGAGGTAAGCCAGGTCTGCTAATTTTACTACTGGTAATTTTATTTGAAAGTCCGCTTCTTCCTGCAATACAAGATAGTTGCAGTTTGTTGCGTTCTTTTAAATCGATATCTAATAGTTCTAATATAGTGCAGCTTGTCATTAATCCTACCTCCACTTTTTTCAAATAATAACACAGAATTCTTTTTTTATAAAGAAGAACATTAACAAATGTAGACACTTTTTTATACCAAAAATATATTTTTTTTGTATATTTAATTAATATTTAAAAGTTAATTTTATATAAAATGAAAATTTATTATAACGTTTTAGTCTAATGTAGGCCTTGTAAGAAATTATATAAACAATTGTTTATATTTAATTACTGAAAATTATAAAAATAATGTGTTTAAAGCAATTTAAATACATATTTTGTAAAAATTTTGATAGCTTAATTAATTTGACTTTTATCTGTAATAGGGTTAACTTATAGGTAGATAGAAGATAATTAATAAGTATTTTTTATTAATTATAAAATTTAAATAGTGACAAAGAGAGGGTAATAACGCTAAGTAATTTTTTCAAGAAATAATAATTTAAGAATTATTATAAGCAGCAGGTCCGTTGGACTTCTTAAAATTTTAATGATAGGAGGATGCTTTTTATTTTAAATAAAAGGCAAGGAATACATGAATATAACAGTTAAAGGCATACATTACACACCAAGCGATAAGACAAGAGAATTTTTGGATAAGAAATTAGAGAAACTTAATTTTGCTGAAGATTCAATTAAAGATTTGGAAATTGTTATGACGAGAGAAAAAGTTGGCCAAGGCTTTCATGTTGATGCTCACCTACACTTTAATTGGGGTACAAGAAAAACCATTGGTTTGGATTGTTTTGAGCTATATGAAGGAATAGAGCTGATTATAGATAAACTCACAACTGCTGCAAGAAGAGAAAAAGAAAAGGTTAAAAACCATAAAAAGACTAGACCTGAATTTGTAGAAAAAGATGATGAAGATGATCTTGTATAAATTCAATAAATAATATAGCTGGGAAGTTTAATAGCTTCCCAGTTTTTATTTATTAATTTCCTCTTAAAAAAGTTGAATCAATATTTAATTCTTTTCTATATTTACTTACAGTTCTTCTAGCTATTTTTATACCTTCTTGAGCAAGCTTATCTGAAATCTTTTGATCACTTAGTGCTTTAGGCCCTTCATTTTCATTAATAATCTGTTTAATTCTCTCTTTAATAGATGCTTTTGAATTTGAAGAGGAATCTCCAACTGCATTTGAGAATAGGTTTTTTATAGGTATAATACCCCAGTCACAATCTAACCATTTAGAGGAAGCTAGACGAGATATGGTGGTTTCATGAACATCCATTTCAAGAGCTACTTCTTTTTGAGTTAATGGTTTTAAATATAAGGGTCCCTTAAAGAAAAAATCACTTTGTTTTTCAATTAAAATCATTCCCAGTTTAAATAAATTTTTATTTCTCATTTCAATTTGGTTAATCAATTCTTTAGCAATTGTAGTTTGTTCTTTAATATATTTCTTTGTTTGAGAATCATCTATTTCTTTTGCAAGATCTGTAAATTCCTTGCTAATAGTTAGATTTGGGAGGTTTTTAGAACTAGTTTCAAGTTCAATTTTACCGTCAATAACATATATAGATAAATCAGGTATTACATATTCTCTAATGCCATTATCAAACTGAGAACCAGGAAAAGGTGTTAATGTTTGTAAGAAAGAAAAAAGATATTCATAAGTTTCTTCATCAATTTTTAAATTGGATAAAACTTTCTTGATTTTCTTACTTCGAATGTTCTGTAGTTCATTATAAACTAGTTTTTCAAAAGGTTCTAATAATTCCTCATCAAGTCCTTTTATCTCAGCTTGAACTACTAAAGACTGCCTATAATCATCACAACAACAACCAATTGGTTCATAGTTTTGAATTCTCTCTTGCATTTTTATAATTAGAGCTTTTTTTTCTTCTTTTGAGAGTTTGTTTAAAATTTCATTACTATTATCACCTTCAATCAAAGATAAAGGTGGTAGATTATTAAATCCTGTAGTATCTAAATTTGAAATTAATAATTCACCAATTTCTCTTTCTTCTTCACTTAAAGTATCTATATGTAAAGTTTCACTTAAATGCTGCATTAAAGTTTTAGAAGATGATAAAGTATTTTCAATAAATTTTTGTTTTCTATCACTAGCTTCACTGTCATAAATTCCTTGATAGTCAGAACCATAAGCTGATGAGTCTGAATACTCATCATTTTTAGATTCACTTGGTAATCTGTTTGTCATATTATCTAATGATTGCTCTATTGAATTAGGTATATCTAAAGCAGGATTGCTCTCAATAGCTTCTTGTATCTTTGCTTGAAGCTCAGTAAGAGGTAAGGCTAAAGTTTCAAGTCTTTGAAGCATTAATGGGGATAGTGATAATGTTTGTTTTGTTCCTAGCTCAAGAGATAGTCCCATTATTGATCCTCCTCAAATGTAGATCCAAAATATATATTAATAGCTTTTTCATCATTAAGTAAGGTTTCTTTATCACCACTTGTTAGTAGAGCTCCATTATTAATTATATAAGAACAATGAGTAATCGAGAGAGTATCTCTAACATTGTGATCTGTTAATAATATTCCTATACCTTTTTTACTTAATTCTTTAATGATGATTTTTATATCTGAGACAGCTTTTGGGTCAATTCCTGCAAATGGTTCATCAAGAAGTAGGAAATGAGGACTAGTTGCAAGTGATCTTGCAATTTCGCATCTTCTTCTCTCTCCTCCAGAGAGGGTATATCCAGGTTGTTTTCTAAGCTGAGTTAGACCAAAGTCAATTAATAGCTTTTCAAGTAGCTCATTTTTTTGTTTTGAATCTAAGTCTTCTCTATTTTCAATTACTAATTTGATATTATTTTCTACACTTAATTTCCTAAATATTGAAGGTTCTTGTGGTAGATATGAAAGGCCGGCCTTTGCTCTTTTGTGCATGGCTAAAGATGTTATATCTTTTTCATCTAAATATATTTTACCATTATTTGCTTTTATGAATCCTACTATCATATAGAAAGTAGTAGTTTTACCAGCACCATTAGGTCCTAAAAGACCTATAACTTGGCCACTTTCCATAGAAAAAGATATATTTTTAACTACTGTTTTTTTACCATATTTTTTTTCTAGGCCCTTAATTGAAAGGATGTGTTTCATAAAAGCTTAACCAAAACTAATTTGGTTTCCTCCAATTTTTTATTTTTGGTTTATTATAGCATGCTATTTTAAAAACTACTATTATCTAAAATGTTGTTTTTATGATGGAGTTGTTTACTTTGTGTTAATGCTTGCTTCAATAGATCCATCCATTGAAATATCATTATTGTTTAAGTTTATAGAAATAGCATGAGCTTTATAAGTATTCTCTTCCCATTCAACTTTAGAGTCGCCGAGTAGAGATACATTTTTATCTTCTAAATCAAGCCTTAAAATATCACAAGAACATTTCATAACTTCATCATCACTGCTGTGAAGTAGTTTTACTTCTACAGATAAGTCAATAATAGCTTTCTCAACGTTATATTGTAAATATGAAGCTGTTGCATAGATATTATTTTTTAAATCATTAATCTCTACCCAACCTTCAATTATAATTTCTTCGGTATCTCTATTATATTTAAGGGAAGAGCATCTTATTGTTAACTGATTATCATTGTCTTTAAATGTTATATTACCATTACATTCAATATAATCATAATCTTCACCTTTAAGAGATATTTCATTAGCACTAATTTCAATATTATCAATTGCTACATTTGCACTATTGCTTAAATTAATCTGTTGATTACCTTCTCTCATTGAAAGGGTAGTGTATCCGCCACTAAAGCTAATTGAAGCTGCTGTTAAAGGTGATAAGATAAATAATAAAAATAAGATTGTTAATAATTTATTTCTCATATAATTCACCTTTTATTAATTCTTTAAATTCAAAATATCTAGTATCTAAATTAAGAGATAATCCAGATCCAATTAATAGTCCTATATCACTATCAACTGTAACTGTTTTATCAGTTGTGCTAATAACTCTGTTATCATTATCCCAACTCAAATTATCACAAGTTATATTCAGAATTGGATCTATAATTGAAAATTTAACATTACCACTTAGAATGGTATTATAGGTTTCATTATCAATTTCAATATTATCACAACTTCCTTCTACTTGAATTTTTCCTTCCTTGTCTATTACGGAGAATGATGCATTTTCTGCAATAGTTAAATTTCTTTTATTATAGATTTCTATTTTGTTTGAGACAAGATTAATAGTCCCATTTATATCTCTACTAATAATATAATCAACATCTTCAAGAATTATATCTGGATGTTCTATTGCTGCTTTACTTTCTTCATCTTCATCTAAAAAAGAACAAGAGCTAAGCAAAATAATAAAAATAGATAATACTATGATTTTATATTTCATTTAGCTCCTCCAAATATGTGATTAATTTATTTAGTTTAATTTTTCAACAACTCTTGGATAGTATTTATTTTTACTATAGTGAAAATAAATACCAACTCCTACAAAGCCTAGTGCTATACCTAAAATTCCTGAAAGAAACTTAAATGATTCTTTTGCTGCAGGGGATAATAAATAAAATATAGGGAACATTAAAAGAGGTATCATTAATGTAATAAAAGATGTTGAAATTGTTCTTGCCGGAGGTAAAAATATTTTTAAACTATCTCCAACATTAATTTTTTCAAAACCTTTATCTACTTTTGCACTAAATGTTTTACCTTTAACATTACAAAACATGTTTCCACTACAACCTTTACAAGCTGTAGTTGGGCATGTTACTTCAACACTGTTATCATTGTTTATTTTAACAACTTCTACTATCTCTACCATTATTTTTCTTCTTCTTGTTTATAATCTAAAATTATAGTTTCTATATTAGTAGCTTTATTAGTTTCTTCATCAATATCTACTAATACACCTTGCATTTGTAGTCTTTTCCAACTTTCACTTGATCTAAGTGGAATTGCATTTGTGAACTTTTTAATTTCAGTTTCACTATCTAATCCACCTACGCTCCAAGTAGATCCAACCATGCCATTATCTGTAATATATGCAGTGCCTTTATCTAATATTCTAGCATCGCTAGTTATTGCTTTACAATGAGTTCCAATTACAGCCGTTGCTCTGCCATTTAATAAATAGCCCATTGTGTTTTTTTCAGCAGTTGTAGATGCATGAAATTGTAACAATATAATATCTTGATCACCTTTTAATTTATCAACAATCGAATTTGCAATTAAAAAGGCATTGGAAAGGTGAGTTCTTGGGAAATCACTATTTCCTAAAAGGTTAACTATTGCAATCTTTTTATCTTTTAATGTTAGATATTTTATTCCTTTACCAGGATTACTTAATGGATAGTTTGCAGCTCTTAAAACAAAGTTGTTCTTATCTAAAAAGTCTACCATATCAATCTTATAATATATTTTTTCGCCACCAGTGATTACATCAACACCAGCTTTATGAATCATAATAGAGTGGTTTTTACCAATACCAAATCCGTTTGTAACACCTTCACCATTAGCTATAACTAAATCAATATTATTAGCTTTAATAACTTCTTTTAATAATTTCTTTATAACTGTTGTTCCAGGTCTACCAACAATTTCTCCTAAAAATAATACTTTAATACTCATGCATTTAACACTATATTGCAATTGATTTTCAATCAAGTGACTTTTAATAATTCTTATAATAATTATTATATAAAATTTTGTTTCTAGTTGTTTGTTTTATTTATTAGTGGTATAAAATATTTTAGATTGCCTAGGTGGCGAAATTGGTATACGCGCTTGGTTCAGATCCAAGTGGTCAATAGACTGTGCAAGTTCAAATCTTGTCCTAGGCATTTAAGTACACATCATTGATACAATATAACAGCAATTATAATTTTTTTTAATGTAATTAATTAAACAATAGCTGTTTTTTTATATAAGGCTATTTTGCCTTATTTTTTCAAGGCCTCCAGGAGTAATCGTGTAAAATTTCGATGAAATAAATTATTTAAGATTGAACCCGCACGGAAAGTTTTATTTTAATAAACATATTTATCTTGTTTAAATAGGGTCTTACAAATTCTATGCAAAGGTCCAATTTCATTAATTAAATTTGAATTAATTTGAGTTATACATTCAGAATAAGTTTTTTCTTTTTTAAAAAAATTACTCTCAGGTAAGTCTTCATTTTCAGCTTTAGCTTTTCTATAAACAGAATCAAAGATCTCATTGGATATTATTATAAATAATTTTATATATTGCTTTTCTTCATCATCTATTTTGTTAACTATAATTGAATCTAAATTCATTAACTTCTTTATAAAAGTTTTATATTGAGAACTAGACAGATCCCAGTTGTTATTAAATAACTCATTATTCTGGTAATAATAAGAACAATATGTTATAGCTGCTAAAGCATAAGTTCTAGCGTTTCTTGTTAGTTTAGGGTTAGTTGAAGCAATTTCTTTTCTTCTTATAAATGATTTATAATAATTATCTAATTTTAAAAGGTCTACAAATAATTTCGGATTAGTTTGCTTGTAGATCTGATGATAGAATTTTTTACTCTCATCGTATAAAATAGAAGAATTATTTCTAGCTTCTGGCTTTTGCATAATAGCAAACAAGCCTAGTTTACCTAATCTATCAATATTTATATGTTTATTTTTATCTTTAAATCTATTATCTATAGTTTCACCATTTTTAGTTATATATTGAATATTTAATTGTTTAAGTTTAGCTTTTAGCTCGATTTGTTCTTGTTTATTTGAAACTAAATCCTTTGCTTTTATTGGTTTTTGAGAATTTGTTGCAATGGCAATTTCCTCATTTGTTATTGATTTTTCAGTAGATCCTTCTTGTGGAACTTTAATGATTTTGCAAGGGATAAAGAAATCAGAATCAAAATCTGTTTTATATATCATTTCTGTTGTTTGTCCCCCATTAATTATAGAAAAAGATTTTAGAGTAATTATCTTTCCATCAACAGAATATTCATCACAAGTAATCACAATCCCATTATTTAAATACCAAAAATTATTAGGATTGTTATTAATGGTATCTTTTAATCCGGTATCTACTCTTTTATTTCTAATATAGTATCTTAAGTTTAAACCTAATAGAGCTCTGCTGTATTCTCTGTATAATATTTTTAAAGATAATGCACTTATATTTACCATTATTGAATCATCATATATTAATTGATTATTTGGCGAGTCAATTTCAAGCTTTCCATTTTTGATTCTTCCTGATTTTTCTTTTTCTCCTATAATATAATTTTGTATATCGTCTCCAAAAAAGATTTGTATATGAGGTTTTTCTTTATAAAAATCTACAAATTTTCTTTTTGTATCTTGTCTGACTACTGCTGAAGTAAAATAAGCGATTTCAAAATTATCTTGATTTTCCGATTTGTCTAAACAATCTTCAATTTTGGCTAGAACATTTTCATTAAATCTTTTATATTTATGTTTTTTATAAGCTTTTAATGATTCTTCTATTTCTACAATTTCGCCTTTCGCTTTTGTTAAATCAAAATCTTTACAATATTTTGTTTGTATAAAAACGATAGGGAGTTCTTCAACCGTAGGATTATTACAAATGGCATCAATAGAATTATCTCCAGTTCCATCAACTATTGAATCTATGATATCATCATTTGATTCTATGTCATTAGAAAAAAAATAATATTTAAGACATAGAAATGTAAATAAATTATAATCTTTTAGATTTGTTAATGTTTTGTCTTCAGCGATTTCTTCTTTTATTAACTTGTCAAAATATTTAAATATTTCTTCTTTTTTCATAAATATACCTCATTATTAATTAGATCATATATTATTATTTAATGCAATTATTTTTTAGTAGATATCTAATAAAGTTATGATATTGGTGTTTTTTTTAGTAATAAAAGAGTGGCTATAAAATGGCAATGTTCAACTATAAAAATCCTGCTACAAAACGAAATATACAGGTAATGCTATTCTTCAAAAAACATATTCAACAGACTTTTTATCAAAAAAGAGAAAGGTTAATAACGGGGAAGTTCCAAAGTATTATGTTGAAAACAGTCACCCCTCCATTATAACAAAAGAGCAATTTGAATTGGTTCAAGAAGAATTTGAAAAAAGAGGTAATCTAAAAAATAAGAATATTAATAAAAGTGTATTTGCTAATAAAGTTATTTGTGGTGATTGTGGTAGTGTATATACAACTAAAACCTGGCACTCAACCTCTAAGTATAAAAGAATTATCTTTCAATGTAGTAACAAATACAAAAACAAAGTTAGATGCTCTACTCCTCATTTTTATGAAGTAGAGTTAAAAGAAATAACACTTAATGCTATTAATGATTTAATTAAAGATAAAGATTCAATTATAGAAAATTGTAATCTTATTATTAAACAAAGTTCTACCAAACGATAAGTAAAAAGCAAAAGAAGAAACTCTGACTATTGAAGTTGATAAATTATTAAAAGATTTAAACCAGCTAGTAGCTACTAATGCCATAACAATTCAAAACCAGGTAGAATATGATAAAAAGTATAACAACTTATATTCAACATATTCTTCAGCTCTTAATGAATTAAAAAGCCTTCAAGCAATTATTCAAGATAAAACCTTAAGAAAAATTAAAATTAAGCAATTCTTGAAAACTTTAAAAGCACAAGATGAAATATTAGCTGAATTTCCACCTAACCTTTTTCTATCTCTTGTTGATAGAATTGAAGTTTATTCAAAAGATGAAATTAAGGTAGTTTTTAAGAGTGGTGAAAGAAGAACTTTTTTCTAAGGGATTTAAATTATAGTCTTTTATAAGATATTGTAAATTGATCAAATAATATAATTTCTTTGTTTGAAAAATGTTTTTTAGAAGCTTCATATATTTTATCTTTATTATCTTCAGAACAAGAAATGTAAATTTTATTAATAAGACTATTATTTATATTGGTAAAAATATGAGAATCATTATCTGAAAGAGACGAGCCTATAAGAAGTAGGTTCCCTTTAAGTTCTGAAATTTTAGATAGCCCATTTTTTAAATATTCATTTTTATTTATTTCTTTTTCTTTGTTACCATTATTAAAAATACAGATTATATTTTCATCTTCATTTTCAACTATTTATTCGATTTTCCGATATAGTGCTTTATCTGTTTTTTTAGTTATTTTATGGATTTCTTTTTTCCCTTGATAAATATGAAAAGCTCCATGAATAAAAAAAAAATTTTGAGTTTTTGGATTAGAATAAACTAATCCATTTCCAAATAAACCCTTAGAAAATCCATCATCAATATTCCCAATGCATCTTTTTTCATCAGATTCTTTTTTCTTCCAAATGTAATTTACAATTCTATCTAATTGTGTTTTATTAATTTTACCGTGATAATACTTTTTTATTTCTCTAGTAAAATCTGCTTTTGTCAAATTTTTTAAATTAAATTCTTCTGGTCTATTATTGATTTGAATGGTGACTTTACCATTATTATATCCATTCTCTATTTCGTTTAATAATGATAAACTTTCATTTTTAAATTGTTTTTTTATTCCTGGTAAAGAATTTCGAAAAACTATATCCCAATCAATATCGTTTTCTTTTTTATAAGACATCAATAATTGATATAGAAAAGGATCATAATTAACAGTGAAATAATTATCAAAATTTTTAAACAGTATATATAATTCTTCGTTTTTTCTTCGTAAATATTTTTTATTTCTTTTGAAACTATTTCAGTAACAGCTTTCATAAAATCTAATTTAATTTTGTTATGGATAAAAGTAGTTAAAAAACTATTAAATATTGGGTTGTCTTCTCTAATATTTGATTTGCATTTCCCAATGAATTCTTCTATATCTAAATTTTCAGATTGCATTATAGAATATTCTTTATTGTTTTTTTTCATTAATTCAAAAATATTTTTATAACTTGTATTGACTCCTAAAGATAAATTAAAACCATTACCAAGTAATAAGTTATTTTGTGTTAATGATTGATTTAATTTTGATAATACTTGATCATACGATAATATTATATTGTTCATATTTATACTTTATATTAAAGAATACATATATCGGTTGCGAAAGTTTTACCATCATCATTAACAAAAATATTATAAGAAACTAAAGTACCAATTTTTATTTTAAACCAATCCGAGCTATTTGAGAAATTGTTTTTATGGAAAAAAACGGTATCTCCATTATCAGATATAATAAATCCATATGCTTTAGGTTTCAAATCTTTATAAATTTGTCCTGTTTCAGAATTATTGTTAGTATTTTTTGAATTCATATCACTTTTTAAAATTTTATTATTTTGTTCAATTAGATTATCAAAAATTTTTTGCAATTCATCCTTTTTTTCATTAATTAAAGAAATCCTATAATTTAAAATATCAAAATATCTATCACACTTTCTAAAAGTTTTTAGCATTTGTTCATCTCTAATTGAAATTGGACATTTTAAATAGGCTTCTTGTGCTTGTTTTATATATTCCATCGATTGATTTAAATTTCTTTTTTCTAATTCTTCTTCTGCCATACGATAATTTAATTGAATAAATAAATCTTGAACTTTCCGCATTTGATAGATTCCTAAATTATCTATTTTTATTAAAGTTAATAATTGTTTCATTGCTTCATCATAAATACCAAGAAACATATTTACACGGGATAATTCAAATAATATTCTATAATTGTTTTTATCATATTTATTTGCTTTTTCATAATATTTTTTGCTTGATTGTGTATCATTTAAACTTTTCAATAAAAAACCAGCATAAAAATATAATAATGGAGAATATTTAGGTTCTAAATTTATAGCAGTTTGATAGTTAGATGCAGCTGCGCTGACAAGCCCTTGGGCTGCATTTATAGAGGCCATACATCTATAAACTTCAAAAAAATCAGGTGCCAAATCTTTTGCTTGCTCAACTAAATCAGAGGCTTTACTAAAATCACTTATTTTTGTTGCCTTCATAGCATCATTTAAATATTTAACGATGATTTTATCATTAGTTGATCTTGAATGAATGTAGTAGATAGAATATTTATCTATTTTTAACATTTCATTAGTCATGGATTCTTTAACTGATATTAATTGATTTTTTTTCTGAATAAAATCACGATATTCATCGTTTTTCACAGGATGTTGTTTTAATAAATAATTTCTCGCAAATTCGGGTATACAATATTTAGTTTCAAAACTTGAACCATGAGAAATACTATTTACAACAAACATGTTTGTTACTAATAAATCAGATATATTTTTTTGTAATGTAAGATAATCAAGCTCATTTATATAAGCTAAATCTGCTTGACCTAACTCAGTATTCAAACATAACAAAGATCTTAAAACTTTTTTATTTTGTTCATTTAAATAATTATAAACATTTGACATGCAGAAATCTAGAAATATATCAGGATTTGCTAATACTTCTTCTGGCCTTCTTCCAACTTGAATTGCTGAAATGAACCATTTTATATAACCGGGGTTGAAATTCATTTGTTTTAAATATTCTTTTAATTTATTATTATGTATATTTTTTAAAAAATCTATTCCACGTATTTTAGCAATTTTTCTTGTTAGTAAAATAGCATCTTTTTCATCCATTGCTGTTACGGGTATTGGAACGTCATATGCTCCAAGTCCGATTCTCGAAGTTATCAACACTTTAGAGCCAGAAGGTATTTTACCAATAAAATTTCTAATCCTATCATCTAATACAGTTTCTAAATTGTCAATTATTAATAAAATTTTAAATTCAGTCATATAGGTCAAAATTTCTTGAATACTAGTATCATAGTCTTGAGAATTACCGCCTAAAGTCATATCAATATCACGAAACAATCCTATAGAATCAATAATTTCATATTGAATTTGTTTTACATCATGAGGAGTTAATTTTGTAGTCTTTGAAGAAGACCAAATAATAGCATCAAAATTATTTTTAGGGTCATCCATTATATCATATGCAACTTTTAAAGCTAAAGCAGTCTTCCCAATTCCCCCATCACCGCGTAAAGTAAATACAGGATAAGAACCAAATATACTTGTTTTAATATTTGTGACTAATTGGTCACGTCCTATAAAACCTGTTTCATCAAAATCGGGCAAAGGTAAATTATTAAAAATAGTATCTTCTTTTTTAAATGAGTTTGGAATTACTATTCCAAAAACAGAATTCGGATTTTTCTTTAAAATATCTAATGTTTTACTTAGGTGGTTCCAGATATCTAATTTATCTGATAAAATTAAAGAATTTGCTGTCTTTATTAGAGTATCATAATCTTCTATTAAAATAGGCCTTGAATGAGCAATCCTATTTCTTATTGGAAATATTTTTTGAAATTCAAAATATACTGCTTTAAAATATGCATGATAATGTAAATCAATATAGTTTTTACTAGATAGAATTATTTCTATATTTTCACAAAAATCAAAATAATCTGCCAAATCAGTTATAGTTACTTTTTCTCTTGGAATAACTTCTTCTTTGCATAATCTAGAATAAAATTTATCAAATTGCTCTTTTGATAAAATAACATTTAAATTATCATGAAAGTTATGAATTAATATTTCTCTGAGATCTTGTTCTATTGCAGAAATAATTGAAAAGATTGTTAATCTAGTTATATTCATATTAAACTCCTAGAAAAGTAGTGCTTTTAATTAGTTATATAATAGAGTTATTGTAACATATCAAATTGTTTTAGCATATATTTTTTTACAACTGAGTAATTTTAATGTATCTTTTAATTTGTTTTTTTAATTTTTACACCCTAATTAGAAAAAATACACCCACTTTTTCTATAATCGTATAGTTGTATTGATACGTAAATTTCTAGGCATCTTTGTTGTTCTTCTAATACTGCATTATTTATATTTGATACCATCTTTGCTGAAATAGTAAACCATAAATATCTTCTATAGTATTAGCTATATCTCTTTGACTTAGCCCAAGAGCATACATGTTAATAACTTTATCTTCTATTGCAGCTACATTACTTTATCTTCTATTACAGCTACATTACTTTATCTTTTTTCAATTAACTGAGGTTCAAAACTAGCATCTCTATCTCTTGGTACTTTAACTTTAACTTTTACTTTACCCGATTTAGTTTTTACATCTTTTTCTATATAACCGTTTCTTCTATTTGAAGTTGATTTTGTAGTTTTATGGTCATTCAATTCAAAGCCTAAATGATGAGTCATTTCACCTTTTAACATAGATTCAAACAATGGTCAAAAAACACTTTTTAGTGCATTCTCCATATCTTCTACTGTCTTAGATTTATACTTGGTGATTAAAGCGTTTGCTAATTCTTCTTCAATAGTTTTATCTTTCTTTGTTGCCACGATTTTATATCTCTCTATTTTTTTATATTTGTATCCTAATATACCTCTTTAAATGAAAAAAGTGCGCAAGTTATTGATTCAATAACTTACACACTTGATATTACACTAGGGGGTGCGGACAAAAAGTTAGACTCTTTTAGGATTCCATAAGGAGTTTACAAATGTATTCAAAAAAAGAGATTGATAAAGCATTAAAGCTATATCATAAATATAAGTCTGTAACAAAAGTTATACAAAAGTTGGAGTACCCTTCTCGAAGAGTTTTATATAATTGGATTAAAAAAGAACATTTACCAAATTTACCTAGAAAGAAATTAAGATTAATAAATAATCCAAAACATCCAAGGAATCCTCCTATTGATGTAAAAATGGATATCCTTCATCGTTGCTTTGTGCTAGGAGAAAGTGTAAAATTAGTTTCAGAAGATGTATAATACAAATTTTTGTAGCTTTAGGAAGTAAAATAAAACGACACTATGATGCGATTATGGCAACTAGAACATACAAAATTAGTAATGCAAAAACTGAGGCTTTAAATAACAAAATAAAACTCTGTATTAGAAGAGCTTACGGGTTTAGAAACATAAATAATTTACTCAATTCTGTACTTTTGGTTTGTAGCAACATAAAAATCCCTTTAGCTAACAGATAAAATCAGTTAACAAAGGGACTTAACAAGAAAATTAATAGGCTCTAACCCACATATAGGTTAGAAGACCCTTAAATAAACTTAATTTACCTAAAAGTTCTTATTACTATCATCAAAATATTTTAAAGAAATCTGATAAATATCTTCAAGTAAGTAAAAGAATTAAAATTATTTTATCTGAAAATTATAAATGTTATGGATATCGTAGAATTCATGGTAAGTTGAAAAAAGAAAATTGTATATTATCTGAAAAAGTTATTATTAGACTCATGAAGAAGCAATGTTTAACTGTAAAAACTAAGAAAAAAAGAAAATATAATTCATATGAAGGAGAATTAACAAAAGCACCTGCTGATTTAATAAAGCGTAATTTTCACGCACTAAAGCCTAATTGTAAATGGTTAACCGATATCACTGAATTTTCTATTCCTTCAGGTAAAATCTATCTATCATCCATTGTAGATTGTTTTGACGGATTAATACAAAGTTGGACAATAAGTAATCAACCTAATGCTATTTTAGTAAATTCAATGCTTGATAATGCTGTTGCTCAATTAAACAATGACGAAACTCCTATAGTGCATTCAGATCGCGGTGCACACTACCGGTGGACAGGTTGGATAGATAGAATGGAAGCATTTCAACTGTCTAGATTAATGTCTAGAAAGGGTTGCTCACCTGATAACGCTGCATGTGAAGGATTTTTGGGTAGATTGAAGAATGAGTTATTTTATAATTAAAAATGGACAAACGTTAGCCTTTTAGAATTTAAAGCAATATTAAATAAATATCTTTTTTGGTATAATGAGAAAAGAATTAAAGTATCATTAAATAATATGAGTCCTTTAGAGTATAGACAATCTCTTGGTTTAGCTAGTATTTAGTCCAAGAAATTGTCCGCACCTCCCTACCTAAAAGTTACAGATTAATCGAACCATAATTTAAAAATTTATAAATATTTTTTCTCCTGTGATAATTTATTAAATAAGTCTCTAAAAATCATATCTCTATTTAAATGGTAAACCATTTCGATTAAGTGTCTACGGGGATCAAAAATATAGGATCCATCAATTGCTATTCTGGGACAATTAATTTTGATTGATTCATAGCATTTAGGCACTATTAATATCGCAACTGCAGCTATATCCCATATTTCTTTTGTTCCCATTCCTTCTGGATAATATTCACTGAATCTTTGATATAAGAAATTGCATAAAGGATCATTTAAATCCATATAAGTTGATAATTCTTCCCGGCTTGATAATAAATGAGAGGAAACTCCCATGCAAGGGACAAGAGTCAGGTTTATTTCTGAATCAAAAACAGTTTTTACTGCAGCAATATCACCCATTAGATTAAATTCGTTGTTATGAGGCCATGCAGGATGATGACCTCCTAACCATATAACTTTGCAATTTTTTTTCATTAATTCTTTATTAATTAAACAAGCAAAAGCGATATTGGTGATTGCTCCTATAGCAATAATATATAAAGGATTATCTGGAGTTGCTTCTTTTGCTTTTTTTAGTAAATCTAAAACTGCATCATTTTCTTCAGGTTTATATAAGTCAGATAAATAATAAGTTGCTCCTTTATAATAAGGAATATTATTCTTATTTAATTTTTTTAATAACCTTGCAATTTCTTCAAAGCTTTTTTCCATTCCATCTTTTGCATTAATACTTCTACTATTTGTAAAAGGAGCAGCATAGATAGCTTCTAAATTTATTAAATCGTTGCTTCTTACTAAATAAGAAAGTGCAAATTGATCATCTATTTCGTTATATGTATCGGTATCTAAGACAACATTAATTTTATTTTTCATTTTTTATCCTTTGATTGCTGAACTAGCAATGCTTGAAATATAGTATTTTTGTAAAGGCATCAAAATAATTAAAGGAATGAAACATAATAGACTTGATGCCGCTAATTTTAATCCCCATAAGGTTCCATATTGTTGTGTGAATGTTGAAAGCGCTAATTGAATCATTCCATTGTTAATTGATCTTGATACAACTAAAGGCCATAAAAAGGCTTCCCATTGAGCTAAGAACATTATTAATGAAGCGCCAATTATTGTAGGTATCGTTAGTGGGGCATAAATGATAATCAATATTTGTCTATAACTTGCTCCATCAATTACTGCTGCTTCTGATAAGGCCTTAGGAATTTGAGAGAAAAATTGTATAAACATAAATATAACCATTCCATTTCCCAATAAAGGAAGAATTAATGCAATTTTAGTATCAATTAATCCCATTGAATCAATTAAATTATATGTTGGTATAACTAGTAAATCTCCGGGTACTAGAAAAGAGGCAACTACTATTGAAAACAATACTTTTTTCCCATAGAAGTCCATAGTTGCGAAACTAAATCCAGCAAAAGCGTTTATTATTACTCCTATTATAACTGTAGTTGTTGCTACAAAAAATGTGTTTAAAAGAGCTTTTGAAAAAACTTCATTCTTAAATACGCCTATGTAATTATCTAAAGTAAAAGGGAAGAAAGATAATACTTTAAAGGAAAGTGGAGAAATCCCTTGGAAAATATTTATTTCCGGTCTAAAAGATGCAATTAAAGCCCATAATATTGGTAAAACAAATATTAGACTAAAGAGAATACTTAGTAAGTGATATATTACAATATTTCTTTTATTATGTTTTCTATTCATTTTATTCGTTGTCCTTAAATAGTTTAAATTGAGCCGCAATTACTATTGATAATAAAATCATTAATGATACTATCATTGCCATTCCATGTCCCATATCTCCATTAATCATTGAAGTTCTATATGCTTGATACATTAGCACATTTGTTGAAGAGTCAGGGCCTCCATGAGTAATCATAAATATTGGTATGAATAACATGAAATTGGCACAAATATCAGAAACAAGAATAAATAACAAAGTTTTAGATAGCATTGGTAGAGTAATAAATATAAATGAGGATAGACTTCCAACCCCTTCAACTTCCGCAGCTTCATAAATTTCTTTTGGTATATTTTTTAATCCAGCTAGAACAAATAACATCCAAAATGAACAGCCTTTCCAGGAAGCTATTCCAATTATAATCCACATGGCTTGAGATGCTGAATTAAAGAATGGTTGAGTAGGGAAGCCTAAACCATTTAATAGATAATTCATTACACCATTGCCTGGTCTAAAAATTATACTCCAATATATAGTTGTAACAGCAAGAGACACTCCTAAAGGAATAAAAAAAAGAAATCTATAGATCATCTTTCCTTTATGATTTATGTTGATTAACATTCCCATAATAATTGCAATGACTAATTGAACTGGATTAATTAGGAGATTCAGTTTGAGGGTTACCCAAACTGAATTCCAAAATGAACTGTCACAAAAAAGATCCATGTAATTATTAATCCCGACGAATACTTTTGTTCCACTAAGATAACTTACTTTAAATAAACTCTCTTTAGTTACCAAAATAATTGGATAGAGTTTGAATATTAGAATCATTGCTAATGCGGGTAGAAGAAAAGAGTAAGCTAATATGGATATTTTTTGTTTTTGTTTTATCATAATCTATTTTACTCTTTGAATATTCTTTTCTATTTCATTTATAGCGTCATTTAAAGCTTTAGTAGGATCAACCCCTTGAGCAGCATTCGTAAATGCTTTATCAAAACCTTCATTTATAAATGGATAGAAAGGTGTTACTGGACGACCTTGTGCTGTATTCATTACTTGATATACGCCTAATCTTTGAGCACTTCTTGGGAATTGGCTATATTTTTCATTTGTACTTAATTTATTTAGCATATATTTACTTGCAGGTAATTCTCCATTTGTGTCGTACCAAAGTTCTGAACCTTCATCAGTTAGTGTCCACCAAGAAATAAAGTCAGAAACTAAGTCCATTTTTTCATCAGGAACCGAAGCTGATGCCCCAATTACCCAAGATCCAGTTGGTGTTGTAGAAATACCATCTTTAAAATAGGGATGTGCTGCTATGGCAACATTAATATTAGGATTTTCCATTATCATTTTAATGTTCCAGCCACCTCCAACCATCATTGCAAATGAACCGTTAACAAATTCTTTTGGAGCATCATAGCCAGGAATGAAAGATCCAGGAACTTCTACTTTATCTTTATTGAATAAATCTGAGTAAAATTGAATTGCTTTATACCATGGTTCTTGATCTAAATACCCTTTGACTGTCATTCCATCAGGAGCAACAATTGAACCACCAAGAGAACCGCCTAAAGGTTGAAGTTGATATAATCTTCCTGCTTGTTCAATATGTAACCCATAAACATCAGTTATCCCATCATTATCTAAATCTTTTGTCATTTTTTTTGCTGCAGCAACAGTTTTTTCCCAAGTCCAAGCAGAATCTCCCCATTTTTTTGCAAAATCACTAGTGATATTAGTGTTGTTATCTACAACTACACTAGGTAGTGTAACTCCAGCTTCCTTGGCCATATCAGTATTTATAAATAAATATTGGTCAGAATTTTGCATTGGTGCTGCCACTATTTGATTTTTATAAATAACATCAGCTAATGATTTTTGTGCGATTTTATCTTCAAATGTATCTTGGGGAATATATTTTGATAAATCTTTTAAAAACCCTCTTTCTGCGTAATTAGCAATCATTGGTATGTCCATAATTACAACATCAAAATCTGGATTTTCAGCATTGAATCTAACTTCCAAATTTTGAAAATAAGAATCCCATGGGTATTCTTCAATTTCAATTTTAACATCGGGGTGACTTTTCATATAAGCATCAGCCATATGTTGTGTTCGGTTATCATCATTTCTGAATTGGTAAGCAAATATCTTAATTGTTCTTAAAGACTCCTTGTTCTCCGTTTCTTTTTGTCCATTAGCAAATAATGGTGAAATTGTAACAGCTATTAAGAATAAAGCTGTTAGTACTTTTAAAAATTTAAAATTTTTCATATTTATCTCCTTTTTCTATAGTGAATGATACGCTATGTTTTTCTCACTCAATAGGTACTTAAGTACTTAAAAAGGTACTAATTTGTACTTATGAAAGGAGTTTTTCATCTATACATTTTTTAATTAATTGGGATCTTTTGTGAACAGATAATTTTGAAAATATAATTGAAAGATAATTTTTTACTGTTTGTTCTGCAAAATTTAATTCATAAGCTATTTCTTTATTTGAAAAACCTTCAACAGTTAATTTTAAAATATTTTTTTCTAATTCTGTTAATGCTTCAAAATATTTTTGTTTTATGTTATTGTTAGAAATTTTTTCTTGTGAATTATTAGATATTTGATTAGCTAATTTTTTAATTATTGATGGTGAGATTTGATTTACACCAGCTTGTAAAGATCTGATTGCCATTATTACCTCTTCTGGTAATAAATTCTTTAAAAGATATCCTTTTGCCCCATATTTTATTGCTTCTAAAACATATTCATCTTCGTCAAATGTTGTGAGCATCATTATTTTGATAGCTGGATTATTTTGCATAATTATTTTTGTAGCTTCAACACCATTCATTTTAGGCATCTTTATATCCATAATAATTATGTCTGGATTTTGTTTTTTTGCTAATTCAACTGCTTCTTTGCCATTATTAACAATCCCTATAATTTCAATATCTGCAGCTCTATAATTAAAGACCTGAGCTAAACTATGTACAAAAAGGGGTTGATCATCAACTAATAATACTTTAATTTTTGTTTCTTCATTCATATATTTATGATCCTTTTATCTTTTTTTGGGTAAATGAGCAATTATACTGAATCCCATCGATGTAGAGAAGTATTTCAGAGTCCCATCATATTTTAATAATCTTTCTTTCATCCCACTGAGGCCTATTCCTTCAATAACTTTTTCATTCCCAATTCCATTATCTTCAATACTAATTATTATTTCATTTGTTGATAAAAAGAATATTAATTTTATTTTGGTTGCTTTCCCATGTTTAAACGAGTTTGTTAATCCTTCTTGTATAAACCTTAAAATAACATTGTTGTATTCTGGGAAACGTTCCATATTAAAATTAGTATATTCAACATGGAAAGCCATTCCCGTTATTTTTCTAAAGTTTTGAATTATTTTTTCTATTTCTTTATCAAAAGGGATATTTTCATGTTCAATTTTTCTAAGTTGTTTTAGGGCGGACCTAATCTCATTGTGGCCTTCTCTTGCTTGTTCATTTGTAGTTTTTAGTAATTCAATGGCTTCTTGATTCTTATTGTTGTTAATTAAATCTTGGCAATATTCTAACATCATTATCGTGCTTGTTAGAGTGTATCCAGTAATGTCATGAATTTCTCTTGTAATATGTAATCTTTCTTCTATTCTAGATTCTTTATCAATATGAGCAGCTAAATTTTGAAAACTTAGATTATTATCTATAAGTTTTTGAATATACAAATCTTGCATTAGTATTGTTGCTTTATTGTCATGTATTTTAATGTTTTTTATTTTAGTTGAAAGAATAAAACTTAATATTACAAATTGCAAAAAATATAAATTTATTAGTTCCTTTGATGAGTAATGGGGAAAGCTTAATCCAAAAACAGTTAAATTCGATTGACTATATATTACTATAATAAAACTGGTAATTGATACTATAATATCTAAAATATGATTTAATTTTGCTGAATAAAGGTAAAATATGATTATAGAAAATAAAAGCCTAAAACTATAAGAAGTAATATATAATCTAATACAAATAATGCTGAAAAAAGAAAATAATAGACAACTCAAAAATAAAGATAAATCTGTTTTTGCTATTAAAAAAATAATACAAGTAAAGTAAGCTAGCCCAATTAAAATAACCAGTTGTGTGAAAATATTAGTTTGAATGAATAAAATGTTATCACGATCTTTTATAAGAAAAACAGATAATAATATAAACAGAATTGATGTTATAAAATAATTTTTAAAGGTTATGTTAAAATCTATTATATTTTTATTTGAGTTAGAATTGTAAGATTTCATGAGTTTAATATAACATTGAAGCATGAATAAAACAATAAAATTAAAATTTATACAAATAATGTAAATGTTAAGTAAATTGTAATAGTGGTATAGCGTTTCGGATATAAAGTTGGACTCAATATAGGCGAAAAATATAAACGTCAAGTTATTAACAAACGAATTTGACGAGATAAGATTGTAGCAATTTCCCTTGTTGAGCAAATTATATTAATAAGCCATTCATAATAATTCTTTTTCAAGGATTGATTAGAATTTGATAATTTGTTACATAACAAGTTTAAGTTTCTTACTTTGCAAATATTTATTAATTTTTTATGTGGACCAAAAGTGGCACAAAAAATTAAAATTTTCAGTTGAAAATGGGGGCACTCTAGAAATACACTTCAATATATAAAAATATATTAAGGAGGTAAATTAGGAGTGTTATCGACCATAGATTATTATTCAAATTTTAAAACCGAAAACGAAAGATTTTACAAAAACATTGTCAAATAAATAGGAATGTATAAAGTCTTGCCTTGTTTAACTAAATCTTTAGTATATATTACTATTTTTTCTTTAATTCTTTTAGAATATTTTTCAGAGAAAATATCTAATGATTTATGGGTTTTGTAACTAGAAGATTTTACTTCTATTGGACATATCTTCTCTCTTTTAGCTAATAAAAAATCTACCTCATAATTTCGTTTTTGAATTTTATCATAAAAAGTATGATAATATAGTTTATTACCATTAGCAGTAAGAATTTGAGCTACAACATTTTCATAAATAATTCCCAAATTTACAGGTAATTTATTATTCAATAATTTTGAATAAATGATATTATCAGTAAAATCTTTATCTTTAAACATAAGGGTAATCAGTAACCCCGTATCTGCTAAATAGAGTTTAAATTTATCTTTATTATGCATATTTGCCAAACCAATATTAGGATCCGAAACATTATATGACGCTATTACAGTTTTTGATGATTTAAGTTCTAATATTTCTTCTTCTACAGTTGATTTTCTGTCTTTGGGTAATACACTAGATATTTGATAACTTGATGAATGCTTATTTAATTGAGAGGGTATTGCATCATACAAAGATGAGATTTTTCCTTTTTGATCAATTTTATAAAAATCATCTTCATACAAACTAATTATATCTCTTTTTACTTGATCAACAATTTCTAAATTGTTGCTTTCTAGATAAGCTATTACTGCTTGTGGCATTCCACCAACTAACATATATAACCTAAATTTTCGCATCATGTTTCTATTTTGGCCATCTCCAATGGATATTCTCTCCTCATACATTTTCTTTAATAAATTTGGAGTATTAGTATCTCCTATTGCCCATAGAAATTCTTCAAAATCCATAGGATGCATTTGAAGTTTTCTCTCTTCACTTGGAATTAATATATTTTTTACATTTTTTCGTATAGAAATTAAAGAACCAGTTTCAATATAATCATATCTACCATCAGCTACTAAAAGTTTAATAGCTTGCCTTGCAAGTGGATTAAATTGCACTTCATCAAATATTATAATTGATTTACGTTCAACTAAAGTTACGCCATATTGCAATTGTAACTGTAAAAAAAAGTAATCTAAATCAGATAAATCTTTAAACAAGTCTTGAAATATTGTCGATGCATATGAAAAATCAATCATTATAAAACTTGTGTTTTCATTTTCAGCAAAACTCTGTACAATTGTTGATTTTCCATTATGTAAGTACTTCCATAATGGTAATTATGTAAGCATCTAGCTTATGTAAGGTAACTTCAAAATAACGCTTTCTGTACACTATTTCTTTAAATTCACCTTACATAATAAATCTTCGATTCCTATATTCTTTGCATGAATTCCTAACTCTAACTAATTTACAAATTAATTTTTTCCCATACACTCATACTCAATATTAATTGAGGAGGGTGTTA
>JAQQAS010000040.1 GCA_028532815.1 Pleomorphochaeta sp.
CTTACAGCTGTAGTATTATCATCAACTTTTTCCCAATCATAAAACTGGAACTCTTGTCTTAATTTTTCTATGACATTATTAGATAAAATCGGAAAAACCTGATTAGTTTCACAAGGAACTAACATTTCTATATCACAAGAAGATATTAATTCATCATTAATTATTTTAGCTTTTCTATTTGCTTCTTTTGCTAATTTAAAGAATAAATTATCTTTAAATAATGCCTCAAATTGATAAGCAACCGCAAATCCTTTAGCTAATAGAGCCCCTCTTTGTTTTAAATTATATCTAAAATCTTTTTTCAATAAAGGGTTTACAACAACAAGACATTCACCGAACATAGCTCCATTTTTAGTACCACCGATATAAAACATATCAAAGTATTTAGTTAAATCTCTCATTTTTAAATCTGAATAAGTGCTTTCTAAACCTTGAGCTAATCTCGCACCATCCATATATAAAATCAGATTAAATTGGTCACAAACCTGTCTTATTTCTTCTAATTCACATTTTTTATATATAGTCCCATATTCACTTGGATTAGAAATATAAACCATAGCAGGTTGGCTAATATGTTCACGAGCTTCATCACTATAATGATCTTCAATAACTTTTTTAATATCTAAAGCCTTCAGTTTTCCATCTAGTGTTGGAAGAGTCATAATTTTGTGACCAGTAGCTTCAATAGCTCCAGCTTCATGGGTTGCGATATGACCACTTTCAGCAGCAATTACGGCTTGATAAGGTTTTAAAACACTTGATATAGCAACAAGATTAGTTTGAGTACCTCCACTTAAAAAATGGATATCAATATCATTATTATCTAATAATTCTTTTAAAGTCTTTTTGACTTTAGTACTTAATTCATCTTCACCATATCCATCAAATTGTTTTCTATTTACTCTTGCTAAAGTATCAAGTATTTCTTCATGGCATAACTCACTATAATCATTTCTAAAGCTGTACATACTTATTTTTCTCCATTGAGATTATTATAATGAAAATCATTACAATATTAAAGCGAACACTTTTAACAAAAATTCAGCTTTTTTATACAATAAATAAATTGAAAATTGATTTATAGAAAAATATCATGTTAAAATAATCAAAAATGATATCGGAGATATTCTATGGAGAAAAAAAAGATTTCTGTTCAAGAATATATAAATAATTGTAGAGATGAAGCTAAACCTTGGTTAGAAGAGATATTTAAATATATTGAAAAAAAATATCCCTCTCTTGAGAGTAAAATTCTTTATTCATTACCAGGTTATAATTTTAAAAACAATTATCTAATTTTTGGAGCTAATAAGTCTTATTTATCAATCCATACTAGAGTTCTTACCCTTATTGATGAAGGTGAATCTTATTTTCATCACATTAATAGAGGTAAAGGCTGTATCCGAATCAGATATAATCAAAAAGATAATATGGAGCCATTAAAAAAGTATATTGATTTAATTATTTCTAACTCTGAATAATTGAATAAAAAAACACAACAAAATATATTATATGACGTTTCAAAATATCAAATTTATGATATATTATATTAGCTTTTTTTACTTTTAATCGATAGATATTTATCTATATATTATATTCCATTAGTATACTATACTTGTTATAATCTATAGTAAAAAAAATTAAATTTTAAATACATAAATGCCCTTTTGTTATAACATAATGTATAGTTTTATGTTTTTTTTATACATTTAGTATATATTTTGCAAATAAATTTAGAAAATGTTTTTATATAGAACATTTTTCTATTGACATATTTTTTTTTCCATATTACCTATGTAATGAGTGATATTACATAATCAACCGAAATAGGAGTTACATTTTATGGAACAAGTAAAAAAACGGGCAAAAGATAGACGTCCTGCTAAGACTAAAAAAGCAATCAGACTTGCATTATTTCAATTACTTGATAAAAAAGAGTTAAACAAAATAACTATCACAGAATTGACTAAACAAGCTAATATTAGTAGAAAAACATTCTACATTCACTATGATAAAATAAGCAATGTTTTAGATGAATTTGAACAAGAACTAATTGAAGCTTTCCACAATGCTACTAAAGACTTAAAATATTGTAATAATTCAAAGTTCTTCTTTGATATTTTCTATAATTTAGATAAGTACTTTAATGATGATTTAGATTATTATAAAAAGATAGCTCAATCAAGTTTTTCAAATACGTTCTCTGATCATATAGGGGATGCTTTGTTTTCAAAGTTATATGAAGTCTTAGAACCTATTTGTGATTTACCAATAGAACAAATTGAATATTTATGTCTAATTATTTCTTCTTCTATGCATAGAGTATTTATGAGTTGGATTAGAAACGACAGTGAAATGAGTATTGTTCAAATTAGTAACTTTGTTGCGAAAGTAGTCTTTAATGGAATGGGTTCTTATTTGAGTAACGAATAAGTTCCTCTTTGACCAAAATAGCACTTTATTTATAAAGTGTTATTTTTTTAACCCTATTGTTAACTAAAAATTTATTTTTTACTTTACAATACTTATATTTTATATTTACATTCTATACTTGAGCATGTAATATCTCATTATGAAACAAAAAATACTAACAGTTGAAAACCTTTGTTTTTCTTTTAATAAAGATAAGCAAATCTTAAATAATATAAACTTTTCTATAGAACAAGGTTCCCTTTGCATTATAGCTGGGGCAAATGGTTCAGGCAAATCTGTTCTTCTAAAATGTATTAAAGGCTTATTAAAACCTAAAGAAGGCCTTATCAAAATAAATAATATTGATGTTTCAAAAGATATAAATGAAAGAAGAAAAAAAATTGGGCTTGTATTTCAAGATGCAGATAGTCAAATTGTAGGCCAAACAGTTGAAAAAGATATACTCTTCGGCTTAGAAAATATCAAAATTGAAAAATGTGAAAAAATTGAAAGACTAAACAAAGTTAGCAAACTTTTATCACTTGAAGAAAAATTAAAAACAAAACCAAGAGAATTAAGTGGTGGAGAAAAAAGGCGTTTAGCAATAGCTGGAATCCTTGCAATGGATCCAAATATTATTTTTCTAGATGAACCTTTTGCAAATCTAGACTACCCTGGAGTTGTTAAAGTTATAAAGACACTTTTATTATTACAAAAAGAAGGTCATACAATAATTATTGTAAGTCATGAAATTGATAAAATCGCTGCTCATTCTCAAAAAATAATTCTCTTAAAAAATGGAAGAGTATTAAAAGAAGGGAACAGTGAAGAAATGTTACCTCATTTAAGAGAAAATGGTGTGTATGTTCCTACCGTGAACAATGAAATTGCGAATATCGAGGAGTTATCATGGCTCAATCGCTGATATTCCATTATAGAGATTCCTCCTCTTTTTTAAACAAAATTAACCCTTTTTTTAAGCTTTTATCTCTTTTGCTATTTTGTAGTGCCTTAGTAAAAACAAGTATTTTAGGGACTCTATTATTTCTATTCAGTATTTTTGTAATAATGATAATTATTAAATTACCTTTAATAAAATATGGAAGTGAATTAATATTTTTTGTTGTGATATCCATATTTATTGCACTTACTTCATACTTTGCAAAAGATTCTTTGATTTTAACAATTAATAAAATATTAAGATTTGATACTGCAATTTTAATAAGCTTTCTCTTAGCAGATTCAACAGACCCAAGTGATATCGCAAGGTCTCTTGCTAAAGTTCTAAATCACATTCCTTTTATAAATGGATGGAAACTTGCAAGTCAAATAGAACTAACGCTAATGTGCATTCCTTTAATTTTTGATGTTAACCAAGCTATAAATGAGGCTAGGATTGCAAGATTAGAAAAAAGGTATATTCACCCAATAAAATTCATATCAAGTTATACAATCCATTTATTAGACAATTTACTTTATAAAGTTGATGATATAGCTTTTGCTCTTGATAGTAGAGGCTATGATCCTTTAATTGAAAGAGAGAGTCAAAAATATAACAAAAATGATTTTGTTTTCATATTTTTTGTTATACTATTAATTGGAGTTGGTCTATATGTTAAATAAGAAAGAGTTTAGACAAAAAATTAGTAAAATAAATAAAGATAACATTAATAAAGATTTTTCAGTTGAAGATTCTATCATTCTTGAGAAAGTTAAAAATTGTGATAATTTTAAAGCTGCAAAAACAGTATTATTGTTTTACCCTTTTCCAAATGAAGTTAATGTATCTGCTTTAATTGACTATTGTTTACAACAAGGTAAAAAAGTGGGACTTCCTAAAACTTATAAAGAGGAAATTAAATTTTTCTATATAACGAAAGATTGGAAAAATGATTTAACACAAGGTGTATTTAATACTATTGAACCAAAAAGCGAAAATCAAATTAAATTTTTTGATAAAGAAAGTGTTGTTATAGTCCCATCTTTAGCTTTAGCAAAGGATAAATCGCGTATAGGACACGGAAAAGGATATTATGATAAATTCCTTAGCTTAAATAAAGAACTCTTTAAAATTGGGATTTGTAGAAAACATTTACTTTTTAATTCCATACCAACCAATGGCAATGATATTAAAATGGATTTAATAATTTCTTCTAACTAGAGGTAATTGCAAAATTAATCAAAGCTCCGTATTGACCTGCTGGAACATTTTCCTTTTCTCCCCAAGTAAACCAAATTTTGTAATTTGCATCATTAATTGAAGCTCCAGGTGCTATTGAATAATCAAATACAGCAGGAGTTGAAGCTAACTCTAAAAATATATTTTTATTATATGAGGATGAGGATGAGGAATTTACAATAATCAAACTATCACTAGTCGATAAAGATTCTGTATACATTTGAATATCTATATCTAAAGCAGAGCCTATCAATGTTCCACTTGTATTCTTTTCTTTAAACCCTTCAGTTGAAATTTCCATTCCAAAAATAACATTAGAAGAATTCGAATATGAGGGATATCCAACATATACATATACTGGAATGCTAAGGGAGGATCTATTTGTTGTAAAATTATAATCATCAACAATCGAGACAACGCTTCCGCTCTCTTCAATTACTGTGGAATCGACTTCTAATATTATAGAGGCAGGAATATCTTCACCAAGATGGCCGTTTATTAATATATTAGGATTATTAGCTGCAAAAACATTTATCACACTATAACTTAATACTAACATTAATATTATAAACTTTTTCAATTTATTACCTCCATTATTATGATTTATGTCATTAGTTCCATTCCATATTATCAAATTCAAAGAGTAAGTACAAGTTAAAGAGCTATATATTATCAAAAAAACCCAAATTTAATTGATAGATATGTCAAAGGTTAAACATTTAAATAATTAAAATCTTGTTTTATCAACTCTTTTAAAAAGGTTTTACTATAAATTGGTTTAAAATCTTTAGTAAAAATATTTAAAACTTCATCTCTAATCTCTGGGTTTCTAACACCTCTTAGTATAACAGCAAGTGCTTTTAAATAGTTTATCTGATGAAAAGGTGTAGATGCAATTACAAACAAGATATGTACAGGTTTACCATCTTTAGCTTTAAAATTAATACCTTGTTTACTAATTCCAAGTCCAATTCTTAGATGGTCAATACAAGGTAACTTGCCATGAGCAATTGCAACACCATGACCTATACCTGTTGTTTCTATAATTTCTCTTCGATGAACGGCCCTTCTAAAGCGTTCTTTATTATCCATCAGCCCTTCAAATATAGAACAATTATCTATAACTTGATCAATTGCAGCAAATTTGTCTGTTTGATTAACTGGGCAAACAGAATATCCATATAAAGAATCCATATTCATAGTTAATACTATAGCTATCTTAATAGTATAATGCAAGGGTTATATAAAAGAGGCCTATAGAAATAGGCCCCATTTATTATAAATTAATACTTTATTTTATTTTTTACTGAGATACTCATTTATAGCTTTTGCTGCTTTTCTACCTTGACCCATTGCAAGGATAACAGTAGCTGCACCTAAAACTATATCTCCACCTGCAAATACACCTTCAATAGATGTTTCACAAGTTTCTTCATTAACAATTATATTGCCTCTTTTATTTACTTCTAAACCGTCAGTTGTTTGTTTTAATAATGGATTAGAAGCATTACCAATAGATACAACAACTGTATCGAAATCTAATACTTGTTCAGTACCTTCAATTTCGACAGGGCGTCTTCTACCAGAAGCATCAGGCTCACCTAATTCACAAGTTACAACCTTAACACCTTTAACAAAGCCATTTTCATCGCCAATGATTTCATGTGGTTGGTGAAGCACTAAGAAGTTTATTCCTTCTTCTTTAGCATGATGAACTTCTTCTTTTCTAGCTGGAAGTTCAGCCTCACTTCTTCTATATATAATAGTTACTTCTTTAGCGCCTAATCTTTTAGCAGTTCTTGCAGCATCCATAGCTACATTACCACCGCCAAAAATAGCAACTTTTTCGCTATTAAATAAAGGAGTTAAACTGTGCTTTTGATCGTAAGCTTTCATAAGGTTACTTCTAGTTAAATATTCATTAGCACTGAAAACACCAATTAAATTTTCACCAGGAATATTCATAAACTTAGGAAGGCCGGCACCAGCTCCAACGAAAACTGCATCAAAGCCATCTTTATCTCTAAGATCATCTAAAGTTCTTGTTTTACCAACTAAATAGTTTTTATTGATTTCGATGCCCATATCAACAAGGCCATCAATTTCTCTTTCAACTAATTTTTTTGGTAATCTAAACTCAGGAATACCATAAACCAAAACACCACCAGCTTTATGTAAAGCTTCAAACATTACAACAGTATGACCCTCACGTCTTACATCAGCTGCTGCAGCAACAGAAGCAGGGCCAGTTCCAACAATTGCAACTTTCTTTTTAGTAGAAGCTTTTACAGATGGAACAACATCTAAATTATGTTCTCTTGAATAATCTGCCACATATCTTTCAATTCTTCCGATAGCAACACTTTGTTCAACATCTTTTTTCATCTTACCAACAGTACAATATTTTTGACATTGGTTTTCTTGGGGACAAACACGTCCACAAATAGAAGGTAATAATGAGCTTTCTTTTATCTTAGCATTTGCTCCTGCAAAATCTCCCTCTGCAGCTTTTTTAATAAAGCTTGGGATATCGATTCCAACAGGACAGCCTTGAATACAAGGTTTATTTTTACATTGTAAACATCTCATTGCTTCAACTTTAACTTGATTTTCGCTATAACCTAAAGCAACTTCTTCCATGTTTGTTATACGAACTGCTGGATCTTGAGCTGGCATTTCTTGTAAAGGAATTGTAGTTCTTTCCTTTATAGAAATATTATTATCTCCAAATTTTGCAAGTATTTGCTTTGCTTGCATATCAAGTTCTTCAAGAGTTGTATGCATTAAGCTTCCCCTTCTTCAATATGTAATCCAATATGACATCTATGATGGTTTTCTTTTTCTTGTGGTTTATATGTTCCAAGTCTCATTAACATATTGTCCCAATCAACTTTATGTCCATCAAACTCAGGTCCATCTACACAAACAAATTTTGTTTCGCCACCAACACTTACTCTACATCCACCGCACATACCTGTGCCATCAATCATAATAGTATTTAAAGATACGATAGTGTGAACATTATAAGGTTTAGTAGTTAATGCACAGAATTTCATCATAATTGGAGGACCAATAGCTACAACTAAGTCTGGCTTCCAAGTTTCACATAATTCTTTTAATGGTTCAGTAACTAAGGCTTTTCTACCTGCAGAACCATCATCTGTTGTTAAGATTAATTCATCCGCAATAGCTTCCATCTCTTCTTTCATAACGAAAAGATCTTTAGTTCTTGCGCCCATGATAATTTTAACTTCATTACCTAACTCTTTTAAAGCTTTAGCAATTGGATGCATTGGTGCAACACCTATTCCACCACCTACACAAACAACTTTCCCATATTTTCCAATCTCTGTAGGAGTTCCTAAAGGGCCTAGTAGATTCTCAATATAATCACCAACATTCAATAATGCTAAATGGTGTGTTGATTCTCCAACAGCTTGGAAAATTAATGTAATTGTACCTTTCTCCGGATCAGCATCAGCAATTGTAAGAGGTAATCTTTCATTATAATCTCCACCTAATTGGAGAATAATAAACTGACCTGGCTTACGAGCCTCTGCAATGCGTGGAGCGTGAACAATCATCTTAAAAACTTCTGAAGAAAGTTTCTCTTTATAAAGTATCTCATTCATATCTTTACTCCTGTTTGATGAACATAATACACAGAAAAATTTATTTAATAAATACTTAATTATCGATTTTTCTTTTTTTTTAATCCCTTTAGTATATTATAACGTAGTTTAAACATTTATTCATCCTCTTCACTTTTTATCTATCTAGTAATTTATACCCATTTTGTGCTATTTTAGTATTGGAGGATTAATATGGTAATTAAAAATGAGAATCAAAAAATTGACGTCAATGTAAAAATGAGAGGCGGAACAGGCGAAGCAATTATCAAACATATTATTGATAACAGAGAACTTTGCCATAGTAGACTCTTCTCAACAATAACCTTAAAAAAAGGTTGCTCGATTGGTACTCATACCCATCTTCAAGAAACAGAATATTACTATATATTATCTGGCGAAGGTGTTGTAACTGAAAAATCAGTATCAACAACAGTAAAGGCCGGGGATGTAGTAATAACCGGAGATCAAGAATCTCACTCAATCGAAAATAAAGCAGATGAAGATTTAGTTTTCATAGCTCTTATTTTATTAAATGATTAATAATTAAAATGGCTAGCAACTGGACAAATTGCTAGCCAAAATCACTTAATATTGTTTAAAATTACTATTGAGCAATGATTTCAATTGTTTTTGGAGCTAATTTCTTAGACTTTGGTAATTTAATATTTAGAACACCATTATTAAAAGTAGCACTAATAGCTTCTTCATCTACGTCTTTTGGTAAGGAGAAAGCTCTCTTAAAACTTCTCTTCATTTTAGTCTCTCTAACTAAGAAATTAGTTTCTTCATTTACCTTTTCTAAGGATTTATTAAACTCATCTGTTGTGGACAAGGTTAAAGTATTATTTTCAATTTTAACATTTACATCTTCATTGCTATAACCTGGTAACTCTACATCAAGATAGTAACCATCATCCATTTCATATACATCAACTGGTGGAATTTTTACAGAAACAGAATTGAAAGCATCAAAAAAATCATCAAATAAAGAATTAAAATTGTTATACATATTATTAGTCCTCCTATGAACTTATTATTATTATTAATTTATCGTTTTTAGCTTTAAAAGCTTTACGTTAATAAATATGCAATTAACATGCCAACTTTATTAAAATATTATTTTTTAATCATAATTACTTACAATATAAAGAATTATGTATTTAAGGTAAAAAAAGTAATTACATCCATACTTATTCACATCTTTATAAATTGGGTCAATTTGCATAAGAGACTTTTTACAAGTCTATTATCCGTGTCATTTTGACACAAAACGTAACAAGTTATATAAAAAATGAGCAAATAAGACACTAAATAAATAAGTAGTAATAAAAGCACAAAAAAGAGCTGGAATTATCCAGCTCTAGGGGGGAGTTTTTATATATATTTTTATATTAATTAGCCATTTACAGCTATATTAATTTGTTTTGGAACTATTTCTTCTTTCTTAGGCATATCAATTATTAAAATACCATTTTTTAAAGAAGCTTTAATTTTATCTTCATCTACATCTGATCCGATTGAAAGAGTTCTTTCAAATTCTTTGCATACTCTTTCCTTAATAATATATCGTCTGCCTTCTTGCTTGCAATTTTCATATGAGCTTGCAATTCTCAAAACATGTTTATCTAACTTTATTTTAAGATCATCAAGTTTAAAACCTGGAAGTTCAACTTCTACTTTATAACTATCACTTGTTTCTATTATATCTAAAGGTGGGTACTTACTTTGTAAGTTTGACCAATTTGTCCATGCACCATTAATTACTGAATTATTATCATTAACATAAAATCTCATCTATGATCCTCCGAAATATTAATTTATATTGACATTTATCCTAATGCAATTTACGTGCCAAAAATTAAATTAAATTATTAATTATATACCATATAAAGATTTAAAAAGTAAATTAGATATTTATAAATATATTATTTAGAAAAATTTTTTTTAAATCTATAAAATTATGATCTATTTACAAACCATATGTATCATTTTGACACATTTGAAATTATTTCACCAATAATCTGGCTATTTTGACCCATTCAAATTATAAAAACAAATAAATTGGTCTACTTTAATACTAGAAATTAAAATAGAATGAATATATTTTGCTAAATCTTAATAAATTTTGATTTTTTAACTAGGCAATATAATTAAATTTATTTTTTCTATAAAATAATTATATAAAAATTAATAATATTATTACAAACAATTGAACTGGTTCGCCTTTTTTAGACAAATTAAATTTTACTTAATCTAGTATACCACATTACCCAAAAGTTAAAGTTGTAATTATGCAACTTTAACTTTGCCTTTTCCAGGAATTATGTAATGTCCTTTTCTCAAATATTTATTATATTGATTAGGAGCCATTTTACAAATATCCCATTGGTATCTTTCATTATTGTAGTAATTCATGTATTCATTAATACAATATTTTAATTCTTCAAATCTATTACATTCTGTAATATCTATCTCATCTTTCATATGACCAAAAAAGCTTTCTTGTGGCGAATTATCCCAGCAGTTCGCACGTCTACTCATAGAACGAGTGATATTATACTTCTTTAATTTTCTTCTATACTCTATTGCTGAGTAATGAACACCCTGGTCACTTGTGATAATAACATGTTTGCTTAACTGGCTTCCATATCTATCTATTAATTGATTAACAGTTTCTAATACAAACTCTTCTCTTAAATTATCTGATAATACAAATGATAATACTTGCTTTGTACAAGCATCTCTTATTAATGATAAATAGGCTTTTTTAGTTCTATTAATTCCATAATACATGTAGGTAATATCTGTTGTTAATAACTCTCTTTGTCCATAATCTCCCCATTTCCTTTTAACTCTATTTTTTGCATAAGTACTTGTTTGGGTTGCTTTAAGCATTTTCCTATATGGGTTAGCTTTCCTAATTGGACAGAATAATCCATATTTTCTCATCAATCTTCTTATCTTCTCTAAACTCATCTTATTAGGTGTATTTCTTAGTACCATATAGATTTGTCTGGAGCCTTTCTTAAACTTTCTATGCTTATAGACATTTAATATTATATCAAATGCAGCTCTATCATTTAACTCTCTTTCATCCCGTTTATCTTTAGAGTTAATCCAATAGTAATAACCAGATCTTGATATTGCTGCTATTGAACATAGTTCTTCAACTGTTAATAGATTATCTGGATCTAATAATTGTGCTTGTATTATTTTCTTTTTTTCTTCCTTCTCTGCTGTCGCGATAGTGAATATTTTTCCTCTATCGCAATGTTTTTTTTTAGGAATTCTAGCTTTTGATTTAATATTTTTATCTCTAATTCTTGAGCTTTTAGCTTTTCTTCAACAGATATTGGATCTTTAGTTCTAGGTCTTCCTTTATTATTAGCTCTAGTATCTTCAAAACCATTAACTCTAGTAGCTTGTCTTTTAATATTATTGGTTAATCCATAAATTCTCTCACGATTAATAATATCTAAATCAAATCCTAAATCAAGAAAAATATTTTCAGGTGTTTGACCTTCTTGATATCTTCTCCAAAATTCCTTTTTAAACTCTAAAGTATATTTAATTGATTTCTCACTAACCTTTTCAACATACTTATTTTCTCTTAGTTTAGCAATTTCATCTTCACTAAAGTACCGTTTACCCATTTAAATCTCCATCAAGACTAGTATATCATAACTAATCTTTTCTAAATATATGATTCAATGTGGTACTTTGTGAAGATTAAGTTTTATTAAAATGTCTAAACTTTCCGTGCCGGTTCAAATAACACTCTAATATTTTTATAAATATTATATATATATCAAATAATTATATAATTATTGCTTTAAAAGTAATTTTCACTCTAATAATACAAGATTTTTACATTAATTTTATAAAAAATAAAGACAGTTTAAAAAAATATTTTTAAAGTCTATTGACATTTATTTTAAAACAATGTAGTTTCTCAATAGTTAATCGGCGCGAGGTGGAGAAGCCGGTATCTCGACGGGCTCATAACCCGTAGGTCGTAGGTTCGAGTCCTACCCTCGCTATAGAAATGATGAAAATATAGGACTAGTTAGTATACAAAGGTAGCTAATTAGATCAGCAGTTCCTATGCATCGAAATTTTGGCAACTCGTTTAGCACCATCTGGGTAGCAAGTGGGTTGCCTTCTTTTTGTCAAAATTAATTACCAAATTTTCCAATTTTAGTAAAAATATAATATGAAAATGTTTACAACTAATCCAATTTTACATTAAAATAAAGACCCATGATGATAAAAAAAGGTTTTGATAATCAAAGGTATCTAGAAAAGCAAACACAAGCTATTTTAGAGAGAATGGAAAAGTTTCATGGGAAACTCTATTTGGAATGTGGAGGAAAACTTCTATACGACTATCATGCGGCTAGAGTCCTTCCAGGTTTTGACCCCAATGTAAAAATTGAGGTATTCAAAAAATTAAAAGATAAAATTGATGTTATAATTTGTATCTATGCAGGTGATATTGAAAGAAAAAAAATACGTGGTGATTTTGGTATTACTTATGATGTAGATACATTAAAAATGATTGATGATTTTAGCAATTATGGACTAAGAGTAAAAGCTGTTGTTATTACTCGTTATGAAGAACAGCCATCTGCTACTCAATTCAAACAATTACTTGAAAGACGTGGCATTTCAGTTTATACACACAAAAAAACAAAAGGTTATCCAACAGATATTGATTTAATTGTAAGTGAAGAAGGCTATGGTGCCAATTCCTATATTGAAACAGATAGAGAAATTGTAATTGTTACAGCACCAGGACCTGGTAGTGGAAAACTTGCAACTTGTTTATCTCAATTATATCACGATCACCAACGTGGATTAGATTCAGGATATGCTAAATTCGAGACCTTCCCTGTTTGGGATTTATCTCTAAATCATTTAACAAATGTTGCATATGAAGCTGCTACAGCTGATTTAGGAGACATCAATAGAATTGACCATTTTCATTTAGAAGCATACGGAAAGACTTCAATAAATTATAATCGTGACTTAGATGCTTTCCCTTTACTAAAGAGAATAATTGAAAAGATTACAAAAAAGAAATCTTTCTATAAATCTCCAACTGATATGGGTGTAAATAGAATAGCTCAAGGAATTATTGATGATGAGATTTGTCAAGAAGCTTCTAAACAAGAAATTATTAGACGCTACTATAGAAGTTCTTGTGAATATGCTATGGGCTTTGGAACTAAAGAAGCTGTAGATAAAGAAATTCTATTAATGGAAGATTATAATATTAAATTGACTGATAGAAGTGCTGTTTCTGCTGCTAAATCAAAAAGAGAAGAAGGCCTCGAATTGAAAAAAGGAAGTGGTGGTATTGTTTCAGCTGCTGCCCTTAAATTATCAAATGACAATATTATTACAGCTCTAAATTCAGAGCTACTTCATAGCTCTTCAGCTCTTATTTTAAATGCAATTAAAACATTAGCAGGAATCCCTGATGAGATAGATTTAATTCCAAAGAGTATTGTTGAATCTATAAAAAAAATGAAACAAGAACTTCTTAAAAGCAATAGAGTAAGTTTAGATGTAGATGAAGTCTTAATAGCTTTAGCAGTTTCTGCAGCTAGCAATCCTGCAGCTGAAGCTGGAATGAAATATTTAAGCAAACTTAGTGGAACTGATGCTCATTTAACACATATCCCAACTAGTGGAGATGAAGCAGGGCTAAGGAAACTTGGTATCAATGTAACAAGTGAACCAAAGTATGCCTCTAAGCAATTATTTAATGCATAATAAATCTTAAATCATAACCACCCTTCAAAAGGGTGGTTTGCTCTGAGGCTATAAGCCTCGGGTTTACCGTCAACGTCTCAAGACGCTTTTCGTGTACTCCCGTCCACTCCGCGTGCCTTTGCCTCTTTTGCAGCTACTCAAGTAGTATTCGTACTACTTGCTACCCTTAAAAGGGTCTTCATATTCCTTAACACTTAATTTATCAAGTGCTATATCATGTTTTTCTTACTCTTGTATATATTTTTGTACTGTTGCAGTATTCAATCCTACAGTACTAACATAATATCCTTCAGCCCAAAAGTGCCTATTTCCAAATTTATATTTTAAATTTGCATGCTTATCAAATATCATAAGGGCACTCTTTCCTTTTAAATATCCCATAAAACTCGACACACTTATTTTAGGTGGTATACTTACTAACATATGTACATGATCATCCATTAAATGACCTTCTATAATTTCAACTTTCTTGTAATTACATAAGGTTCTTAATATTTCACCTACACTTATTCTATATTGATTGTAAATAATCTTTCTTCTATACTTTGGCGTAAATACTATATGGTACTTACACATCCACTTTGTATGTGACAAACTGTTTGTTTTATTTGCCATTTATTATTACCTCGTTTTCTATTTATAGTTTTGGAATAGCATTCAAATTCTATAATAAAACGAGGTTTTTGTATAACTTTTGCTACCCACCCGCATAGCAGGTGGTTTTTTGTTCCCAAAGCTCTTACTCATCGCTTCGTGAACGGGCTCAAGCCCATAATATAAATGGGCTATCATTAATTTGATAGCCCATATTTTCTAGAAATATATGATATTAAATAAATCTTTTTATTTGATTCACTATGTTTGTAAATTCTATAGGTTTTGCTATATGAGCATTCATTCCACAATCTAAACATTTTCTAACATCCTCTGCAAAAGCATTTGCAGTCATAGCTACAATAGGAATATTTTTAGAATCAGCTCTATCTAAAGCTCTTATACTTCTAGCTGCTTCATATCCATCCATATTTGGCATCTGGATATCCATAAAAATAATATCATAATAACCAATTTCAGATCTTTTAAATATATTTAAACCATCTAATCCATCCTTTGCTGTAATAACTTGAGCTCCTACACTACTTAACATTTTCTTAGCAACTAGAGCATTAATAGGATGATCTTCAATTAATAAAACCGTAATTCCAAAAAACATGTTTTTTGGATATTTACTTATTAAATTATCTGGTTTATCGCTTACTTCTTTATTTAGGCGTAATATAGGAAGAACAATTGTAAAAGTTGTTCCAACATTTTTAACGCTATCAACAGATATAGAACCTCCAATAGAGTCAACTAAACCTTTTGTAATAGACAAACCAAGCCCCGTACCTTCTACCCCACCTTTTGCAGCATTACCTGTTCTATAAAAAGATTCAAATATTTTTGAGAGATTTTCTTTTTCAATTCCAACCCCCGAATCTTTTATCTTTATAGTTAATAAATTGTTATCAAATACATCGAGTTTTGTATCGCTTATACTTATTAAGACTTTTCCATTAATTGGAGTAAATTTAATTGCATTATTACTAACATTCTCAATAATTCTAGACAAAGCTAAGGAATCACCTAAACAATTAGCATTTTTAACATTATCAACAAGTTCTATCGCAATATTTTTTTTACTTGCAATTGGAGTAATTCTCTCAATAACTTGATTAACTAAATGTTTTATATTTAAAGGTTCATTTTTAATAATATGTTTACCACTTTCAATTGCACTCATTTCTAAGATCTCATTTATTAGAGATAATAAATGAATAGAAGAATCTTTAATTATTCTAAAACTTTGAGAAACTTGCAATTGATCATTTAAATTTGTTAAGGCAATATTGGTCATTCCTATAATTGCATTTATAGGAGTTCTAATGTCATGGCTCATGGCTGAGAGAAAAGTTGTTTTAGCTTGGTTTGCTTGGTTTGCCAAATCAAGAGCATGAGATAAAGCATCAGTTTTCTTTCTTTCAGCTAAAGATAAAGCTGTAATATCAGAACAAGCAATAATTACTGAATTATCAATGTCATTTAATTTATATAAATTAATTTTCTTTCGATATTTTTTAGCCCCTTCACTATAATCGATATAATCTTCAAAATAATCAGACCTTTCTAAAGCTACTTTTATTGTTTGGACAAATTCATTAACATCAGGAACTTGTAAATCGCCATGATTATATACAAAATCTAGATACTCTTTTATCGTTATATTATACCTTAATTTATTATCTATTGGAGCATATGCAGGGCTGACAATCATATTACAAATATTATTATCTAAACTAATCCTTACTAGAAAATCAAAATGTTTTTTAACAATGTAATCTAATATTTGATCAATATGGACTTCATCTGAAACATCTTTTATAACATGAAAAGCCATTATATTTCCATTAATCGGATTTTTTAAAAGAGATACATTTTTCTTTACCCAAATTATTTTATTATTGAATTGATAATTTACAATATAATTTGCACTAGTATTTCCATTTTTATACATATCTAAAAGATATTCTACATTATGATATCTTTCATGAAGGGTTTTATTATAATCTCCCTCAACACAGGAATTTGCAAATTCATATATTTGATCTGCACTCTTAATACCACTGTAATCAAAACCTCGAGATGAAATTATTTTTTCAAGTTTATTTTGAGTCAAATTAGTGATATATGAAGCTAAATTATCAGAAGCTTCATATTCAAGCCTTTCAGATAAGTTAACATACTTTTTCATTGAAGTCATATCTTCAGATATATCTTGAATGGTAATAAGTACTTTAACAGATTCACCAATATCACTAATTATATTATTGTTTAATTTGCACCATTTATATTCACCATCTTTTCTAAATCTAAGTCTTGCACAAAACGTGTTTAAAGGCTCTCCTGCTACTGTTTTATCTAACTCTTTATAAAAAACAGCTAAATCAGATGGGTGAATAATTGAAAGCTTATTAACTGTTTCTTTAAAGTTAATAATAAAATTTGTTTCAAATTCAAAATTCTCTTTAAATAAATTGTCAATTATTATTGAATCAGAATTAACCGAATACGTCCAACACATCGCATTTAAACTTTGCATTGATATATCTAATTTTTTAGTATTCTCAATTATAGATTTTGATATTCTTTTTTTTGCTGTTATATCATTAATTATCTTAATGCTTACTTTTTCACCTAACCAATCTATATTCTTTTCTTTAATTTCTAAATTCAAGCCAAGGGGACAAACAATTTCATACACACTTTCATCCCAATATGTCTTTTTATCTGTAAGTATATTTTTTTTACTTTTTCTAGCTAATGTAAAAAAATTTTCATTTGGATAGGTATTATTTATGCAGTTTTCAACTATTTTATTAGCTGCTCTATTGATAAAAATAATTTTATCAGAGTCAAAATAAGTAACAATTATTCCAACGCTAATATAATTTAAGATATCATTATGTAATTTAATCTCAAAAATATTGCCAAGTATTAAAACATTTAACTGAGGATTTCCTTGATAATCATAAACTTTTTTAAATGTAAGAAAAATAGCATTAATTTCACCTTTTTTATTAAGTATTTCAAAAGTAGTAGAATAAGGTTTATGAGATTGTAAGGCTTTATTTATCTCTTCTTGAGTATATTTTTTTTTATCTTCAGGAACCATTTTAAATAGATTATTATAAAATAGATTAGAAAACTCTTCTCTACTATAACCAAAAAATGAAGGCAGTTTATAAGAAAAAGAAAGAGGTTTAAGGTATGAGTTTAGAATTCTAAAACTACAATATCCCCCATCAATTGAATTAATTAAATTTTCTCTTTCAACTTCTACCTTATCATTGATTTCTAAAAAGTCAGACCAATCTTTATTATCCATAGGTAAAGAATCATCAAAGTCTTTAGATAAAGGCTTTTGAATAAATATCGTTTTTATCAGGTATTTAGAATTCTGCTTTTCACATGTAAAGTTTATCTTTATTGTTGATGATTCATTTATCAAGGATAATATAGAAACTACACCACTGGTTTTGCTAATTTTATTTGAGACAGCATTTAATATTTTATAACCATAGTATACTTTTTCTTTGAATATATAACTTAGAATTTGAGCTCTGCCTTCAATTGTTTCATCTCTTTCTTCATTATATAGAGAACTATTTTCAAATAGATATTTTTGGCTACAACAAACATCTTTTAGAATGGCACAAGTACTTAAGAAGTCAATGCAGATTGATTTCATTTTCTCCCAATCATTTAATGTTTGCATATTTTTATCCCCAATAAATAGTCAAATAACTGTTTGATTAAACTAATAATGAGTTATTATACTATTTAATATTCTAATATGCAAACTAATAATTTAGTTGTTATACTTTATCTTTGAAAAGTGTTTCCAAATTCAAATTTAATATTTTGTTGCTAAAATAGAACTATTTTAAATAATGTTATATATGTGATACAATTAAATGTAATATAGCACCATTAATAATTAGGTTAAAGAGGAGTATATGAAACAATCAACGTTAGAAAATAAATTAATCATATTAGCAGATAGGGAAAATAAAAATTTCTCAAACAAGCTAAAAATTAACGAAGAATATGAAATACTAGGTATAAAAGTTCCACTCCTAAAACAATTAGCAAAAGAAATTTCAAATGAAGAAGGCTTAAATCACGTAAAAGATTTTCTAAATTATAAAAATGCTTTTTATTATGAAGAATTAATTATAACTTATTTTGTTTTCTCTAATTTGTTTAATAAAATGGATAGAGATAATGCATTTTCTACTCTAAATAAATTATTATATTATAATAACAGTTGGGCTACAAATGATCTTATATCTTTATCAATAAAACCTAAGAAAAACTTTTTTGCACCTTATTTTGATTATATAGTAGGTAAAATTAAATCTAAAAATCCATGGGATATAAGATTTGCAATAATAAGTTTAATGAGTAATTACTTAGATGATGAACATATAGATATGACTCTTTTATTATTTTCAAAAGTAGAAAATTCTTCATATTACGTTGAAATGGGGCTAGGATGGGCATTTGCTACAGCGCTTGCAAAACAAAGGGATAAAACCTATCCTTATATATTTAACAAAAAAATTAAAAATTCTGTAAATAAAATAGCGATTCAAAAAGCCATTGAAAGCAGAAGAATAAGTGAAAGTGATAAAATAGCACTTAAAAAACTAAGAGAAGAATTAAAAAAAAATAAGGCTTAAATAATTATTTTAAAATATCTAATAAGGATGCTAGATCTGTAATTACATAGGTAGGTGTAAATTCATTTGGTAAATCTTTATTCTTAATATTTAACCAAACTGAATCAAGATTAGATTTCATTGCTCCTAAAATATCGCTTTCTAATCTGTCCCCAATTACTAAGCACTCATCTTTTTTTGCTTTAATTGAATCTAAAACTATATCAAAGTATTCAACATCTGGTTTTTGACAACCCATTTCTCCACTTATAAATATATTAGAAAAGTATTTTTCTATATCAGTAACTTTTAATCTTCCATATTGTGCTTCAACTAGTCCATTAGTTATTAATTGAATATCATAGCCTTGTTTACTTAATTGCTCTAAAACAAAGTGGGTGTCTTTTATAAGATGAGATTGGTTAGATAATATGGATGTAAAATCTTTTTCCATTTCAATAGGATCAATATTAAAGTTAAAATAATTAATAAAGTTTTCAAATCTCAACACTCTTAATTTATCTTGAGAGAGAGTACCCTCTTCATAAGCCTTCCAACAAGCCTTATTAATTCTATGGTAATCTTCCATCAAAGATTTTGTAACTTCAAAGTTATATTTATGACCTAATTCTTTAAAGGTTTCAATTTCTCCTTGAGAAAAATCGAATAATGTATTGTCAGCATCGAATAATAAATGTTTATATTTCATAAATTTAATGTATAATAAAAATATAAGTTGTAAAAGCCTTAGTTTTTAGCAAATTTAAAGAATTTTTATTGTAGGTGACTTTATCACCTACAAGATTAAGGAATATTGCTATATTATAGACATAAATAAAAAAGACATAATATTTGCAATAAAAATAATGTAGGAGAAAAAAAATGATTAAACACACTACCAGTGAAACTTTTGAAGAAGATGTATTAAAATCAGATGTACCAGTATTAGTAGACTTTTGGGCAGCTTGGTGCGGTCCTTGTAGAATGCAAGGTTCTATTTTAGAATCTTTCCAAAACACAATTACTGATAAAGAAGCTAAAATTTGTAAGGTTAATGTTGATGAACAACCAGCATTAGCTCAACAATTTGGTGTAATGAGTATTCCAACTCTTATTGTTTTTGAAAATGGTAAAATCAAGAGCCAAGTAGCTGGAGTTAACCAAGAACCTGGCTTAAAGAGAATGTTAGGCCTATAATCTAGGCAGATATATCATATAGGGCAGAGTAATCTTTTATTGAAACCTTACCTCTGCCTTGGATGATCCACCCTTCATTCTGAAAATATTTTAACATCCTAGAGACAACCTCTCTAGCAGTACCCAAGTCGCGGGCAATTTCATCATGTGTAATCTTAAGATCATCGCATTGTGTCATTGCCCTCTGTTCTATTAAATAGGAAGCAACTCTTTTATCCATACTACTAAATGCAACTTGTTCTAAAGTCCACATAACATCGGACAATCTTGCTGCCATTACGGTGCTAGTAAAAGTTGTAACCTCAGGATATTTATCCTCTAAACCATGATAAATACTACTACTTATAGTACATAAAGTAGTTTCAACTTCAGCCTTTACATGAACTTCAAAGCTAATGTTTCTAATTCCACAACTACCAGATAACACACACACTTCTCCCTCAAACAATCTGTAGAGGGTTATTTCTTTTCCATTTTCATTAACAATATATACTCTAAGCCTACCAGACAAAACACATAGAACTCCAGCACATCTAGGAAGAAGTGCTCCTTTTTCTATTTTTCGTTTAGTAACCCTATCTAGTGCTAGCTTATCGCTAGTTCTTAATTTATTATAAAAAGGTAAAATTTTAGATATTTCAAATTCCATATACATATAATAATTTGAACTTAGCAAAAAGAAAAGAGATACACTCTTTTTTTATTAAAAAACAAAAAGGTAAAACAAAATATGAAAGATTGTAAAGGTGCAGCTATTTTAATTTATAGAAGAAAAAATGATGAAATTGAAGTCTTATTAGGAAAAAGAAAATATTTCCCAAATATTGGATCTTGGGGCATTCCTGGCGGTAAAATGGAAGATAAAGATAATAATAGCTTTGAACAAACAGCTAAAAGGGAATGTTTTGAAGAGACAGGAATTGAAATCAATAACAATCTTATTCTATTAGATGAAATTAGAGATAATAAGTTTATTTGGAATACTTATTTAGCTCAAGTTGATGAAAATACTACCAATATATTTAAAGAAGAGGTATTGGAGTCTGCGTGGTTTAATGTAAAATCCTTACCTTCTCCTCTTGTTGATTTACTTGAAGATCAAATTATTCGAGCTAAATCAATTATTTTAAATAAATAACTTGACAACTCGTTTCTATTTATAGTAACATACATTCAACAAACAAGTTTCTGTTTATAGAAACACATAGGAGACCAATAATGACAAATTTGATTACAAAAGGAATTAATACAACAAACTTACCTAATGATGACGGCTTTTTCGGAGAATATGGCGGATCATTTATCCCTGAAGATTTACAAAAAATAATGGATAATGTAACAAACCAATATAAAAAAGCTATTGAAGATCCTTCATTCTTAGAAGAGTATGAATACCTATTAAAACATTTTGTTGGTCGCCCTTCCCCAATATATCATGCAAAAAGATTAAGCGAAGCTGTTGGCGGTGCACAAATATATCTAAAAAGAGAAGATTTGAACCACACTGGTGCTCATAAAATTAACCACTGTGTTGGTGAAGCTTTGCTAGCAAAGAGAATGGGTTATAAAAAAATAATCGCTGAAACTGGTGCTGGACAACATGGTGTTGCTCTTGCAACAGCTGCTGCACTATTAGGCTTAGATTGTGATATTTATATGGGAGAAGTTGATGTTAAAAAAGAAGCGCCTAATGTAACTAGAATGAATATTCTTGGTGCAAAGGTAGTAACGGTAACTAGAGGAACAAAAACTTTAAAAGATGCTGTTGATGCTTGTTTTGAAGCTTATTTAAAAGATTCTGTTACTCAACTTTATTGTATTGGTTCAGTTGTTGGACCACACCCTTTTCCTATGATGGTTAGAGATTTCCAATCTGTAGTTGGTAGAGAAGCAAGAATTCAAATGCTAGAGTTAACTGGGAAACTTCCTGATGAAGTTATTGCCTGTGTTGGTGGTGGATCTAATGCTGCCGGTATATTTAGTGGATTCTTAGAAGATAAAGAAGTTAAAATCCATGGGGTTGAACCTGCTGGTAGAGGTATTGATACTCCTGACCATGCTGCAACTATCACAAAGGGTTCTAAGGGAATGATTCACGGATTCAAATGTTATTTACTACAAGATGAAGAAGGCTCTCCATTACCTGTTTATTCTATTGCAAGTGGTTTAGATTATCCTGGAGTTGGACCTCAACATTGTTATTTAAAAGACATTAATAGAGTTGAATACCATTATGCTACAGATAGAGATGCTATAGAGGCTTTCTACGGTTTATCTAGAATGGAAGGTATTATACCAGCTCTTGAATCTAGCCATGCTGTAGCTTATGCGATTAAAAGAGCTAAAGAATTGACTCCTGATGTAAACTTATTAGTTAATCTATCTGGTAGAGGAGACAAAGATATAGACTTTGTTATTGAAAATTATCCTTTAGTTGATTATGAACCTGAAGCAGATCTTCAAGGCGGATATGAAAAATTCATGTCAGCTATTCATGAAAAAACATCAAAATAATTACTCCTTTTGATTTTTTATAAATTAGACTATTCCCTTAAATCTTAATCGGTTTAAGGGAATGTTTATTTAACTAATTGAATTTCATCTTTATTATTTTTAGAAGGCTTTTTTGCTGAACTTTTCTTAACAGGTGTAGGTCTACTCTTATTTGATTCAATTACTTTTGCCATCGGAACAAAACCAAAACCTAGTACTTGATAAGTTTCATGAACAAACATAAAAGCATTTTCATCTTCTTCGTGTACAATTTGAGTTAATTGATTAATTAATTGATTAGGAACAACTGCCATCAGAGTTGCTCTATCTTGTTTAGAATAAATACCTCTACCGTCTAAAATTGTTCCACCACGATTAAGTTCTTTGATTATTCTCTCAGATATTCTCTCATATTTTTCGCTTACTATATAAGCAGTTTTTGCATACTTGGTTCCTAAATTCATTACAACAAAGTTAATCATTTGTCCTGAAATATATAAAGCACAAATAGCAAATAAAGCTTTTTCTAACCCAAATACAAAACCACCAATTAATACAATAACGGCATCAGATAGAAAAATACAAGTTCCAAGATTCATAGGTGTTATTAAATTTAGAATTTGACCAATAATATCTGTCCCACCGGTATTAGAGCCAGCTCTAATAACCAAGCCTATTCCACCACCAACTAATACACCTCCAAAAATAGCAGATAATAATGTATCTACTTTATCAGTATAAGTTAAAAGGCCAGCATAATTTGTTAATTGACCAAATAAAGTTACAAACACAGATAATAAAAGCATACCTACAAAGCTTTTTAATCCATAGAGAGGCCCAAAAACTTTCATTCCAATAACAAATAATGGAACAGAGATAAGTAACATGGTCACACCGGTATCTAATCCAGTTAGATAATATACAATTGTACCAATACCACTTACACCACCTGGAGCAATTTGAGCAGGAGTAACAAAACAAGCAATTCCAAAACCAGCAACCATAGTTCCGATTATTATTTGGAAATAATCACGAAATTTATTTTTCATTATTTTATCTCACTATATTAATGATACTTAGGACGATTATCTCCCAAGATCAACATTGAAGAAGGTTTATCTAAGAATAAATTACACTCTACCTTTCTCCTAAGAGCCGTACATGGCTGTAGAGGATTCATTTGTCCATAAAGACAAGTAGCAACACCCCTAGCCTTTCTTTGGTCAGGACAAGAGACTATTATAGTTCTAGCACTAAGTAATTTTCTAATTGAAAGAGTAATAGCACGAGTTGGAACATCTTCTAGTTTTTTAAACCATTTTTCACCAACTAATTGTTTTCTACTTCTTAAATCTAAATCAACAGCAATATATGCATCTTTAGTCTCAAAATTTGCTGGAGGATCGTTATAACCTAGATGGCCATTCTCACCAATACATGAAAAAGCAACATCAATATCCATATCTTGAGCAATTTTATTTGCTTCTTCTACAGAGGTTTCTTTGGTACCTAAAGGATGAAAACATTTTACTTTAGTTTCTCCTAGTATATTAAGAAATTGAGTTTGTAAAAAATATGTATTGCTTTTTGGAGAATTTGGATCAATACCAATAAATTCATCAAATTGTAAAACACAAACCTTATTCCAAGGTATATTTTCATAATTAGCTAGATTCTTTAATGTTTCAATTTGACTAGCACCTGATTCTAAAACAATAGTTGCAGAGCCTTTCTTTTCGATTGCTTCAAGTATCTTTGAAGCACCTAATTTTGCGGCTTGAACACCTAAATCTTTTTTGTCTTCACTAATAGTAATTCGCATTCACATATTCTCCTTGAAACTAATTTACTGTTTTGATTAATCTGTAGCAAGATAATTACACAATAATTTTAAATATTTTTCTATTTTTGAGTATAATACAAATTTATAATATAGTAACTAGTTAAAAATATTCGACTTATGCCAATAAAAAAGGTTATCATTTTATTCATATAATATTATAATGTTTAACTGAATAAAATTCATTAATACAATTTAAATTGAGGTTAAAAAATGAAAAAAGAAGCAATGAAAAAAAACAGTTTAGGCCCAAGACCTAATATTTTGGTATCTTGTAAGGGTAAAGATGGAAGGGAAAATGCTCTAGCAGTAGCTTATGCTGGAATTTGTAGCTATGATCCTCCAATGCTTATGGTAGGTATTGTTCCAAGTAGATTCTCCTATAAACTAATTAAAGAAAGTGGGGTAATGGTTGTTAATGTTGCAGACAAAAGCAATGCAGAAATTTTTAAATATTTAGGAACTGTAAGCGGTAGAGATGAAGACAAATTAAAGAATATTAATACTAAGCCAGCCGATTTAATAGATTGCCCTATTTTAACAGATTGTCCTGTAAATATTGAAGGTACAATTGTTGATTCTATAGTTACTGGATCACATGAAATGTTCGTTGTAAAAATTGAAAAAGTACATGCAAAAGAAGAATGTATTAAAGAAGATGGCAGTATTGATTATAGTAAAATTGATTTATTATAAGATATTAATTTTTACTATTTGAATTAAGATACACCCCTAAATTGGATATCCAATAAGGAGTGTATTTTTTTTAGCAACATAAAAGGCTGTTCTTACGAACAGCCCTATAATATGTAATATTAATTACAAGAGTTATTAGAATTCAATTGAACATGAAGCTGTTACAGCACCAAAGTCATCTGAAGCAGTCTTTTTCAATAGATCATCTGCATCAGCCCATTCTAGAGTTAATGTAGCACCATCAACTAAAGTTGTACTTTCTACAGATGCACTTGCACTTAGTTCTTTATCGCTGTTATAAGCAACTTCAGCAGTTGCAGTATAAGCATCAACAGTATATGTTAAACCACCGCCTACATTCCAAGCTTTAGTATTGATTACATAACCACCCATTACATATGGAGCTAATTCATCAGTTAATGCATATTCTACTTTACCATCTAAATCTTGAATGTTAATTAAATCTAAACCAGTTAATGTTAATGTTACAGGAACATCAAAATTAGCTAAGTCAGAAACAGCTTTTACGTTCAACATTTTATTTGAAGCAGCAATATCAGCTAAATCTGTAGGATCATCATTGAAATCACCGTTTGTATTAAATGTACCAAAATAAGCATCTACAGTTGCATATTTACTTGTTGAGTTCATTACAACATCCATACCAAAGTTATTAGCATCGTAACCAGCATCTAAAGCAACACTAGCTGAATAATCGTCAGAAGCATAAGCTAATTTAGCAGAACCAGCAACTTCAACTTTGTTAGCTAAAGTTTTATCAATAGCTAATGAAGCAGCAACTTGAGCTGTCATACCTTCAGAAACTTCCATTTCAGCAGCTTCTAAAGCAACATAACCTTTTGTAGCTGTTAAGTCATCAAAGTCACCTGTATAACCAACAGAAACTGTACCTAAGTTATCTAAAGTTACAGCAACACCAGGAGCGTCTGCACCAGCAATAGAATAGTTGTAAGCTTCATCATCACCATCTAAAGCAATTGTATCAGCAGCATAGTCATAAGTACCATCAACACCTAAAATACTAACTTTCCAACCTTCTCCAACAATGTTTGCTGAATCAAAAGCAATGTTAATATCATCAGTTACTAAATCCCAAATTGCACCATCTTCACTTTCATCTAATGTTACAGGAATATTTAAAGATGCATTAATTTCAGCATAAACATCACCTTCACCCATCATCTCAGCTGTTGAAGCATACAAATCAATAGTTGCATCTAACTCTGTAGAGTTTGCAAAGCCAAATGTGTTACCACTATTGAAATCAACAAGTGTGTTTGTAACTGTTGCAGTTCCAGAGAAACTTGCAAATAACATACTTGAACCTATAATACCTGTTAATAATAAAGCAGAAACCTTCTTCATACTTCCTCCAAATAGTTTCGGGAGTACATTAAAAAAACATACTTCTTCCCTTAATTTCCATATATATACCTAGGATTGTAACAAGGGTATTTATATATGTCAAGAAAAAAATACACCTTAAACACACCTTAATACATATATCTTCACATAACTTCATTAAATAAATACTAGCAATTAAATACACTTTAAGTAGTGAATTCTATACTAGTAGATTACTTATATCCAAAAACCAAAGATAGGAAAAATATCAATAAAAATTCATCCTTTTTATTAATATTTATACTTTTTTAATGCATTTTAACGGTTTTTAATGAAAATTTATTCAAAAAAAGCCAATTAAACGTCCATTAATTCAGTAGAATCCATGTCTTGGTTCCATAAAATTATATCAATCATAGAATAACTAAAGTTACATGAAAAATCACTTTTCTCCACATTTCTTCTTAAACAGTTCATAATTTTTGTACTAAATACAATAAGTTTGTCAAACCTCTCCCGGTTTGTTTGTCTCATTAATTTATCGAACATTAGAGTAAAAACACCTAAGCCTCTATACATCTCAACAACACCGTAAGATGTAACTTCTACACACTTTTTACCAATATCTTCCCATTCTATATATCCAACTATTTCGTTCTCCAAATTATAGGCTACAACATAGCGTGGGTTTTTTAATAAATTTTGTCTTCTCTCAATTAAGATTTTCTCAATAAAATCTAAATCAGATATTAAATTGGCTTTAATCTGATTAATAGAATTAAGATCTTCTTGATTTACATTAGTTGAGAAAATAAAGTCACTTATTAATAAGTCATTAGGAAGTTCTTCTATTTCTTCTTCGAGTCCAATTAAATCAATATAACCTTCACACTCTTCATACCAATTTATAACAATTGCTCTCATATAGTTTGTTTTAAACTCTCTCCATTGTCTTTCAATAATTGGATTTTCTTTTAAAACTTGTTTGAATTTCCTAAAGACCCCCCTACCTGTATGAAAAATATGATCTAATTTTTCTTTATAAATAGGGTTTTTAACATCTTTTATAAATTGTTCTCTTATTTTAAAACCTTCAATTGATCCCCAAGTCGGTAATTCTAAGAACCGATCTTTATCTTGAGCTATCTTAATTGAAACTAATTTACTAGAATTCTCAGATTCCTTAACTACTATAGAATCATTAGTATTTGAAACTTCGACAACTTCACCGCTTATCAAATCCAAGTAACCACGAGTATCTTGGTTCTCCATTGAGAATATAATGCTCTTTAATAAATAAGAAGTTAAAGGAGGAAGTTTATATGTATCCTTTTCCATATGTTACTCCTTATTCTATCTTACTTTAGAATCCATTATTTGAGAAGATTTTTTAACTATAAATAAAAAAAAGATATTTTTTTATCAAAATATACCTTTTTTCTTTTTTCTTATTAGGGGATAATACATATAACCTTGACAATTAGTCAAAAAATTAAGATATTTTAAACACGATATAAAAAAATATCAGGAGTAAAATCATGAGTATTATTGAATCAATTGAAGCAAGGGAAATCCTTGACTCACGCGGCAACCCTACAGTAGAGGTTGATGTTATTTTAGAAAGTGGTTTCATGGGTCGTGCAGCAGTACCTTCAGGTGCTTCTACAGGTGTTCACGAAGCTGTTGAACTACGTGATGGCGACAAAAGCCGTTTCTTAGGCAAAGGTGTTTTAAAAGCTGTAGATAATGTTAACAACATTATTGCTCCAGAAATCGAAGGTATGGATGCTCTTAATCAAGTAGCTATCGACCAAGCAATGATTGCTCTAGATGGTACACCAAACAAAGGTAAATTAGGTGCTAATGCTATTTTAGGTGTTTCAATGGCTGTAGCTCGTGCAGCAGCAGATTATTTAGACAGACCTTTATTTGCATATCTTGGCGCTTATCATTCTTGCACACTACCTGTTCCAATGGCTAACATTATTAACGGTGGTGCTCATAGTGATAACAAAGTTGACTTCCAAGAATTTATGGTAATGCCAATTGGTGCTGATTCTATCAGAGAAGCTGTTAGAATGGTAGCAGAAGTATTCCACAACTTAAAAACTGTATTAAAAGGCCGTGGTTATAACACTAGTGTTGGTGATGAAGGTGGTTTCGCACCAGACCTTAAATCTAACGAAGAAGCACTAGAAGTTATTATGGAAGCTATTAAAGCTGCTGGTTACACAACTGGTCGTGATGGTGACTTCATGATTGCTTTAGACCCTGCTGCATCTGAATTATATAACAAAGAAACAAAACTATATGAACTAAGATGGTCAACTGGTGAAAAACTAACTAGTGAACAAATGGTTGATATGTGGGAAGACTGGGCAACTCGTTACCCAATTATCTCTATTGAAGATGGTATGGACGAAGATGACTGGGAAGGTTGGAAGACTTTAACAGACAGAATTGGCGACAGAGTTCAATTAGTTGGTGATGATTTATTTGTAACTAACACTGAAAGACTACAAACTGGTCTAGAAAAAGGTGTTGCAAACTCAATCCTTATCAAAGTTAACCAAATCGGTACTTTAACTGAAACTTTCGAAGCAATTGACTTAGCTCAAAGAAACGGTTACACAGCTATTGTTTCTCACCGTTCTGGTGAAACTGAAGACAGCTTCATTGCTGACTTAGTAGTAGCTTTAGAAACTGGACAAATCAAAACTGGTTCAATGAGCCGTTCTGATAGATTAGCTAAATACAATCAATTAATGAGAACAGAAGATTACTTAGGTGATTCAGCTAAATATGCTGGTCGCAAAGCATTCCGTGTTCTATAATTTTTAGAGTGTAAAAGATCCTCCAAGAAATTGGAGGATTTTTTATTTGTCCATATATTATTTTTTTTAATAATTTAATTAAATAGCAACAGAATAACTTAGTATGGTTACCAATAGATAGGCAGAAAGTAATATAGCTCCAACGACTCTATTTAATTTTTCCTTAGAGAATTCTATTGCTAATTTACATACAATCAATACAAATAACATAGCGGGGAATAAGAGTTTAAAGAAATGAACATCTACGCTTAGTCCACCTTTTGTAACAGAAGCTGCAGCTCCTACAACAAATAATACATTTAATATATCAGCACCTAAAACGTTACCGATTGCAAGATCTCCATACCCTTTTCTAGTGGCGGTTACAGCTGTAATAAGCTCTGGCAAGCTAGTTCCGAATGCAACTAGAGTTGCAGCAATAATAGTTTCTGGAATATGTAATCTTACTGCAGTTTCTTGAACTGTTGGGATAAGAACTTTAGATGAAAGAATTACCAAAGCAATTCCAATAAAAAGTTTAATAAAAATTAATACAGTTGAAGATTCATCAACCTCTAAATTTTCTGTATTTTCTTCAACATTACCTTTCTTTGCTTGTCTTATAGTATTATATATATAAACAACTAAAATAGCTAAAAAGATCCATCCCATATATTGAGGAATACTTCCACCATTAGAAAAAGAATAAAATCCTCTTCCGAATATAAAAGCTGTTAAGACTAATAACATGCCAGCAGCAAATTGAAGCCAACTTTGTCTATTAACTACTTCTTTTTTAAATGGTAGTGGATTGATTAGAGCAGCAACACCAAGTATTAACCCTGTATCACAAATGATAGATCCAACTGCATTGCCCATAGCTAAATCAGGAGATCCTTGTAGAGCAGAAACTACAGAGACAGTAACTTCTGGTAAAGTTGTTCCAAGACTTACAATTGTTGCTCCTATTAACATCTTAGGAACACCCCATCTGTAAGAGAGAGATACAGCTTCATCTACTAACATGTCTGCACCCTTTCCGAGTGTTATAAGACATATAACAATAATACCTAGTAAAATTACCATACCAGGAATTCCTAGTGGAATTTTACTAATTAAATCTAACATTAATTCATCAATCATAGTTCACCTATAATACTTCAATCCATAAAAAAAAGCCATCTATAAATTTCATATAAAATGACTTTCTTAACTATCTTTTTCTTCGAGGGCTTCCTTTATAATTTGGTACGAAAAGCCTTTTTTACTTAACTTATTTTTTATAATCTCAACATCACTGAATTTATTTTTTATTTTTACAAGAGATTTTATACAAGCATTTATTTCATCATCCATTTCTACTATCTCATCATAAATTGATTGAGAAAAAGAAAGAGATACACCTTTTTGTTGTAGTTTTTGAAAGATTAAATACCTTCCTTCTCCTTTTTTTAATCGAGCATTTATAAAGGATTCACAAAACCTTTGTTCACTTAAAAATTTTTTATTAATTAGATATTCAATCGTATTATTAATAGCAGAAGAAGAAAACTTTCTCTGTTTAAGCTTCATAGTTAATTCATATTTAGAATGTTCTCTTCTAGCTAATAAATCCAGCCCTTTTTTTCTACATAAATAGCATTCATTTATGTGTTTTAGCTGATTAAATAAAAACTCATCTACTTCATAATCGTCTTCATAAAAAGGAAGATTAAATTCAATTAGTATAGATTTTGGTATAAAAAAAGGAGAGTTTCCTTTAGAAAGCACATTGATGCCTTCTGGAAAACCTCTCCTCTCAATTGTCGCAATGACCATAATATAAACTTAACGTTTACTGAATTGGAATTTACGACGAGCACCTCTTTGACCGAATTTCTTTCTTTCGACCATACGTGCATCACGAGTCATATAACCAGCTGTGTGTAAAGCTGAACGATAAGCTTCATCATTGTCACATAGAGCACGAGCAATACCATGACGACAAGCACCAGCTTGACCTGAGATACCACCACCTGTACATGTGATAACAATATCAAATTTATCAGAAGTTTCAGTTGTTTCTAAAGGTTGTTTTAATAAACTTACTAATAATGGGTTTGCAAAATATGAATCTACATCTTTACCATTAACTTTAATAACGCCTTTACCTTCTCTCAAGTATACACGTGCAACAGAAGTCTTTCTTCTACCAAGACCTGTTCCAAGATTTACATTAGTTTTTACATCTTTTTTTGCCATTTTACGCTCCCTTATACTTCAACCGCAATTGGGTTTTGAGCCATATGTGGATGTTCAGCACCAGCATATACTTTCATGTTAGTGAAAAGACTGCGTCCTAAAGGACCTTTTGGAAGCATTCCTTTTACAGCGTGTTCCATTGGGAATTCAGGCTTTCTTTGTAGCATATCTGCATAACTAGTTGCTCTAAATCCACCAGGGAAATTTGAGTGTCTGTAATACATTTTATCAGTAAATTTCTTACCAGACATTGCAACTTTTGCAGCATTAATGATGATAACGTAATCACCCATATCTTGGTGAGGTACGTACTCAGGCTTGTTCTTCCCACGAAGAATACGTGCAGCAGCAACAGCAACGTGGCCTAAATCTTTACCAGCTGCATCTATTACGTACCATTTCTTCTCCATTGTTAGTGGCTTTACAAAAATAGTTTTCATGTTTTAATACCCTATTACATTAAGAGATTTAATCTCTTATAAATTATTTATTGGTAATAATACCAATTTTTTTTAATGACATTTAAATCAAGCTTATATTCTTTACAAACTAAAAATTATTAAAGACCTTTATATCAACAGCTTTAATCCCTTAGGAAAGGTCGGGTATGAGGGATTTGAGAATCCTACTTCTCCACTATTGTTAAATAGCCTTTGCATTCTAGCTTAAAAAATGAAAAAATAAATTTGTAATAATTGATTATAAAAAAAGAGTTGAGAGGCTCTCTTTCTAAAATTAATTTTTCACATCAATATTTTTTAACAAAGTAAATATTATTCACCCTATTTTACTTTGTCGCTCAATCTTTAAATATGTCAAAAACCTTTTTTTATTTATGTGTGTAGAAATAATCTACACGCAACTTTTAAATATTTACCATAAACTTGCACTTTTTGTCTAGTATTTCACTCTCTTTTTTTGAGCTATTTATTGTTTCTATAAAAACTTAACTCAAAGACTGAGAATAAACGTTTATTACTTAAACTATAGCTCATCATAAAGCTTTTCAAGTTTGGCGTACTTACTAATATATTTAGCCTCTTTACCACTATCATATTTAACTTTTATTAACTCTCTAGAGTTTTTAGAAGTGCACTCTACAACCCAGCCTCTTCCTTTCTCTTCATTAAATACCCTATCTCCAACACTAAATCTAGATTCACTTATTTCATTATTTTCTTCTTCTTTTTCAAATTTAAATTTCTTTGAGTTAGAAGAGAATCCTTGATGTATTAAATTAGAGGTATCATTGTTATATGAAGAAAAAGAAGACTTTCTTGGTTTGTTTTGCTTTCTTCTTAAAGATAATGCACTGTTACTAAATATATCAAAGTCTTCTTCAAATTTTATAGGTTTCTGTCCAACTTCTGTTACTAAACCAGGCTCAATTTCATCTAAGAACCTAGAAGGAGTTCTATTAAATTCTACACGTCCCCAAATTCTTCTTGAAGAGGCACAATAGTAACTTAATCTATTTTTTGCTCTTGTTGTGGATACATAAAATAGTCGTCTTTCTTCTTCGCCATTAGGATCTTCTTCAATACTCATGCTACTTGGGAAAAGTCCTTCTTCTAAACCCACCACATAAACATCTTCAAACTCCAGCCCTTTTGTGTTGTGCATTGTAATTAATACAACACCATCTTCAGGTTTTTCATCTAATCCTAATTTAGTTCTATCTAAACAAGCTTCTTCTAAAAATTGTTGTAGTCCTTCTATATTTGATGGATATGATTCTAATGCATTAATTAAAGTATTCAAGTTTTCAACTTTAAAGGTATTATTTGTTGAATCTTGTTTCTTATAATAATCAATTAAACCAGTATCTTCTAATAGAGTCTTTACACCTAAGGACAATTCTCCCTCAACAATAATATTAAAAGCTTTTTGCATATCTGAGATAAATTGTTGTGCATTTTTTGAACATCTAGGTGATAAAACTTTATTTTTACATGCTTGATCTATTGCATCAAAAACATCCCCGCTACTTTGAGGCAGAAAAGCTTCAATTTTTCCAACACTTGCTTTACCAATAGCTCTTGGAGGTTTATTTATCATTCTTCTAAAATTAACTACATCTTTAGAATTTAAGAATAATTGCATTAGAGCTAATGCATCTTTAACTTCTTCTCTTTCATAGAACTTTAGAGCTCCAATAATTCTATATGGTATATTATTTCTATTTAATAAAGATTCAAAAGGTTGAGATTGAGCATTTGTTCTATAAAGAATTGCACTATTGTTATAATTTTTTCTTCTTTTAATTAAGTTAATTACACTTTTAGCTTCTTCTTCCTCATCACTTACGTAATATACTGTAGGTTTTTCACCTTGAAAATTCTGTGTAAATAGTTGTTTTTGGTGACGTGCTTTATTTTTTGATATCACACTTGAAGCAACCTCTAAAATTGAAGCTGTTGATCTATAATTTTGATTAAGTGTTATAGTTTTTGAATTTGGGAAAATTTCAGGGAAAGATAATATATTTTTTACCTCAGCTCCTCTAAATTTGTAAATACTTTGGTCATCATCACCAACTACACATATAAAAGTATCTCTATCTACTAGTGAATGAAGTAAATTAAATTGAGCTATGTTTGAATCTTGGTATTCATCAACTAAGATTACTTTGAATCTTCTTCGAACAAAGTTAAGTACTTCACTATTTGTATTTAATAATTTATTTGGAATTGATATTAAATCAGCAAAATCAACATTACCGACATTTCTTAGTGCTGTTTCATATTCAATAAAGGCTTTTTTAAAGAATGGATCTCCTGAGATTATACTTAAATCATCATCAATTGATAATCCCATATCTTTGGCTCTACTAATCTTCTTTCTAACATTTACTAATTCATTCTTTGGTATTCCAGGATATATACTCTTTAAAAGAGATAAGGAATCGTTATCATCATAAATGGTAAAACTATTTGCTAAATTAGCCTCTTGAGTAAATCTTCTTAAAAGCCAAACACCAAAAGAGTGGAAGGTTCTAATATTAAAGGATGTTGGATCTACTGATGGCAACATCTCAACAACCCTATCTTTCATCTCTTTTGCAGCCTTATTTGTAAAAGTAACTGCTAATATATTCCAAGGATTAATTCCAAGCTCTTGAATACAATAAGCTATTTTAGTTGTAATAACACGAGTTTTTCCACTACCAGCACCAGCAAGTACTAATAGTGGGTTTGAGTTTTCTAAAACTGCTTCTTTTTGCTCTTTATTTAACTTATCTATCCAAGAGTGCAAATTATCCATTAAATTCTCCTAGCACAACTGCATCTAAATCTACACCATTAACTTTTCTAATCCCAACTTTAACTATTGAACCTGGTTTTAAATTTCGGCCCATAATTACAGTAGCTCCATCAACTTCAGGAGCTTGGGAATATATTCTACCAATTGCTAAGTCTTCACCTTCAATTTTCTCTTCTATTAAAGCTTCATATACATTACCAACAAATTTTTGTAGATTAGAAGATGTTATTTTTTCTTGTATTTTTTCTAATTTCTTTTGATCTTTCTTAGCCCTAGAAATAACTTTTTTATGGTCTTCTTCACTTATCATATCAAAAGCTCTAGTGTCTTCTTCTCTACTATATATAAAAGATCCCATCCAATCAAATTTACATTTTTTTGTAAATTCAAGAAGAGTTTTAACATCTTCTTTAGTTTCCCCTGGAAAACCTAGCATTAGAGTTGTTCTAATTACAGCATAAGGAAGACTTTCTCTAATTTCTTTAATTAAATTATAATAACTTTCGCTTGTACCAGTCCTTCCCATCTTTCTAAGAATAGGAGTTGCTGCATGTTGGAAAGGAATATCAAAATAAGGAAGAACCTTATCATGAGTTTGAACAAATTTAATTAATTCTTTTGGGAATGCATCTGGGTGGATATATAAAAGTCTTATTTTAAAATCCCCCTCAATTTCACATATCTCTTCTAGTAAAGGCAATAATTGAGACTTACCTGTTGTATCGGTACCAAAAGCTGCCAAATCTTGAGCAATGATATTAATTTCTTTAATTCCATTCTTCACTAAAGATTTTGCCTCATCTAATATTTGATTCTTACTTCTAGATCTTAAAGGACCTCTAATAATTGGAATTGCACAAAATGCACAACGGTGATTACAGCCTTCACTTAGTTTTAAATATGCCGCTCCAGGGAAATTTAAAATGGTACTTCTTGAGTAATAATCATCACTTGGATCTTCTGGATACTCAGGAGAATATACTATCTGCTCTTCCTCTTTTTCCATTTTTTCAACAAAATCACCTATTTGTTTTAAATCTCTATTTCCAAAAATACCATCAGCTTCTGGTAATTCTAATATTTCACTATATCTTTGAGCTAAACAGCCACCAAAGATTATTTTTGCATTAGGAGCTACTTCTCTAAGATTGAACAATGTTTCAATTGCTTCTTCTTTTGCACTTTGAATAAAACCACAGGTATTGATAAAGATAAGATCACTATCAACTGGATCTGATGATATTTCATATCCTTTTTCTTTTAACAGATTGATAATAACTTCTGCATCTACTTGGTTTTTGGAACAGCCTAGGCTTTCCATGTAAAATTTTTTACTCATTTGTTTTTATCCCTAAAAAATATTGCCAATGGCCCATCTATTATAGAGTGTCATTGGCAATGTGAGTCAATAAGTTGTAAGTACTATTTAATTGTAATTCTATTATTTAACTTCTGTCTTGTTTTTATCAGCATCAGCTTGTGCTTCTTCTTTACTAATTTTTGAATAATCTTTTTCATCATATAACCAACAAGCAACTTTATGGTTGTTACCTAAATCAAATGTTGGTGGAACATGACAAGTACACCATGGCATTCTTTTTGGACAACGAGCTTGGAAGTAACAGCCTGGTTGTATTTTATCAGGAGAGGGAACATCACCTGTTAAAATTATTCTTTGTCTTTTTCTTTCAATTTCAGGATCTGGAATTGGAGCGGCTGATAGTAATGCTTGTGTATAAGGGTGAGCTGGATTATCATACAAGTCTGCAGAATCAGCTAACTCAACAATTTTACCTAAGTACATTACTGCAACTCTAGTTGAAATATGTTGAATAACAGCCAAATCGTGAGCAATGAAGATATATGTTAAGTTTAATTCTTTTTGCAATTCATTCAACAAGTTTAATATCTGGGCTTGGATAGATACATCAAGAGCTGAAACAGGTTCATCAGCTAAAATAATTCTTGGGTTTAAAGCCAATGCTCTAGCAATACCAATTCTTTGTCTTTGACCACCTGAGAATTCATGAGGATATCTGTTTTTGAAAGCTTTGTTCAAACCAACTCTTTCCATTAGTCTTTCAACTTCTTCCTCAATTTCAAGTTTAGTCAACTTTTTATCTAATAAACCTCTTTTATTAAAAACTACTAAAGGTTCACTAATAATTGATCTAACTGTCATTCTAGGGTCTAATGATGCATAAGGATCTTGGAATATCATTTGGATATTTCTTCTTGCTAATACTAATTCTTTTTCTTTAGCTTCACAAAGGTTTAATCCTTCAAAAATTACATCACCAGAGGTTGGTCTATATAATTGAGCAATGGATCTTACAGTTGTTGATTTACCACAACCAGATTCTCCAACGATACCTAAGGTTTCTCCTTCTTTTACTTCAAAGGAAATACCATCAACAGCTCTAATAGCACCAATCTTTTTATTTAACAACCCACCAGTTTTTATAGGAAAATGTTGTTTTAGATCTTTTACAACTAAAAGGGTTTTCTTTTCGTTACTCATTATTTATCATTCTCCTTTGCAGCATCAGCTACAGCTTTTGCTTTTTCTTCTTCACTAGCATATAACCAACAATTTACTTTATGGTCTTCACTAACTTCATAAGTTGGTGGGAGAGCACAACGACAAACATCCATTGTTTTATGACAACGAGGGTGGAAAGGACAGCAAGGTGGCAAATCAATAACGTTAGGTGGTTGGCCCTCAATTGAGAACAATTTCTTTTGTTTATTTTGAGTATCCATTCTAGGAACACTTTGAATCAAACCACTTGTATATGGATGAGCTGGATTGTTATAAAGTTCATAAGTATAAGCTTCTTCAACAATTTTACCTGCATACATAACACAAACTTTATCACACATACCAGCTACAACACCTAAGTCGTGGGTAATTAAAATAACAGCAGTGCCGAAATCTTTGCTAATTTGTTGAATAAGTTCAAGAATTTGAGCTTGGATTGTTACATCTAATGCAGTAGTAGGTTCATCAGCAATTAAAACTTGAGCATTACAAGATAGAGCCATTGCTATCATAACTCTTTGTCTCATACCACCAGAAAATTGGTGTGGATATGAATCAATACGAGCTTCAGCTGCAGGAATACCTACTTTTTTTAACATTTCAATTGATCTTTTTCTAGCTTCTTGTTTATCTACATCTTTTTCGTGCAATCTAATTGTTTCAATCATTTGAGTAGATATTTTTAAGAATGGATTTAAACTAGTCATAGGATCTTGGAATATCATAGAAATCTTATTTCCACGAATTTCTCTCAATTCTGATTCTGGTAAATCTAGAATATTTTCACCATCGAATAGAACTTCTCCGCCAACTATTTTTCCTGGAGGGGAAGGTATTAATCTCATTATAGAAAGGTTGGTAACACTTTTACCACAACCTGATTCGCCAACGATACCAACGGTTTCACCTTTATTTACGGTGAAGGATACACCATTAACAGCTTTTACTACACCGGCATCAGTTTTAAAATGAGTTTGTAAATCTTTTATTTCCAATATTGGTTGTTTATTATCTTTCATTTTTTTGCTATCTCCTAAAGCTGGTTCTTACTTTGTGGGTCGAACGCATCACGAAGACCATCACCAAAGAAGTTCATTGCAAATAAGAATAAAGTCATTGCAATAGATGGGAAAATTAATCTCCATGGATAAATTGTCATACTTGCAACACCATTACTAATTAAAGATCCCCAAGATGCCATAGGAGCTTGAACACCAAGACCTAAGAAGGATAAGAAGGATTCTTGCATAATAAATGATGGAATTCTTAAAGTTGAATATACAATGATTATTGATAAAGAGTTAGGAATCATGTGTTTAAAAATAATTCTCCATGTTTTAGCACCCATTGATCTAGCAGCTTCAACATATTCACTGTTTTTAAGACTCATTATTTGTCCTCTTACCATACGAGCAATTGTAAGCCAAGATACTATTCCTAATGCAATAAATAAGTTAAGAATTGAACGCCCGAATATTGCCATACAAATAATAACAATAAGCATATAAGGAAGACCGTACATAACATCAACAATTCTCATTATAATATAGTCTACTTTACCACCTAAATATCCAGCTAAAGCTCCAAGAACAATACCGATGAATACACTAAATAATGTACCAATTATACCAATCATGATTGATATTTGGCCACCATAAATGATTCTACTTAATAAGTCTCTACCACTATAGTCTGTACCTAATAGATAGTGACGTTGATTAACTAATGAAGAACTTACAGTAATTGTTAGACCATCAACTTCTATTGTATCTTTATAAGGGAAGCTAATTGTTCCTTCTTCACTTTCATTTTCTAAAATTTTAGTTACATCTCTTAATACTTGAGCATTGATTTTACCATATAAGTTTTCAGCAAGCTTCTCTTCAAAATATGCATCGCCTAGCTTTTCAATTTCTTTATCAATTATAGTGGCTTTTTCTTCATCACTTAAATTCTTTTTAACATCAGCATCCATTTCAATTGTATTAAATACAAAAGCATCCATTTCTTTATAAGTTTGCTCTAAAATTAAGGTAGTGTCATCAAGACCAATCATAGTTGCATAAACTTTAGCTAAGGAATCACTATCTAATTTCTTTAAATTAGTATCACCTTGATAGATTTTAGTAATATCAACAAAGATGTCTTCATCAATTTTTTTCTGTAATTTATCTAAAGTTTTTTGGTCACTAGAACTCCAAGTAAATGTACCTGCAGCAAGTTGTTTTTCACCTTCTTCTAAACAAAGATTCCAAACACTATTTGTTTTACTTTCATCAATCCAACTTACTATTAAAGCAGATTGTTCTTCTGTTAATACTAAAGAACCATCTTTCCAAGCTTTGAAATATAATTCTTTTTTCTTATTCTCCATCATTAACTCACCAGCAGTTTTGTTAAAGGATGGTCCTAAATTTTGGTGATCTAAAATAATTTCATCATAATCGTGTAATGGAAGCAAAGGTGCAAATGCTGAAATAAGGGCATATAGTATAACTATAACCATACCTACTACAGCCATCTTGTTTTTTCTTAATCTCTTCCAAGCATCTTTAGTTAAACTATTTCCAACAACAACTTGATCAAATTCGTTTGTAGCTGCGTTTTCTTTATTTTTTATATCTTCTTTCATGTTTAAATCAATTCCTTATTTATTAGTAAGCGATTCTTGGATCTAGTAAAGCGTAAACAATATCAACTAAGAAGTTCATAACAACTAAGATAACAGAGAAAACGATAACTACACCAATAATTAAGGTGTAATCTCTATTGAATGAACTTTGTACGAAGAATTTACCAATACCAGGAACACGGAAAACTTGTTCAATAACGATTGACCCAGTGATAATACCAGCAAAAGCTGGTCCTAAATAACTAACGATTGGAAGCATAGCTCCTTTCATTGCATGTTTTGCAATAATAGTACTATTCTTCATTCCCTTAGCTTTAGCAGTTCTAATATAATCACTTCTTAAAGTTTCTAGCATTGAAGAACGAGTTAATCTTGCGATTGTTGCAAAATATGCAAAGGCTAAAGATATAGCTGGTAGAATAATTGTTGAATAACCTTCTCCTGTACTATACCAACCAGAGATTGGTAGCCAATGGAGTTTCATAGCAAAGACTAGCTGAAGTAGCGGCCCTATAACAAATAACGGTATCGATATACCCAATACAGCTAGCCCCATCGTCAGATAATCTATCCAACTATTCTGATAAATTGCGGCTAGTATACCAAATAATATACCGAAGATTAGTGCAATTAAAATAGCTACTACACCTAATACAGCTGAATTAGGTAATGAAGTAAAGATGTAATAATTAACATCGTTATCTACATACTTATATGAAGGTCCTAAATCACCTCTCACTACATCAAAAAGATATCTTCCATATTGTTGTAATACAGGTTCATCTAAATGGTATTTCGCTTCAATATTCGCTAAAACTTCTTCTGGTAAGGCTCTTTCTCCATCAAAAGGACCACCAGGAGCTACTCTAACAATAAAAAAGCTCAATGTAATAATGACAAGCAATGTAGGAATCATACCTAATAAACGTTTAATAATATATTTTGTCATATTCTTCCTCGTTGAATAATTTTACTATATAAATAGTTAAAAATGCCATAGTAGCATCTTTTACAGACTAAAGAACTTTACAGTAAATTGCAACTTTATTCAATAATTATCGAAAGAATTATGTAAATTAGTACAAATTTGAATTGAATTTAATTTCAAAAGAGATAACAATTAATTGTTTTATTGTGTAAAGTAAAATAAGATTTTCTTAAGGAAAATACTATTAAAATAAACCCAAAAATGCAAATAAATATTAAATTAAAAAGGTATTTTTAATTCCTAAATTTATGAATATCTCTAAGTCCAACATCTAAATCTAAATCCCTCTCCCTATCTTTGGTAAAAGGCAATCCAAGTGTTGTACTAAAGAGAAAAGCAGCTTGTTCACAAGTTCCACCACTTTTTTTCTCATCAATAACTTCTACATCAAATTTTTCATCATTTTTTAATATTATTGAAAATCTTACTTGTGCTCTATACGCTCTGCCTTTTCTCTTATACTCAGCATTTTCATCAAAGCTACCTTTAACAAAATGTGTAATTTCAACTTTTTTTAATTCATTAGCTAAGTATTGTTTCTTGGACAAAAAAGGATAAACCCCGAATTGATAAGAAAGTGTTAACTTTTCTTTATCAATTACCCACCTATCTACAAATAATACTCCAATTAATGCAATTAAAATGAGGATTATTGGAATTAATAGGGTTGAAAGACTATCACCTCTAATTAAAGCATCTATGCTTCCCCAGCTAAAAAATAATAAAAATATAAAACTTACTATTTTTGAAAATGTGCTATTTTTATATACTAATCTGTCATTTTTGTTCTTTATATGGTACTTCATAACCTCTCCTTAGGGTTATTATTTAAACAAATATGTCTAAATAATAACATTTTAACCTATTTTTTGATTTTTCTACTTGACGTAATCAATAATACATCGTTTACTATTCTATATATCTTATGCTATAATATACATAAGAATATTTAAAAGAATAGAGAATATTTATCAAATCTACAAGGAGATAATCTATGAAAAAGACATTATCTATTACACTTAGCTTATTGCTATTAGCTACTGTATTAGTATCTTGTGGTGGAAAAGAAGAAGAAACAGCTGCTACTACTCCAGCTGCAACAACCACTACTACAACAGAAAAAACTGTCGAAACTAAAGCTGAACCTAAAGCAGAAACTAAGGTAGAAGAAACCGTTGCTGAAGCTGTTGTTGAACCAACAATGGACGAAGGTGTAAAATTTGTTATATCTAATGGCGCAGAACCTCAATCATTAGATCCAGCTAAAGTTCAAGGTGTTCCTGAACACAGAATTTTAATGGCATTAATGGAAGGTTTAACTTCAATCGATCCTATGACTGCAGATCCAGTTCCTGGTTTAGCAGAATCTTGGGAAGCTAATGAAGATGGTACTCAATATACATTCCACTTAAGAAAAACAACTTGGTCTGACGGCGTTCCTATCACAGCACATGATGTTGTTTATTCTTGGTTAAGAGAATTAGATCCTGCAACTGCATCACCATATGCATGGTTCCCATGTATGTTCTTAGAAGGTGCACAAGCATATAATGATGGTACAGGCACAGCTGATGGTGTTGGTATCAGAGCTCTAGACGATTACACTTTCCAAATGGATTTAATTGGTCCTCTACCATATGCAATCGGTGCTCTAGAACACTATTCTTTCGCAGTTGTTCCTAAACATGCTATTGAAAAATATGGTGATCAATGGACACAACCTGAAAACTTCGTAGGTAATGGTCCTTTCACTCTAAAAGAAAGAATTCCACAATCAAAGATTGTTTGTGTTCCTAACGAAATGTACTGGGATGCAGATTCAGTTAAAATTGATACTTTAGAATTCTTATCTTCTGATGATGAAAATACTAACTACAATATGTTCCTAGATGGACAAATTGACTGGTTAACAAACGTTCCAACTGATAAATTAAGCTCTGCTGAAATGAAATCTTCATTCAAAGCTTCACCTCAATTAGCAACTTACTACTATGTATTCCAAACAGAAAAAGCTCCTTTAGATAACGTTAATTTAAGAAAAGCTATTGCTTATGCAATTAACCGTGAAGACTTAGTTGAAGGTGTTACAAAAGCTGGTCAAATTCCTGCTTGGGGTATTGTACCTCCAATGGCTGGATACGACGCTCTTGAATTCCCATTTGAAGACTATGATGAAGCTGAAGAAATGGCTCGTGAATTCTTAAATGAAGCTGGTTATCCAAACGGCGTTGGTTGTCCTACTCTAACTGTTTTATATAACACAAGTGAAGGTCACAAACAAATTGCTGAATTTGTACAACAAGAATTAAAAGATAAGTTAAACATCAATGTTGAACTAGTTAACAAAGAATGGGGAACTTACCTAACAGATAGAAACAATGGTGACTTCGAAATCTCAAGAGCTGGTTGGGTTGGTGACTACCAAGATCCTAACACATTCTTAGATATGTTCTTAACTGGCGGTGCTATGAATGGTGGTAGATATTCAAGCGATATCTATGACACATTAGTAAAAGAAGCTGCTACAATCGCTGATCCTACTGAAAGAATGGGTGTATTAAGAACAGCTGAAGATATCATGATTAATGAAGATCAAGCTATTATACCTTTCTACTATTACATTACTGTTAATATGATTGACACAGATGTATGGGGTGGTTGGTATACAAACACAATGGATTACCATCCATTAAAGACTATCTACAAAAAATAATTATTAACTATATAATTTATCACTCCTCATTTAATGGGGAGTGTTTTTTTATAGACTTATATTTTTATTTAGTTTATATTTTTCCTATGGAAAAAATAATTAACCCCTCTAAAGTTTCAGGTGTAATTAATATACCTAGTTCAAAAAGTCAAACAATCAGAGCCTTACTAATAGCAACCCTTGCAAATGGACAAAGTGTAATCAAAAACGCCTTATTATCAAGTGATACTATAAGTTGTATAAAAGCTTGCAAAGCTTTTGGTGCACAAATTACTCAAGATAAAACTACACTATATATAGATTCAACTAATGTTAAAAAAAATGGAGATCCAATAACTATTGATTGTGAAAATAGTGGGACCACCCTTTACTTAGCTCTAGGACTTGCTGCATATCTTGAATGCGAAGTAACTTTCACAGGTGATCAATCCTTAAAGAAAAGACCTGTTGGTCCACTTCTTCAAGCTTATAAAGATTTAGGATGTACTGTAAGTGATACCAATTATCCACCTTTCACTATAAAAGGACCAATTACTAAAAGTAAAACTATTATTGATTGTCCAACTTCTCAGTATCTTTCTTCTCTATTACTAGCGTCCTGCTGTGCTAAAACTGATGTTGAAATTATCACACCATTATTATATGAAAAACCTTATGTAAGACTTACATTAGAGTGGATGAATAATCAAAATTTTGACTATAAAATTTCAAAAGATTTACAACATTCTTTTGTTAAAGGTAATCAAATATTTAAACCAATAAATACAACTATTAGTGGAGATTATTCAAGTGCAACATTCTTTTTCGCCCTTGCTGCAATTTCTAAAACTTCAATAACAGTAAATGGTTTAAATAAAAATGACTCTCAAGGTGATAAACAAACTCTTTCAATCTTAGAGAAAATGGGTTGCACAATTAATTGGACAGAAAACGGAGTTGAAGTTATTGGGCCTGATGAATTAAAAGGAGGGACCTTCTCCTTAAATTCTATGCCAGATGCACTGCCAGCCCTTTCAGTTGTTGCTTGTTTTAGTAAAGAAAAAGTAATTTTTAATAATGTAGCCCAAGCTAGATTAAAAGAAACCGATAGAATTACTACAATGAGAAAAAACCTTGAAAAATTAAATGTCAGTGTTAAAGAACTTGATGATGGAATTGAAATAAATGGAAATGGAAAAGTCAAAGGAGCTTTTGTTAAAGGTTATGATGATCATAGAATAATCATGGCTATGGCAATTGCAGCTACTAATGCAGAGAGCAAGGTTACGATTGATAATGTAGATGCTGTGAGTGTAACCTTCCCAACTTTCTTTGAATTACTAGATCAACTAAAGGAAACAAAATGAGATATATTGATTTAAGAAGTGATACAATTACAAAACCAACAGAAGCTATGAGAAAGGCTATTTATGAAGCTGAAGTCGGAGATGATGTTTATAGAGAAGATAAAACTGTAAACAAATTAGAAGACCTAGCTTGTGAATTAACAAATAAAGAAGCATCCCTATTTGTACCAACAGGTTCGATGGGAAACCTACTTTCTATAATGATTAACGGAGGAAAAGGAACAGAAATACTTTGTGCATCAAATTCTCATATAGTTCAGCATGAAATTGGAGCTTGCAGTGCTATAGCAGATACACTCCCAATTTCTATCCCAACTACCACAGGCATTCTAAAAAGTGAAGATTTTGCTCCTTTAATAAAAGAAAGTGGTATTTATGATATGGCAAGAACAAGCATTCTTGAAGTTGAGAATACTATTGGGGGGTCAATTTACCCAATCGATAATTTAAAGAAAATAAAAACCCTCGCTAATGAAAAAAATCTAAAAGTTCATATGGATGGTGCTAGAGTTTTCAATGCAAGTGTCAAATCTAAAATTAGTATAGACACTATTGCATCCTATTGTGACACCTTAACCTTCTGCCTTTCAAAAGGTCTTGGGGCTCCAATGGGTTCAATGCTTTGTGGTGATAAAGAATTTATTAATGAAGCTAGACGTTTTAGAAAAATGCTTGGAAGCGGCATGAGACAAATTGGCTTTATGGCAGCAGCTGGAATTTATGCCTTAAATCACAACGTTCAAAGACTTGAAGTTGATCACAAAAGGGCTTCTGATATAGTTAATGTATTAAGAAACAATGATAATATTTGTTTACATGGAAAAAATGAAACAAATATAGTATTTTTTAATGAAATAGGCTTAACAGCTCAACAAAGCATTTCTAAATTAAAAGATATGAGAATCTTGGCCAATATCGAAGGAAGTTTTGTAAGACTTGTTACAAACTTAAATATAACTGATAAAGATATGACTATCTTATTAGAAAAACTAAAACAACTATAATTTAACTAGGATTCAATAATGAAAGATTTAATAATTTGCTTCTCAGGAACAGGAAATAGCTATTATGTTGCAAAAGAAATAGCTAAAGCTCAATCTCATGATAATATAATAATGTTGAATGAACTAAATAATCAAAAATTTGAAATTCCTGAAAGACTTGGTTTAATTTTCCCTATTCATATGAGCAGAGAACCTTTTACTGTAGAAAAAGAAATGAGAGAAGCCTTATCTAAAGTTAAAGATTTTACAGCACTAAAATTTCTTTATATCATAACAACAGCAAGTATAAACTCTCCAGGTTGGGCTCATATAAGAGTTGAAAAAATGTTCAAAGATTATGGGGTTGCAACAACTTATGTAAATAATATTAAAATGCCTGATAATATTATAAACCCAACTAATAAAGAAAGAAGCGAACAACTGTTTTTAGAAGCTGATGTAAAAATAAAAAATATTATTGAAGATATAAAAGTTGAAAAAATTAAGTTTCCAAAATTTAAAGCTTTTACTAGAACTTATTCAAATATTTCCTTCTTATTTAACAGATACTATGCAAGAAATTATAGTAAAAATTTTATAGTTACTGAGGAGTGCATTAGTTGTAAACTTTGTTATAAAAGTTGTCCTGCTAATAATATAACATTTGAAAATGGAAGACCTGTTTTTCATAACAACTGTTTTGCTTGCACAAACTGCATAAATACTTGCCCGACAAATGCTATTAAAAAGAAAAAAGATAATGGAAAAAGATATAAAAACCCAAAAGGGAATTTTAATCACTTTTATAGGAGTTAATACTAATGCAATATGATTTTGATAATTTAGCAGCTCGAGATAAAACAGCTTGTGTAAAATGGAATAAAACTTTTTTAAAGATGTTCTGTGGAAATGAAAATGCAATTCCCTACTGGGTTGCTGATATGGAATACAAAGCAGCTCCAGAAATTTCGAAAGCTGCAAAGAAAGTTGTAGACTTTGAAACTTATGGATACACATCATACTCAGATATAAAAGAAATCTTTATTAAGTTTGCAAAACAAAGACATAATCTTGATATCAAAAAATCAGAAATTTCACTAGGACAAGGAGTTCTTAATGCTATAGCGACAACGCTTTATCTAGTTTGTGAAAAAAATGATGGAGTTATAATACCTTTCCCTTCTTATAAACCATTTATAGACATTGTTAATAATGTTGGTTTAAAAGTAATACCTTGGAAATTAAAAAGGACTAAAGATTCCTTTGAATTTGATTTCTCTACATTTGAAGAGCTATGTAAAAAAGCAAAAGTTTTCATTTTATGTTCACCTCACAATCCTTCAGGGAAAGTATATTCTAAAGAGACCTTAGAAAAAATTTGTGATATTGCAAACAAGCATGATGTTTTTGTAATTAGTGATGAAATACATGGAGACCTTGTTTTTAAAGATCAAAAATTCTATAGTTTCATCGATATAGCAAAAGGAAAAAATACAAAAACAATGGTTGCAATGGCACCTTCAAAAACCTTTAATATTGCAGGTGAATTATTTTCAGTATCCATTTTTAATGACTCTGAGTTAAAAAATAGGTTTGACAAATTTAGAGTTGCCCTTCATTATAATAACTCATCTTACTTCTCCACAACTTTAGCAAGAGAAGCATATGATAAAGGCCTTCCTTGGTTATTAGAAACTATTGAAGTTTTAGAAAGAAACGCTAGATTTATAGAAAAGTATATGGAAGAAAACATCCCATATATTAAACCACTTAAAGCACAAGCTTCTTTTATTTGCTTTTGGGATTGTAATGCGCTATTACCATTTATAGAAAAAGATGCCCAAGAAAACAAAGAATTATATGACGTAAAAAAAGCTGTGCAAAGTGGTATCGTATCAATGTTCTTTGGTCATAGAGCTGGAATCTGTTTAAATGATGGTGGCTGGTTTGGAGATGAAGAGTACAAAGGCTATGTTAGATTTAACTATGCAACTAGCTTAGAGAGCATCAAAGAAGCTTTAGAAAAAGTAAATAAAGCAGTAAATAAATTAGTAAATAAATATAAAAATTAAAATTAAGTTAAATTAGAGGAGACAAGATGACCGCTGAACAGAAAAGCGCAATAGATATCGCAGCAAAAGGCTTAGTAAACCGTTTTGGAGCAATCAAATTAGAAAACATTACCAACAAAATACACCCGTCTTTAAAAGGTGTTAAAGCTATTTCTATTCATAAACAATTAAGAGAAACAGAAAGTTCTGAATATGTTGTAAAAGATGACGTTTTAAAGATTATCTACTTTGATATTACCTATGATAGAACTGAAGAAGTTTTACAAGCAAAAGATGAATACAAAGAATGGAAGCTTATAACTTGGGAAGATATTAAAGATTATCAAGATACATACGATCTACCATTATGCGATAAGGCAAAAGTATTATTTAATTACTGCTGTAGCATAAACAAAGATTTAATAGAGAACAAACAACTATTTGCTTTTAGGTTTAGCAATTATGTTAATACTCATAAAATTGTGTCTAAATGTTCAATTACTAAGTTTTTGCTAGAACCTTTTAAACTTCCTGTTTGGGATAAAGAATTAGAATCTTTAATCTATGATGCTATATATAACCAAACTTCTTGGTTATGTTACGGAAGAAGTAGAAATGAAAGAATATCTCATTCTTGGTTAAATAAAGCAAATGAATCTGTCAAAGATTTATCTAGAGAAGATTTTGAAAAAGTATATTTGCTAGCTAAAGCTGCAACCAATTTTTATGGCGTTATTTCAATTAAAAACTTCCAAAGATTATTAAAGATTTATTATAAAGAAATTAAAATTAGTAGAGATGAATTAACTACTATGTTTATGAATTTTGATGATGAAAGTAGACTTTTCCTTTTTGCAAATCATTTAGTAACTGATAGAATTTATGATTGGAGTTTTGATTTATTTAAAGATGAAACACTACAAAAACTAGATCCTGAAAATTTTAGTAATTATAAAAATAATAAAAACAAAGAAACAAATATTACACCTTTAGATACAAATTTAATTACTGAATATAGTTTTGCTATGATAAAGAAACAACAAGAAAATAAAAAATTCTTAGTATTAGCAAAAGATGAGCTTCTAAAATATTTAGATAGAAGTCACTTAAAAGAAACAGAAAACTATATAAATCTTGAGAATTATTACATTCAAATTGGTGGATATTATAAAGAAAACATTAAATTATTTAGACAGATTTTTAATAGCTACGTAAATAATTGTGGGGACAATTCTCCAAATATAGTTAGAAACTTTTTCTTATCAACTAGATTCTCAGAACATGAAGATGCAAATTTAGAATATTTACTTCTTCTAGTTCAAAAAGCTTTCAATGAAGCACCAAAGTGGATAAACAATGGCTTCAGTGCTCTTGAAATAACCAGTGTTGGTCAATAGTTGCTCTAATAGAAAAACTCTCTATCTACAGCTCTTAGATAGACAACACAACCTTTAACACAGCTGTTAGGATTCATTCTCTTAACAGCTGTAATATAGGTTTCTATTTGATTCTTATGTATTGATGGATTTCTAAATTTATCAGTTTTAAAATCTACAACTATATAATCATTGTTATCAGTTTTAATTAACAAATCAATAAACCCTTCAACAACTAAAAAATCTCCATTTTCAACTTCAACTTTAGAAAAGAAGCCTACTTCACATTTGCTCTTATTATCTTTTACATATTTATTATAAAATTGACTATTTATAAAATCTGAAGCATATTCTTTTGCTACTGTTTCAATTAAATTTATTTGAGACTCTTTAAGTTTTGAAAGAGAGGACCCTTTTGATAATACAGACTCATCAGTTAAACTTTTAATAGGTTCTCCCATTATTAAATTTTGAACATATTTATGACAAAGAGTTCCAAAATCAGTATAAACATCTTCATTAGTTTCACTTAATTTCTGTAATAGAGTATCAACTTTGGAATTTGATAGAGGTTGTCCCTCCTCATAATTTCCATCATCTTTATGAGCAAATAATTTAGTAACTGCGATATTTTTAGTCCTTGTATCATAAACTTCTTCACCCTCATTATAATACTTCTGATTTTTTAAAAACTGTTTTCTCTCTACAATTGGTTTTTCTTCCACTTTAACATAATTTTCATAGATACTAACAATTTCAATATCTTTTACAGTTAAGTATGGAAGTATTTGATCACTCTCATCTAAAGAAGCATTATAAATCATATTAAGTAAGGATTTATTTTTATTGCCTAAAACTTCATTTTCAATAGTAGTTTGGATTGTTGCTGACATTATTAAATGAGTTTTTGCTCTTGTTAAAGCAACATATAATATTCTCTTAATCTCTGCTAAATCCATTTCTTTTCTTAGAGCCTTAGCTCTATCAATAAAGAGGCTATCATATTTCTCTTTTTTAGTTTTTTTATCGATAGAAATGCAATGTTTTGGAACAGGTATATTATTCTCAATAGAAAAAGAAACACCTTTATCTCTGATTTGAGTGCCCATGTTTGCAACAATTACTATAGGAAATTCTAGACCTTTCGATTTGTGAATGGTCATTATTTGAACTCCTTTTGCTTGTTCTTTTAAAACAGCGACTTCTTCTTCTGTGGAACTAGATCCCAAATTATCCCTAATTTCATCAAGGAATACAGATAAAGAGAATTGGTTTTCATCAAACTTTTTAGCTAACCTATATAGATAATCGTAATTATCAATATACAAATGATAATTAGGTTCACAAATATAATAATATCTTAACCCCGCATCCCACCAAATAAAACTAAGCAAGGAAGAAATATCATTATCTATAGACAATTCAACTAATTGGTCAAAAGTTTTTTTAATAGCTACTAAATTTTCTTGGTCTTTAGAATCTAAGGGGATATCACATTCAAATAAATTTTCACAATCAAAACTGTTTAATAATAATAAAATAGACTTTTCACTAATTGAGGCAAGAGGCCCCTTTAATACACTTGTATATGCTAATTTATCATCTGGATAGATAATTAATTGAAGAATATTATATATATCATTTGTTAAAGCTTCTAAAGGAAAAGCCTTATTATCTTGTATTATAAAAGGAATTTTCTTTGCCCTAAGAGCTTTTTCAAATTCAATTTGATGAGTTTTAGATCTAAGAAGAATGGCAATATCATCCACCTCAGGCCTCTTTAACCCATTCTTAGATGGAATTAGATATTTGTCACTCGTTAGCATTTTATTTATAACTTTAGCTATTTTAGTAGCCTCACAAGCTGCTGAGGAGGCTTGTTCAACACTTTCAGAAATAATAGATTTACTTTCTGCACTTTTTATATATAACTCTATTTTAGGATCAAGTCCTTCAATCTTATCTCTATATTTCAATGATTCAAACTCTGCTTCAAAGGGTTCATTAGGATTTTCAAAAACTTTAGCAAAAGCTTTATTAAAATATTCAATCAATTTAGGTTCACTTCTATAGTTAACACCAAGATTAATTACAGTACCACCACTACCTTCAATCTCTTTAGATAAGGCTTTGAAAACCGAAACATCAGCATCTCTAAATCTATATATACTTTGTTTCTCATCCCCTACAAAAAACAATTTTCTCTTTTCTACTGAATCAATTGTAGGAATTGTATCATTTGATTCATTTTTTTTCTCACTTAATAAATAAGTTAAGTCCTTTTGTAGCTGGTTATTGTCTTGGAATTCATCAATCATGATAAATTTAAATTTATCTTTATATATCTTTCTTATTTTTTTATTATTTAACAATATATCAACAGATAAATGGGCAATATCGCTAAAGGTTAAAATTCCAGCCTTTCTTTTTTCTTCAAAAATCATAGATTTAAGAACTTCAAGAGATTCTACTACTTCTTTTAAATGATTATTTTCTTTAACAAAATAAAGAGATTTTAAGTCAGAAATAGTATCTTTTAAATTTTTACAGTTCTCAGCTAAATCAGCGGTTAATGGATTAGAAGGGGCTTTTCTTGGTGCTGTGATGATTATAGTATTGATTGTCTTTATAAAATTAAGACTATCATTTTCTTCTTCTATTAATTCTTGATAATAATTTTCTATTGTATTAACAGCTTGAACGGCTTTAGGCGTAAGTTTCCCATAATCCCCTTCAATTACTAATTTAAATAAATTAAACATTTTATCAAGATTTGTGTTAATTGAATCAATAATTAAAGATTCACATTTATTATATAACCTTTCTTTATCAAATTCTAAAGGAAAATAAAAACTTGAATTAGCTAATTTAACAATGATGTCTTCAATTATTGAGTTCGGAGGATAAGCTTTTGATAAAAATCTAAAACCTGGCAATATATCTTCCCTTTCGATTAATTGTTGAGTACACCTTTTGGTAATTTGTGAAGCTTTATTGTTGTCGATAGTAAAGTCCCCTGGAATCCCATATCTAATACAATCTTGTTTAACTATTTGATTACAAAAGGAATCAATTGTTGATATTGTAGCTTTAGAAAATAATGAGAATTGCTTAGCCATAATTGGTGATTTATCTTTAACAGATAATAGTTGTTTATATATTCTCTCATACATTTCAGCTGCAGCTTTTTTTGTAAAAGTTAAAGTTAAAATTTCATCACAATTTGCTTCATTCTGTAACAATAAATTTAAAAACCTATAGGAGAGAACAGTTGTTTTACCTGCTCCTGCTCCAGCTTTTACAACACAGTTATCAAAACATTCTACAGCTTTTTTTTGTTCCTTAGTTAATTTATGTTTATTTTGTAATAGTTCTTCAATATCTAATTTGTTTATCATTTAGTGGAATACCTCTTTCTGCAAACTTGTCTATAATTACAATTTTGGCAATTTGTATCGGAAGGAGTTGTCATGAACTCTCCATTTAATATTTGCATTATCATATCTTTCATAATCAAATCAAAAGTTATGTCTATTTGTTTTAAATCACTAGGATAACCTTCCTGCCACATGTCAAAATAAGAGCCTTTACCAACACCATAATAACAAGCATTAACAACATTAGCCCCTTTTTTTTCTAAGAGCTTTTTATAACAAGGAAATTGATAATCAGGGAAGTCTTCCCTTTTATCTTCATAAGCTTTTTTATACCAAGTAGATCCAATTGGAGGGTTCCCAGTTTTATAATCTACAATAGCAAAGTCTCCTTCCCCTAAATTAACAACTCTATCTATTTTACCATTTAAAGAATAAAAATAAGGTTGGTCATTAATTAATATCTGTTCATTAGAAATATAAGTTTCTTCCATTTCTTCTGATCTACATGTATTAAATTTCTTGATTTCCATATCTATAAATTCAGTTGAAAAATTCTTGTATTTATCTAATATGTAAATTTGAGTTGAGATTGGAGGAGACTTTTCACTTTCAAAATATTCTTTTAATCTATTTTCTTTTATCTCATCTAGCCAAATAATGTATTTCTCTTTATTTGAACTATAAAATTGTTTATCTTCTTTCATAACCTTTTCAAAGAATTCTTGAAATACTTTATGAATAATAGTTCCAATTTCATTTGGGGCATAAGATACAACATTATAATCCTTTCTATCTATACTAAATAAATACTTTAGAGCAAAAGCATAAGGGCACTTCTTAAATAAATTAATACTAGTTGCAGAAAAATTTAATAATCCCTCTCTTTTAATTTTATCTAATAAAAATGAATTAAACTCTTCTTCAATTTTTCTATTAACATATCCTTCATTTGTAAAACTCAATACATTAGTTAACGCTCTTTTAAGAGTTATTGATTGAAAATATGTAAGTTTCGCATCAACTTTTTGTGAAGACCATAAATCTATTTCATCAATATATGGTTTATAATCTAATTTAAAAGGAGAAGGAATTATACTATTTCTCTCCATAAAGAAGGGTGGAGCAATTTGTGCACCATCGTATGTTGTATCGCTGTAGAGAAAATAAGTAATACCACTATTAAAACAATAATCTTTAATTACAGAGGTTGTTAAATCTTCTTCTTCTCTTAATACTTGATCTTCTACTGTAGGGGGCAATAGAGATAAAGGTTTATCAACAATTTCACTACTCTTATTATTTATATCAACAACAAAGTGATATGGTATATCTAATGATGCAGATAGTGGATATTCAAATATTCTTATACCATCCCTATTGCCTTGTTCTACATAATTCTCATTTTCTAAAAGACGAATATATAACTTATAAAGTTGTTTTGTTTTATTTAATTTACAAATCTTCATAGCTGAATTAATAGAATCTAGCTTGTCTATTGCATATCTATAACTTTTTTCACCTTTTGTTGAAATCCAACCTTGGTCTTTTTTTAAGATTAAATTTTCTAAGCTATGTAAAGCAATTTGTAAATCTTTGATAGTTTCACATGTATTTAATTTTATAACAAGATTTTTAAATCTTTTATAAAAATCAAATAATTTTCTATTATTTTTTAATCTAGTTATCCAATAATCTGCTTCAAATTTATTACTACCATGATCAATGTTTGCATCAATAGCATATCTAATTAATTCTCTATTAAAGCTCATATCTTCAAAAGGGAAAGCTCTTTCTAAGAAAAAACCTTTCATATCATCAAGCGCAAAATTATTATCATATAGATTTGATAAATAAATTAAATATTTACCTCCTGGATATTTACTTAAACTATAACCTTTTGCCTTAGATATTGGAATTCCAAAGCGTTTTGCACCTAATTCAATATCTTGAATATCCTTATCAAAGGAGCATAAAGTAATTGCTATATCCCTTGATAAGATTTTCCCATCTAGGAGTTTCTTCACCTCTCTAAATAAGGTGTTTTGTAATTCATCAGTATTATTAAAAGCAATTAATTTACTATTATTTTGATAGCTAGAATCATTCTCATCTAATTCTTCAATATTAATTGTATGAATAAATTGGGGATTATTAAGTTTATTTAAAAATTTTTTACAGCCAGCTTTTGTATCACAAGCTATAATAGAATATTCTTTTTGAAGAATTTCTTTAGGAGTAAAGTCAATAGAAGGATCTTCAAAAGAAGGTTCAAACAGATTATTTTGTTTCAAAAATTCACTATATTTATTATATAATAAAATAACATCATCTTTAAAATCCTCTTCTAATGTTTCAAAAACATTACTTTCAACAGCACTCTTTAACTGTTTTAAGATATTGATTAGATAAGATGTAAATCTACCAATTGACTCTGGATATTCATTGCTAATTAAATATTTTAATTGATTATTTTCCAGAAAATTAATTATAAAAAATTCTCTAATTTGATTATTTACCTGTGTTAAATCATCATGATTAGGTAAAAAATATTCTTTAAAAGTATCGTAAGAAATAGCTCTATCAGATTCTAATACATCATATTCATAGGCATATTCAATTGCATAATTTCTAGCTATAACTTCATTGTGAAAAACACAAGTTCGTCCTTTTTTTAATTCTTCAAAAACAATTTTTCTATTCATACTTTTTCCCTATTAATAAATAAAGCTAATAATATTATTATACTACACAAACCTTGAATTATAAATTGAATTAACTTTAATTTAATTATAAACTCAGATATCATATAAAAAAGGGATTGTGATGAAAGAAAATAAAAATTATCGAATATTATGGATTATTTCATTTTTTGTAATAGTATCATTTTGGTTATTACTTGGATCAACTTTGATAAATATCTATTCAAATTTATCATACTCTTTAGATAATAATAACAATTTCTTTAACTCTGAAATATATAATTATATTGGAGCAAATATCCCTTTTTTAAGTATGTGGTTAGGTTTTTATTTCTGTTTTAAATATATCAATAATATAAAAATTAGTAAATTAATAAATTCTAAGACTTCTATAGATGTAAAACTCTTTACTAGAGTATTCATTTTTTCAATTACCTTTTTTATTGTTGTTATATTAATTGGAGCTCTTTTAAATCTATATGATTTAGAATTTATAGAAAACAAGTGGGTAGAGAGATTAATATTAATACCTATCACTTTAATACTAACACCGCTTCAAGTAATTGCTGAGGAAATATTATTTAGAGCTGTTATTCTAAAGATAATAATTAAAGACTATGATGCTTTAACAAATAAAAAGAAAACATTACTGCATTCTATAATTATTTCATTATTGGTTGGAATAATTTTTATCATTCCTCACCTATATAATCCAGAAGTAGATTCAAATTTTATTAGTGCAATCTCCTATTATTTATTATTTGGAAGCTTAGCAACTTTCTCAATTCTTGTTACATCTGGTTTAGAAATTGCAATAGCTATACATCTTGCAAATAACTTTGCAATAACATTTTTTAGTACTTATGAGAATTCTGCACTAACATCTATTCCTCTCTTTATTGAAAGGAATGAAATAAATGGGGCAAAATATTTTGAAGTATTTTGTTTATTATTGCTTTTTGTTATTATAGCAATTAGAGAGAGAAATAAAATAAAAGCTTATTTGAGTCAAAAACAATAAAAGGATTTCGTATGGCAAAGAAAAAAAGTTCTTTAAAAAGAACTATTAAAAATTTATTTATATTAATATTATTATTTTTAATATTATCAATTATTTCATTATTTGTTGCTCCAAGTGAAGAAGAATGGCAAGAAAAACAAACCATATCTCTCCAAGTAGAGTCTATTGATAAACTTGAGTTGCCAGCTCCTATTGAAGGTGAGCAAATTATCCAACATGATGGTTATCTCTTAAGTTATAATGAAAAATATGAACAAGCAAGTTATGTTGCATATAAATTAACTCAAAATGAACTTTATGGGCCTAATGAAAGAAAAGACAATTTTAGAGAGGATCCTCTAGTTAAAACAGGTAGTGCAAGTTTAAATGATTACAAAGGAAGTGGTTATGATAGAGGTCATTTATGTCCTGCAGCTGATCAAAAAGAAAGCGAAAATGCAATGTCTGAATCTTTCTACATGAGTAATATGAGTCCACAAGCTCCTGATTTTAATAGAAGAATATGGGCTGATTTAGAAGGTTGTGTTAGAACCTTTGCAGATAACAATTTAGAAATATATGTTACTACAGGGCCGGTTTTAACTGATGGACCTTATGAAACTATTGGTGAGAATGAAGTTGCAGTACCTAACTATTACTATAAAGTTATATTAGACTATACAAATCCTGAAATTAAAGCTATCGGATTTATTCTTCCTAATAAAAAAGCCGAAAAAAGCCTAGAAGAATATGCTACTAGTGTAGATAAAGTTGAAGAAATTACCAATATAGACTTTTTTGTTAATCTTCCTGACGATGTGGAGGAACAATTAGAGAGTAAATATGATGTTAGACAATGGGAATTTACAGAATTTTTAGCATCACAAGGAAATGGCTCTTTTGATGGTAGTGCTGTTCAAACTAACGTTACTACAAATCAATCTCCACAAGGGTTTTCCACCATATTTAAAGAGGGATCTATGTATATCTTAGTTCAAATCAAAAAAGAAACACTTTCCTTATTAGAAGAATTTGTCCCAAAAGAGACTCTTACATCTTTAGGAATAACCTAAATGAATACTTATAATACGATAATTATTGGTGGTGGTGCATCCGGTCTGTTTCTTGCCAAAAATTTAGCAGAGAATAATATAAATACTTTGGTAATAGAAAAAATGGACTCTCCAGCAAAAAAACTTTTAATAACTGGAGGGGGAATGTGCAATCTCACAAGAGATAATAGCAGTTTTGAGTTTCTAAAACATTATGATACTGCAAATAAATTCCTAGGACCAAGCTTTGCTCTTCTTTCCCCTCAAGATACTCAATCTTGGTTTAAAAATAGAGGTTTAGATTTAATAACAAGAGAAGATGGAAAAATCTTTCCAAAATCTAGAAATGCTAAATCAGTTTTAGATTTATTATTAGATAGTAACTATACGCTTTTAAATAATACTAAAGTCGAATCAATTAAAAAAGAAGATGATTTTTTTATTGTAAATGACTTATATAAAGCAACCAATGTAGTACTAGCTTGTGGTGGAATGTCGTACCCTTCTACAGGTTCTACAGGGGATGGATATGATCTAGCTAGGAAATTAAATCATACAGTTATTGGTTTAAAACCGGGGTTAGCAAGTTTTAAAATAACAAATGAAGATGTTAGTGAAATTGAAGGGATATCTTTAAAAGATGTAACAATTTCTTTTAATGACATGTATTCAAACAAAAAAAAGATTAGAAAGAATACTGATGATTTAATATTTACTAGAATAGGAATTTCTGGACCAGTTGTTTTAGATATTTCAAAATATGCAAAACATAATCAAAAAATATATTTAAATTTGAATTGTCAAATTCAAAAAGAAAGTACTAATAAACTCTTATCAACAAGTATTAGACATCAAACACAGTTACAATCAAGACTTGTAAATTATCTCTTAAAATCCTTGAATATTAATGATGATATTTGTGAAAACATTTCAAAAAAGAAAGTAAATCAAATTAATGAAAAACTTAAAAGATGGGAATTAGAAATCTCTTTAAAAGGCCAATTGAAAGGGGCTATGGCTACCTCTGGTGGCATTAATCTTAAAGAAGTAGATAATAAAACTCTTGAGTCAAAAATAGTTAACAACTTATATTTCTGTGGAGAAATATTAGATTTTTGTGGTGATTGTGGTGGTTACAATTTACAAGCTTGTTGGTCAACAGCCTTTAGTGTTTCTACTTCGATTAAAAATAAGACTAAATAAATTTTACTTTAAACAATCTAAGAATAAAGGAAAGTATTAAAGTAATTATGGTAAACGGAATAACTGTTATAAGCATTATTAACTCATAAAAGATGTTTGTTCTACTATCACGTTTACTTTTATCTTTTTTAAATCTAGAAATAAAAGATCCTAAAACAATACCATAGACATTACCAATCGTTATAATTCTAATAGCTGCTAAAATACCTAAGGCTTTCTCTTCACCATATTCTTTAACGATTTTTAACCATATACTTTTTTCAACCTTTGCACGACATTCTGCATAGTATGAAGCAAATAAAATTGCATTTAGTTCATCTTTTGGAGTATTTTCTTGACTACTTCCTTCAAGAAGTTGAGAAATTTCTTCACTTGAAAGACCAGCATCTAAGGCCATTTTTGTATGTGCATAAGAACACATCGCACAACCATTTACTTCAGTAACTGCTAACATTAATCTTTCTTGAAATTGTTGAGAGACAATATTTTTTTTCTTAGCTTTTGATAAATATCTTATAGTATTAAAAGCTCTAAGCAAATGCATAAAAGCTTCTCCAATATTATATAACTTTTTCCCTAACTTCTTTTTCATACCAAATATCACCTCTCATAGTTGATAGTAACTATATCCAATAAACAAATATTTATATGTGATTATATCACAAAATAGGTAGTCTTATTTCTAAGACTACCTATAATCTACTTATTTCTTTTTACCATATAAAGGTTTTTTTCTCATTATAAAAAAAGCTAGTATTAATAGAGGAAGTATTATCACTAACAAAGAGACAAAAATAAATTGATAAGAAAAACCATTTTCTAAACCGAAGAAGTGAATACAATTCTTAAAGAATTGAATTACTTTTTGATTACCAAATAAATTCTCAATAATTGCTTTAGGAATAGCATAAGCTAATACAACTGGAATAAACAAAAATACAATCCACCTATAAAGCTTTTCGAGTCTTACCCAAAGAGAATATATAAAAATTCCTAAAGCTGATGCTGCGATAGATATAAAGGTATAATAGCTTAAAGAATATAACCAATATGAGAAAAGAGACGCATATCTTACATCTGAGCCAATAAATAGACTTTTATTATTAATATTAACATTTTTAAAATGAGCACTTACTTCAATGAATTCTTGATATTGAGATTTATAAAAAATTGAATTTAATATTGAAAATAAAAGCGCTACTACAAATGAAATAGAAATCATTACTAACAAGTTCGATATAAAAGAAGTTTCTCTACTTTTACCAAATTGATTACAGATAAGATCTACATTCCTACTTGTAACTAAAGTAAAAATAAAGGAAACAACATATACTGTAAAATAATTTGGAATTAATCCTTGGATATCACTGAAACTAAAAGTTTCCCCAAGCATCATTACTAGTAAAAATACTAAAAAGGTAACACCAACAACAATGGAGTATATAATACCTGTTGCTTTCAAGTTTTCTTTTAAGAAATATGAATAAGTTTGTTTTATATGCATCATTAATTTCCTTTTGTTATTTCGATAAACATTCTTTGAAGATCAACTTTTTTAACAGTTACGCCTTCAACTTCATCAAGTGCCCCACTCACATAAGCTGAGTAAACTTTACCAATTTTATTTGAGCCTAATAATTTAGAATTAATAATTGCTTTATCAACTAAATCTTTAGGTCCAATAACTTCAATAACGCTTTTACTTAACTCTTCAACAGCCCCCGTTGAAACTAGTTTACCGTCATTTATAATAATTGCATCTTGGGCTAAGTTAGCAATTTCATCTATTAAGTGAGTACTTACGATATAGCAAACATCCTTCTCTTTTTCTAAGAAAGTAGCTATTAATAATTTATAGAATAAATCTCTATGAGGAGCATCTAAACCAAGAACAGGTTCATCAAATAATACAAAGTTTGCACTTGAACAAAAAGCTAAAATAACTTTGAAAATTGAGCTATAACCTGTCGATAATTTATTAATATCTGTTTTGAGGTTTAATTCAAAATCTTTTGCTAATTCTAGAGCATAATCATAATTAAAGTTTTTATCAAAAGTTTTTGCCATTTTAAAAGCAGCAAAACAAGAGATTCCACCAAAGAAATCATCATCTCCCATTAAAAATACTCTACTCATCAAATCATCATTGTTATAAATATTATCTCCATCAATACAAATAGTGCCTGATGATGGGAATAATCTATTAGTAATAATGTTCATCAATGTACTTTTACCAGCACCATTTCTACCCAAAAGAGCATAAATTTTACCTGTTTCAAATTCAATTGATAAATCATCTAAAGCTTTAACATTTTTAAAATTTTTTGAAATATTATTTATTTGCAGTTTCATAGTCAATTTCCTTACCGATTATTTCAATTATATCTTTTTTATCAAAACCTAAATTTCTAGCCTCTTTGACTAAAGGTTCAATAAAACTTTCTTTAAATGAATTCATTCTTTTTTCTTTCACTTTTTCTCTAGCACCTTCACTTACAAACATGCCAACACCTCTTTTCTTAAAAATAATACCTTCCTGTACTAGAAGATTCATTCCTTTCAAGACTGTAGCTGGATTAAGACTATATCCAAGAGAAATCTCTGTAGTGGAAGGAATTTGTTCTCCTTCTTTATAGAGTCCTATAAAAATATCATCTTCTAAACCTTTTGCAACTTGAATATAAATGGGAATGTCATTTTGTTTAAATTCCATAAGATATCCTTTATATTGTGTTATATGGTTAATTACTTCAGTAACTAACCATATAACACATAATTAAGTTTGTCAATATTCTTTTAATAAATTTATTAATGACATTTGACAAAAACTCTTGAAAGGAATATTATATTCCTAAATACTCATATAGGAATATAAAGAGAAAGTATAAATGGATGCTATAACTATATTAAAAATCTTATCAGATCAAACCAGACTTAGAATATTAAATCTATTAAAAGAAGATTCTCTCTGTGTTGGAGAAATTCAAACTCTTTTAGACATTAAACAACCAAATGCTTCAAAACATTTAGAAAAACTAAAACTATATGAACTTATTCTTTCTAAGAAAAAAGCTCAATGGGTATATTATCAAATAAATTTAGAAAAATTCGAAAAATATAAATTCTTAAAAGATTTATTATTCAGTGACATAAAAAGAGAAGAAATTTTCAATATTGATATTTCCAGACTTAAAAAATACAAAAATAGTGACCTCTGCTGTCAAGATTTAAAAAATGTAGGATTTAAGTTTGATAATATAAAATTTAATACTTAAAAGTCAAAAATGGAGCTTAAATATGAAAGACTTTGCTAACTTACTAAGAAACTATGATTTAGAATATTTTGGAAAAGGAACACACAAAGTAACCTTTGAAGAAATGATTAAAGCAAAAAAAGAAAATTCTGCTTTTATCCTTGATGTTAGAACTGAAGAAGAAAACAAACTAATTAGTTTTAATTTTGCGACTAATATTGCCATTTCTCAAATTCCTGATAGATTAAACGAAATCCCAAAAGATAAAACTATTGTAGTATTTTGTTCCTCTGCAACAAGAGCAACAATCACTTCAGTTTATTTACAATTAAATGGATATAATGATGTAAAAATACTTTTAGACAGTGTTGGAGACATTGCATCTAATATTAAACCAGTATTTGCTTTAAAAAACAAAGATTTAATTTCTAAATTAATAAGCTAAAAATATGAGCACTTTATTTATTATAAGCATAGTAATTTTTATCATCGCAATAACAATGTCTATGGTTGGAAAAGGTGGTGGTAATTTTTATGTATTAGTTATGGTTTTAGCTGGGATTTCTATGCACAATGCTGCAACTACCTCCCAGTTGATTATGATGGGAACTTCATTAGCATCAATGCTAATTTTTCATAAAAATAAAAGAGTTGACTGGAAATTGGCCTTGGTAATTGATCCACCAACAGATATTATGGCTTTTTTTGGAGGATATTTTGCATCCTCTGTTGAAGGGACTACTTTAAAACTAATGTTTGCAGGATTCTTAATTTTAATATCAATTTTCATGTATATTCCTGTAAAAGAAAAACCTTTAGTCCAAAATAAAGCTTTTGGTAGATGGAACAGACATTTTGGTGAATTTGATTACAGTGTTAATTTATGGTTAATACTTCCTATAACAGCTACTGTTGGATTCTTCTCTGGTGCAATTGGTATTTCTGGAGGTGCTTTTAAAATTCCTATGATGGTAATGCTTTGTGGTATTCCAATGTCAATTGCAGTTGGAACATCTTCAGCAATGGTTGCAGCTACAGCGTTAATGGGCTTTATCGGACACAGCATAAATGGAGATTTTAACCCCTCATTAGCTATTCCTTTAAGTATTGTTGCTATTCTAGGAGGAATAATTGGTGGAAAATTTGCACTAAAAAGCAAACCTAAAAACTTAAAGAAAATTTTTGCTACTACAAATTTAATTGCAGCTATAATTATGATAATAAATATCTTAAGTTAATATTAATAAAATTAGGGATAATAAATTGTTGGTTTAAATATATAAGAATAATCATGTATTTTGTAATTGGAATCATCTAACATTCTTATTATATTTTTACCAACTTTGATTCCAACTTCAAAAGAAGGAGATATTGAGCAGAGAATATTTTCTTCTTTCCAGTTATCGCCTGAGTAATCAAAACAAGCAAGTTTCCTCGGATATTTAGTTTTATATTGAATATGTTTTAAAATCATAAAATTACAACAAATGATTGCACTACTTCTATTTTTCTTTAAAAATTTAGAAATAATTCTATCAAATTCTCTTTCATCAGCAATATTATCGCTAATAATCCATTTAATATTTTCATCTTTTATTTCAATATTATATTGATTTAAAGCCTGGATAAAACCTCTATATTTTTGAATTCCTTGATAGTTATCATAGAAAAAAATACCTGCAATATCTTTATGTCCCTCTTCAACTATTTGTTTTACTAATAAATTCGCACATTTTTTATCATCGATAATTACTTTAGGGAAATTTGTCTCTGGATAATAGTTATTATAAAAAATAACCCTTATATCTTTTTGCTCTATTTTTTGATAAATATCTAGATTTGGATTCATCAAGCTAGCCTTTACACCATCAATAATTAAACCATCAAAGCCTTTAGTGCAAGCTTTTAAGCAAGCCCTTTCATTTGAAAACTTATTATCAGTATAGAAAATTCTCAATTCAATACTCTTATCTTTTAACTCTTGTTGTAAGCCTTTAATAAACAATTTATTTGCAAGTTTATCTTGGCCTTGAATAATCGTAGCTATCCTATATCTACAATTATTATTAATTATATTATCTTGGATAGCTACGGGTTTGAAATAAGTGCCTGAGCCTTTAACTGAAAAGATTATATTTTCTTCTTTTAACATATCTAATGCACGTCTAACGGTTTCACGACTAGCATTAAATCGTGAACAAAGATATGGCTCTGAAGGTATTTTATTTATTGAATTATATTTATTTTGTTCAATAAAAACCTTTATATAATCATAAATAATATCTTTCTTAAATTTCTTAGGCATTAATAACTTAAAATCCTTATTTTATTGTGATATCTAACTTCTCAACTTTCTTAATCCATTCTCTAAGTTTATCTCTTAATTGAACTTTAACACTTTGATACTCTTCTTCAAAAACAACATTTTGTAATTGATAAGGGTCTTTTTCCATATCATAAAGATAATCATCAGCATAAACCTTACTTGAAGAATATTCTCCCCCATTAAGATCTGGGGCATAAATACTGTAAAGATATCTTTCTGTTCTTATGCATCTTCCAACTCTACTTTCTGAAATTTGTGCATAAACTTCATTTGCTCTATTATCATTTGGATTATATGCAACGTCAAGAAGATTTTCTCCAATTAAATTATCACATTCATCAATATTTGCAATTGATAGAATTGTTTTAGCAAGAGATTCTGTACTAACTAAATCTTTAATTACTTTAGACTTTTTTATCTTTCCCCCACCGATAATTAAAGGAACTTTTAGAGATGCATCATGTGCACTTCTTTTATAATCATCATATCCATTTAAATGAGAATCTTTATTTCTAGTATTAAAATGAGAACCATGATCACTGACATAGATTATAATTGTATCATCATAAATACCTTTATCTTTTAACTCTTTTATCAATCTACCTAAATTTTGATCTAAAGAATTACATTGACCTAAATAATCAGGATATTCAATCTCAGAATCACCTTTTAAAACTTCTAAGTCTTTAGGAAGAATATAATCTTTATATTTTTCTTTACTTCCTATAGGCCCTTGATAATGATGAGCTGTGTTTTGATGATGAGGTTCGATATGGGATAAGAACAACATAAAAGGTTTATTGTTATCACATTTCTTTACAAAATCAATTGCGTAATCAGTTATACAATCACATCTATAACCCTCAAATTCACATTTATTATTATTTTCATCAAAAACATATCCCCCATAACCATCAGATGTAAATTCTAATAAGTCACTTGCTCTCCAATACCCTGTATATCCACCCCTAAGTTCCTTAGGAATAGCTATTGTTTGATAATCTTGATATGGTGCTTTTTCTAAATCTCCAGTAGATGCTAAATGCCACTTACCAACATAAGCTGTTTCATAACCATTTCCCTCAAGATAATGAGCTATAGTTTTAGCCTTAGGAGGTAAAGCTATAGAGTTTCTAAAACAACCTGTTTCAGTTGCATATTTTCCAGTTTGGAAAATAGCTCTACAAGGGCCACAAACAGGTTGTGGTGAAAAAGCATTCTCAAATAAAATGCCTTCTTTTGCAAGTTTATCAGCATTTGGACTTATATCTAGAGGTTGGCCATAACAACCCATTGTATCAGAACGTTGTTGATCTGAGAAATAAACAACAATATTAGTTTTGTTCACTTTTTTCTCCTTTTTTGTTAAGTTTTAATTGGCTTTTTACAATTAAAAAAACAGTAATTATAATAAATAGTAAAAATACGATACAAATAGGACTAGAAACGAAAATAGACCAACTACCATCACTTAATACTAAAGATCTTCTAAAATTCTCTTCTGTTAAAGCACCTAGAACTAATCCAAGTAAAATAGGAATTGTTGAAAACCCAAATTTATTTACAATATACGCTATAACAGCAAAAATAAGGGTAACCCCAATATCAAAAAGAGAAGCATTAACACTAAAAGCTCCTGCAAAACAGAACATAACAATTATTGGTGTTAATAAGGCAACTGGGACAGATATTATTTTTGCAAACCATTTTGTTAATAATTTCCCTTGGATAAACATAAATAGATTTACAAATATTAAACCTATCATTATGGCATACATTATAGGACCATTTTCAACAAACAAATTAGGTCCTGGGGTTAATCCATTTATCATTAAAGCTCCAAGCATAATGGCAACTGATCCATCTCCAGGTATTCCCATAGTCAAAAGTGGAATTAAAGTTGCACCAGTTACTGCATTATTTGCAGTTTCACAAGCACTAATTCCCTCAATAGAACCATTACCAAAATCTTCTGGAGTTTTACTCATACGTCTAGCTCTATCATAACTAAAGAAACTTGCCATAGAAGCCCCAGTTCCTGGAATAATACCAATAATTACCCCAATCATTCCTGATAAAATCATTGGTCTTTTAATTATTTTCTTTTCTTCCTTTGTTAATTTACCATCTTCTTTTTTTAATAAATCGGTATTTACTTTCTCTTTCTTTTCTTGTTTTTCACTTTTTGCTAATACCTCAGAGAGAGCAAATAATCCTATTAAAGATATTACTAAAGCTATTCCTGAATATAAATTAATGTTATTGAAAATAAATCTTGTTCCACCTGACATTGCATCAATACCAATTGTAGATATAAATAGACCAAAGGCCCCTGTAATTATACCTTTAATCAAGTTATTTCCAGATACTCCAGCTATAATGGTAAGACCAAATGCACAAATTAAGAAATATTCGGGAGTTCCCATCATTTGAGCAAATTTTGCAACTTGAGGTGCAAAAAATAATAAAACCACAGCAGAAAATATTCCTCCATAAGTTGAAGAATTAAGTGCAACATGAAGAGCCTTCATACTATGTCCTTTTTTAGTTAAAGGATAACCATCTAACATAGTAGCTGCTGCATGAGGAGTTCCTGGGGTTTTTATTAATATAGCTGAAATTGATCCACCATAAGAGCCTGCACAATAGATACCTAAAAGAAACATAAAAGATTCAATAGCACCTAAAGAATAAGTAAATGGAAGAAACAATACTATACATAAAATAACAGTTAAACCAGGAATCGCTCCAAAAACAACACCCAAAAGCAAACCTAAGTTCATATATAAAAAGTTTGGAATATTAAATAATAAAGAACTTCCCTGTAAAAATAAATCCATTAAATATTCTCCTATGGTAAACGTACATGAAGGACATTTTGAAATAAATATCCAATCAAGATTGCTGCTAAAATAATAATCAGATAATTTGACAATTTTTTTGATCTAAAATAAAAAAGCATTAAAATTCCAAAAACAATTGAGCTCAAAATAAAATTAGTAAAATATAATAATGCTAGAAAGATTATTAACATTGATAAAATTATTAAGAATTTAACCTCAACTAATAAGTTGAGTTCCTTTGTTTCAATCTCTCTCTTAGTAATTATAAAAATTATATCTTTAATTAAAAGAATTATTGAAAAAATTAATACTATCCTAAGCATTAAGAGAGGAAAGGTTCTTGCATTAACAACAGCTTCTGTGTTTATTTTTATTTGAGATGGTACTAAATATAAAAGAATACTAGAAACAATAATAAATAATATTGAACCAACAATATTTATAGGTATTGTCATCTTATGTTTTTCTAATTTTAATGCTGAGTTATCAATTAAATTATCCACTTTTTCCATTAAACGATTCATAATTTTCCCTTAAAGTATAAAGATGGCCCAATGGACCATCTTTTTCGAATATAAACTATTGATTGTCTTTAACAATTTGAATTACGTGTTCAATATGGTTATCCATATCTTCACTTGTCCAAACGCTAGGTTCAATCATTAATTTATCAAATAATTGTTTAACATCTTCTTTTTGCATAATTGTTAAATAAGCATTTCTAATTTTTTCAACAACTTCAGGTGAAGTACCTTTTCTGGCTAATAAGAAACAAGTATTTGGGTAGTAAGCTTCCATTTCATAAGCACCAACAGGCTTAACATCTTTAAATAATTCACTTGATACTGGGTCTTTACTAAATACTGTTACTGGAGTAATTAAACCACCCTCTACAGCACCTTTTGCTTGTGATTGGTGTGAAATTGCGAAAGGTGTTTCACCTTTAGCTACTGCATCTAAAGCTAAATTAGCTCCATTATAACTTACTAAAGTAACATCGATACCTAATTCTTTAAATAATGCCTTAGCTAAAAAAGCTTCAGAACCTGAAATACCGTTTACAGCTACTTTACAATTATGAGTTTGACCATATTCTTTTAATTGATCTAAATCATTAATGTTTAGAGAAGCATCAGCAGTCATAACAAATGTTGCAGTATACATATTCATAACAGGAACAAAGTCATCATATTTAAACATAATAGCTTCTTTACCATCTACATTTGGAGCAATAGAGAAACCGCCTTCTCCACCAAATATTAGATTGTAAGAATTAGGTTTGTTTTTTAAAAAGTTTGTTAGAGCAACATTACCACCAGCACCTAATTCATTAGTTGCTAATACAGGTTGTCCTAGTAATTCTTCACCATAGACAGCAGCTTTTCTATTTACAAGATCAGCAACTCCACCAACAGCCCAAGGACAGATTACAGTAATTGGTTCTTCTGGCCAATTAGTAAAATCTGATTCTGTTTCTTCACTAGCTCCATTTGCAAATATCATAGATAGACTTGCACAACACATTAAAAAAACCATTAATTTTTTTTTCATTTATTTTTCTCCCTTTGTTTTATAGGTTAAGCCTAGGGTAGAAAAATAAAGCTAGCAAGACAAAAAAAATCATTTTTTTCAAAAAATTGTCTAGTTTTTTAAGTTTTAATTTAAGTTGTCTATATTTATTCTAACTTTTCATTGGTTCAAAAAACCAAAACAATATTATTATAGATTTTTTTAATTTATAAAAAAAATACTGCTGATATGTGAAATTAATCCAATATCAACAGTAAAATTTATATTTATTTTCTTATTTTAATACTTAGACATTATAACCTTTAGGATTTTTACTTTGCCAATTCCAAGCATCTCTACACATAGTTGTCAAATCATATTTAGCTTCCCAATTGAGAAGTTTTTTAGCCTTTGAAGCATCGGCATAACAAGTTGCAATATCACCAGGTCTCCTTGGTGCAATTTTATATGGGATTTTAATTGAATTAGCTTTCTCAAAAGCTTTAACCATATCTAGAACACTATAGCCAATACCAGTTCCAAGGTTTATAATCTCAGTCCCTTTATTTTCATATTCACAAGCAGCTACGTGTCCACTAGCTAAATCTACAACATGAATATAATCTCTAACACCTGTTCCATCAGGAGTTGGATAATCATCACCAAATACGGCTAATTGTTTTAATTTTCCTACAGCAACTTGGCAGATATATGGCATTAAGTTATTAGGAATTCCAACTGGATCTTCACCAATCATACCTGATTCATGAGCACCAACTGGATTAAAGTATCTAAGTAAAACAACACTCATTTCTTTATTAGCAGCAGCAAAATCTGTTAATATTTGTTCAATCATATATTTAGTCCAACCGTAAGGATTAGTACATCCTGTTGGCATATCTTCTGTTAAAGGAACTTTTTCAGCTAAACCATAAACAGTTGCAGAAGAACTGAATACTATTTTATTAACATTATATTCTTTCATTAATTCACAAATAGTAAGGGTAGAGTCAATATTGTTTCTATAATATGCAAGAGGTTTTGCAACAGATTCTCCTACAGCTTTATAACCTGCAAAATGAATAATAGCATCAATTTTATGTTCTTCAAAAATAGCTCTCATAGCTTCTTTGTCACAAACATCGGCTTCATAGTAAGGGATTTTTTGATTAACAATTTTTTCAACTCTAGCAATAGCTTCTTTTTGACTGTTGTAAAAGTTATCAACAATAATTGGTTCATGATTAGCTTTTACTAACTCAATGCATGTATGAGAGGCAATATACCCCGCACCACCTGTTAACAATATTTTCATATACTTATCCTTTAAATAACTTTGAATTAACAATATTTATTTCTTATCTATATTTAAAAACAAAAACCGATTTTTGTTAAGGTCTAATTATCTTATATTTTTGTACAATATCTTAATTTTAGTTAGTTTATTTATTTAATTTATTCTTTTTTCTTGAATAAAGCCTTTTTATAAAGTATTTTCTACATATGAATTATTATTGTATTGCTTGTAAAGTTTCTAAAGAATTGATAGTAAAAAAGGATTTAGAACATTATCTTAATAAATTATTTGATGATGAATACCATTTTCAAGTCTTATTTGCTACAAAGCAATATAAAGTAAAAAATGGAAAATCAAGAGTTGAAGTTAGAAAAGCTCTAACTCCTGGATATATTTTTATAAAAATTGATACTGAACTTGATAAATATGCAAGAGAAATTAGAAAAATAAATGACTGTTATGGCTTAGTTAAAAGCAAAAAACTTGTAGAAGATAAAACAGATACAATTAGCTACAAACTTTGTAGAGAAGATTTAAAATATGCAACTTGGATTTTCTCAAACAACGGAGAAATTGTTCCATCTAAAATTACTTTAAATATTGGAGCCTCAGTGTGTGTAATATCAGGACCTCTAGCTACATTTAATGGTAAAATAATTAAAGTTGATAAAAGAAATAATAAGGTTTGCCTCTTTTCAGAGAATTCTGGAACTTTACAAAAAGTTTGGGTCCCTGTTGAAATTGTAAAAGAAGAAGATCTAGATTCTAGTGAACACATCCTAAAAGAATTTTCAAAAGTATATTAAAAACCCCTTTTTTCAATTAAAAAGGGGCTAGTTAAAAAGAAAATATACTAATTCTCTTTTACATAAGCACTTCCAAGTTTAGCTGGAACATTAAATGACTTCCTACTTATTGTTAATATAATTGTTAGTATGTAAGGAAGGGCAATAAATAGCTCATTTGGAAGGAAAGTTGAAGAACTTGATTGCATAAGAATAGCAAAGGCTTCTGCTAAACCAAATATTATAGTCCCAACAAAAGCACCAATAGGATTCCAGTTACCCAAGAAACATATTGCAAAAGCAATCCATCCCCTTCCCCCAATGATATTAGTAGTAAACATTCCTAAATACCCTATCGAATAAAAAGCACCAGCTACTCCACACATTAATCCAGAAAACATTACAGCTACGAATCTAACTTTAGATACATTTATACCTGAAACATCTACAGCTTCTGGATTCTCACCAGTGGATCTTATAATCAAACCTAAAGAAGTTTTATACAAAATAAAAAATCCTAGAGGAACTAACAAATAAACAGAATAAGTTAAAATATTTTGGTTAAAAAATATAGGACCTAAAACAGGGATTTTTGAAAGAAGAGGAATAGCAATCTTTTGTAAAGGTTCTACAGTTAGAGGAGATAGAGGTACTCCAAATACAACCCTCTGTAAAAAAGAACACAATCCTGCAACTAATATATTTATAGCTGTACCTGTAACAATTTGATGTTGTTTTAAAGATACACAAAGATAGGCATATAATATTGATACCAAAAGTCCTGCAAGTGCAGCAAATAATAAACCCATAGATAAACTACCTGAGATATAAGCTGTGGTAAATCCGGCCCAAGCTCCCATCAAAAATATACCTTCAATAGCAGTTACCATAACACCAGTTCTTTCAGCAAATACTTCAGATAACGCACCAAATAGTAAAGGGGTGCTCATCATCATTGCACGTGATAACAGATTAACAATCATTATTTAACCCCCTCTGTTAACAATTTCTTTTCTCTATTAATTTCCCATTTATTACGAATGAAATATGAAATAATAACAAAAACCATTACAAAACCTTCCATTAAATCAATAATACTAGAAGGAACTCCTGAAATTTGGCCCATTATAGTGCCTCCAACTTGTAAAGCACCGAAAAGTATAGAAGCAAAGATTATTCCAATTGGATTTGCGTTAGCTAAGATTGCTATCCCAATACCAATTGATCCAATTGAAGGATTAAATCCTTGAAGCAACATATGCTGAACACCATTTACCTCAGTGACTCCTGCCAATCCAGCAAGACCACCACTTATAAAAAAAGCAAAAACAAATATTAGCTCTGGATTTACTCCGCTCATTCTAGCTGCTTCCTGATTTTGCCCAACAGCCCTTATTCTAAAACCTAAGGTAGTTCTATAAAGTAACAACCAAATTAGAATAGCTACAACAATAGCTAAAATAAAGCCTACATGTAATCTTGTATGAGGGACAATTTTAAAAAGCCATGTGTTTTTACTTAAGGAATCTGTTTGAGGATACTCTCCTTTAGATTCTAGTAAAACAGTTCTTAGTAAATAGTTCATTAAATTAAGAGCTACATATGTACTCATCATACTAATCAAAAATTCATTAGCTTTAAATCGGGCTTTACAAAAACCAATGAGGCCTCCCCAAATACCACTTAAAATAAATGCCATAATAATTGCTATTGGAATTGCTATAGCATGTGGGATTAATAAAGATATAGATGCTGCAACTAAAGAACCAATATAAAATTGTCCTTGAGCTCCAATATTAAATAAGTTTGCTTTAAAAGTAAAAGCAAAGGCCAATGATGTAAAAATCAAAGGAGTTGCTTTAACAAAAATTTCACCAATAGTATAACCATCTCTAAACATAGATGAAAATAATAAGGCAAAAGTAGAAATTGGGTTTTTACCTAAAAATAAAATCATAATTCCACTACAGATTAATCCAAAAAGAATTGCTAAAAAGCTCGTTATAAAAATATCTCTAGTTTTTTTATCCATTGATGCTTTCTCCTTCATTTTTGTAACCAGCCATTAATAAACCTATCTTTTCACTATTTAAATCTGAAGTATTATAAATACCTTGTATCTCACCTTTATAAAAAACAGCAACTCTATCACATAAAGTAAAAATTTCACTTAACTCAGTTGAAACTAATAATATAGCTTTGCCCTTTTCTTTTTCACTTAAAATAGCAGAGTGCACATTATTAATAGCACCTAAATCAAGACCTCTTGTTGGTTGATCGAAAATAATAAAATCGCCACAATTTTCAACTTCTCTTCCTACAATAACTTTTTGTTGATTACCACCAGATAACTCTTTTGCTATTGCAAAGGGGCCTGAGGCTTTAACTCTAAAGTCTTTTAATATTCCATTTGTAGTATCTTTGAGTTTTTTCTTATCAATTAATCCATTTTTAGACCATTGTTTAGAATAACTTGTTTTTAATAATATATTTTCAGCTAAACTCATGGACATAACTAAACCATATCTGTGTCTATCAGATGGAACGTATGCCATTCCAAGACCAATTCTATCTTTAATCGAAAGATTTGAAATATCCTTATTATTTAAATAAATAGATCCTGAATTGATTTTCTGAGCTCCACAGAGTGCCATACACAATTCTTGTTGTCCGTTACCAGAAACTCCAGCAACTCCAAAAATTTCCCCTTTATGAATATCAAAAGAAATATTATTGAGTAAAGGAATTTCTTGATCTTCTTTAACACATATATTTTTTAAAGATACACAAACCTCTTTTTTGAGTTCATCTACCTTTGGTTTTTCTAATTCTTCAATAGAATTTTCAATCATTAATTTAGACAACCTAATTTCATCAGTATCTTCTTTATTTACATTTCCATAAACCATTCCATTTCTCATAACAATAATTCTATTAGCTACAGACATTACTTCTTTTAATTTATGAGTGATAAATATTACAGCATTGCCTTGTTTAGAATAATCTTTGACGAAGTTCATCAAATTATCTATCTCTTGTGGAGTTAGAACAGCTGTAGGTTCATCCATTATCAACAAATTAGCATCAAGATATAGAGCTTTTAAAATTTCTACTTTCTGTTGTTCTCCAACAGTTAAATCTTTTATCTTTTTCTTAGCATCAACACTAAAACCATATTTATCTGCAAGATGTTGAATTCTATTAGACTCTTCTTCCCAATTAATTTTACCTTTAACGTTTCCTAAAATAATATTTTCAGTAACAGTATGAGCAGAAACTAATGAAAAATGTTGTTGTATCATTGAGACTTTATATCTCATAGCATCTTTAGGGGATTTAATTATTATTGGTACACCGTCTTTAAAGATTTCACCTTTATCAGCACGATATAAACCATATAAAATTTTCATACAAGTACTTTTTCCAGCACCATTTTCACCTAAAAGAGCTAAGACTTCCCCTCTATTCACACTAAAGGATACATCTTTATTTGCAATTACTTTTGCAAAGTATTTAGAAATGTCTTTAAGTTCAAAAAAAGGTTTTTCCATTTAATACTTCCTATATAATAAAACTAAAAAATAAAGATATCTCTTTATTTTCACATCCTTTACAAAGGAGTATTAGTTTTAATTAGTAAATTATTTTTTTAGTTAGAGAATCCAATACCTAATAATAACATCATTAGGTATTGGATAATTCTTAATGTTTATTATTTAAACATTGACTCAAAATCAACTTCACCAGAAATTGCTTTTGCAATACCTTCTTCAACATTAGCTTTTGTTTGTGCTGAAATTTGGTCAGTATAAATAGGTTTAAAGATATCTTCTTTTATACCAGCTTCATGAACTTTACCACCATCTAAAGTACCATCAAAATATTTTTGAACAGCCCAAGTATAGAAAGTTTGGAAATCGAATAATACAGATGCAACAACAGTTCCTGGAGCTATATCATTTTGGTTACTTGAGAAACCAACAAATTTAACACCTTTTTCTTTTGCAGCTTGAATAGCGCCTAACCCTACTTGGTTTGCATAAACAAACAAAGTATCTGCACCATTATCAATCATTGTTTCAGCCATTTGTTTGCCTAAAGCAATATCATCCCAACTATTAGCATAAGATCTAGTTGCACTTGCACCACTTAAACCTCTCTCTTTAGCTAAATCAATTGAAACATTTTCATAAACATCTAATAGTTTTTCCATAGCTTCATTTGGGAATCCACCAATTGTAGCAAATTGACCATTTTCAGATACTTCACCAGCTATTAAAGCTGCAACATAACTTGCTTCATATTCTTTAGGGAAAATTGGGGATACATTAGGATAATCAGCTCTAAAACCATTAACAACACAGAAAGTTGAATCAGAATACTCTGCTGCAATCTTATTAGCAGCATCATCAAATTGAGTTCCTGCAGCCATGATTAAATCATAACCTCTTTCAGCATAGTTTCTAAAAGTTGATTCATAATCAGAAGCTTGAACATTTTCTAAATATTCCATCTTAGTTCCTAATTGCTCATTACACGCTACTAGACCAGCATAGTTTGTAGCATTCCAAGATTGGTCATTAATTGGACCAGGTAGAATTAAAACAATCTTTAAATCACCAATACCTTTTTCATTAGAACTTTCTACACTTTCACTTTTACCTTGTGCAAAGATTCCAGTTAAAGCTAAACTTGAAACCAACAATATTGTTAATAACTTTTTCATCACTCTCTCCTTAATAATTGTTATTACTTTATTTATATATCATTTGACTAAAAAATATATTACTAATACCTTATATTTTTCCTCTATTTAAATTATTAAATTAACCTCCAAATTTAAATTAAATATTTTAACTATAATTCTATAACTTCTATCTTTTACATAGCATTTTTTGTGCCAATTTTTTAAAAAACCGAATTATTTATTATAGTGTAATGAATTAATAAAAAATATTTTAGTTGTTAAAATGATTTATATGGTATACAATTGTCCTAAAATAGTACACTTGATGTTCAAAAGTGTCCTAAGAAAGACAATTAATGAGTACAAAAAGAGGTAGAAGAACATGCATATTTTATTAATAGATGACAATCAACAACTCTTCGAAGTATTAAAAGACAATTTTTCCTTTGTTGGTCATTATCTTTTTTATGCACCAAATACTAAAAGTGCATTTGAAGTTTTAAAAAAAGAAGAAATATGTATGATTTTACTAGATGTAAGACTTGGTGAAGAAAATGGTGTTAAAACTTTAGAAAAAATTAAGAAAACATACCCCAATATTCCGGTAATAATGATTACAGGATATGCAACTGTTGAAGCTGCAGTAAAAGCTATGAAACTTGGAGCATTCGACTTTGTAAAAAAACCAATAGACTTTAACACATTATGTACAAGAATTGATTCTGCAACTCAGAAAATGAAATATAAAAAAGAGAATGAGAAATTAAAAAATAAACTTAAAGCAGAAAATCCAATTTTAAAAAGTAAAAATTTTGAATTCTCAAATGTTTTAAACAGAGCAAAAAAACTTGCACTATCAGATATATCAATTTTAATTATTGGAGAAAATGGTAGTGGTAAAGAATTATTAGCTGATTATATCTATAGAAACTCTAACAGAATAAGTGAAAAATTTATTAAAATAAATTGTGCAGCTTTTCCTGAATCTTTATTAGACAACGAACTCTTTGGTCACGAAAAAGGTGCTTATACTGGTGCAGAAAGTGAATATATAGGCGTATTCGAGCAAGCAGATAATGGAACTCTTCTTTTAGATGAAATTGGAGATATGCCAACGACACTACAAGCTAAGATTTTACGAGTAATTCAGAACCAAGAAGTTAGAAAAATTGGAAGCAAGGTTACTAAAAAAATAAATGTTAGATTTATTGCAGCTACAAATAAAAATTTGTTAGAAATGGTTGAAGAAGGCTCTTTTAGAGAAGATTTATTCTATAGACTAAATGGGGGGTTATTGAAAATACCACCTCTTAGAAATAGAAAAGAAGATTTTGATGATTTAATAGATTCATTATTAACTGAAATTAGCGAAAATACTAAAAGAGAAAAGAAAAGTTTATCTAAGCAAGTTAAACAAATCTTTTTAAGCTATAAATGGCCAGGGAATATTAGAGAACTTAAAAATGCCTTGTTATACAGTAGTACTATTTCACAAGATAATGAAATACAAATCGAAGATTTACCTCCTAGTTTTGAATTATATGGGTCAAAGAATCAAAGCAATTTAAGTATCATTCAACAAAGAGAAAAGGAATTAATAAAAAAAGTTTTATTAAGAAACAATAACAATAAAACAGAGAGTGCAAAATTTTTAAAAATGAGCAGGAACACTCTCTATTTAAAATTGAAAAAATACGGAATAAATATTGATGAATGATAATCTAGTAGAATTGAGAAATATCTCTTTAAACTATAATGAAGTTAAAGCTTTAGATAATACAAATATTACCTTTAAAAAGAGCAGTATCCATGCTCTAATTGGTGAGCATGGTGCCGGAAAATCAAGTATAGGGCTTATTCTCTCTGGCCTTCAAAAACCAACCTCTGGTGAAATTATTATAAAAAACAAAAGCTATTCTTATTTAAAACCTAAAGTTGCCTTATCTCATAACATTCAATTCGTTCATCAACAATTTTTACTTAATCCTTATTTTAGCGTAGCAGAGAATCTTTTTTATTGGGATAAAAAAGCCCCTTTCTTTTCATTAAGCTTACCAAAAAAAATTCAAGAAATTGCAAAAGAATATTTAAACAGTTTAGGTTTTGATATCGATGTAACTAAAATTACTAAAAACTTAACATTATCAGAAAAAGCTCTTCTTGCAATACTCATCAAAATCAAAAACAATCCTAAAATTATTATATTAGATGAATCTTTAGACAAAATATCTGTTGAATATTATTCAAAACTAAAAAAAATACTATCTTCTCTTAGATCAAATGGTTCATCAATTATAATAATGACCCACAAAATTGATAGAGTTTATGATATAGCAGATAAAATATCTATAATTAGAAATGGTAAAAACATTTTAACTGAAAATATACAAAGTCTTGGAAAAATGCAAATTATTAAAATGGCATATACACATTTTACTGAAACTCCAATATCAAATACACATGAAGATTCCTTTTATCATCTAATTAAATACAATGAAGCTATCTTAGAAAATTTACCTGTTAATTTGATTGTTTTAAACAATGATGGAATATTGAAACTAATAAACAAATATTTCTTAAATAATTTTAAAATAGATTCAACACAATACTTAGAAAAAAATTGTGAATTATTATTAGAAAAAACAATAAAAACAACTAAAAATATAATTCTCAACCAAGTAACAAAGGAAAATGAAAATACAATTTTCCACCTATCTATTTGTATAAATAATATTAAAGGAATATATAATATTCACTATTCTCCAATTTATGATAATAAACAAAAAATTGGTGCAATGGTTATTTTATATGATATAACTGAATACGACTCTCTTCAAAGAGATACCCAACTATCTGAAAAATTATCCTCTGTTGGGTTATTATCTGCAGGAGTAGCACATGAAATAAATAATCCTCTTGAGATAATTAGTAACTATCTAACTAATATAAAATTTAGATACAATGACCCCGATCTACTAAAAATTGTTAATAAATTAACAAAACAGGTAAACTATATTACTAAGATAGTTAGCAATTTACAAAACTTTTCTAATTTAGAAAAAGTTGCAGCTGAAAATACTAATATTAATGAATTAATCAAAGAAATGATTGATCTTCTCAAATTAAATGCGAAATTAAAGAATATAAAAATTGTTTTTACTGAGCTGAGTGAAAACAACATAGCTTACATAAATGAAAATGAGCTTAAACAAGCTATTCTAAATATATTAAAAAATAGCTTTGAATCTATAAAACAGGATGGAGAAATTGAAATTATTATAAATAAAATTGATATCTACGGCGTTAGTAATATAGAACTACAAATAAAAGATACAGGAAAAGGCATTGATGAAAGTAAAGATTATTTTACTCCTTTTTTCTCTACAAAATCTAACAATGGTACAAACACCGGTCTTGGTCTCTCCTTGGTTTATGGAATCATAACAAAATATGAAGGCACTATTTCTATTAATAACAGGACAGATAAAAAAGAAGGTTGTGTTATTAAAATTACCTTTCCAATTATCTCAGAATTATTAACAATCGACTCTAACTTATAACTTATTGCCTTTGAATTTTAATTAAAATCACTCAAAGTGTAAAAAAAGAATAGGATAAATTGAAATCTTAGGTGCAGCACTTTTAGTTTTTGCAATATTTATTGCAACACATTAACCTTTAAAAAAAGTAGTTGGGGTTGCATTAGGTATTTCAAGTGATAAATTCAAGTGATACCTTGCTGTTCCTGTTTTTTTATTTGACAATTGACTATTTAGAGGTTATCCTAACAACAAATAAAATAAATATAGGAGCTATATATGGCAACTGTAAATCTAAAAAACATCTGTAAAATCTACGATGGAAATGTTAAAGCTGTTGATAATGTTAACATTGATATCGAAGACAGAGAGTTTGTAGTCCTAGTTGGACCTTCCGGATGTGGTAAATCTACCACTTTAAGAATGATTGCTGGTTTAGAAGACATTACTTCTGGTGAATTATTAATTGATGATAAATTAGTTAATGATGTACCACCTAAAGATAGAGATATCGCAATGGTATTCCAAAACTATGCATTATATCCTCACATGACTGTTTATGATAACATGGCATTTGGTCTAAAAATTCGTAAATTTGACAAAGCAGAAATCGATCAAAGAGTTCGTGAAGCTGCAAAAATTCTTGACATTGAAGAACTATTAGACAGAAAACCAAAAGCATTATCAGGTGGTCAAAGACAACGTGTAGCTGTAGGTCGTGCTATTGTTCGTCAACCTAAAGTATTCCTTTTCGACGAACCTTTATCAAACCTTGATGCTAAATTACGTGTTCAAATGAGAGCTGAAATTTCTGGCTTACACCACAGATTACAAGCTACAATGATTTATGTTACTCACGACCAAGTTGAAGCTTTAACTATGGCTGATAAGATTGTTGTAATGAAATTTGGTGTTATCCAACAAATTGGTAAACCTCTAGAATTATACAATGAACCTGTTAATAAGTTTGTTGCTGGTTTCATTGGTTCTCCACCTATGAACTTCATCGAAACAAAAGTTGAAGCTGAAGGTGATAACATTTTTGTAAATGAAGGAACATTCAAACTTCAAGTTCTTCCAGAACAAGCAAAATTATTAAAGAGCTATGTTGGTAAATCAGTTACTTTTGGTATTCGTCCAGAAGATGTTCAATACAGTGAAAAAGCAATTGATGGTAAAACTTTAGTTGGTAGTGTATCAGTTGTTGAACCTTTGGGTAGTGAAACTCACGTTTATGTTTCTACTTCTAAAGCTCAAGTAATTGGTAAAATTGCTCCAGAATATGAAGTAAAACCAGATCAAAAAGTTGCTCTAATCGCATTAATGGAAAAAGCTAAGTTCTTTGACATGGAAAGCGAATTAGCAATTAACTAGTTCTATCAAACTATACAAAAAAGGCTGTTCAAACGAACAGCCTTTTTATATTTAATCTTTTATTATTAAAAAAGTGATTTAAAAATTACTTCAACAGATTTTTTCGCCTTATCTTCATCAACAACTAAGAAAAAAGCAAGAGAACTAGCACCTACAACACTTTGATAAACTTTGATATCATTATCATAAAGAGCATCTAAACTTTTCTTATAATTTAATAAATCGTCATTAATTTCTTGTCCAACAACACCAACAATAGATAAATCAGAAACAAATGTAATTTCCTCAAATTGGAATTCTGAAATTAATCTTTCTTTAAGCAATTTAAGATTTTTATCACTTATTGAGTTTTTTTCAAATAATAGTGAAAAAGTATCAACACCTTGTACAGAATACATAGGATTTATACCATAAGTTCTTAAAACAGAATGAATTGTATTAACCATACCGGGGGCCTTAGTTAACATAAGTTTTCTACAAGATAATTTTGTATATGTTCCAATTTGAGATACTCCAATTGGACCATTACTATCTTTATTTGAAACAATCATTGTTCCTTTAGCTGTACTATCATTTGTATTTTTAATATTTATTGGAATACCCGCTTTCATAACAGGAGCGATAGCATCTGCATGGAACACGCTAGCACCTAATGCGGATAACTCTCTAACTTCTTTATAAGTCATAGTTTCAATTGGGTATGCACTCTTAATAAATCTAGGATCAGCATTATAACAACCTGCAACATCAGTCCAGTTTTCATAGACTTCTGCATTCATTGCTTTAGAAAGAATTGCACCACTAATATCTGAGCCACCTCTTGAGAAAGTAGTCACTACATGGTTTTTATTTCTTCCATAAAATCCTGGAATTATGTATTTTTTAGATTTATCAAGCTTTGAGTCAATCAATGACCAAGTCTCATCATCAACTGTTCCATCTTCATTTATAACTATTATCTCTGTTGCATCGATAAATTCATATCCGAAATATTTTGCAACTAAAATAGCATTTAGGTATTCACCTCTAGATGCAGCATAATTTTCTCCAGCATTAGAATTAATTTTCTCTTTAACTTCTTTTAAAGCTTCTTTAAAAAATGCTGTATCAAGATTTAAATCTTCTAAAATTTCGATAAATCTTTTTTCAATTTGTGAAAAGGAATTATCACAAGAACCACTCTCTTTTACTTCTTTACAACAAGAATATAATAGATCTGTTACTTTAACATCAGAACTATCTCTCTTTCCTGGAGCGGATACAACAATTACTTGTCTTCTAGAATCAGACTCAACTATTGATTTTACCTTAGCTAATTGATTAGCACTTGCAACTGAACTTCCACCAAATTTACAAACAATCATAATCTTTTTCCTATTATTAATTTTGATTAACTATACATTTAGATTAAAATTTCATCAAGATAAAGAACAAAAAATAAGGGGAGAGCCCTCTAAAACTCTCCCCAATGGAATATGTTAACTATTTGGAGACCTAACGTTCTATAAGTTTACCTTATAGATTCCATGATTTGTTTCATAATGAAACACAAAGACATAATCTTTAGTACCTATATGATAAGGCAACATTGTAAATAAGGCAAGAAATATTTTTTTTAATACTCATTACCATGTTATAATATTTACACTTATGCTCTCTTCTCACAATAGGTTTTTATTGATGAAGCATTAGCATAAATGCTTACCTCACCATTATTTATACAAACTAATGAAGGGGCTTGCATAATTCCAAACTCTTTAGCTAATTCAACTTCTTTCGTTGCATCAACTACTTGATATATGATACCTGCTTCATCTAAAAATCTCTTTGCAATTTTACAATTAGGACAAGTGGGGGTTGTAAAAAGCATAATACCATCATCTTTATTTGTATTTTTTACACTGGTTACTTTACGAGAAGCTCTTTGCTTTTTATCTAAAGTACTCTTTTTAAAATCATAAACTTGTCTTGTTTCAAATTCTTTACTTTTACCAATATTCCAGTTTTGAACAGGTCTATAATATCCTGTAATTCTACTATAAACTTCAGCAGGACCGCCACAAGTTGGACATGTAAAATGTTCACCGGCAATATATCCATGTTTAGGACAAATAGAATAGGTCGGACTTAAAGTATAATAAGGAAGTTTAAAATTCTCCGCAATTTTTTTAACCATCAAAGCTGCTTCTTTCCATGTAGATAATTTTTCACCAAGGAATGAATGAAATACTGTTCCAGATGTATATAAAGTCTGTAAATCATCTTGGTGTTCTAAAGCTTCAAACACATCTGATGTATAATCAACAGCTAAGTGTGAACTATTAGTATAATATGGTCTATCATCATCTTCACTAGCAGTAATAATTCCAGGAAAGTGTTTTTTGTCATGAAGAGCTAAACGATATGAAGTACTTTCAGCAGGAGTTGCTTCAAGATTATATAAATCACCATATTCTTCTTGATAATCAGATAATCTTTCTCTCATATGATTTAATACATCTTGAGCGAATTTTTGACCTTTATCACTAGAAATAGAATCGCTAATCCAAGAGGCATTTAAACAAGTTTCATTCATACCAACTAAGCCAATAGTTGAGAAGTGATTATCAAAAGAACCTAAATATCTCTTAGTATAAGGATATAAACCTTCATCTAATAATCTTGAAACAATATTTCTTTTAACTTTTAAACTTCTTGCAGCAAGATCCATTAAGCGATCTAACTTTTCATAGAATTCTACTTCACTCTTTGAAGTATAGCCTAATCTTGGTAAGTTAATTGTTACAACACCAATACTTCCTGTTGATTCACCACTACCAAAGAAACCACCACTTTTCTTTCTCAATTCTCTCAAATCTAATCTTAGTCTACAACACATAGATCTAACATCACTTGGTTCCATATCACTATTTACATAGTTTGAGAAATATGGAGTTCCATATTTTGCAGTCATTTCGAACAATAATTTATTATTTTCTGTATCAGACCAATCAAAATCTCTAGTAATTGAATATGTAGGAATTGGATATTGGAAACCACGACCATCTGCATCACCTGCAATAAAAACTTCTATAAAGGCTTTATTGATCATATCCATTTCTTTTTTACAATCTTTGTATTTAAAGTCCATCTCTTTACCACCAACAATAGCAGGAAGTTCAGCTAAGTCATTAGGAACAGTCCAGTCTAAAGTAATATTAGAAAAAGGAGCTTGAGTTCCCCAACGAGAAGGAGTATTTACACCAAATACAAAGGATTCAATATTCTGTTTAACTTGTTCATAAGATAAATTATCTACTTTTACAAATGGAGCTAAATAAGTATCAAATGAAGAGAAAGCTTGAGCACCAGCCCATTCGTTTTGTAAAATACCTAAAAAGTTTACCATTTGGTTACATAGAGAAGATAAGTGCTTAGCAGGCTTACTTGTAATTTTACCAGCAATTCCGCCAAGGCCTTCTTTAATTAATTGTTTCAAAGACCAACCTGCACAATATCCTGTTAACATAGATAAATCATGAATATGGAAATCACCGTTTCTATGAGCATTACCTATTTCATCATCATAAATTTCTGATAGCCAATAGTTAGCTGTAATAGCACCACTATTTGATAAAATTAATCCACCAACAGAATAAGTTACAGTAGAGTTTTCTTTAACTCTCCAGTCATTCAATCTTAAATATCCATCAACAACATCTTTATAATCGACAATAGTTGATTTCATGTTTCTAATTTTTTCTCTTTGTTTTCTATATAAAATATAAGATTTAGCAACATCAGAGTAGCCAGAAATTTGTAAAATATTTTCTACTGAGTCTTGTATAGCTTCAACTGAAATTAAATCATCAACAATCTTTTCTTCAAAATTTGAAGTTGCTTGTAGAGCTAATAAATCAATAACACTTGAATTATAATTTCGGCCTGAAGCACGAAAAGCTTTTTCAATAGCATGTGAAATTCTACTAATTTCAAATTCGACTACGCTACCATCTCTTTTTGCAACTTTATACATATTACACCACCAATTTTAATCTATGGCCATGGAGGCCACTAAAAATAACGATATCACACCTAAATATTAAAATCAATCCAAATTTTAAAAAAAACACAATATATATTGTTAGGAAAAATTCATACGCTATGGATAGGGTTTTATCTATTAAAATTAAAACCCTCTAATTTCAACAAAAGCTATATAATTCTTTAATATGTCTTTAATAATTTTAGTTTCTTTCTCATTAAAACCTGTAAGATTTTTTACTATATTTGAACCCTTATCTTCGAAGTGTTGTAAGTATAATTTTTGATCTTCTCTAAGCCATGAGCCAATTCCATGAATTTCTTTCTCACTATGAAGTTCCTTAACTAATGTTGTCCTAAATTCATGATCAATACTACAATCTTCTAAAATATTGACACTTTGCTCGATTAAAGAGATATCAAAATTATCAACACCTATAGCTTTTGCATAGCCCTCTTTACTACTCTTTAAATCCATAGCAACATAGTCAACTAAATTTTTTGAAATTAAATTTTCTAATTTTTGAGGGAAAGAACCATTTGTATCAATTTTCACAAGATACCCTAAGTCTTTTAAATACTTACAATAGTCTTCAACATTTCTTTGAAGCAAAGGTTCTCCTCCAGTAATACAAACACCATCTAAATATCTTTTTCTTTTTTGCAAAAAAGAATCAAGTTCATCACTATCAATCAAAGGTTCACTACTAGGGTCTAATACTAAGGCAGCATTTTGGCAAAAAGGACATCTGAAATTACAACCCCCTGTAAAAAGAGTACAAGCTAATTTCCCAGGATAATCCAATAAAGTAGACTTTACTAAACCATGAAATACCATAAACACACCTCCTAATACTATAAACCATAAAACTAATTACACAAAAAGACAATTATTAATTATTTTTTTCAAAATTAAAAAAAATAAGAAAAATTATAATTAATTGACAAACAATACCTCATCGATTAGCTTATATATAAGCATTTTATTATTAAGAAATCACTAATCATTTTTGAAAGGCTCATATGTTATAATATCAAATTAAATAAATTGCAACTTCTTTTTATTAGAAGTAGAGGAAAAAATAATAATGTTAAAATTAGCCTTTAGAGGTGTATTAAGATATAAAAAGAGAACAATAATTACCGCTTTTGCTATCTCAATGGCTATCTTATTTTCAATCTTTATGCAAACACTTTTAACAGGAATCCAATATGATTCAAATAAAAATCTCATTTGGAATGACACCTCAAGTGCTAAAATATATGCTCCTGGTTATTTTGAGGACAGAGAAAACCTACCAATTGATAAATTAATTACTAAAGAACAAGGTCAACAATTAGAACAAATTCTAGATGCTAATGGTTTTGAAAACTATACAAAAGAATTTATATCTTCATGTCAAATTATATTTTATGAAGACCCATTTATCACATCTGGTTCTTTATATGCTCAAATCAGAGCACTAGATAGCGACAATTTAGATGCTTACAATTTTAAAGATGCACAAATAGAAGGAAAATGGTTATCAAAAAATGTTGATGGAATAGTAATAGGGGCTAACCTTGCAAATGATATAAATGCTGAACTAAATTACTATGTAACAATTCAAACAAAAGGGAAAGGTGGCTTTATTCAAGCTTTTGATATTCCAATTATTGGAATAATATCCTCAGGTGATCCTATAATTGACGCTACTGCTATCTTCTTTGATTTAAATACTATAGACGATTATTTAGAATTAGAGGGCTCTTCTAGTAGTTATGCAATTTCTTATTCATCTAATATTAAAAAAGTTGAAACTATCTCAACTTCAAATACCCAAAAGATTTCCTCTCTAATTAAAGAAATTGATTTAAAAGCTTATTCTTGGGCTGAAATTGCAGAAGATATCTTAAATTTGCAAGCTGCAGATAGTGGATTTACCTATATATTCTTATTTTTTACTTTTATCATCTCAGTAGTAGGCATTAGCAACACAATGTTAATGTCTGTTAGTGAAAGATCTAATGAAATAGCAATGCTTAAGACTTTAGGTTATACTAATAAATATATTAGACAGCTTTTTACCCTAGAAGGTACAATTATTGGAATATTTGGAATAGTTGTAGGATTTATTCTAGGTATTGGAGTCTCTCTATATTTCCAAAATGTTGGAATTGATATTTCTTCTTGGATAACTTCAAATGAATCAATTGGATATAGAATTAATTCTGTAATGCACGCTTTTATCTCATATGATGAAATACTTATAATACTACTACTTGGATTATTAGTATCAATTATGTCTGCTTATTTCTCAGTTAGAAGAACAGGCAGAGGTGAAATTGCACAACTTTTTAGAAAGCTTTAATTATAAACTTTATTGTAAAAAGTTTAGGATATAAAAAACATTGCCAATTTGATATAATTTTACAGTTTGTATTTTTTAAATATTAATAAATATTTAACTTTTTTGATAAAAATATGCGTATATCTCTATCATTTCTTAAATATTTTTAGTATTTCCTAAAAATTTTTAATTTTCATTGATATTACTATTGAATTAATTATTTATTAGTTATACATTGCGGGTGTAAATAAAACAACGCAAATCTTTAATGGGAGAAAGCTAAAAAATGAACAACGAATCAGATATTTCATGGATTATCAAAAAACATGAACACAAAGACATTTCAAAAGCTAAAGAAATGTTCCCTATTGAAACTGCAAGATTAGCACGTCGCCTCCATAGCCAAATTCCTGGCTATCATATGACCCGTCTTGCAGCATTACCAAACTTAGCAAACATGTTAGGTGTTGGTGGAATTTATGTTAAGGATGAGGGAGAGAGAATGGAACTAAATAGTTTCAAAGTTATGGGCGGTAGCTTTGCATTATTTAGATTTTTCCAAGATCGTTTAAATTTAAAAGATGAACAACTTTCTTTTGAATACTTAACAAGTGATGAAATAAAAAAGAAACTTGGTACTATCACTTTTGCAAGTGCAACTGATGGTAATCATGGTCGTGGGATTGCTTGGGCATCAAAAATGCTTGGTCATGATTGTATGATTTACGTTCATAGTGAAACTAGCCAAGCAAGAATAGATGCTATTAGAGCATATGGTGCAACTGTTAAAGTTATTGAAGGTAACTATGATAATGCGGTTCATCAATGTGTAATTGATGCTCAAAAAAATGGTTGGGAAGTAATAAGCGATACTAGTTGGGATGGTTATACCGAAGTTCCTACTAGAATTATGCAAGGTTACACAACAATGCTTTTAGAAACTCAAAAGCAATTTAGTAGCCAAGGAATTGATTACCCAACACATGTATTTGTGCAAGCTGGAGTTGGAGCTTTAGCTGCAGCTGTTATTGGTTTCTACAGTGCTTTATGTGATGGTGTAACACCTCCTAAATTCATTGTTGTTGAACCAGATCAAGCCGGTTGTATTTTTGCAAGTGCTAAAGAAGATGATGGAAAGCCTCACAATGTTGATGGATCTCTATCTACAATTATGGCAGGTTTAGCATGTGGTGAACCTTCACCACTAGCTTGGGATATTCTAAAAGAATGTGCTGATGTATTTATAGAAGTTCCTGATTATGTAGCTGCTAGAGGAATGAGAATCATGGCAACACCTCTAAAAGGGGATCCTATGATTATCAGCGGTGAAAGTGGTGCTGTAACTTTAGGTGCTTTATATCAATTATTAACTTTAAGTGGAAATGAAGAATTAAAAGAATATCTACAAATAGATCATAATAGTAATATCTTATTTATTAATACTGAAGGAAATACAGATCCAAAAAGCTTTAGACAAATTATTTGGGATGGAGCAGATCAAGTCCCTTCTAAATACGCAACAAAAAGATAATAGTTTATTCATATACAACAAAATATAAACACTCCTCGGTTAGTCAATGTATAATTGGCTAACCTTTTTTAGTAATTTGGGAGATTTTTTAATTGACAAAGGCAACAATCAGGTTTAGGTTTATAGTATAAACCACTTTAGGAGATAAACATGAATTCTGATAAAGAGAAAGAAATACAAGAAGCCTTAGAAAATATTAAAGAATTAAAATCTATAATTAATAATAAACAAAAGTTACTTAGGCCAACCTTACTTTCTAAAGATTTTATAAGTATGATTTTTTGGGCAACTCTATTTTTAATATTAACAACAATAGTCACCTTAATAGCATATACAAAATATGAATCTTTTTGGGATTTTTCATTATTTTTTAAATTAATTATTATTTTATCATTGTTAGGAAATTTAATTCAAATCTCAATAAGAAAAATAAAAGCTATTAACAGAAATTCACAAATAAATATATTTGATACACTCAATGATTTCTATTCAATAGATTTTATTTTATCTGTATTTTTAGGAATATTCTTTTGCATAATTTTTGCAAAAATAACTTCAATAACTTGGGTATATTTACCTTTAATGACTATCCTTTATGGAATTATTGTAATATCACTAGCAAATCCAATTGCTATAATAGAATTTAAAATTATGGGTTATTTGACCATATTGATTGGAATTTTATCTATGTTCTTTTTGCAAGTACCACTACTCTTACTTGCTCTCTCAATGTATAGTTTAATTTTATTCTCTTATTATATCGTTTTATCTTATGCAAGGAGAGTTAATAATTAATGGATTATCCAAATCTAAATAAATTAATACATGAACAGAGTAGATTAAAAATATTAATATATTTATCTAAAAAATTTCCAAGTAAAACGACATTTACTAAGGTAAGAAAAGATTTAAATATGACTAGCGGGAATCTAAGTATACAGCTGAAAAAATTAGAAGAAAGTAATTTGATCAACCAGGATAAGAAAATTGAAAAAAATAAGGTTAAAACTTATATCAATATCACAAATACAGGAATTAAATCTCTAAATCAATATTTAAATGATTTAGAATCACTATTATCAAATATCAAAGGAGATAACGATGAGCTTAATTAAGACATACAACTTATCAAAGGTATATAAAACACAAAGTGAAGATGTTCACGCACTAATCGACATTTCTATTGAAATAAAAAAGGGTGAATTATTAGCCATTTCAGGGCCATCTGGAAGTGGAAAAACAACTTTACTTAACCTTTTTGGGCTTCTTGATAATATTACTTCTGGCGATATTGAATTAGATAATGTCAAATATTCAACTTTAGGAAAGAAAGACAAAACTGAGATAAGAAGAAATATGGTTGGAATGATATTCCAATCTTACAATCTAATCCCAGTATTATCTGCAAGCGAAAATGTTGAAATGGCATTAAATTGTTTATCAAAAGAACAATTAGCTGCTTTAAATGTAAACAATAAACAAGATAAAAAAGAACTTTGTTACAAAGCTTTAAAAGATGTAGGACTAGAAAATTTAGAGAATAGAAGACCAAATGAATTATCTGGTGGACAACAACAAAGAATATCTATAGCAAGAGCAATTGTTAAAAACCCAAAAGTTCTTCTAGCCGATGAACCTACAGCGAATCTAGATAAAACAAATAGTTTACATATATTAGAATTAATTTCTAATTTAAATGAAACAAAAGATTTAACTTGTATCTATTCCTCTCATGATAAATTAGTTTTAGATCATGTTAAAAGAATTATTAGACTTGAGGATGGTCGCTTATGTTAAAATTAGCCTTTAGAGGTGTAACTCGATATAAAAAGAGAACAATAATAACAGCATTTGCTATTGGTATTGCTATTGTGTTTTCTATTTTTATGAAATCTTTGCTTACTGGAGTTGCTCTAGATTCAGATAAAAATCTTATTTGGAATGATACATCAAGTGCTAAAATTTATGCACCAGGTTACTTTGAAGAAAGAGACTACTATCCAATAGATGTTTTAATTACAGAAGAACAAGGAAATGCATTAGAACAAAAACTAGAGGAAAATGGTTTTACAAATTATACAAAAGAGTTTGTTGAATCAGCTCAAATAATGTTCTATGAAGATCCATTCCCCACTTCTGGTTCAATCACAGCAGTATTAAAAGCTATGGATAGCTCAAATACTAGTGCTTATAAATTTGAAGATTCACAAATTGAAGGTGATTGGATTTCAAACAATGTAGATGGTGTTGTATTAGGAAGTAAATTATCTCAAGATATGAATGCTGAAGTTGGATATTACGTAACTATTCAAACAAAAGGAAAAGGTGGGTTCATCCAAGCCTTTGATATTCCAATAATAGGTATAATATCAACAGGAGATCCTGTTGTTGATGCATCAACAATTTTCTTTGATTACAATACAATCAATGATTACTTAGAGCTCGATGGTTATAGCACAAATTACTCTGTTTCTTACTCTATGAATATAGCTAAAGTTAAATCTATTTCAGATAGTGAAACAGCAATCCTTAACAATTTAATCGTACCACTAAAATTAGAAGCTTATTCCTGGAGAGAAATAGCTGATGATATTTTACAGCTTCAAAGTTCTAAAGGTGGATTTTCTAATATATTTTTATTCTTTACTTTCTTCATTGCTGTTGTAGGTATTAGTAACACTATGTTAATGGCAATTAGTGAAAGAAAAAATGAAATAGCCATGTTAAAAACTTTAGGCTATAACAATAAGTTTATTAAAAGACTTTTCACACTAGAAGGAACAATCATTGGTTTCTTAGGCGTATTTTGTGGAACTATAGTCGGTGTACTTATTTCTCTATATTATCAAATTGAAGGTATAGATCTATCATCTTTTGTTGGAGATTCGGAATCTATTGGATATAGAATTAATTCAGTAATGCATGCCTTTGTATCTCCAACACAAGTAATATTGATAATTATTTTAGGACTATTTGTTTCAATGGTAGCTGCATATTTTGCTGTTAGACGAACAGGTAGAGGCGAGATTGCTGAAATGTTTAGGAGAATATAATGTTTAAATTAGCTTGGAAAAATATATTAAGAAATAAAAGAAGATCTATACTTTCTGCAAGTGCTATCTTTTTAGCAGTAGTATTTGTTAGTGCTATGCTATCTCTTTATCAAGGAATGATAATGGATATGCAAGAAAATATAATTAATCATCAATTAGGAAATATTAACATCAAAACAAAACTATATGTTGAAAATGAGAGAATTCTTCCATTGCAATTCTATATTAAAAATGTAGATGAAAAAATTGAAGATATTAACTCAATACCAGGAGTTGAATTTGCTACGGCTGTAACTAAAATACCTGCTATGACTTTTTTAGGTGATGAAAGTTATAATGTTAGTATTTATGGAGTTGACTTCGAAAACTCCCGATTTTTTGATGCAGGAATTTTAAATGCTGGTGATTTTCCTTCTTTAGAAAATCAAGTTCTTATTAGTTCTAAATTAGCTCAAGAGATGAATATTGGTGTTAATGATTCTTTTACATTCTTATCGAAAACAGCTATAGGTGGCTCTAATGCTCTTGGAGTTACAGTTTCTGGAATATATTCATCAAATGATATGGATATGAATAACTTAAATTTTTATATATCCAATGATAAACTAAGTACTACACTTAGAATGGTAAATGGAGCTACTGAGATTTTAGTTTACACAGATAATCAGTTACAAAAATCTGTTGTGGAAGACAAATTAAATGATTCAACTCTTTATGTTGCTGATTGGAAAGATGATTCCTTAATAGGACAAATGATTGATTTAGTTAAAGTAATATATGGAATTATACAAGTAATCTTTTTACTTTTTGCATCAACAATAATCTTAAATACTACAATGATGAGTATAATTGAGAGAAAAAGAGAAATTGCTACCCTTGTTGCTCTTGGATATAATCCTCATTGGATTAGAAGATTATTCCTATTTGAAACAGCTTTATTAACATTTATTGCTAGTGTATTTGGTGCAATAGTTGGAGCAATATTTATATCAATTTTAAATAAAACTGGATTAGATATGATTGCTATGGGAGGTGGAAGTGTTTCAGGGTACTCAATGAGTTCATATATTTATCCATTCTTACCTTTTGAAAACTTTGTTTATCTTATTCTTATTGCAATAGCAATTAGCACATTAACTTGTTTTTTCCCAACAAAACGAGTACTGAAAATTGAGCCAGCAAAAGCTCTTCACGATGAAACTTAAGGAGAACACTATGAATAAAAAATCTTTAACCCTATTTATAATGATGATTTTATGCATTCAATTATATGCAGCTGATGTAAATTCTATTATAGAAAAATATGACTTTAACTCAACTTTTGATAGTTCAGTAGCAGAGAGTACAATAATTATTAAGGATTCTCTTGGAACTTCAACTCAAAAAGTCAAAGCATATTCAAGAAAAAATGGTGATACATTAATTGAAATAACGGAAGGTCCCGATCAAGGCCAAAAAGTATTAAGACTAGATTCATCAATATTTCTTTATTATCCTGATGCAAACCAAATTATCAGACTACAAGGCTCTGCATTAAAAGATTCATTTATGGGTTCTGATTTCTCTTATGAAGATTTATCTGGAGATAATTCAATTATCAATAACTATGATGCAACTTTAGTAAATGAGGATGAAACAACTTATACTATCAAATTAGAAGCAAAATCAAGAAAACAACCTTATCAAAAACAGTTATTAACTATTGATAAAGAAACCTTTGTCGCAACTAAAGCAACTCTTATGAGTGCAAGTGGAAAAGAACTTAGAAAGATGGAATCTTCTGATATTAGGAAAGTTGGAAATCGTTATGTTGCCTATAAAGTTGAAATGTATGATTTATTGAAAAAACAAGGCTCCACCACAATGATAATAGATTCATTAAATATTGATGAAAGTCTTGATCCATATCTTTTTACAACTGATAATTTATCATGGTAGGTAATATAGTATGAAAAAAATTATATCTTTATGTTTAGTTTTAACAATAGCAATGGCTTCATTTTTTGCAACTACCACTATTAAAGGAGACTTCTCATTAACTGGAGAGCTCTATTTAGATTCCGATTTTAACATTAGTGAATCAAGTACATCAACAATAGATTTATTTCTATTATCAAAATCTAATAATGTTAAATATACAATAAAAAATTCAACAGATATTACAACAAGTAGTATAGAAAACACTATTGATCAAGCTTATTTACAATTTAGAACGCCTTATAAAGAAAATTATTTAACATTTAGTTTTGGTAAAATTCCTTTAGATATTGGAGGAGATTGGTATTTTAATAGTGGAACTCCTTTTGACTATGATAAGACAACAATATTTGAAGAAGTTGATAATCCTTGGATTGCATCTGTTAAAACTAAATTATATGAAACAGAAGATTATAAAAGTATTAACTTTGAAGCTATAGCTAAACTGCCTTTAGAAGATGGAGATTCTAAAATTGGTGGAAGGCTTACCTATGATATTAATGATGACTATTTTGGTACTGTAGAAACTTCTTTTTTAACAGATTATTCTTCTTCTATCTTAAGTGGCGGGTTTAATGGAAATTACTTCTTTGACTATGGAATATATGCTAAAACAGATTTACAAGAATTAGATGATTTTGAAGCATCAATTTATCTGTTAAAAATTTATCCAAGCTTTACTTATAAGGTAGAAGCATTATATACAAATGATGATCAAACTTTATATCTATTTCCAACTGTATCTTATATAGCTAATAGCAAAACTACTATATCGGCTTCCTTATTTACAACTTTTATTGATGGAGATTTTAATTTTAGTCCATACATTACATATAGCTTCAATATTCTTCAAGGTTTAGATATTAGCGCTTATTATATCTATAATTCAAACACCCATAATTTATCTGCCACTATTACACATAAATTCTAGGTTTTATAACATATTATAAAAATTTATTTCCAAGTTAATTGAAAATGTGTTAAATAATATTAATTTTTTACAATTTATTAGCTAAATTAATAAATTCATTCTATAATTGAATTTATGAATAAAATAATTAAAGACAAACCAAAAACTTATGTATCGTGGGCTTTATATGATTGGGCTAATAGTGCTTTTGCAACTACTGTAATGGCAGGGTTTTTTCCAGTTTTTTTTAGTGAATATTGGACACAAGGAGCTAAAGCATCAACTACAACTTTTTATTTAGGCTTAGGAAATAGTCTAGCCTCTTTAATTGTTGCTATCCTTGCCCCTATCTTAGGTGCTATTGCAGATCATGGAAATTACAAAAAAAGATTTCTCATTACCTTTGCTTTTCTCGGTTGTCTAATGAGTGGTAATTTAAGTTTAGTTCATGCTGGATATTGGCAACTTGCTATTATATTTTATATAACAGCATGCATTGGTTTTTCAGGGGCAAACACATTTTATGATTCATTATTACCTTCCGTTGCTTCAGAGAACAAAGTTGATTACGTCTCTTCATTAGGATATAGTCTTGGCTATATAGGAGGGGGTCTTCTTTTCTTAATAAACGTTACAATGTATTTAAAACCTGAATGGTTTAATCTAGCAGATGGAGTTGCAGCAATTAAAGCATCCTTCATTACAGTTGGTGTTTGGTGGTTTGTTTTCACAATTCCTCTAATTTTATTTGTAAAAGAAGAAAAAAACAACAAAGACGTTAAAGTTAAAAAATCTATAAAAGTTGGATTGATTGAATTTAAAACAACAGTTAAAGATTTAAAACATCTTCCAACCTTATTAACTTTTTTAGTCGCATATTGGTTCTACATCGATGGTGTTGATACAATTGTTAGAATGGCTGTTGATTTTGGAACATCTTTAGGATTTTCATCAAGCTCATTAATTGTTGCCTTATTATTAACTCAATTTGTAGCTTTTCCTTCAGCTCTATTATATAGCTTGTTTGGTAAAAAAATTGGTATTAAGAAGGCTTTATTTGTTGCAATTATTGCTTACACTATTATTGCAGGATTTGGAGCTCTAATGACAAAAGAATTCCATTTCTATTTACTCGCTAGTGCTATTGGACTTTTCCAAGGTGGTATTCAAGCTTTATCTAGATCCTTCTATACTAGATTAATTCCAGAAAATAAGCATGCTGAATTCTTTGGATTCTTTAATATGCTAGGTAAATTTGCCGCTATTTTAGGACCTCTACTTCTAGGTCTTGTAACATTAATTACAGACAACAATAGATACGGTATAATTTCTCTTATTCTCTTGTTTGTTATCGGAGCTATATTACTTAGTAAAGTTGACTTAGAAAACAACGACAAAGAAATTAAAAATTTCCTTGCCGCTAAAGAAAAACAATTAAATATTTAATTAGATTTAATAAACACTATTTCCCCGACTATCTATTGCTACGATACAGGGGAAATCTTCAACTGTTAATTTCAAAAGGGCCTCAGGTCCTAAATAATCAAAAGCTATTGTTTCAACTTTTTTGATTTTTGAATTATATAAAGCTCCACAACCTCCAAAGGCTGCTAAATATATACTCTTATTTTTAATAATAGAATTAATTACGTCTTTATTTCTTGGACCTTTTCCTATCATTACATTTAAACCTAAATCCAACAAACGCGGAGAAAAAGCATCCATTCTAGCACTAGTGGTTGGTCCACAAGATCCAATAATAAAATTATTCGGAGCTGGAGATGGACCCATATAATATATTGCTTGATCTTTTATAGCAAAGGGAAGATCTTTATTATTATCTAATAAGGAAAACATCTCTTTGTGAGCTTGATCTCTAGCAACATAAAGTTCTCCATTTAATCTAACTTCATCAAAGATTTCTAAACTTTTTATAATATCTTTAGTTAAGGGTAACTCTAAATTAATCATCGATTTTTCCTCTATATGTAATCTGAGCTTTTCTATCTGCCCAACAATTAATAGAAACAGCTAAAGGAAGTCCTGCGATATGAGTTGGTTCCTGCTCAATATTTACAAAAAGAGCTGTTGTTACCCCGCCAAAGCCTCCAGATCCAATCTTTGTATCATTGATTTTTCTTAAAATTTCTTCTTCAAGTTCAATATATCTTTTATCTAAATTTTCTTTATCAAAATCTCTAATCAACGCTCTCTTAGATAGATAAGCAGCACGCTCCATTGTTCCACCTAACCCTATTCCAACACAAATGGGAGGACAAGGTTTTCCCCCTGCTGTTTTAACAATATCTAGTACTGCCTCAACAACACCTTCTTTTGCAGCTGTCGGATTAAGCATTTTCACACCACAACAATTTTCAGAACCGAAGCCCTTCAATAATACTCTAACTGTGAGTTCATCCCCATCAATAATATTATAAGTAATTATTGGAGGTAAATTTGTTTTAGTATTAACTCTATCAAAAACAGGTTCACTAACAACACTTTTTCTAAAGTTACCTTCTTCACTTGCTAAAGTACAAGATTTAATAATAGCTTTTTCAATTGTTGCTAAACTATTTTTATTATCTCTTCCAATATCAACAAAAACATCAAACATACCAGTATCCTGGCACATAGGAATTTTTGTTTTTTTAGAAAGTTCTAAATTTTCTAATATACTATTTAGTACAACAAGAGAAGCCTTAGAGTTTTTAGAAAGTTCTTTTTCTTCTCTTTCTTTTGCTTTCTTTATTAAATTAATTACAGAAGAATCTAATTCAAGAGAACTCTTTATTAAGGCATCTTTTAATTGGTTTACAAAATCTTGCATTTATCTATTCCTTGCAATTGCAATTTTAATTACTGCTTGAAGAACATAATATCCTATTGCACAACCAACTAATAAACCAAGGCCATCTGCAACTATATCGTAGATATCAAATTCCCTTTCAACTGTTTTTTGAATAAATTCTAATATTGTACCTATAATAACTCCAGAGACTAAGGTAAAAACTGAAGGTAGGATAATCCAATTAGATGTTAATATATCTTTATTTTGATGATGCAATGTAAATGAAATTCTTACAAAAGAGAAATATAGAAATACTCCTAAAATTGCATATGCTAACATATGTGCACCTTTATCATCAAATGGAATAAAATTAACACTGTCTAATCTTTCACTTGAAATTAAACTAACATAAGAAATAACTCCAATTAAAATTATGCTACAAACTATTCCGAGTACACTCATTCTATATAATATTATACTAGTGGAATTTTTATTCTCCATTATATAAATCTCCTTGTATTGCATCGATTTTATTCATACTTCTTTGTAAGTATTGAATAAATTTTGACTTATCATAAAAATTTCTTGGTGCTGCAAGTCTATGAGGCGGGGTTTCACATAATAGTCTTTGGATAATAATAGAAGGTGACAATCTTCTCAAAAAATATATACAATGCTCAATAGCCCGAGATGTACTTGCTACTGTAAGTTCTCCCCTTATATATTCATCAAATAATGCCGTTCCACCTAATATATCTAAATTATGAATTTTGATTGCTTCAATCTTTAATTCATTAATCAATTTAATAGTATTATCATACTCTTTATAACCTTCATTTGGTAAGCCAGTTATAATATGAACAGATACCTTAATTCCATTATTATGCAACGCGATTACAGCTTTCTTAAATGTCTCAACATCATGACCTCTATTAATAGAATCTAATGTTATATTATTTCCGCTTTGTAGTCCAACTTCAACCCATACATCTTTAACTTTTTGTTTATATGAGACTAATAATTTAATTACATCTTCCTCCAAACAATCAGGTCTTGTTGAAACAATAAACTCAGTAAAAGGATATAAAGAAAGGCCTTTATCAAAAATAGCTTTTAACTCATCAATAGGTGCGTATGTACTTGTCCAAGCTTGGAAATACAAACTAATACCTTCAGTGTTATAACGCTCTTTAATAAAGTTCGTTCCTTTTTCTACTTGAAATTCTAATGATTCAAGCCTTTTTTCTAAACTTATTCTTTTTCTAGGTCCACAATGTGCAACTTTTTTTTGAAAGCTGCTATCTCTTTTCCATATTCCTTCTCCCTCTCTTAGATAAGTAGCACTAGCACCTGTTCCATCACAGAACACACACCCACCGCTTCTATCTTTTTCTCTATTGGGACAAGAAAAACCACCATCAACTCCTATTCTATATACACTTGTTGAATACGTATCAATTAAATATTGTTTATACGTTCTCCAAGGTAAACCTCTACTCATACAAACTCCAGAACGATGTTAAAGTTACCATTTATTGAAAATCCACCGCCAAAAAGAATATCACCCCAATTTGTTTTAAATCCTACACCACCATAAAACCCTAATCCAATATCAGTTATACTTGGATAAATAGAATCTGGGCTACTTAACATATTTGAAGTGCTTGTTAAAACGATGTTTTCAATTGGATTATAATCATCATATCCATAAAATTTAACTCCAACTTGGAAATATAATGGTTCAAAGAATTCTAATATATATTTTTGATAACTTAAATTCAATAGAAAATATTCTCTAGTATAAAAACCAAAATAGGAACCAGGGACCATATTATATCCACCTAAATCAAAATAGGAAGAAGTTAATTGATAATTTGCTGTAGAGAAGCCAAAGCTTCCTGACAACTTTAAAGAATCTACTTCACTTAATTCTAAGTTATATGTTGCCTCTGTAAATGAGAATATATTAAAAGATCCATTTGTAAACTTAATAGAATTAATACCATCAACAGCATATCCTTTAGTTGCAAAAAAGGAATCTTCCATATTCAGATAAGCAAAACTTAAATCTAAATTCACTATATTTAATATTGGTGTTTCAAAAGAAACTTTGCTTATAGTATTGCAAAGTAAAGTTGGTCTAGCTAAATAAATTAAATTATAATTTGCTAAAAACTCCGTAGAAAATTTATTACTCATTCTATAATCTAGTCCAACACCAACATCGAAACCAATCGAGAAAGAAGGTAAGTAATATTTAACATACTTATTATTTGCAGGGGATAAAGATCCAAAGCTACCACCAAATTGGGTAAAGAGAGTTAATTCTTTATCACTTTCAGTATAAAATTGATATCCAACCTTTGCATTTACTTTGGTATTTTCTGAAATATTTAATTTTAAATCAACTGCCATTTTGTCAGCAAGCATATCTTTTAATTGGGTATGAATATCGAATGATAAATAAAACCAAGCCATATTCAAATCATTAGAAGAAAAACCTAACTTTGCCAATCCTAATAAGTCAATTTTAGAAGATGATGTTTGCCAAGATCTTAATCCAATTTCTAGAACACCCGAATTGTTTTTTGAATCAGTTGGATTAAAATTATAAGAGACAGATGAAACATTATTTAATATTGTAAAAGATTGTATATCTTCATCTAATTGGTCTAATAAATTTTGTGTTAAACGAAGACCAATATATTTATCAAATCTATTGGTATAAGCATAATTTTGATTATTATTAGAAATATCAACAAATTTAATTTCTGTAATAAGAGGATCTTTTATCTGCTTATAATAACTCTCTGTATCATCACTTTCAAATTCTAATTTTCTATACTTAGCAATCTCATTTCTAATTTTAATTAATTCTTCTTTATGTTCTTCAAAGGCTTCATATCCTTTTTCTAATATCTCATCAAATTTAGCTACTTCTAAAACCATATAACTCGAAACATCTGGTTTAATTAATACATCACTTATTTCTTGGCTTTCTGCTCTATTTCCGAAAGTTGTAAGATTTATTGTTTGAATTACTATACCCGATAAAGTTGAAAAGTCTTCACTATTTTTTAGATCTTCACTAGATACATCAACACTAATAATTATATCAGCACCCCAATCTTTTGCTTCTTGAGTTGGAAGATTGTTAACAAGCCCACCATCCATACAATAAGTCCCATCTTTTAATAAATAAGGTGGGAAAATTATTGGCAATGACATAGTGGCTCTCATAGCATCAGAAATATAACCACTGTCTAAGACTTTTTCATTTCCTGAACTAACATCAATTGAGATTGCTCTAAAAGGGATATATAAATCATCAAAATCTACTTCACCTGGAGATTTAATTGTTGTTTTATTTAAATAGGATAATATTCCTTGAGAATTCAATAACCCAGGGGTTGTTCCAATTCCTTTTGAATTTAACCCTATAGAGAGTTTGATTCCATCTGGATCTTTAAATAGAGAAGGAGGGAAAGAACTTGTATTATTTTCATTATATAATAGATAATCCATTAGTGGCTCTTGGTTAATCATTTCTTTTATATCAGAAGAAGTATAGCCTAGGGCGTAATAGCCCCCTATTAAACCACCCATACTTGTACCACTGATGAAATCAATTGGAATTCCAAGTTTTCTAATTTCTTCAACAACAGCTATTTGAGCAAAACCTTTTGCACCACCCCCTGATAAGACTAATGCAACTTTTGGATAAGTTGCATTTAAAGAGGCTAAGGAAAAAAATAATACTAAAATAATAGCTTTAAGTTTTTTTTTCACTTTATTATCCTAATTTTGTTGATATAATTTTACTATTCCCATTCAAAAATGAAGTAAAATCCAACTCCTTCTTTCCTTGTAATTGAAGTCTATCTATTATTATAGAGCCTTCTCTACAAGCTATTACAATTCCTTGCTTTTTTCTTTTCTCAACTACTAAACCAGGAGTGTCAAAGGTATCTTCAATAACACTGTTAACACCTGTTAAAAATAAAACTTTATCCCCATACATTGTACAAGCCTTTGGCCAGGGTATAAAAGCTCTAATTTGAGCACTTATTTCACTTGCACTCTTATTCCAATCAATAAAAGCATCTTCTTTTTTAAACTGCTCAGTATATGATATTTCACCAGTTTGTGGAACAAAAGTGATTTCTCCATTTTTGAGTTTCAAAAATGTATCAACAGCAAAAGGTGCACTTAAAGTTGCAACTTTATTAGTTAAAGATAATGTTGTTTCATTTTCTTCTAAATCAAGATCTTTAACAGCTAATATATCACCACTATCCACTTCTAAGCTTAATTTTTGAATGGTTATTGCTGTTTGTCTTAGATTTTTTAAAATTGCATATTGAATTGGAGAACTACCTCTAAATTGAGGTAATCTAGAAGGATGAATATTATAACAGCCTCCACTAAACATTGATAAGAACTTTGGACCAAAAATTTTACCATATGCAAAACAAATTAAAACATCACAATTATATGAGGCAACTTCTTTTAATACATCACCTCTCAATCTCTCAGGTTGTAAAATAGGAATATTTAAAGCTGTAGCTTCTTCTTTGATTGGAGAAGGTACTAATTTTTTACTTCTTCCTTTTGGTCTATCTGGATTTGTTAAAACTAAACCAATTTCAAAATTTTTTGACAACTCTCTTAATGTTTGAACCCCAATTTCTGCAGTTCCAGCAAATAATATTCTCACTCAACAGAACCTCTTTTCAATTTATTTTTTCTTTCGTAAGTTCTAATAAGCTTAATTCTAGATTTCTCATCTAATCTATCAACAAAAAGAACTCCATTTAAATGATCGTTTTCATGTTGAACAGCTCTAGCTAACAAATCATCAGCTTCTAATCTAAATGTTTTACCTTTTACATCTTGAGCTTGCACTGTAACTTTTTTGCTTCTTGTTAGATAAGTATAGACACCTGGGATTGATAAACAACCTTCTTCCATTGAACACTCTTCCATTGAAGTTTCAACGATTTCTGGATTAATGAAAGCTTTTCTGACTCCTCTATGGTCGTCGATTACAAAAACTCTTAAATCCACGCCAACTTGAGGAGCTGCTAAACCAACACCATCGGCCTCATCCATTTTTTCAAACATAGCATTTACAAGTAATTCTAAAGCAGAATCAAACTTATCAACCTTTTTGCATTTTTCTCTGAGAATTTCTTCTCCAATTGTATATATTTCCAACATATTCATACCTCATACGTTTTATTCTTTTATGATTTTTGTTTCTCAATTTTGAGGGTTAAATTCAAGCACTATTAATATTTTATTTAATAAAGTTAGTATTTACTATATATAGAATATTATATTTCTATTTGTATTTCTAGTAGTAAATCTAGTTCTTTACTTTATTGAAAAATAAAATAATTATCAAATTTAAAGTTTTAAAAATTGACTTGTTTTTTTGCCGTATTTTTATAATTTTAAAGTCAAACTAAAATT
>JAQQAS010000041.1 GCA_028532815.1 Pleomorphochaeta sp.
AGTTTAAAAATATACAAATAAAATATAATATTAGTTTGTAAACTAAATAATTTATTTATACTCATTTTTAATCAATAACTAGTTTTCTAATGTTTTTAATTAAATTTTATCAATTAATTAGTACTTAATTGCTGATGTTAAAAAAAGTTCTTGACAGATTTCTTATATGAGATAGAATTATTATATGCAACAAAAGTTGCATGCAACAAATATGTAGTGCTAGTTATTAGCACACTCCTAAGGAGGAGATAAAAATGAAAAAATTATTAGTTTTAACAGTTGCTCTTATGTTTGCATTACCTGTTTTTGCACAGGGTGTTGAAGAAGAGACTAGCGAATCTTATCCATCTCGTAACGTTCGTGTTATTATTCCATGGTCTGTTGGTGGAATGACTGACGTTTTAACTCGTCCAGTAGCAAATCACCTTGAAGAACAATTTGGTGTTCCTTTTGTTGTTGAAAATAAACCAGGTGGTGGTGGTGTAGTAGGATCGTTGGAAATTGAAAAAGCAGATAATGATGGATATGTAATTGGTACAACTTCTATGTCTACTGTTTCAGCACAATATGTTTCTCCTGTATATCCTGACATCCATAATGTTGAATTGATTAGCCAGGTTATTACTATTCCTGCAACTGTAACTGTAAATGCAGATAGCCCATTTGAAACATTACAAGATTTATTAGACTATGCTAAAGCTAATCCTGGTAAACTAAAAAATTCAAATTCTGGTTCTGGTGCTAGTGCACATATCTACGCTTCTTATTTTGAAGCAATGGCTGGAATTAAAGTTAACCATATACCTTATGCTGCATATGCTGAAGCTGTAACCGCTTTACTAGGTGGTCACGTTGATATGACAAATATCCCTCTTCCTGATGTTTCAGCTCACGTTGATTCAGGTGATTTAAGACTGCTTGCTATTGCATCTGCTGAGCGTCACCCTTCATATCCAGATGTACCAACTCTAAAAGAACTTGGTATTGATGTTGTTATGGGAAATTATAGTGGTTTTGTTGCTCCAAAAGGAACAGATCCTGAAAAAATTAAAATTCTTGATGATGCAATTGCAAAAGCTATGGAAGATCCAGAAATTCGTGAATTCTTAATTAATGCAGGGTATCAACCAGTTTATTTAAATAGTGAAGATTTTGCTACAGTTATTTCCGATGCTGAAAAACAATTAGACTTCCTAGTAAATGAATTAGGCGTTGAGTTTGTTGATGACTAAAATCAAGATAGATAGAAGTAATTAATTTAAACCGTCCTCAGCGTCTTGTTGAGGACGATATATAGTACATAATCAAAAATATTTGGAGCAATGATTTATGACAAAAAAAAATATGGATGTCCTAGTGGGGATTATATTTTTCGCTTTAGCTGGATTCCTTTATATCGTAGCTGGACAAATGCCTACTAGAGATGGAGGCATAGCTGCACTTAATACAGGATTTTATCCAAGAATGCTTTCAATTCTTTTAGGAATTTTATCTATTTCTATGGTAATTGGAGCTGTTCGTACACAAGATGATGGTGATAAATCTCAAAAATGGTGGGCAACCAAATCTGCATTTATAATGTTTTTAGTAACTTTTGTTTTGTTAGTAGCATATCCTTTTGTAATGGAATATTTAGGCTTCGCTACTGCTAGTTTCATTTTTATTGCCTGCATGACATGGATGTTGAGTAGTAATGAAAATAGAAACCCATTATTTATGTTTGGTATCACAATAGTGCTTACCACAGTCGTTTATATCATCTTTAAGATGGTACTTGCTATTCCCTTTCCTCGGGGATTATTAATTTAACATATAAAGGATTTTACCATGGAACTTTTTTCAATGGATTTATATCTTTCAGGATTGCAATATTTTGCTAATCCGGGCATGTTTCTTGCCTCCTTTTTGGGAGTATTGGTAGGCATTGTTTTTGGAGCATTACCGGGTTTAACAACAACGATGACTATTGCAGTTTTCATTCCATTTACTTTTGGAATGTCTCCCTTTATTTCATTTGCATTTTTACTAGGTCTTTATACCGGAGCTGTTTATGGAGGTTCTGTTTCTGCTATTTTAATGAATATTCCAGGAACACCATCAGCTATCGCGACAAGCTTAGATGGATATCCTATGAGCCAAGCTGGAAGAGCTGGTGAAGCTATTGGTATTTCAACTATTAGTTCAACTATAGGTGGTTTTCTTAGTGTATTTGTATTGATGTTTGCCGCACCTGCTATTGCAAGCATTGCTTTAAAGTTTAGTGCAGAAGAATATGTTGGTATAACACTTATTGGTTTAAGTATTATTGCAATTATTTCTCCAGGCTCAACTGTTAAAGGTTTACTCGCTGGTGTTATTGGTCTTATTATCGGTATTATTGGTCTAGACCCAATTACTGGTTATCCAAGATTTATTATGGGTAGAGCCGAATTGATTGAAGGTATTAACTCAATTCCTGTAATGATTGGTATGTACGGACTTTCAGAAATGCTAGTTCAGATATCAAGTTCAAAATACAAGGTGAGTGTAGTACAAAAGATTAGTAGTATTGTTCCTCCTTTTAAGAATATAAAACGTATATTATCTACAGTCGTTAGATCTTCATTTATAGGGGTAATAATTGGAGCACTTCCTGCAGCCGGTGGTTCAATTGCTGCTTTAGTTGCTTATGGACAAGAAAAGCGTTTAGGTAAAAGGAAAGAACTTCTTGGAACTGGGATAATTGAAGGTATTGCAGCTCCAGAGGCTGCAAATAATGCAAGTACAGGTGGTGCTTTGATTCCAATGTTAACATTAGGTATTCCAGGAGACCCTATGACAGCAGTACTTATGGGTGGACTTATTATTCAAGGTCTTCGTCCAGGTCCATTACTATTCCAACAACAAATGCCTTTTGTTTCCTCAATATTTATTAGTTTATTACTTTCAGTTGTTTTTATGTGTATCTTAGGACTATTAGGTGCTAGATTATATGCTAAGTTAATTAGCTTCCCTAAAAAATATCTCATTCCCGCGATATTAGTATTTAGTTTAATTGGTAGCTATGCTATTAGTAATTCAATTTTTGATATCTGGGTACTAATAATTAGTGGTTTTGTAGGGTTTGTATTTAGAAAAATTTCAATTCCTATTCCACCAGTTATTTTAGGAATGATTCTTGGACCTCTATTTGAGAGTAATTTTAGACGTTCTCTTATGCTCTCTGAAGGTAATTGGGCAACATTTGTTCAAAGACCTATTAGTTTATTCTTCTTAATTGTAGTCATACTTTTACTAACAGGACCTACACTTATGAAGCAAATAAAAAAAGTAACTACACATAAATAAGGAGTTTTTATGCTTAAAGAAAATAATATGTTGTTTAGTCCTATGAAAATTGGCAATCGTACTGCTCAAAATCGCTTTGTAGCTCAACCTATGGAAGGTAATGATGCAATTAACGGAAAAGTTTCACAACGCTGTATAGATAGATATACTAAACTCGCTAAAGGAAATTGGGGTGTGATTGTAATTGAGGCTCTAACTGTTAGTGATGATGCTTTAGCTAGAAAAAATCAAATGATTATTAATAGAGAGAATTTACCGGGATTTAAGACTCTCGTATCTGAAATGAGAAAGGCAGATCCCAATGTTATAATTCTATTTCAAATTACTCATTCAGGCCGTAAAAGCGGTAAAGATTTTTCAAGACCAACTGCATTATATGATCCAGCCCCTCATGAACATCTATTAACTACTGAAGAAATTGATGAGATTCAACGTAAATTTGTTGAAGTAAGTTTACTTTCTGAAGAAGCTGGTGCTGATGGTGTTGATTTTAAGATGTGTCATGGATATTTTGGATGTGAATTATTAAGACCTGCAAACCAAAGAGATGATAAATGGGGTGGCTCCTTTGAAAACCGCACTAGATTTTTAACAGAATCAGTAAAAGAAATCAAAAGTCGTCTAAAGAGTGATGATTTCATTATTGGTAGTAGAATAAGTTATTGGGAAGGCATAAAAGGCGGATGTGGAACAAAGAGTGCAGATGATGCTCTAGAAGATTTAACTGAGATGGACGAAGTGATTAAACTCATGGTAAAATTAGGTTGCGATTATGTAAATGTTTCTGCGGGGATTCCTGGATTAACTAGTGAAATAACTCGTCCCACAAATCCTTCAAAGTATTTTTACTTGCATCAATTTAGATATGCTCGGCATGCTAAATCTTTAGTTGGTAATAATATGAAAGTATTCGGATCTGCTTATTCAGTTTTAAAAGAAGAGGGAATTACTCTTGCTGAAGAAAATTTACAACGTGGTGATACAGATTTTGTTGGCTGGGGTAGACAGACACTTGCTGATCCTCTTTTCCCTAAGCGTGTTGCTAATGATGAAAAGGTTGATTATTGTAAAGTTTGTTCTGGATGTTCGAGACTAATGATTAAACAAGAAAAAGTTGAATGTATCATCTATCCTTCGGTTAAAAAATAGGTGAGTAAAAAAATGAAAAAACGTGTAACTGTGTATGATATTTCTGAAAAGCTAGGCATCAGTGCTAGTACCATTTCTAGAGTTCTAAATAATTCTTCTTTAATTAGTGAAGAAAAATCAAATTTGATTTTAAAAACTGCTAAAGAAATGGGATATGAGAAAAGATCTATTAAGAGACAAAAAGGTCGTGCAATTATAAATATACGCCTTTTTCTCCCTAAAACACAGTTTAACTATATTCATCTTTTTTATGATGTTGCTGAACTAATTGATGGAATACAACAAGGATTTGGAGAAACTAGAGTAAATATCATTACCTCCTTAAATGATGGGAATCTTTCCCTTTTCGATTCAAAAAAACTTGGAGATATTGATGGTTGTATTTTTGCATTTACAACTCCTTCTACAGAATTAGAAAAACTATTAGAAGATAGAGTGGTACCTTTTATTTTATTAAATCGTTCTAATTCTAAAAATAATTATGTAATAGTAAACAATATGGTAGGAATGAAACGTTTAGTTGAAAACATGTATAACAAAAGGGGTGCAAGCTTAAAGCCTTGTTTTATTGGCTTTAGTAAGCTCCCCTCAGTAAGCAATCAACGTGCTATGGGAGTTTCGCAAGCCTGTCATAATCATAATCTTGATTTTAATATGAAAGAAGATGTCTTTATTGTTGATTCAATAGAAGAGTTAAGTAAAAATGTTTTACCAATTATTAAAGATAGAAAATATAATGGTGTGTTATGCTTTAACGACCTTTTAGCTGTTTCACTTTATCAAGCTGCTTTAAGACGTAACTGGTTTATTCCGGATTTATTTTCTTTAACAGGCTTTGATAATTCTCCAATACTCAAATTAATGGAACAGAGAATTGATACTATAGAGTTTTCCCTACTACAGTTAGGAATTGAAGCTGGAATATGGTTGCAATCTCAAATAATTAATCGCTCAAACGACCCTATTCAAAAAGCTTTGGAAGGGGATTATATATTAGGAGAAACAATATAAATGATTGAGACAACTGAAATGTTTAAATTTCAAAATCAATCACTTCCTATTTATCGAACTAGTGTACTTATTATAGGAACAGGAGCTGCTTCTCTCTCTTGTGCCATCCATTTAAATAGGATGGGGTGTGAGGATATGCTCCTTGTTACAGATAATCTAAATGGTGGCACTAGTCGTAACACTGGTAGCGATAAGCAGACATATTACCGCTTATCAGATGCTAGCCATGTTCCTGATTCGCCATATTCTATGGTTGAATCTTATATGCAAGGTGGGGCTACCCATGGTGATATTGCTTTTATTGAATCTCAAAATTCATCACGTGCTTTTTATAATCTAGTGTCTTTAGGTATGGACTTCCCGCATAATCGTTATGGTGGATATGTTGGTTATAAAACGGATCATGATCCCTCCTCAAGAGGCATTTCTTTAGGTCCTTATACATCTAGAGAAATGGTTCGTGTTTTGATGAATGAAGTTGTTAGAAGAGAGCTTCCTATTTGGGATAAATGTGATGTTATAAGATTGCTCAAAGACAAAGATAATAATATAAATGGTGCTGTAATTTTAGATAAGAGTAAATTGAAAGATGATCAACATAAATTACTTGTTGTATTAGCTAATCATGTTGTTCTAGGAACTGGTGGGCCAGCAGGCTTATATTCTTCCTCAGTTTATCCAAGGGTTCACGTTGGCAGTATTGGCTTAGCAATGGAAATTGGAGCTGAAAGTGCAAATTTAACTGAATCTCAATTTGGAATTTCAAGTATTTCTTTTAGATGGAATTTATCTGGTAGTTACCAACAAGTACTGCCTAGATATTATAGTACAGATCAGGATGGGCATAATCCTGTTGATTTCCTATCTCATTATTTTAGTAGTTGGAAATCACTTACTAATGCTGTTTTCTTAAAAGGATACCAATGGCCATTTGATGCAGCGAAAATTCCAAATGAAGGCTCTTCCTTAATTGATTTACTTATTTATCAAGAAACACAAGTTAAAAAAAGAAGAGTATTTATTGATTTTAGAAAAAACCTAATGGGAAAACCTGAATGGGGCCCTTTTGATAAAACAAGTGTATGTGATATTGCTAGCGAATATTTAGAACAATCTGAAGCCTGGGCACCTACTCCTTTTGAAAGATTGAAATTACTAAATAAATTAGCAGTTGATATTTATAAAAAAAATCATATAGATTTAGAGAAGGAACCACTAGAAATTGATGTTTGTGCTCAACATAATAATGGTGGACTTAGCGCAGATATTTGGTGGGAGTCAACAAATATCTCCCATTTGTATCCGATAGGTGAGGTAAATGGTAGCCATGGAGTAAGTAGACCTGGTGGAAGTGCTTTAAATGCCGGACAGGTTGGTGCTTTACGTGCTGCAACTAGAATTATTGGGTACGGAAAACAAAAACCTTTAAATATTTCTGATTGTGAAACACAACTTAAAGGTATAATTTTGCAAGTTGAGAATTATAATAAAAATAGTGACAATGATTTGTCAAAAGCAAAAAAAATAATTGATGAGCAACTTAAAGAATTGCAATATAGAATGTCTCGATTTGCTGGACCAATTAGAGATTATAAGTTTGTTTGTATGGCTTTAACGCAAGCTAAAAAACAACACGAAATTATTTTTAATATGCAAGGGATTCCAAACGTTTATTTACCAAAAGTTTTAAAATTAAGGCATATGGTATTAGCTCAAGTTTGGTATTTATTTGCTATAAAAACATATTTAGAAAAAGGGGGAGGAAGTAGAGGATCATATTTAGTCGTATCAAAAAAAGGGAAAGTTCCTCATACTTTGTTGAATAATTATCGTATGATAGCTGAAAATAAGTCTCTATGTTCTTTTGTCCATATAGTAGGTACTAATGAATTAACTGAACTTGAATCGAAATGGATTCCATGTAGAGCTGTTCCATCTGAATCTTTCTGGTTTGAAAAAGTTTGGAGAGAGTTTAAAGAAAAAACCTATCTTGACTCTTAAAAGTTAAGATAGGCATATATTTTATTATAATCTTGGAATAGCTAGTCCTCCATCAACTGAGATTACTGTTCCACTAGAGAATGGTAGTGAACCTTGGAAAAGTGTGCTGACTGTTTTTCCAATGTCCTCAGGTGTTCCCCATCTCATTTGTGGAACAATTCCTTCTTCTAGGAGGTTATCATATTTAGATTCCACAGCTGAAGTCATGTCGGTTTTTATTATGCCTGGACGAACTTCATAAACTAGGGCTCCTTCGGGTGCGAGGCGAGTTGCAAATAATGATGCTGCCATACCCAATCCAGCTTTACTCATACAGTATTCACCACGATTTATGGAAACCATGGTTCCAGAGACAGAAGTTATGAAAACTATTATTTTACCTTTTAAGGAACTAGTTTCCTTCCAGCGATTAGTAATTTTTTGAGTGAGAAAGAAGGGGCCTCTAAGGTTTATATGCATTAAACGATCAAAAGATACAGTACTCATCTCTAGTAATTCTTTTCTCTCTTTTGGTGCAACTCCTGCATTATTTACAAGCCCATCAAGACTCCCTGTACATAAAAAGGCTTCGTTGATTAATCTATCTTGTTGATCTTCATCTGAAATGTCTGCTTGGATAATGAAAAACTCTTGTTGTTCATTTAGTGCAGCTTTTTGACATAGTTCTTTTGTTTCTAATGCGGCTTCTTTATTACCTGCATAGTTTATAATTACTGAATATCCGGTGGCAGCGAGTTCTAGGGAAATACCTCTACCTATACCTCTGCTTCCCCCAGTTACTAGAATGGTTTTTGACATAATATCCTCCAATTTGTTGCACGCAACAATATGAATTGTGATGTTTTTTTTATGTGCTGTCAAGCATTATTTTTATAAAAGGAAAATTAAATGAAGATAGAAAACTCAATATTTAAAATGCAACTTTTAAAAATTGTAATAGGGATAAGCATTTTTTTTGTTTGTTTATTACTACCTTTAGAAGGAATAGAAAAAAAAGGCCAACTTGCTTTAGGTCTAACATTAATGACTGTTGCTTTTTGGGCTCTACAAGTAAGTCATACCGGTTATATAGCAGGTTTATATTTAGTTTTACTAATTATATTGGATGTTAGTGATGCAACCACTGTTCTCTCTACTATGACAAGTTCAAGTACTTATTTGATTATTGGTGCATATCTGATTGCTGCTGCGGTAAAAACATCTTCATTAGCACAGCGAATAGCTTATTCATTCCTTTTACATTTTGTAAAATCTTATAGAACATTAATTGTTGCTATATTTATTTTAACCTTTGTTTTAAGTTTATTTATTCCACATGCTTGGCCTCGGGCGTTTTTGATTATGTCAGTAATGAGTGTAGTTATAAAAAGTGCAGATATTGAAAAGAAAGAAGCAATTGTAGTTGGATTTGCAGTCTTTGCTGCATCAGTTCCAATCTCTTTAATATTCCTCACTGGTGCAAGTGTTACAAATCCCTTAGCTTTAAATTATGCTAATTATCATTTATCTTGGTTAGGTTGGCTTAAAGTTATGGGCCTTCCGGCTATTTTAGCTAGTGTTTTAACACTAATTCTTTTTCTATTAATTTTTACTCCAAAAAAGCCTTTACATTTTAATAAGGCGGCTATTAAAGAATCCTATGATAAGTTGGGAGATTTTTCTAAACATGATAAAACTTTACTCATTTGGTTATGTATTGCAATTTTAGCATGGATGCTCGATTTTCTTCATGGTATAGATATTGGATGGGTAACTTTTTTAATTGCTATGCTTATGAGTCTTCCGATTTTTGGCTCGGTGATTCAAGCTAAGCATTTTAAAGAAGTCCCTATTTCTGTACTTGTTTTTATTACAGCTGCTACAGCTATTGGTAAAGTAGGTGCTGAAACAGGAATGAATGCATATATAGCCAAAACTATTCTTCCTTCCTTTATCCCATCTAATATGTATGTATTAGCAATCGTTGTTACAACCTTTACTTTAGTCGTACATATGTTTGTAGGAAGTGTTTTATCTACAATGGGAGTAGCACTACCAGCTTTATTATCCTACACCACTTTAGTAGATGTAAATCCCTTAGTTGTTGTTTTATGGTCATATACTGTAATTGCTAGTCATTTTATCCTTCCTTTTCATCACATGAATGTACTTGTAGGAGAGGGGGAAGATAATGGATTGTATTCACAAAAACAGACAATAAAATTAGGGATTCCTTTGATTGCCGTTGTTTATTTTATAACGGTCGTTATAGAGACTAGTTGGTGGAAAATTCTTAAAATTCTATAAGATATTAGGTTTTTCTGTTATCTTTTGATATTCATATATTTCTAAGCATAAATATTTAATTCCATTTTGATTTTTACTGATGCTTATTTTTAGTTTGTTTTCTAATTGAGTTATAAACAAAATAGGTGTATCATATGAGAGTGAAAGTGGGTAAAAAGAATTATATATATTTGTTTTGTTGAAAATAAATTATGAAGGGAAATTTAATTTAAACAATAGAAAGTAGTTTTGATTTACATTGTTCTAAAATTAATTATTGCTTAAAATCCAACTATCTTCTTTCTTTTATATAATTATTAAGTAGCTAAATGAGGTTTCTCTGATCCGTTTAATTGTTTAGTTGAAAACAAATTAATATATATCATCAAGTAATATAATTTATCATAAACTGCTTAATTATAATGTTTCTAGAAAATATCAATGATAATATTGAATATAAATAAAGTAAGGCCTTTATCTAAGAAATAAACTTTTTAAATTGTTTTTTAGTAAAGAAATCAAATAGATTAATAAAAAATAGGGGTATATCAGTCTTTAAAGTTTTTAGTGTGTGAGAGATTTAGTGCAAACTAATTTAGTAAATGAAATTGATAAAATTCAATTAGTAGAGGTTAATATGGGTAAAAGAGATAATTTTTTTAATGAAGATGTTTCTATAGTATTATGTGGTCAAGCTGGCCAAGGTATAAAGACTATAGAATTAATTTTAGTTCATGTTTTGAAAAAAAGTGGGTATAATGTTTTTTCTACAAAAGAATATATGTCCAGAATTCGAGGTGGAAGTAATTCAACTCTTATAAGTGTCTCTGAAAAGAATATTAAATCGATGTCTTCTAAAATCGATATTCTTATACCTTTAGATATGAAAGCTATAGAGCATGTATCTAATAGAATTAGTGACAATACAATAATTTTAGCTGATAAAACATTATTTAAAGATTCAAAGTATCAAATAATTGATATTCCTTTTATAAAAACGGCTAAAGAAGTTGGTAATAAAATTTATGAAAACATTGTTGCATGTGCAGCTGTTTTAGCGCTATTCGATAATGGTCTTGATTATTTAAATCAATATATAACAAATAAATTTAAGAATAAGAGTGATAGTGTAATAAATGATAATATTGAGGCAGCAAAAAAAGGCTATGCATTAGGTAAAGCCCTATATGATGATTCAATTGTAAAAATAAATATTAAACATAATCCTAAAATAAAAGATGATTACTTTTTAAATGGAAATGACGCAATTGGTTTTGGTGCTCTAATGGGAGGATGTAATTTTATATCATCTTATCCAATGTCACCTGGAACCGGAGTATTAACATTTTTATCTGAAAAATCTAAAGATATGGAGATTGTTGTAGAACAAGCTGAAGATGAAATATCCGCAGTAAATATGGGTATAGGTGCGTGGTATGCAGGTTCTAGGGCTTTAGTTACAACATCAGGTGGTGGGTTTGCTCTTATGGGTGAAGGGATTAGCTTATCTGGAATTATAGAAACACCAATTGTAATCCATTTAGCACAAAGACCTGGCCCTGGAACAGGGCTTCCTACTAGAACAGAACAAGGTGATTTAGAGGTTGCACTCTACTCAGGTCATGGTGAATTTCCACGTATAATATTAGCACCTAGCACTATTGAAAGTACTGTAAAAGTTACAGCAGAAGCTTTTAATCTTGCAGATAAATTTCAAAGTCCTGTAATTATTTTATCAGATCAATATTTCTTAGACACTTTTTATAATGTCAAAGATATAGATTTAGAAACTAAAATTACAAATCATATTGTAAAAACTGATAAAGACTATAAGAGATATAAATTAAGTGAAACAGGACTTTCTCCAAGAGGGATTCCAGGTTATGGGGACGGTTTAGTTTGTGTAGATAGTGATGAGCATGATGAAGGTGGAAGAATTACAGAAGATTTAGATGTTAGAGTAGCAATGACAGATAAGAGATTAAAAAAATTAGAACTTATTGAAGATGAAATAATTGAACCTGATTTTATTGGTTCTAAAAATTATGAAACTCTAATTATCGGGTGGGGTTCTACTTTCAACGTTATTAAAGAAGCTTTAGAAAAAATAGGTAATAATACAATTGGATATCTCCATTTTACACAAGTTTATCCAATAAGTAAAAAAGTAAAACCTTACCTTGAAAAAGCTAAGAAAATCATAATTGTTGAAAATAATGCAACAGGACAATTTGCAAAACTCTTAACACTTTCAACTGGTGTTGAAATTCACAATAAGATATTAAAATACAATGGATTGCATTTTTATCTTGAAGAATTGGTTGAGAAAATCAAGGAATTATTAGGAGGAGTGATAAAAAGGTAAATAGCAGGTAGTTGCACCAATATTCCTAGAGTGTGTTAAAATACAAGATACACAATATGGGGATGGCCAAGGCTTTAACTCGACATATTTACTAGTCCAATATG
>JAQQAS010000042.1 GCA_028532815.1 Pleomorphochaeta sp.
ATTCCTGTCACTCGCTTACGAACATTAGCTTATTTCATCTTGTTCTATTTTGAATTGACAGAAAGCCCTCTTTACAGCAATTTTCATCACTATAATTTGCTTTCTATTTCTCTTCCCTTACGCTCATAATTTCAAATAACATTTACATTTAGCTCTTTAAAAAAAAGCTTCATGTGAGCACTCATTTTTTTTGAGCACTTAAGTAACATAACAGTTATTAAACCTTTAAGTCAATACTATTTTTACTTTTTTTTAAAATAAAAAATCAGTAAATTTTGTATTAAACTAGTCGTTTGTTTAGTCACCGTTAGGGACAATACCTTACTACAAAAAATTATTCAATACCTTTTTTAAAAAAAAATATTTTTCTTTTTGCCTAAGAATAAAAGCCTTTATTTTTACTAAAATTAAAGTTCACTAAAAATATACAAATTTTACACCTAGGGTCAAGTTCTTATAATTCAATTGTATTTAACCTAATTTACATTTGATGGTGTATATTTAATCTTAAGATTTTCAGATTGAAATTCTCTTTTTTGTTTTTCAAAATTCAGAACTAATTTTTCATCTTTATAATTAAAAACAATTTCACTATCACCCCTTTTAGCTTTTACATAAGGGGAGTCAAATCTATCATAATCAAATCTTTGAATTTCATCATTTATAAAAAACGCTTTATCATAGATCAAATTTAAATCAAGACTACCATTTATATATTCTAGATTTCCATCATTATAAATAACTTTATTTGATTTAATATATTCTTTGAATGAATCAAAACTCTCAAAATCCTCGCAACTTGAAAGTTCATAAATCCAAAAAGTATCCTTGCCTTCTTGTATCAAACGATTTTTTTCATAAAGATTTAGATTATTATTAGAAATGATTGCAAGATATGAAGAGTTTTTCTTAGCAAAAGCCATATTATTATCGATTTGCCATGCATCAAACTTTTCTGTGGGAAACCAAGTATATGTATAATCTAAAATAGGAGCTTTTAATATTCCCGACCTTTTGGGGAGTTTATAAATCGACATTGCAACATTTTTATATTGAACGGCATCTGGTAAATAGCCATATCCAACCCAATAGGTTGGTGAATTACCGTTTAAACCTTTCTCCTCTTCTTTAACTGCAGGATGAGTATTATAAATACAAACATCATCACTTAATGTAATACTTTGAATGTGATGTTGGTCTCCAAAATTTCCAGGATAGTAATTCATTGCAGTAGCTACCATATAATCTTTTGTTTTAAAGGTGTAATTATCTCCTTGTTGCATAGCAATACCATTTGTTTGAGGATTTATAAAAAAAATAATAGGAGCAATCAAACCTGATTTTTTTAACAAAGTATAATTCAACTTTGTAAAATCGTTTAAGAACTCATTACTATACATATCATATGTTTCAATAATATCTAAAGTATTAGAAACAACTTCACTATTAGTAAAAGCTTCCATACCCCATTGCATCATTATTGAAGCATCATCAACCTTATTAAAACCTAAATCATTTATTTCTGATAATTTAATGCCTGATGAACTCTTTATTTCGACAGTATTTCTATCTTTACCAATAAGATACAAAACTTTTGGAATAGTATAATTTTTCATAGCCAGAAAATTCATTTCCAATCCTAATCTATTATCAAAATTTAAGTTATAATCCCAAATAGAATCAATAACGGCCCTTAAGGCATTACCTTCTCCAGATTTTCTATTTTTCTCATAAGCTCTAGTAGTGGTAGAAGTAAAATTACCATAGAAGGATTGTGAGGCAATATCATATATAATTAAATCCATAATAATTTTACTTTTTTCAACAATTTCTTCATCATCACAAAAATCAATTAAATTTGCTAATGCAGCAATATCCTCTACATAATATTGATTAGAATACCATTCACTAAATCCATAATTCCATCTTTGTTCAAGCCAAATCAAAATTCTTTTTTTTGCTCTTTGTTTATGTTGTTTTCCAGTAAACCCTGTTTGTGTGAATATTTTATCACTAAACATCTGCCCAGCCAAATACTCTGAAACTGAAAAAAGAATTTGATGGTTTTCAGACCAATAACACATTGAATCATTAAATCCATCACTCATCCAATATTTAAAATTAAGTAAAGTTAGTTCAATTTCTTTTTTATTTTTTTCAGTCAAAGCATAATGAGGACTATAAATAAATCTAAGTAATGAAATAGTTTTAAAATCTGAAGCATCATAACGATTATCTATAAACCTACAAACATTAGAAATTATTTCTTCATCATAAGATTTTTTTTGCTCCAGATTTAAAAAAACTTCTTTTAAACTTGTAGAAGGGAAGTTTTGGGGTGCCTTAGATTCAACACTCTCTATATTATTATTTTCTATACTCTCAAAGACGGTTATGCCAACAATAATTATTATTAGAAAAACTATAAATAGTTTAATTAGCCTCTTTACCGTAATATTTTGCAATTAATGCCCCGTTTTATTTGGATTACGTATTTATTATAGCAACACAGAATCTATTTTAAAAGCAAAAATTTTAAACACTATTTACAGCTTAAATTAGTTATTATAAAATGATATAATAATTATATGATAACTTGATTTTTTTAATATCTTTATACTATATAAAATATATAATAAGAATATAACAATACATATTAATTACTTAAATGCTCTAATCTCACTCCCTCTACACTTCTATTGAGAAAGCCTGGCCAATACGTATGATCATCTTTAAAAGTTCCATTTTTATTTACAGTATAAACTCCATCACTAGCGTTTTCAACTTTCACATCGAAATAAGATAGTTTTTCAACATCATTTTTTAAATAGTAATCCATAAAGGCTGAAACAAAATGCATATTTATATTATTCATACGTCTAGTATCCCAACTAGGATCAGCCCATCTTGAAGTTAAATCCCAATTTTTACTATAAGCTTCTAAGGGTGCAGCATTAGGGGCACAATTGTGCATTACATTTTGATAACTTAATAAATATCTATCGGAGGAGGTTGTTGAATTATACAACCCTCTAATTCCTTGATAGCCAGCAATATCATCCTTTGTACCTGCAACCCATAATGTTGGGCAGGTAATATTTTTTAGAGAATTTTTGTCATAAATGCCTAAATTACTAGGATTTCCAAATTCTGCTCCCCAAGGTGCAAATAGTACTGAGGCTTTAATATTTTTAACAAGTTGATCGTTTTCTTCACTTTTAAGCAAATAATCATAGGGACCAACCAACTTAGAAATCTCATCACTCATATTTACACCAAGTGTTCTAAGGGATCCATAGCCTCCCATACTATATCCAATTAATCCAATATTAGAAGTATCTACCAAAGAGTTTAACCAACCATCTTTTTGGCTCAATTTTTCAATCTCTTTAATTGTAAATTTCTGATCTAAAGACCTATTAATTAACGTACTAGCAAAATTTGATACATCTTCATACGTTGAGTCAGTATGAGCAATTGCTACAACAACATAACCTTTTGTTGCTAAATTTTCACATAGATAACTCATTATATATAAAGAGCCTGGATAACCATGAGATATGATAATTAATGGATATGGTTCTTCCCCTTTTAAAGGAGCAGCCTCCCTTACTGCCCTACCAACAATTTCAAAGGGTTCAAGATTATTGTAATCTACTCTTCCATAATAATCAGTATAAAAGCATAATTGAGTCTCCTCTTCACTTATATCAGCGGGATACCAAATACCTAATTTTAGATGTCTATCATACATTGTCTCAACATTTGTGCTCAGTGTGGTTAAAACATCAAGTTGAGAGGGATTTACAATTTCTATCTCTCTATAACCTATTGCAAATTCTCCTCGTTTCGCATTTTCAGGAGCTCCAGAAGTAGCATCTCCTAAAACAGTCCCCATAGGGTATTTTGATTCATCCTCTTTTAAATCCATTTCAATCTCTCCATTAGCTAAAATTGGGAATAAATTACATATCAACAAAACAGCCATAAAAAGTAATTTACCTTTTTTCATAACCTTACCTCCCTAATTTAGTAAATAATATTTTTAATTAGATTATTGAACACTATAATTGTATGGTATCTAATGAATTGCCATACGTCAATCTTTTATTTTCTTCGAGAAAGAAATTAATTAATTCCCAATAAAGAAACATTTTTAAATCTAAAAAAATATTATATAAATAAAAAATTTATACTTTTTATTTGATTAAAAACTAATTAAATTGTATCAATAAAACAAAATATAAACTTTTTACTATGTTTTTTTTGCAAAGTAGTTGACTCAAATTACTGCTTTTGATATATTCCTAATCGTTGCACGGGCTGCTAGCTCAGTTGGTAGAGCAACGCCCTTTTAAGGCGTGGGTCAAAGGTTCAAATCCTTTGCAGCTCAAATTAAATGTCTCCTTCGTCTAGTGGTTAGGACACCGGGTTTTCATCCCGGCAACACGAGTTCGACTC
>JAQQAS010000043.1 GCA_028532815.1 Pleomorphochaeta sp.
TATCGTTAATAATTATGTTAAAGCAAATTACGGCTCGTTAAAAACAGAACTTATATATTTGTGGATAGCGTAGCTATTTGACATAAAACCAGTTCTGGGACTTTAGTACCAGAACGTCAGGTTTTATGTTAAAGTAAATTATGGCTCGTTAATAACAGAACTTATATATTTGTAGATAGCGTAGTTATTTGACATTATATCAGATATAACAACACGCCAGTGTTTTATTATGTTAAAGCAAATTACGGTTCTTAAGGAAGAATTATAATTGGCTCTTTATTAGGCCTATAATCTCAGCCACATCAACTGTCTCCAAAATGTATAATATCCTAGAATGTTTTTATATAGTTTTAATATTCTGTACTTGGCTTTTTGCTCTTATTAAAAATCGCGTATTCGATAAAATATCCGTAATAAAAAATTTTAGACGATTCTCGTGGATTGCCACAAGAGCATAAATTTTATGAAATCGACTTTTTAGGAGATTCACGAATTTGTAATAAACTTGATATTAGCAGTGTTTGTCAATGTTTCGCGGTATCGATTTAAAACATAGCCGCTTATTTTGCCTGCCCGCCAGCTGGCCCATTCGCTAAAATAGTCCACAGGACTATTTCTTTACGCTTTGTCCTGTTTTGACCAAAATTTTATGAGGCCAAGGTTAACATCGTGATTCTATTTTACATAATATTAGCCAAAAACTAATTTGTACAATTGATTAATGTTTTTATCCTCAATATCATATTCTTGCAAAAAACCATGAATCTCTTTTAAATAATCTCTTGCATTGCCATTATCTCCTTCTTCACCTTCTTTAATTATTTTTGCTTTTTCCTCAATATTTACATCTTTGCTCAAATAATTTTTGCCTTTACTGTCAGGAAAAAAAACCAAACATTTTAATGACCTCCCTTCATCATCAATTACTTCAAGTGATTTATTAGGAGTTTCAATTGGTAAGTAACCTCCTTCTCTTTTTTTTAATTCCGGCAAATGTTTTTCATATATCTGTATTGCAGTTCCTAAACATTCCCCACCTAATTCAAGACCTAATGCCAACCCTGGTTTACTTTTAGTTCCTCTAGATTTAGTTGATTTTTTATTAAAACTTCTTTCTGCTCCTTTCAATGTTGCTTTTATTGTGTCTAAAGGTTGAAAAGATTCATTATTCCAAATTAATGACCCATAAGCAAATACCCATACCTTATTTTCCATATCATTTATTAACTTAAACTATCTTGTATTGCTCTATTATCCATTCTTTCTCCATCTCTTTCATAATTTTCAGCTATGTAACGGTAAACTGAAGCTACATTTGGATGAGAAATTTTCCTCTTTTCTGCAAGACTATGAAAATGCTTCGCTCTAGCTCTTTCTATGTCTCCTCCTGCACCAGCAGCTCTTGATGTGAATCCAAGTCTATTTGATATTTGGATTCTAAACCCTAAATAAATGTCTTTGCTATTAATTCGTTCAATAGTATCACATATTTCATCAGGAAAAAATATATCCTGTTCCTTATTAGGATACCTTGCCAATATTTGACCAATTTTTTCGTCAGTACTTCCTACTCTATCGCATTCTTTGGATATTTCACGAACCTTGTCGACCCAATTATTTAATTCAACTGAATCAATATTGCCATCAGCAGATAGTCCTGGAATTAGATTGAAATTCCACAGTAAAGTATTTGAATACTCAATAAATACTTTTTGGTTTGGATCCTTCAGTTTGTCTTCCTCTTCTTTTGTGAATTCTCTATTCTCGGGTTTATAGACATTTTGGATTAAGTCCATGAATAAAACTGGGTCTTTCGATATTGCAGTAAACAAAAATTTCGGTAAAATTCCATGACCAGTTGAGTCAAAAACAAAAAGATATTTAAACTCTATTTTGGCCATCCTATCGGAATCTATATCGTCTCTAGAGAACAAATTATCAAAAACATATGTTAATCCATAATGGTCCAAATTACGCTTTGAGTGCTCAACATAATCTGTTAAGGATAACTTTTCTAAAGTTGTCATAACGAATTCACTATCTAATTTTTTAATTTCAGTAATCTGACCGAGAAGATTTAATACTGCTATTGTACGTTTGTACTGAATTAATTTATTAATACTAAATTCTATTTGATCAATTTCACCTATGTATTGTGGATTAAAATTTTCCCAGTAATATTTTTCAATTTCTGGGTTGTCAATACCTTCAATATACTTCCAAAGTTTAACATCAAATCTTAGAGCTAAAAGATACTTTGCTAAACTTTCATTATTAAAACTTCCATCATTTAATAGTCTATTAAATGTTTCTAATGTTTTTTCTTGCCCTAGTTTAAAATCTTTAGGATAAATATAGCTTTGAATAAGGCTTATATCTTCGTTTTTATCTGATTTTAGAAGTTCATATAACTTGTTCTCATTTTCTTCAGATAATGTTATTCCAGCCAAAGCGTGTCCAACAAATCCAGGTGTTTCTAGATTATTCGCAATTTCAATTACTTTTTCTATAGAATGTTCATTTATTAATTTTTCAATAAACTCTTTTCGTTTATTATTTAACTCTTTCGCTCTATCTTCAAAATTAAGTTTACTGTCATTTCCTTCCATTGGAATAGGATGATGACCAAATAAATATTCATTAGCTAAAATTAAATCTTCAGGTTCAAATAAGTCAGCAACTTTTTGTGTTTCAGATAATATATTTTCGGGAATAGCCCATTTTTGAACCGAATGAGTACGATGCCTTCCAATAATCTCTCTAAATGCATGATATATTTTAGAGCTGTCTTCTATTTCAGATTTATCTAATTTTTTCAGACAATCTAAAAATTTATCAATATTGTTCTTTCTTAATGAATCAAACTTCGTTATTAAAGATAATATTTGATTGATGTCATTACTTTGATTTATTATTTCTAACATTTTATCTACCGCAAAATTCTCTGTTTCAAAAACTTCTAGATTTGTTATAGAAACTGCCCTAGCTTCTTCAAATAATCTCCATTGCATTTTATGAGTTGGCATTGCATGATCATTTCTTCCGAATATTAGACTATTTAATAATTGAAATCCAACTGTAGAATGTTTTTGAGCAATAACTTCAAGCACCTGCTTTCTCTCTTCAAAAGTTGCGTTAGTTTGTGGGTGCCAAGTTTTAAAAATACTCTTAAGGGTATTATATGGAGTATTTGATGTTGGTAATTTTTTTGGAGCAAGCTCAACTAATTGACAGAGTATGGAACTAGTTTTTGTTAATAGTTCTGGAATCCAAGCAATGCTTTCCAAAGACCACAAGAGAAAAGGTAAATCATTGGAAGAACCCATAATGCCTCCTTCTTCCTCAAAAAATGCCATAACTCGTTTATCATCAATAATAGATTGTACTTGATTTAAAAATACTTCTGGAGCTGCTTCAGCTAATAACATTAGATTATACCCTAAAGACCTATATAACTCACCATTAGCATTATTCAATATTGAATTCACAATTTGGTCTACAAAAGCCTTTGGATTATCTAATGCAGTTATCCCATATTTTTTACCAAAAACAGATAGAATAATTAGAGTCTCTGATACACCTTTTTTAATTTCATTAGAATATTTTGGTGTTGCGTTATAAAAAGATGCCATATAACGTTTATCTGTTGTAAGCTTATATTTTGGATGTTCTTCAGTTAATATCTGAATGCATATTGTTTTAAATTTTTCTAAATCCTCTCTAGAAATATATTTAGCTAAATATACCCAAGTGTCCGAATGTGAAATTAGTCTCCAATTTTCGCCAATATTATAAATAGGGCTTTCATCACTATATTCTAGTTTTTTTAGAAATTTTTCGTAGTCAGAATAATTTACTCCAGAAATATCTTCAATTAACTTTTTATCTTCTTCTGAATAAGAATTAAATCTTGCTAATAATAAAAAAGGAATGAATTTTAAATAATCTGGATTATCTAACCAACCAGGTTTTTTTGAAGTGTATTCTAAACTTCTTCTCAAAACAGAAATATTTCTACCTGAATTTTTAGATAAAAGTCTAGCTTTTTCTTTATCAATTCCCATTTGATTCAGGCAATTTACTATTGATTCTTGTTCGAGTATTGGCAGTCTAATTAAGTTATTTTTATTAGTTGAAAAACTATTACTTACAGGAACTATAACGGTATGTCCATTTGTTATTGCTTTATTCAAATCAAGATATTCTTCATCGAATTTTGGTAAGAGTATTAAAGGCTGTTTATTTTCTATTAATTGAGTGAAACTATCTCTATTTTCTACAACCAAAGTTCTAGATTGAATACTATCTCTAATATTTTCATCTAAATTTTGAATAGCAGCTAAAATAAAAGCTAGAGAACCTTCTTTTGTATTAGATTGGATATAATTTATTGTTGGACTATCACTTAAAACAGCTTCTTTTAGGTTTTTGGCTTGTAATTCTCTAGAATCAACCAAAAGACTTGCTGGAAATTTCATTGGACCTTTTGTTGCCCAATCTTTCCAATAATCATCAGCTGAAAAAACACCTTTTACTGGTTTCCCTAAATGTTTTGCTAACCATATTTCTACTGAAGGAGCTAATTCTAGCCAATGCTCTAAATCTACTGCATCATAGCATCTTACTTCAGCCCAAAATCCTTCTTTATTTCTGGCAGCTGCCCAAGATTTAGTTTTTGTCCATTTTTTAGCTGTTACACTTACATATGTAGTGTCTTTAGGCACCTTTCCTAATGTGTTATTTTTTCTTTTTTCATAATCTTCATCAGCCTTTTCTCTCTTTCTTTCTGTTACTCCGAACTCCCAAACTGAATTGCCTAAAGGAATAAATGGATTTCCTTTTTCAGTTTCTAAATCACCATCATAACCGCCAGTTTGAACATCATCTCCAAATGGAAATTCAATTTTTTTTAGATGCTCAATTTCTACTCCAGCAAGTATTAATTTTCTAATCAATAAAGGCAAAGTACTTTTGCATTCAAGTGTATCTGCCCAATGTTTTATGTCTGTTGAAGTAATATATTTCATATTCTAAACTGTTAATTATAAAGCAATTATTATGTCAATATCTATACCATTTAACATAAAAAGTAAGAATTATCTGTTTTTTGATTTGTAATGATATTTTTATGTCAACTTGTCATTAACGTTTTTTAAAATCATTTCACACACAATATGCTTCCCTCCTACGTCGTCGCATAAAAAGTGTTCCATTAACATTGCAGAAGAAACTTTTGAGAATAAATTTTTTAAAGAAAATGTAGTAACAACTTTCGCTTTTAGCCAAAGCTCAAGTTACATAACGCAGAACATTATAGGACAAATATAGTAATTTGCGGATAGCCGTATTTCAGGCTATTTAACATAATTATAGATATGACGCCTTTAGGCTCATATCGTTAATAATTATGTTAAAGCAAATTACGGCTCGTTAAAAACAGAACTTATATAT
>JAQQAS010000044.1 GCA_028532815.1 Pleomorphochaeta sp.
ATAATTAAATATATTAATATTTTTAACAGTAAAATATTGTTACTATTAAATAATTAAATTTCTTTCATAAAATAAAAAAAAATAGATTCTACTTGACATAAAAGTTTTTTTAAATATAGAATTTTGACTATGAAAAGGCGATGGAGCCAGTTCAATGAACTGTCCTCGCCTTTATTTTTTTTACTCATATTTTAGATAATTATGCAGAGCAAAGGTGCTTCTTTTTGAAGTATCTTTGCTCTTTTTTTTTATAAAACACTTAGCAGAGGAAAAACAGGATTATGGACACAACAGCAACTGAAAATGAGATATTAATGCGTGATATAGGTATGAAATTCAATAGTGGTGCCAATGAAGTTACAGCGCTTACAAGCGTATCTTTAAGCATCAAGAAAGGCGAATTTGTATCATTAGTGGGACCTTCGGGATGTGGCAAAACAACGCTTCTTAGAATTATTGCTGATCTTTTATCACCTACCTCGGGAAATGTGACTATTGATGGTGAGAGTCCTAGAGAAGCTAGACTTAAAGGTAAATATGGAATGGTATTTCAAAGTCCAGTTTTGTACGAATGGAGAACTGTAATAAAAAATGTTGAATTGCCTCTTGAAATAATGGGAGTGTCAGCAAATGAAAGATATGAAAGAGCTCAGGAAATGCTTGAAATGGTAGGGTTAAAAGATTTTGGCAATAGTTATCCAGGTCAATTATCTGGAGGAATGCAGCAGAGAGTTGGAATTGCTAGAGCTCTGGTTATTCAGCCTGAAATATTGTTAATGGATGAACCTTTTTCTGCTTTGGATGAATTTACAAGAGAGCGGCTTCATGAAGACTTGCTTAATATTTGGAGAAGGACGAATAAAACCATAGTTTTCGTAACACATAATATTTCTGAGTCAGTATTTCTTTCAGATAAAATATGTGTTTTATCGCCTCATCCAGGAAGATTATCAGCGGTTGTTGATGTTGATTTTGATAGACCTAGAAATATGAGCTTAAAAAGCACACCTGAATTTACAAAAAAAGTTGTTGAAGTTAGATCATCCTTTGAGGGGGTATAGTTAATGGCTGAATTAAATAAAAAGAAAGAGTCAAATCCATTTGTTACTTTAGTTTGGACATTAGGCTTTTTTATAATTTGGGAGATAATCGCCTTTTTAGTTGAAGCCTCCCCAAGTATTAGATCTCCTGAGAAAGTATTACCACACTTTTGGAAAATTATAGCAACAGCTTTTGATTCTAAAAAAATAAATGGAAGTGAAACTGCGATTCAACTTGTTTGGTTAAATGCTAAAGTCACATTGCTTCGTTCTGCACAAGGATTTTTTATTGGTGCTAGCATTGGCTTTTTATTAGCAATATTAATGAGCTTGACCAATGTTGTGAAGAAAATAGCCTTCCCGTATTTGATGATTATTCAAATGATTCCAATTCTTGGAATGGCTCCAATTATCTTATCTTTTACAGGAGATATTGATACTAGTAGGGTAGTAATTGCAGCAATTTTAACTTTTTATCCTGTTGCCACAAATACACTTGCAGGGCTTGAAGCTGTAGAAAAGGAGAAACATGAACTTATGTATTCTTACGCAGCAAAAAAATGGCAGTTATATATAAAAACACTTATACCTGCTTGTATTCCATATCTTTTTACAGGATTAAAAGTCTCTGCACCATTAGCAATCACTGCTTCAATATTAGTTGATACTTTACAAGGTGGAATTGGACTTGGATGTTTATTATCACAGTCATTAAAGGGTGCTATGACAAGATATGTATTTTGGCTAATTGTCGTAATAAGCGCAGCAATTGGAATTTTAAGTTATTTGCTAATGGGGATAATTGAAGATTTGGTTTCAAGTCATAAAAAAGCTGAAAGAGCATGTAAGAGGTAAGTAAATTATGAAGACAACAAAAAAAATTAACTTAGACGGTATCTCAGCAATTATGTATCCATTGGCATTTGGAATTATCGTATTTTTAATGTGGCAAGGAGGCGTGCTAAATACACTTCTTCACACAGATACTAATACTTTGCCACCTCCTTCTAGAATTAATTCAATTATTTTTGATAATACAGCAAAAATATTATTGAATCTTAAAGCAACAATTATAGTTGCGTTAATTGGATTGTTATTGGGATCCTTAATTGGTTATGGTACTGCAATTATAGCTGCACAAAATAAAAAATGGGGTTCAGGTGGTATTACACTAGCTTCAGCCTTTAATGCTGTTCCAATTGTTGCATTAGCCCCTGTTATGAATAATTTGACAAAACATTTTTCTTCAAATGTTGATTATCGATCAATGCTTGCAAAAACTATTGTAGTAATGATTGTTTGTATAGCTTCTATGGCAGTAAATGCTTATAGAGGGTTAACAGAACTCAAGCCTTTTGCAAAAGATTTAATGAAAACATACGCAGCTAGTAATTTTACTATATTTAAAAAACTGTTGCTTCCTAACAGTGTTCCATATGTTTTTACAGCACTGAGAGTTAGCCTTCCAGCAAGTATTATTTCTGCTTTAGTAACTGAATACTTTTCTGAAAAGGTTATCGGGGTAGGGCGTCAAATTCGTGAAAATATCGTAACTGCTCAATTTGCAACAGCTTGGGCTTATATCATAGTTTCTTGTTTTTTAGGAATTGTTTTATATGTCATTTTGCTCCTTGTAGAAAATTCAGTTATGAAAAATAGAAAAATAAAATAATGGGTGATCGTACCTAAACGGTCAATAAAAATATTATCAAAGAGGGATTGAAAAAATGGAAAGAAAAAACATCAAGAAAGCTACATTTTTAGTATTTGCAGCTATGGTTGTTCTTAGTTTTAGCTCATGTAGTAAAGAAGAGAGTGCTACAGTTACTGAGACAAAAGAAGTTTCAACTACAACTACTACTGTTTCTGAAGTGAAAACTGATAAGGATAGAATTTTAGAAGCAGCAGCTGCTGGAAAAATTGGAAACTGGGGATTAGGAAATGAGTATGAAATACTTGCCTTGTTAGCAAAATATGATCAACCACTCGAATTCTTAAGTCAAGATTTTACAATGGATGGTTTTGATGATGATTCAATAGAATTAGCTTCAGCTATGACTTATAACGAGCTTGGGCTTGTTAAAAATGATTATGATGGTGCTTATGGCTACGGCGATAGTGTTGGCTATATTGATATGAATGATGAAGGTGTAGCAATGTTAGAAGATAACCTTTTTACAACTAAAGAATTTGCAATGGCTAACCCAAATACTGTAAAAGCTTTTATATATGCATCTTTAAAAGGTTGGGCAGATGCTTGTGCTGATCCTTCTGCTGCAGCTGAAGTTGTATATAAATATGGATCTTCTGTTTCTTCAGAACACCAATTATATATGGCTAGTGAAGTTAAAAAATTAGTTGAGACTGACACTTTAGGTAACCCTGTTTCAAATTATGGTTATATGGATGATGCTGCTATACAACAAACTTTGGACTTAGCAAAAACTTATATCCAACTAGATGATAGTAAAGCAGCTGAAAAACTTGCAAGTTTAACTATTGATGATATTCGTGATACCTCCTATTGGGTAGCTGCAACAGAATCAGTTGATGGTAGTGATTTAGGAACTCCTGAAAAAACTGATGTAAAAATACAACTAAAATGGTTACCACAAAGTCAATTTATGGGTTACTACATGGCTCTTGATAAAGGTTATTATGATGAAGTTGGACTAAATGTAACTATCGTTCCAGGTGGTGGAGATATAGCTGAAACAACTGCTGTATATAATGGAACTGTTGATTTTGGAGTTACTTGGGTTTCAAATATGATTTCTGCAAATGCTGCAGGTATGGGACTTTTAGAGGTTGCACAAATTTATCAACGTTCTGGTTTACTTCTCGTTTATAAAAAATAATCAATTAAAACGAATATTTAAAATATGGTAGGTATTTCTATCTGCCATATTTGTAGTACTTAAAAAAGGACTGGTTTGGTATGGATTTAATAATTAAAAATGGAATGATAGTAACTCCATCAGAAACGTATAAAGCAGATTTAGCAGTTGAGAATGGGATAATTGTAGATATTGGTAGTAATCTTGGAGAGAATGCTGCTCAAATAATAGATGCCCATTCAAAATATGTACTACCTGGAGCAATTGATGCACACACACATTTAGCTATGCCTTTTGGTGGGACTATTTCAGCAGATGATTATTTTGCTGGAACTAGAGCTGCGGCTTGTGGTGGTACAACAACTGTTTTTGATTTTGCTTTGCAAGATTTTGATGAAAAAATGGTTGATACAATTAAGAGAAGAGATAAAATTGCATCTGTTCAAGCAGCTGTTGATTATGCTTTTCACATCGGGGTCAAAGATATACACGGCGAATTACTAGACTCAATGAAGGATGCTGTAGATTATGGTGTACCAACATTTAAAGTCTTTATGGTATATGATTTTGGTGTATCTGATGGTGTATTTTATCAAGTTCTTCAAAAATCTAAAGAAATTGGAGCAATGATATCTGTTCATGCAGAGAATAATGAAATGGTTAATTATAATGTAGAAAAATTTGTTTCTGAGGGTAAAACAAGTCCTTGGTACCATTATCTTTCTCGACCTGAATTTGTTGAAGCGGAAGCTGATATGAGGGCTATTCAATGGGCAAAAGCTACAGGTGCAAAATTGTATATTGTTCATCTTGCTAATAAAGATGGGGTTAAAGCTGTAACTAAAGCAAAAGAAGAAGGCTATCCAATTTATGCAGAAACATGTCCTCAATATTTAAACTTTACAAATGAAGTATATAAAAGAGAGGATGGAAGAAATTTTGTATGTTCTCCACCAATAAAAGCAAAAGATAGCCAAGATGCTTTATGGAAAGCCTTAAAGAGGGGTGATATCGATGTTATTGCAACAGACCACTGTCCTTTCATGCAAAGTGAAAAAGACTGGGGAATAGATGATTTTACTAAAATTCCAAATGGCTGTGCTGGTGTTGAAAACATGTATCCTTATATGCTCAGTAAAGCAAATAATGGAGATATTACATTTAATAAAGCTGTAGAAGTTTGTTCTTCTAATCCTGCAAAAATATTTGGATGTAGTCAAAAAGGAAGTCTTTCAATCGGTAAAGATGCAGACATTGTAATTTATGATCCAAATCAAGATTTTACAGTTACATGTGAAGCAATGCATTCAGATTATGATCATACAATCTGGGAAGGTACACAACTTCATGGATATCCACAAATGACCTTTTCAAGAGGTAAGTTAGTGTTCAAAGATGGACAATTTTTAGGTGAAAAAGGTTATGGCAAGTTTGTTAAACGCTCACTTAATTAGAATTATAAAAATATTAAAGTCAAAGGATTAAAATTATGGACACCTTTATATTTAAAAACAAATTTTCACAAAATGAAGCTAATCGTTGTTTGTTGTGTATTGATGCACCATGTACAAAAGCTTGTCAAAAGTCCAATGATCCTGCAAAAATGCTTTTCTCATTAAGATTTGAAAATAATAAGGTGAAAAATTATTTTGATCCTTTTAGTTGTAAAAATTGTGATGCTAAATGTGAAAAAGCTTGTGTTCATTACGACTTTCCCATTCGAATAAAAGAGACCGCAGCTACAATAGAAAATTGTGATTTAACACCAAAAGAGGCAGATTTATCTTGTACTTTTATGAATGTTAAATGTGAAAACCCTTTTTTTCTTTCATCTTCAGTTGTAGCTAGCAATTATGAAATGTGTAGTAATGCTTTAAAAATGGGATGGGCTGGAATCGTTTTTAAAACGATTGGTTTTCTTCAACCTAAAGAAGTATCTCCAAGATTTGCTGCAATGAAAAAAGAATCAACTCCTTTTGTTGGTTTTAGAAATTTAGAGCAAATTGCAGAACATGAACTTAGTGAAAATCTTAAATTTATTTCAGATTTGAAAAAAGATTTTCCAAATAAGGTTATTGTTTCATCAATCATGGGTCAAAATGATCAAGAGTGGACTGATTTAGCAAGACTATCCCAAGAAGCTGGTGCTGATATTATAGAATGCAATTTTTCTTGTCCTCATATGAGTGGAAATGGATTAGGCTCCGATGTTGGACAAGATGCTCAACTTGTAAAACATTATTGTGAGTGTACAAGAAAAGGAACAACCCTTCCTATCTTAGCTAAAATGACACCTAATATAGGGCATATTGAAATCCCTGCTATTGCAGCAATTGAAGGAGGGGCTGATGGAATTGCTGCTATTAATACCATAAAAAGTTTATCTAGTTTTGATATAAAATCTATGACTTCTAAGCCAAGTATTAAAGGTAAAACTTCAATTTCAGGTTATTCAGGGAAAGCTATAAAACCCATTGCTTTAAGATTTATTAATGATTTATCAAGTTGTAAAGAACTAAAAAATGTTCCTCTAAGTGGAATGGGTGGAATAGAAAACTGGAAAGATGCTTTAGAATTTATTGCTCTTGGGTGTTCAAATATTCAAATAACTACTTCTGTGATGCAGTATGGATATCGAATTATTGATGATCTAAAAGCTGGGTTATCAACCTATATGAATGAACAACAAATAAATAGTCTTTCTGATATGGTTTCTATCGCAAATCAAAATATTGTTTCTTCTACAGATCTTGATAGAGATACTATTGTTTATCCCATTTTTAATAGTGATAAATGTGTTGGATGTGGACGGTGTTATATATCTTGCAATGATGCAGGCCATCAGGCAATAAAGTTTCATTTAAGAAAAAGAAAACCAATTCTTTTAGGAAGCAAATGCGTTGGTTGTCATCTTTGTAAACTTGTATGTCCTGTTGATGCAATTACAAGTAGTAAACGAATTTCTAAACCAAATGCAACCTTTGCACAGGAGGAGATCGTATGATCGAAAGATTTAAGAAAGCAAAAAAGATTGAGCTTTCAAGTTTAATACCAACAGAAAATTTTAGAATTGTTGATATTGAACTAAGAGATATGCCGTGTGGAATAACTGAAATTCCAGTTACTATCGAGTTTAACAAAGAGTATAATCCCCCCTATAAAAATCTCATGGTTGGCGGCTTATTTATTCATGGATTTGTTAGAATGAATGATGAACTTGCTAAATTAAATGAATATGAGTTTAGAAAAGGTAATTCTAGCGATGTAATAAAAAGAATTTATTTAACAGACTGGGATGGAGCTTTTTTATTGTCTTTGGCTTTAAATAGTGGTGGAGAATATAAGTTTGCAGTTACAAACGAAGAGGTTGATTCTTTAGTTATAAATTGCATTCATCCAAATAAAAAAACAATATTAACGGGAAAAGAAAATTAATATTTATCTAATGGAGGATATGATTATGTATACATGTAGTTTAGAGAGAATGAGTGACAAAATTACAACTTTTGCAAAATATGGCGACGCTGGTCATGGTGGTATAACACGTTATTCCCTATCAAAAGAAGCAATTGATGCAAGAAATGAGTTTATCAGAAGAATGGAAGCTATAGGTGCAATAATTGAAGTTGATGATGTTGCAAACCTATATGCAACTATAGAAGGAAGTGATCCTAATGCTAAACGAATCGTAATGGCATCCCATATAGACTCTGTGAAAAATGGCGGAAACTATGATGGAATATTAGGTGTAATTAGTGCTATGGAAGCACTTGAGACTGTTGTAAAAGAAAATATTGCTCATAAACATCCCTTAACTGCTATGGTTTGGACAAATGAGGAAGGTTCTTTATATCCTCCAGCTATGATGTGTTCTGGAATAGTTTGTTATGATTATTTACCAGAAAGTATCAAAGAAAAATTTAAAAAAGAAGATATGTTAGCAACAAAAGATGTACTAACTGGAAAAACAACATTTGGAGAGGCTTTAGAAAAATCTGGCTTTAAAGGGTATGAAAAGAATAGATTAAGCCCAGAAAAATATTTATATATGTTTGAAACTCATATTGAACAAGGCCCTATTTTAGAAGATGCAAACAATGATGTTGGAGTGGTTGATTGTGTTTTGGGTATGTTCAATTATCGTCTTAAATTTTATGGACAAACAACACATGCAGGTACTTTCCCCATGCCAAAAAGAAAAGATGCTTTTTTCGCAGCAGCTCAAGCTTTAATGTATCTACACTCAGAAATAGATAAACTTGGTTATCCTGAGCTTGTTTATACAACAGGCGAAGTTGAATGCCATCCTTGTGTACATACTTGTGTTCCTGACTACTTTGATTTCTGTATAGATGTACGTCATGAAGATCCAAAAGTACTTCAAATGGTTTTAGACATTGTTAAAAGTTGTGCTGATAAAGAATGGAGCGGTTGTACTTGCGAAGTTCAAAAAGCTTGGAATAGAGATACTGTATATTGGGATAAAAAATTAGTCTCATATGTAAAAGAAGCTGCTGAAGAAGCAGGTGTATCTCATCAATACATTCACTCAGGTGCCGGCCATGATGCACAGTTTGCTTCATATATGATGCCAACAACTATGGTCTTTGTTCAATCAAAAGATGGACTTAGTCATTGTGAACCTGAATATTCATCATTTGAACAATGTACTGCAGGGGCTACTGTAATGATGAATGCTGTATTAAAAGCTGATAAAGAATAAAGGACTAATAAATGACAGGAAAAGAAATTAGTGAAAAACAGAAAAAATATAATCTTCAATCTTGGAGTAAACAAGCGAATATAAATCCGATAGCTATTGAAAAAGCAGAAGGTATTTATATTTGGGATTATGATGGAAATCGATATACTGATATGTCTTCTCAGTTGGTAAATCTTAATGTTGGTTATTCAAATAAAGCTATTGGAGATGCAATAAAAAAGAAAGTTGATCAATACTGTTTTATTGGACCTAGTTATGCAGATATTTCAAGAGCAACTTTAGCTGAGAAAATTATTTCTCTTCTTCCTGAAAATTTTGGTAAAATATTTTTTACTAATGCCGGTGCAGATGCTAATGAAAATGCAATTAAAATAGCACGTATGTTTACAGGTAGAAATAAAATTATGAGTCGTTATAGAAGTTATCATGGCTCAAGTTTTGGTGCAGGTAATCTAACAGGGGAGCCTAGAAGATTTGCCTTAGAACCTGGAGTTCCCGGTTTTATTAAATTTTTTGATCCATATTTATATCGTGAAAAAATTCCATTTGAAAGTGAAGAAGAAGCTGTTGAATATTATGTTTCTAAACTAGAAGAGCAAATTCAATATGAAGGTAGAGATGCAATTGCTGCTATAGTTATGGAAACTGTTACAGGTTCAAATGGTGTTCTTATTCCACCTAAAGGTTATATGAAAGGGGTAAGAAAGGTTTGTGATAAATATGGTATACTTTTAATTTTTGATGAAGTTATGGCTGGTTGGTATAGAACTGGTACCTGTTTTGCTTTTGAAAACTTTGATGTTATCCCAGATATTGTAACTTTTGCAAAAGGTGTTACTTGTGGATATGCTCCTTTAGGAGGCGTAGCAGTTACTTCAGAAATTGCATCCTATTTTGATGACAATGTTCTCTCTTGTGGTCTTACATATAGTGGGCATCCTCTATCCTGTGCTGCAGGAGTTGCTTGTGTACAATATTATGAAGATTCAAAAATTGCTGAGAATGTTAAAAAGTCAGGAGACCATCTTGCAATGAGACTTGAAGAGATAAAAAATAAATATGACTGTGTTGGAGATGTCAGACATATTGGTTTATTCTCATCTGTTGAACTTGTAAAAGATAAAAAAACTAAAGAACCTTTAGTAGAGTATGGGTATGATCCTAAAGGTGTTATGAGTAATTTAGTTGGAAAATTAAAAGCTAAAGGATTTATGACTTATTCACATGAAAATATGATTTTTGTTAATCCGCCGCTCATTATTACTCCTGAGCAAATTGATGAAGAACTCCTTAAACTTGAAGAAGTCCTTTCAGAGATTTAACTATAATATATATGTGCAAGTTATTTAATAAATTGCACATATTTATAGATTTTTAATCTATTGAAATAGTATTAGGTTGGTTTTAAAAATTATTAATCAATAGAGAGAGAATTAGATATAATAGTTCTTTCTCTCTTTATTGTTTTTTAAATCTATATTGGATGTTATTTATAAATTATTTTTTAATTAGTTAACTATAATTTTAGAAATAATACAATAAAAATTAGATTTTGTTTAACTGTAAAGTTATCACTCTGATTTCATTAAAATAATGATTACTTTTTAATAAAGGGAAAAAAATGTCAACACAATTTACTACAGCGGGTTGTTCTATAATGGGCGAGAATTCTTTAATGGATTCTGGAGAGCAAATTGCTAAATTAGGAGAAAAGGCACTTATTATTACAGGAAAACATATAACTAAATCTGGAATATTAGAAAAACTTACAGATTTGTTAGATGATAATTCAGTAGAATATTCTGTCTTCAATGATATTACTGGAGAGCCAACAGATAAAATGATAGAACAAGCTGTTGTATCTTATAAGCATGAATCTTGTGATTTTATAATTGGCATAGGAGGCGGTTCCCCTCTAGATAGTGCAAAAGCTTGTGCCGCTATGAGTAAACTTGATGGAAAGATTTCTGATTATTGTGGAAAGGAAATTGTTGGAAATTTTCCACCACTTGTTCTTATTCCAACAACTGCAGGTACAGGCAGTGAGGTTACAAAGTTTACAATAATTACTGATACTGAGACGGATGTTAAAATGTTATTAAAAGGTAATGATTTACTTCCAACTCTTGCTATTGTTGATCCATCTTTAACTTTAACTGTTCCTAGAGAAGTTACTGCTGCAACGGGTATAGATGCACTAACTCACGCTGTTGAAGCCTATACTTCAAAAAAAGCAACTCCTATTACTGATATATTTGCACTATCTGCAATAAAAAGGATATTTAAAAATCTTCCTATTGCATATATTGATTCAGATGATGTAACAGCGAGAAATGAAATGGCTTTAGCTTCCTTTGAAGCTGGAATTTGTATTAACAATTCTTCAGTTACTGTTGTACATGGGATGTCTCGTCCAATTGGAGCTCTTTTCCATGTCCCTCATGGAATTTCTAATGCAATGTTAATTTGTGATTGTTTGGATTATGTATTAGATGGCTGTTATGCAAGGTTTGCCACTATTGCTAGAGTTATTGGAGCTTCAAATGAGGGTGATAATGATGAGATGGCTGCAATTAAATTTATTGTCCAACTTAAGAAATTACTAAAAATGGTTGAAATACCCTCTATTAGAGAGTACGGTATTGATATGGATAAATTTCTTAGTGTTGTTGATAAAATGGCAACTGATGCTATTGCAAGTGGATCTCCTTCCAATACTCGAAAATATTTAGAGAAAGAAGATCTTATAGAAATTTATAGAAATGCATTATAATAAATAGAAAGGCAAAAAAATGAAATATATTTATATTTTGCCTTTTTATATTTATTAGTTTAAAAGATTTTGAATTTTATATATAATATTCTTTATGTCAGGAATATTTACATTTTCAAGCAGAAGTGGTGATTGGTTGTTATATTTTTTTAATGTAAAGATAAAGTCTTCAATATTAAATCTACCTGAAAATAATGATAAATACCCATTTTTTTGTTTTTCTACAATATTAAAATCTTTAAGATGAATTATTGAGATTAGTGAATTGTATTTTTCAAAAAATTCTATAAATTGTAGATTTTGAAATTCAGGGACTAATTCATTATCTTTATAAGGAAGAAAATTAACTGGATCATAAATTAATTTTAAATTGTCACATTTAAAATAAGTTAACATTTGATCTATTATTTTAAAGCTACATATTGTATGGTCAGCAACAGGTTCAATTGCTATTGTAGCATTATTCTTTTGAGCAATAGGTATTACTTTTTCCAGAAAATTCCAAAAATTATTAAGCCTTTTTTCTTCCCCTAGGTTTAATTGTAATGAATTTTTATTTGTACCTGTTTCAGTTGCGACTACACTATTATTAAAATATTTTGCAATTTCTAAAGATGTTTTAAAGTCATTTATCACTTTTGTTCTATATTCTTTTTCTGTATTTAATGGGTTAATATAGCAACCAAGTACACTTACTTCAATATTTGCTTCTTGAAAGCTTTTGCTTGTACTAGTTATCCAACTTTCTTTAGTTTCAGAAATATGAGTAATATTTTTAAAAAGCTTAGTAGGAGCAAATTGAATAATATGGGGACAAGATTTATTATCCATTTCTGAAATAAAATTAATTACTGTATCAAAAGAACCTAAATCATGTGCTCTAAAACCTAGTTTATTCATTTATTTTTCCTTCTATACCATTGAGTATTAAAATTGGGCCAACATTATTGGAAACTTTAATTTTTTCAGTCTTAAATTTCTTTACATTATTTATAATAAATCCACTTCTACACACTTTCTCAATTCCATCGCTCATAATAGGAATTTCTGCTTTAGCCATTTTATCAAAACTAATGTTAATATTAGAAAAAGCAACTTCCTCTATAGGTTTTTCACTTAACCCTTCGATACTAGCAATTGCTAAGTGACAATTTGTTGCCGCAATATTTTTAAACTTTAATTTTCCAATTGATGGAGTTCTAAAATCAATAGGTAATTTTTTTCTTGTTTGAACATAGGATGAGTGTCCATCTATATCGCAAAAATAATAACTATTTATTACAAATGGAATTTTAACATTATTCATTTTTATATTGTTAAACTCGATATTATCAATAATTGCTTTATTTCCTCTTCCTCTTCTAGTTTTGATTCTCAAGCCTCTATCCGTATCTATGAATAAACAATCCTTTACAATTACATTGAAAATTCCACAGGCTAATTCAGAACCTAAGGTTACTCCTGCATGTCCATCTTTCATATGGCATTGCCTAATAGTTATTGATTTTGTAGGCTTACCTAAATTTTGAGCCATAAATATTTTACCACTTTTTATTGCAATGCAATCATCACCTAATGAAAAATAAACTCCTATTATAGATATGTTTGTGCAACAATCAGGATCAATTCCATCGGTATTTGGTGAATCTTTAGGATTAACAATCTTTACATTAATAATTTTAATATTATCACTTAGGTATGGATGAATAGTCCAAGAGGGGCTATTTTTAAAAGTGATACCCTCGATAAGAATATGATTTGAATTATTAGAAAAAAATAATCTAGGTCTAGCTATATGTGTTTCTTTATGTTTAGGGTCTTTCCACCAAGTTTTTACTGAGCTATTTCCATCAATAATACCTTTACCATAAATTTTAACATTTTCAATGTTTATAGCATTGATAACTGAACAGTAACTTTTATATGGATTCCCTTCCCAACTTCCTAAACTTTGATATTTCTTATTAGCATAATTTTCGATTAAATCAGGAAAAATGGGATAGTTTGATATATTTTTATCAGCAATTAAAGTTGCATTTTCGCAAATTTCAAACTCAATATCGCTTTTTAGAAATAAACTATTTACTACATATCTGCCTTCTGGAATTAAGATTTTACCATTTTTTGGACATGAGCATATAGCTGCTTGTATCGCCGCTGTAGAATTAGTTTTAGAATTACCAATTGCACCAAAATCTCGAACATCTAAGGTATATGTATTCTCTAAGGTTTTAAACGATTCTAAACAAACTTGTTTTCCTTTTGATAAAATTCTAATTTTATAAGAAAAATTAGAATTTAAGTTATACAAAGAATTGACTACATTTTTAGAATATTTACTTTTTATTATTTTCTCTTTGTTATCTAATAATTGAATTTCTAATTCTGCATCTAAAAAGAAAATATCATTTGTTATTAGTTCAAAGATAATACATGAAGAGGTGATTTCTAATATTTTAAGATTCATTTATATACCTCCAATTTTTGTTATATTCGAGGTATTGACTATATGCCATAAGAAATGTACCAACAGATTTTTTATCATTATCGGTTATTGGTTCACTTAAATAATATTCAATTGTTCCATCTCTTCTTAGATTATCATAAGGTCCGAGCCCCGCTACTGAACAATTATCTTTTAAAATAAGTTTGTCTGATTTTTCTTTTAACTTAGTATCTATAATATTCTTGAATATTTCATTCCCTATTTTAAAATATTTATTACTATCTATTATTCTTAAATTACATGCTTTAAATATTGAATAAGCTATCATTAGTGAGCCTGAGGTTTCAAGATAATTGTTTTTGTAGTCTTTTTTATCTACAACCTGATAGAATAATTTACTTTCTGTGTCTTGATATTCTAAAATTCCATCTAATGTTTTTCTAAAATATTCAATATAATATCTATAATCCATATACATATCAGTACTTGTTAATGATATTATATCAACAAGTGCCATTAAGTGCCAACCAATGCTCCTAAGCCAAAAGTTTTTAGAACACCCTGTATTTTTATCAGCCCAAAAAATTGAGTGTGTTTCATCATATGCATGGTAGTGGAGATGTTTTTCCTCATCGTATAGGTATTGATTAGTGTTATTAATTTGGTTCTTTATATCTTCGTAGCAATTAAAATTATTTAAATAAGAGTCAATTTCCATTAAAAAGGGAAGTCCCATATAAACACCATCTAGCCAAACTTGATAAGGGTAAATTGCTTTGTGAAAAAAAGAGCCGCATTTACATCTTGGTTGATTTTCAAGTTGTTTTCGAAGAAGTTTTGCTGCATTTAGATATTTTGATTCTTTTGTTGTTTTAAACATAAATAATAAGACTTTTCCGCAGTTAATTTTATCTATGTTGTATTCTTTTATATTGTAGTGTTTAATATCCCCATTTTCTTTTATATAGTTCCTTAAATAATTTTCAATAAAATCAAAATATTTTTTATTTCCTGTCTCTTGATATAATAGTTGTGCACCTCTTAATACACAGCCATCTTCATAATTCCATTTGTCAGTTGTAGGTATAAAATCTTCTAAATATTGATCGATAAAATTTTGAACTTTTTCCATTTTGCTATTCTCCTTAAGTAATTGTTTTTACTTTTTTGTTTTTTATTTTTAAGGTGTAAACAGATATTGAAAATAATGCTGCTAACCCATTGCTTATTACTATTGAGTACCAAATTCCAACGACTCCTAAATCAAAGACCTTTGTTAGAAAATATACACTTAAAAATCTAAATATCCATATTCTCAATACATCTGATAATACAGCTATTTTTGTGAATCCTTCTCCATTAAAAACTGCTCTAGTTGTGTTATGTATTGCATTTGTAAAACTAAAAAGGGCTAAGATTGATAAAAGAGTGCTCCCCATATCAATAACATTAATATCGTTTGTGAATACTTTCACAATTGAAGATGAAATGGGTTTTCTTGATAAAATAATTCCACCAAATAATAAAAATATAAGGCATATTCTTCTAGAAATAATATAAGATTTTCTTATCTTTTTATGATTTTCTTTTCCCACATATTGACCGACTACTGTAGCTAATGCTGAACTTATCCCTTGGACAGGTAACGATATTAATCCATTTATTTTATTTCCAACTCCATATGCAGCCATTGCTATTGGTCCATAGGATAAAACAATTTTACTCATTAATATAAAACCAAATTGCATTGTGGAGTTTCCAAATGATATAGGAAGCGCTATAAATAGAATCTTTTTTAATAAATTTAAGTCAATTTTAAAATATTTTAATTTAATTTTTATATTTTGCTTTGATTTCAACAATAAAATAATTGATATAAGAGCTATAGTTCCCTTTGATATAAGTGTTGCTAACCCTGCTCCATAAATACCTTTCTCTAAATGTATTATTAAATATGGATCTAATATTATATTTATAATAGAGCCTAATAAGTTTAGTAACATTGGATAAAAACTATTACCTTGGGATTGGCTTACAGATGTATATATGTTTAGTATATAAAGTAAAGGCATACCGAATAAAATTAAATCCAAATACATCTTACTTTCTTGAAAAATATTATCTTCAGCTCCTAACCAAATTAAAATATTTGTTGATTGTGATAATATAATTATGCAACTTAACAGAGCAAAACTTATTGTAAAGGTTAAAATATGAGCAACAATTTTGTTTGCTAATTCGATTTTTCTAGCCCCTAAATTTTGTGAGATTAGAATCGCTCCTGCGACAGTAATTCCACTTCCAAAAGCAATTATAGTTTGTTGAATAGGAGTTACTAAATTTATTGCTGCAAGTTCATTAATTCCAAGTTTTCCCAACCAATAAGTATCAATCAAATTATATAATGATTGTATAATACTCGTTATTGTAATCGGTATAGCTAGTTTCAAAATTGGAGCGAGTGTAAAATTTTCATCGAGTAATTGTTGGAAATTTTTATTTTTAAACATCACCTCTCCAATATTTTAAAATTGGAAAATCTAACCTTTCCATACTCTTTTTTTCTATTCTTTGATATTGAATATATAGCTACTTTTAAACCAGACCAACTAACAATAGACTCTTTTAAAAAGGTAATGTCTTGCTTTGTTGATTTGTTATTAATCTTAAGACCACATTTTATTTTGTTGGAATTTTCTTTTAATATAAGAGATAACTGAACTAAAGAATCCATTTTCTTATATTCATCAAGTATTTTAGTTTTTTCTTCATTTCTCAAACAAACCTTGAACCTATTGTTTTCATTTCTGATTGCAATTGCTATATTTGTTCTATCAATAAAAGCAAGTCCAGCTTCCTCATTTTCTTTTAAGAGAGAGTAATCACAAGTAACCTCAATTTTAAAAGATCTATAAATCAATTTTTGTGAGAGTAAGTTTGGGTATAATTTTAAATTATAATTTCCATTTTCTTCATAGTGGGAATTTAAATATAGTCCATTGGGAGTAGTACTATAAAATTTGGTATTTTTATTTGCACTCCATTGCCAATATAATGATAAATCTTTTGAATTAAGCATATCATTTTGATTGAGCTTCATTTGTGATTTTGTTGAAGGATATGGTGCTTCACTTTGATAAAGAGGTTTTCCATTATTAGCAATAACTGGCCAATCTTCTTTCCACTTTAATGGTTGTAAATGAGTAATTCTTCCATAAATTCCTTTATCTTGGAAGTGAATAAACCAGTAGTTATTACTCTTATCTTTTATCATGGCACCTTGGTGAGGTCCATTTACTGTTGTGTTTTTTTGCTCTAATACCTTTTTTGTTTCAAATGGGCCAAATAAAGATTTACTCCTTAATACTGTTTGCCACCCATATTTAACCCCGCCAGCGGGAGCAAAAATATAATAATAATTATTTTTTTTATATACTTTTGGACCCTCAATTGTGGGATTTTCTGTAATACCATTATAAAGTAGCGAATCGGTACTAATACTTTCATTAGTTTTTGGATCTATTTCAAAAATTCCTAGCACACTTTTAAACCCTATTCTACTTTTTGCATAAGCATGGACTACATATGCTTTGTTATCTTCCCAAAAAGGACATGGATCAATAAGTCCTTTCCCTTTTTTTACTAGATGCGGGGTACTCCATTTTTTTAGTGGGTCTGAAGTATGTACTTCAAATATACCTTCATCAGGCATACCAAAAAAAATATAAAATAAAGAATTATGTTTCCTGATTGAAGGGGCCCAAACCCCATTAGAATACATAGGTTTATTATACTTTGGAAAGTCTAATCGATTTTCAATTGCATAATTTACTAATTTCCAGTTTACCAAATCCTCTGATAACAAAATAGGTAATCCTGGAATATAGTTGAAAGACGAAGCTGTCATTATAAATTTATCACCATATTCTAAAACATCAGGATCTGAATAATCAGAAAATATTATTGGATTTTTATATTTCATTTTTCCCTTTGTTGTCTAATAATATTTTATCAAAAGGTTCACCTTTTGATAGTAAATGCTTGTAAATAATAGATGCAAAAGTAACTGCCCCTTTGTGTGTTAGGTGTGTGTTATCATCTATTCCGTTAGGATAATTTTCCCATTGATTTGATTTTAATTGCATAAACAAAGATTTACTTTTAGTATCTCCAAGTTTTAATAGTAGGTCTCTACTTTCTTGAAATAAATCTATATAAACTACATTATATTCTTTTGCTACTTGTTTAATGCTATTTACATAAGGAAGGTGATTACTGTTAATTAATTTGCCTTCTTTAAACCAACGTCTTTCTAATGGAGTAATTAATACTGGTGTAGCTTTTTTACTATTAGCAACATTAATAAATTTTATTAAATTCTCTTTGAATGTTGTATTAGGATCTGTATATCTACTTAAATCAGACTTTTTTTCATCATTATGTCCAAATTGAATAAAGAGAAAATCGTTTTCTTTGAGCTCAAAATAAACTGGGACTAATAATGATTGATCTATAAATGATTTAGTACTTCTTCCATTCTTAGCATGATTTCTAATATTATGATCAGGTTTTAAAAATAGGTTAAAAACCTGACCAATGCCAGTCTGTGGATAACTAAATATATTGTTAAAAGCTACAGTTGAATCTCCTATCCAATGTATTGAAGCCATATTTATTCCTTTACTGATCCTAGATTCATACCTTTTACAAAATATTTTTGTAAAAATGGATACAATATCATAAAAGGCAATATTGCAATGATTATGGCAGCGCTTTTAATTGTATTTTCAGTTGCTGAACCAACTGCTCCAGGTAAATCTGATCCCATCATTATACTTCTAAGTTTCATTTGGAAATTGTAGAAGTTAGAATCTGTTATATATAATTTATAATTAGTATAATCATTCCAATATGCAACTGCAAAAAGTAGTCCAATTGATGCTAAAGCTGCTTTAGATAGTGGTAATACAATTTTAAAAAAGGTTTGCATTGGAGTACATCCATCAAGCTCAGCCGATTCATATAAGCTAATAGGAATACCTTCAAAAAAGTTCCTCATCAATACTAAATTATATATATTTAGTGCTGGATAAAGGATAACACTTCCTAGAGAATTTGTAAGATGTAAGGATCTCATTAATAAATAGGTCGGAATCATCCCTCCATTAAATATCATAGTAAATAGTAAAAAGTTTGCAAAAAAAGTTCTTCCTGGCATCTTCCACTGAATTAGTACAAATCCTCCAACTGTAGATAGTGTTAATCCTAGTAGAGTGCCAGTGATTGTAGTAGCAATTGATATTAATAATGGCCTATATAAAGTCGGATTTGTAAAAACAGAAATATATCCATCTAATCCGAATTTTTTTGGTAGTAATCTCATACCATATGCACTTGTTAAATCAAATGAATCTATTAGAACTTTGTATAATGGAATAAGCATCATTAGACATATTAGTGCAAACAGTATTGTATTAAATACATCAAAGCCAGTGGTTTTATTTAAACTAGATTTCTTCTTCATTTTTTTATCCTTATACAATTCCACGACCTTCGCGGGTTTTTTTGCTGATATGATTACAGGTTAAGACTAATATGCAGCCAACTATAGATTTAAATAATCCTACGGCAGTTGTGTACCCATAGTCTGGTATTGCACCACTGTTAAATGTTTGATAATAAATATATGTTTGTAATACATTTGCAGTACCCATAACAGCATCATTTTGAAGAACGAATGCGGATTCAAATAAGTTCATTATTTTAGCTAAATTTAAAATTAAAACTGTAATAATTGTGTTAGAAAGGGCTGGTAATGTTACTGCAGTCATTCTTTTAAATCTATTAGCTCCATCAATTGCTGCAGCCTCATACAAACAAGGATTAATTCCAGATAGAGTTGCTAAAAATATAACAGTTCCCCAACCGCTATCTTTCCAGATATTTATTATGTAATAACTCATTCTCCAAAGATTTTGGTTTCCTAAGAAATAGATTTCATTACCTTTTTCTATTATGTGTAGATGAATCAATAGTTGGTTAATTAGTCCTTCATTAGAGGGGGACATTATTAGAGAGAATACTGATGCTGTAACTACCCAAGATAAAAAGTGTGGAAGATAGATTACTGTTTGGGTTATCTTCTTGTATCTGAGATTTGTCATTTCATTTAATAATAATGAAATGATTATAGCAATTGCTGTATTTAAAAATAATTTTACCACGCTTATTTCTAAAGTATTTCTAAATGCACTCCAGAAATTTGGCATTTGGAACATTTTTCTAAAATTCGCTAAGCCTACAAATTCTGGAGCTCTTATTCCTTTATAGCTAGTAAAGGAATAGAGAACTCCGACCATAGGAATATAAAAAAATATTAGTGCGAATATGATTACTGGTAAAAACATTAAGTAAAAATATCTATATTTGTATAATTGTGCTTTAAATGAAGTTTTATTTAGTTGGGCCAACCTTTGACCAGAATTATTCTTATTCATTTGTTTTATTAGTACTCCTATGGACGTTAATTATTATTTATTAAGTGAGTTAACGATTTGATTTGACCAGCTTAAGCCTCCATCTGATTCAAATTTTTTCATACCGTCTTCAACGCTCATTCCTTGAGTTACTACTAATGCAACAATTTCATTTTTAAGAGTTGTTAAATCTCCATTATATTGCGACATTTCATCTGTTGATAAAACTAGTTGAGCAGGTCTACTATATTTACTGAAAGTAGTTGCTGAATCAATTATTTCTTTAGATAATGATGAAGGGGTTTCATCTAAAGGTGCTACAGCTAATAGAGGATCTATATGATTCTTCTTATATTGTGTACCTTTTAATTCTAGACTTTCTAAGCCATGGAATTCACCATCTTTATAAGTGTTGCCACATACAGTCTCTGCTTTTGTTGACCAATGGACATTTTCAACTCCATAAGTCCATAAGAATTGCATATCTTTCCCATCTAGCATTGTTTCTATGAAGTATTTAAATACACCTTCGGGATTTTCACAAGATGATGTGATACACCATGTTGGAGCAACACGTTCTATATATGTTTCTGTTTCTTTAATTGGAGGTAGAGCTATTAATTCACCATCATGACCGTTAGCAATTAAATTAGTTTTTAAATTACTAGCCCATACTCCAGCCCAATAAGTAAATACCCCAAATTTATCTTCATAGAATTTATTTCTACAATCTTTAGTACCATTAGTTAAACTTTCTTTATCAATGTAACCAGCTTCATATGCTTCTTTCAATCTAGTTAAAGCTTCTTTCATTGCGGGTTCGGTGAAGCCATCAACCCAAACACCGTTGTCGTTTTTATAGAAACTTGGATAAGCATCTTGGTAGAAATTAGGTAAATAGTTTATGTAGGGAGCCTCTTTACCAATTAAGCCTGCAGATGATAGTGCATAAGTGTCTCCTTTTATACCATTTCCATCAGGATCTTCATTAGTGAAAGCATCTAGCATTGCTAAGTATTCTTTGTAATTTGTTGGTGCATCAAGACCTACATTATCTAACCAAGCTTTTTTCACGTATGTAATACATCCATTTCCCCGAGTAGGACTAAACCCAAATAATGAGCCCTCTAATTTCAAGCCATCTATAATAGATTGGTTTGTTACTCGAGTTTTTAAAGTTGACTTATCATATGATTCTGTCATGTCCCAAAGAACACCTTCTGATGCATAACCAGCATAGTATACAGAGTTTAATAAGATAACATCTGGCCAATCTCCACTTGCCAATGTCTGTCCTACAACATCATAGTATGCATCATGGTCAGGTTGAATAATGTTTAAATCAATCCCAGTTAATTCTTCCCATCTTTTTTCAAATGAATCTCTGTCATTCGCTTTAGTAAAAACAGTAGAATCCACCATAATGGTAATTTCTTTTGGTTTTACGATTCCATCTGCATCCACAACTTCTTTTGTAGTAGAAGTGTCTTTTTCTTCACTTGATCCACTAGCAAATAATGATAAACTTGCTAATAAAACAATTGAAACTAAAAATAATTTTTTAAGTTTCATAGGTAACTCCTTTTTTTAAATTCCCAAACTTAGTTGGTTCATTATGACAATAAGCTAGAATTTTTTGGGGCACAAGAAACAATTTTTGAAATAAAATACGTTATTTGTTAAATTAATTGTACTATTAAAATTGAAAAAAATATCTAAAAATTTTTTATTCATAACAAAATATGTACTGAAAAGCAAAAATTGTATCTTGTAGTAGATTCCTTTTGATTATATTCTTTCTGGATAAAGAAATATAAAAATGAGGTTCTAATGAATGATCTACAAAATAATTTAATTATTGTTTCAAAAAAAGCGGATAGTTCAATTGATAGTATTAGCAAAGCTATAGAAAAAGCTAAATTAATTAGGAGTAAAGATAGTAAGAGTGGAATAAAAATATATATTGAAGAGGGAATATATAGCGAAAGTGTATATATCGATATTAATAATATAATACTTGAAGGTAAAAAAGAGAGTGATGTAATTATAACTAATAATTTGTCTGCTTTTGATATTTTACCCGATGGAAGTAAAAGAGGTACTTTTCGCACTGCAACTTTACATTTAGCTTCATCAAATATAAAACTTAAAAATTTGACAATTGAAAATAGTTCTGGTAATGGAAAAGAATATGGACAATGTGTTGCATTATATTGTGATGGGGATAAAATCAATGTTGAAAATTGTATTTTAAAAGGCAATCAAGATACTTTATTTACGGCTCCTTTACCTCAGTCTGATAAATATGGAAGTAATATTGGCCTTGGACCTAGAGCGGCTTATGAAAGAAAACATTGTAGGCAAATTTTTTATAATTGCACTATTTTTGGTAATATTGATTTCATATTTGGGGGAGCTACTGCTCTCTTTTATCTGTGTAATATTTTTGTTCTTGATGATTTACAAGATAGAGATACTAAAGCTTATATCGCAGCACCTTGTACAGTTGTAGATTTAGAGTATGGCTTTTTATTTTATAAATGTAAAATTGATGGGAACGTAGAGAATAAGTCAATTTATTTAGCAAGACCTTGGAGATTAGGTGCAAAAAGTGTTTTTTTTGATTGTGATATAAATGCGAACTTAGTTAAAAATGGAAGTTTTCATGATTGGAATAAACCAATTGCACAAATTAAATCTTTCTTTGCATTAGATAATATATCTTCAACGGATTTAGAACTAGTTGAATGGGCAAAGAAATTAAATGATAAGCAGAAAAAAGAGTATCTTATAGGTTATTATAAATATTTATTTAGTGATAATCCTAAGAAGTGGATAGCGGATAAAGAAAATATTTAAATATGTTATCGAATAATATTTGAATGTTTTTTGTGTTAGCTGTGGTTATTGCTATAAATCTCAATTGTGGAATAATGATAATTAGTTGTCCATCCATCCCATAACAAAAATAACCATTATTTATTGTTTTCCAAAATTGATAGCCGTAGCCATAACTCTCGAATTCAAATTGTGCTCTATTAGTTGTTTCAACTTTTTTTGAAGTTGCTTCTTTAAAATATATGTTTGAAAGGACTCCTTTCCCTTCTTGATATAGAAATAGAGCAAGATTAATTAAATCCTTTGTAGTGCAATTAAAACCTGTTCCTCCCATTGTGTTCCCAAAAGGATCTTGTTTAATAAATGAGTTTTTTGAAAAAGTGAAATATTGATTTAGATTTTGATTTAAGAAGTCTAAAAGCTTTTGATTTGTAATTCTTTCTACTAATGCACATAAAGTATGTGAGGCAGAGGTGTCATAGCTAAAAATAGTTCCACTTTTGTGATCAATGGGGCTTGTAAAGAAGCTTTCTAGCCAATCTTTAGTTAAATCTTTTTTATATGTAGTTGTGTTGTAACAAGTCCTCATAGATAATAAATCTTCTATTTTCATATCTAAAATTTCTGGTGAAGTGTGTTCATTGATTTTATCTTTAAAATAGGAGGAAATTTTATCAACTAAGTTAATTTTATTTTGAGTTATTAATATTCCAATTGCAATAGATGTTAAATTTTTGGTAATAGAATACATTTGGTGTAAATCTGATGCTGATTGATATTCGCTATATTTTTCTAATAATAATTTTTCATTATGAATTAATGTAAAACTGTGTAATTCTACATTATCTTTTTTTAGAGAATTAATGAATTTAATATAATTATTTTTTATTAATTCATTTGTGAAATCTTTATTGATTGTTTTGTAATTCAACATTTTTTATTTCCTAAGTGAACTTGGTGGAACTCCATATCTTTTTTTGAATGCTCTTCTAAATGAAGTTGCATTATTGTAGCCTACATATTTATATAATTCAGAGACTTTACAATCTTTGCATTTTAATTTTTTCATTGCAGCATTTAATCTTAAATCCTCTAAGAAAGTTGAAAAATTTATGCCTTTCTCATTTTTAAATAAATGAGAAACATAGCTTTCAGAAATTAAAAACTCATCAGCTATCTTAGTTAAACAAATTGAAGGATCATTATAGTTTTCTTCAATATAGGTTTGTATTGTTTCAATAAGTGTTTCATCATTTTTATTTTCAAAGAAATAGCAAAGTTCATTTGATATATGTTCTAGTAAAGAAATGCTAAGTGATGTTTGAAGTTTTCTATCGATTATATTTAACTTATTAATACTTTCTGTATTTTTAACCCAATTAATTTTTAATCTACATTTAATTAAGGTGTTTTTTATATCATTTAAAAGGTATGCTACCATATCTGATTTCAAATTTCTATTAACAAAATTTTCCTGGTTAATTAATATAAAAATTTCCTTTATTTGTTGAGTATTGTTTTTTGAAATGTGATATGATAATTGTTCTGCAATTTCAATAGGATAATAATATGTTGTAGATTCTATATCTCTTATAAAATAATTTGAAAATATTTCTCCAGCTCCTACAAATTGAGAAGCAGTTCTTGCTTGTTGATATATTGTCCAAATTCTTTTTAACTTTGTGCAGCTATTTGATATTCCACCATAAATCCATATTGAAGAATTTCTTAATAAGTTGTTATTTACTTTGATAAGTTTATCTATTATTTCTTCTTTAAATCTATCTTCATCTGTTGAAAAAGGAAGTAATAGTGCATAAGTTCTTTCTTCTGGTGAGAAAAAATAAAGTCGATTATTGCGAGAAAATTCTTTATATAGTTCATTTACAACTTCATTATCGAAATCATTTTTATTATAGGTTTTGTTACTGTTGTTGTAGGCAATACTATATAGGACAATGTATTGTAAAGATGGATCATTTAAATTTAAAAAGTCCCTTGCTGTTTTAAGTTCATCAGTATGTATTATTAACCCTCTCATTAATTCTCTTATGTATGTTTTACATAAAATAGGGGTTCTATCGCTAATAAATGATTCAAGTTTATCTTTATCCCCTTGAACTGTTTGAAGTTGCATGTCTAGAGTTAATAAGGGTTTCATACTTATACTAATTAAATATAATATTAATATTATACCTAAAATAGTTGATAAGAAGATTACGATATATGAAATGCTCTGATATTTAATTATTTGTTTTTGACAAAGCGTAGTAGGTTGAATTAAATAGTATGACCACTTTAATCCAGATGATGTAATTTTAATTATATTGTATTTTTCATTATCTATTTTGATTTCTGATTTTGAATTTTCAATTAGATTTATTATGTCATTATTAGCTAAATTATCTTTTCTATTATTTATATTAAATAAAAAGTTATTGTTTTCATCTAAAACTAGTATTTCACAATCTGGTTGAAGTAAGCTATTAAAATTTTCTTTTATTTGATCTACTTCAATTGAAAAAACCACTGATGATGGTATTTTTTTATAAGATATTTTATTCATATTTACTATGTAGTAAAATTCATCTCTATCAGAATCTAGTAAATCATTAATATTAATTAGATTTGTAGTGGTTTCATTGTTTTTAATAGTTTGTTCCCAAAATGTTTGTTTATCTTCAGGATAGCTTTGAATTCCATTGTAGAAAAGGGTTGAGGAATCGAATCTATTATTTGATAAAACATAATCTGTATTCCAGAAATATGCAAAAAAATGTTTTATTGGAAGTGTTCCCGCTGTATATATATTTGTGGAAAGACTATTTTTAGCCTTCATAGCTGTATAATAAAAGTTGGTTGCTTCACTATCTTTGAATTGGGAGAGTCTATAAAAAGATGAAGATTGTGCTAAGTCTTGGCAATAAGCATTCATTAATTTTATATCTGTATCAATTATGGAAACTGATTTTTGAAATAGTATTTCTTCTTGATTCCAAAATTCTGTTTTGATATTTTTAATTGTAGTTGAAAAAGTCCAAATAAATAGAGCTTGCATTAAAATAAAAATAACGCTATATACTAGTAATATTTTAATGAAAGACTCTCTATGAGAGTTAAAATTTTCTCGATTAATTAGTAAATTGGGTTTTTTCAATTTGTTAAACGTCCTTTTGTTCCAATAATAATATTAACATATATATCATGAACATAAAACATAAATTAAAAAGAATATTATAAAAAAAATCCTTACAAAAAAGTAAGGATTAATGTTTCGAGAGCGACGGGGATCGAACCCGCGATCTTCGGCGTGACAGGCCGACGCGATAACCATCTTCGCTACGCCCCCAAAAGACAAGAGTTAAACTATATAAAATTTAACTTAATGTCAATAGGTAAGTTTAAAAAACTGTATCAAATTTAAATTTTATTGCTTTTAAAACTTAACATTCTTAGGGCATTTAGAACAGCAAGGAAAGTTACACCCACATCAGCAAAAACAGCTGCCCACATATTTGCAAGCCCTAAAGCACCAAGTATCATTACTAAGAATTTAATTCCAATTGCAAAGATAGCATTCTCTTTTACAATTCTCATAGTTTTCTTAGATAATCTAATTACAGAAGATAAATTGTTTAATTGCTCTCCCATAATAACTACATCACTTGCTTCTATTGCAGCATCGCTTCCAGCAGCCCCCATAGAAATTCCAACTTCACTCATAGCTAGTGCTGGAGAATCATTTATTCCATCACCAACAAAAGCAACTTTGTGCCCTTGTTTAATAATCTTATCAAGCTCTTTTACTTTATCCTCTGGAAGCAAATTTGCTTTAAAATCAGATAAACCTAAATCAGTTGCAACTTTTTCTGCTGTTTCAAAATTGTCTCCGCTAAGCATAACTAAATTATTTAGGCCATTTTTTCTAAGTTTTTTGATAGTTTCTTTACTATTTGCTTTAATTTTATCACCAATAGAAATAATAGCTTTAAACTCATTATTGATGGATATATAAATCAAGGAATTGGTAGTATCTAAATTTTCATATTCTTTTATGGCTACATTATTGTCTTCTAATAAAGCTTTTTTACCAACTAATACTTCCTTATTATTAACAGTAGCTTTTAATCCCTGTCCTGGGATTTCTTTAACATCTTTAGCTATATAATCTTTGATAGTAGAATCTTTTAAGGTTTCAAATTCTTTAACAATAGAATTGGCAATAGGGTGAGTTGATAATCTTTCAACACTTGATACTATATTTAGTAATTCAATTTTTTCTATATCTGAGCATAGAATATTGTTTATAGTGAATTTCCCTTCAGTTAAAGTTCCTGTTTTATCGAAAACAATAGTATCAACTTTGGCAAGATTCTCTAAATATATACTACCTTTAACTAAAACACCTTTTTTTGAAATAGCCCCAATGCCACTGAAATATGAAAGTGGAATAGATACAACAAATGCACAAGGACAAGATACAACTAAGAACATTAAAGCTCTATAAATCCAAGTTGAATAGGGTACCCCGCTTACAAAAAGTGGAGGGATTGTTGCAAGAAGGAGAGCTGAATAAACGACTATTGGAGTATAATATTTAGCAAATTTTTTGATAAATATTTCATTTTTAGATTTCTTTTCATTTGCAGATTCTACAAGTTCTAGAATTCTTGAAATAGTTGAGTTTTCATATGATTTTGTAACTTTGACTTTTAATGGAGAGTTGATGTTAAGACTTCCGCTAAGAACAGTAGACTTAATACTTACATCTAATGGAAGGGCTTCACCTGTTAGAGGAGATACATCAAGAGCTGAATTGCCCTCTATTACAATCCCATCAAGAGCAATTCTCTCCCCAGGTTTAACTAAAATTATATCACCTATTTTTATAGTTGTAGGATCCTTATCAACAATTGTAGAGTTCTCAACTAAATGAGCCACTTCACTTTTTAAGCTCATTAAACTTTTTATTGATCTTTTAGATTTATTTACAGCATAACTTTCGAAAGCTTCTCCGATTTGAAAAAACAATATAACTGCCACACCTTCGCTAGAGCTGCCAATTATAAAGGCTCCAATTGATGCTATTGCCATTAAAAATGTTTCATCAAGAAAGGATCCTTTAAAGATATTCTTAATAGCTTTGATTATTATATCATGACCGATTATTATATAAGCTATTAGCATTATATATAGTTTAAAATCTTTTAATAAGGTTAATCCTAAAACAAATAGGAATAAGGATACTATAATTCTGTGAATTCGAGTAATTTTCATAATGTTTTTCCCTTTACATATGAATAAATTTTCATATGTTTGTTAAAAAAATATATGAGAAAGCTCTCATATACTTTCTATTAAGAATATACATGAATGAATACTCATATGTCAATGCTATTCTTCATTTTTTTTGTGATTAATATGTTCTATTGCTATTTCGATTATTTTTTCTACATGGTCGTCGTCAAAAGCATAGAAAACATTCTTTCCAACTTTATTTGCTTTAACAACTTTAGCATTTTTAAGGATTTTTAATTGATGAGATATTGCTGATTGTTCCATTTTTAGTTCTTTAGTTAAATCATTTACACATAATGGACCTTTAGCTAAAGCTAAAATTATTTTCATTCGTGTGGGATCTCCTAAAACCTTAAAAAATAGGCAACATGAGTCAAAATCTGAGATTATTAATTTTTCTTCTATCATATTTTTTCCTTTTTCCCTGTATATATATTACTACTAAAAAATATTTGCTGTCTAGTTTAAATTTTATTTGGACAAAATAATTAAAAATTTGTTCTATTAGTTTTTTTAATTTGACCCCATTTATTAAACTTGTTAAACTAACGATGTTCGAGATGATAATTTATTAGGAGAGATGTATGGAACCAACATTAGTTGTATTAGCAGCTGGAATGGGCTCACGCTATGGTGGCGTTAAACAAATAGATGCTGTAGGTAAGAACGATGAAACATTATTAGATTTTGGTGTTTTTGATGCTAAGCAAGCTGGATTTAAAAAAGTAGTTTTTATAATTAGAGAAGATATTGAAAAAGATTTTAAAGAAAGACTTTTTGATAGAGTTAGTAGAAATATGGAAGCTGAATATGTTTTCCAATCAATGGATTCTCTCTTAAGTGAAGAACAAATTGAATTGAGTAAAGATAGAACAAAGCCTTGGGGAACCATACATGCAGTACTTTGTGCTAAAGATGTTGTTAAAGAACCTTTTTGTGTAATCAATAGTGATGATTATTATGGTAGAGAAGCTTTTGAGATTATGGCTAAACATCTTTCTTCTTTGGATGAAGATAGTTGTGAACATGCCTTAGTTGGTTATATTTTAAAAAATACTATGAGTAAGTCAGGAAGTGTTTCTAGAGCGGTTTGTACTGTTGATGATGGTTACTTAGTTAGTATGAAAGAAAATACAAAGATTGAATTTGTTGGCGATAAGATTATTAGTCATTTAGATGGGAAAGATATTGAAATGAGTGGAAACGAATGGGTATCTATGAATTTCTTTGGTTTTACTCCTAAAGCTTTTGATTCTTTCTCTTCATATTGGGATGAATTTATTAAGGAAAATATCACAACAGAGAAAACTGAATGTTATTTGCCAGAAGGGGCTAGTGAGATTGTAAAAAGAAATCAAGGTAAATTGAAATTCTATACAACTCAAGAAAAGTGGTTTGGTATGACTTACAGTGAAGATCGAGATAATGTAAAAAAAGAATTAGCTAATAAAACTGAATTAGGCTATTACCCTGAAAAACTTTGGGAAAAATAACAGATAAGTAGAATTCCAAAGTAATTTGCGATATTTATTGCATCTACTTTGGAATTTTTTTTCTATTATAAAGAAACTGACTTTAGAGATGCTTACTTTTCCATGCAGCTTTTGCAATTGGAGTAAAACCTTCTCCCATTACTTGATAAGCATCGTGAACAATAATAAATGCATCCTTATCTATTAAGTGTATATGATTTGTAAGTCTTCCAATTTTATTATTTGTCATTACTGTCATTATTACGGGACGCTCTCTATCTGTATAAAGTCCTTTTCCTTCTAATATTGTCCCACCATGATCTAAATCTTTTAATATGATGTTCTTAATCTCTTCTCTTTTTTCACTTATAATATAGATTGTTTTTGAACTATAACTACCAAATCCTAGAAGTACTTTATCAATACCTACACTAGTTATATATATGGTAATAATTGCATATAGTGCTGCTTCGATTCCAAAAATAAATACGCTACATCCAATTATTATTGCATCAATAATAAACATTGCATTGCCCAATGTGAAGAAAGTATATTTTGAGATTATTTGGGCTAAGATGTCTGTCCCTCCAGTATTTGCTCCACTTTTCATAACAAAACCAAGCCCTGCACCAAACAAAATCCCTCCAAAAATAGCTGAGAGAAGATATGAAACATGAAAGTTGTAGTCGATAATTCCTTCAGTTCCAATTAGTTGTGTTAAAAGCATTACAAAACCTGAATACAGTAGTGTCCCAATAAGAGATTTTAGTCCATATTCTTTTCCAAAAATTAAAAGACCTACAAAAAATAAAGGTATACTTAATATTAAAATAGAAGTACCAACATCAAAATTTAGAGTATGGTATAAAATAATAGCTATACCAGTAACTCCTCCATTTGCAATTTTTGCGGGGTTAGCAAATAAAACTACCCCAAGGGCTGTTAGAAATGTTCCAATTATAATGTAAAAATATTCAAGCACCTTATATCTTTTTAATTCTTTTTCCATATTGGACTCCTAAACTTTTTTACTAAAATTAAGATCTTTGTTTTTCATCATATATACAAGAGACTCAATATTATCAGAAATAGATAGTGTATCTAATATATCTTTTTTCATAAAACCTTTTTGACATGCATGTTCTAAGAATGTGTATAATGGAGTGTAGAAATTATCAATATTTAATAAACCAATTGGTTTTGTATGTATATTTAATTGAAGCCAAGTGTAAGTTTCAAAAAATTCTTCATAAGTGCCAATCCCACCTGGCATTGCAATAAAAGCATCACTTCTTTTATACATTTCTTTTTTTCTCTCATGCATATCAACTGTAATTATTCTTTCGCTTTCAACAACTTTATTACAAACTTGAGGAAGGTTGAGTCTTTGAGGTAGAACTCCAATAACTTTTGCACCTTTTTCGTATGCTGTTGAAGCAACTAAGCCCATAAGACCTATATTTCCACCACCATATATCAAGCTCATATTATTATTTGCAATGTATGAACCAACTTCAATTGCTACTTCACTAAATATTGGATTGTTCCCTTTAGAAGAACCACAAAAAATGGCTAAATTGTTTATTTTATTCATGCTTGTAACATACATCAATACAATATGGATATTCAAGATATAAGGTAAGTGGAGTGTTTTTGGTAAACTGTCTAAAATTAGATATTAAACATACTTTTTTTCAATAAGATATTCTTCAAATTTTTTAAGGCTGATATCAAAATTATCTCTTGAAAAACCCATTCTAAAATATTGGCCTTCGTAAAAATAAATATTTGAAGGTAATAGTAAAACACCTTTTTCTTTAACTAATTTATCACAAAACTCATTTATAGGTTCCTCTATGTTCATTTTTATAAAACCAACAGGACCTGCCATTGGGGCATTGAATTTAAAGAGAGTAGGATATTTTTTAAAGAATTGAACAGCTATTTTTAAATTTCTTTTAATTAAAGAAAGATTTTTATTTAAGATTTCATCGCTATATTCTAATGCTAAGGTCGCTAAAAATTCACTAGGTGCACTTGAACAAATACTAGTATAATGTTTCATTTTAGTTAGTTTGTCTAAAATATCTAGATCTTTGGTTGCAACCCATCCTATTCTAAGACCCGCTAATCCATAAGATTTGGACATAACTCCTAAAGATATTCCCTTTTGATATAAATCAGCTAACCAAGGTCTTTTAATATTGTCTACTTCAAGACCTTTATAAACTTCATCACAAAAAATATAGATATTATGTTTTTTTGCAATCTCAATTATTTTAAGTAATTCTTCTTCTTTAAATGTATAACCTGTAGGATTGTTTGGAGAGTTTAAAACAATCAATTTTGTATTTGGCTTGATAAGATTTTCTAATTCCTCAATATCAGTATACCATCCTTCATTATTTTGTCTTAACATCCATTTTGATGTATCGCATCCAATAGAGGCAGCAACTTCAAATAAGGATTGATAAATTGGATATTGAGTTATTATGTGATCTTCTTTATTAAGAAAAATATTCATAAAGTTAAATATAGCTTCTTGAGCTCCTGAATGGATTAAAATATTTGATTCATCCATTGTAGTATATAAAGAGGAAACCATTTGTCTAAGTTTTGGAGCTCCACAAACCTCAGTATATCCTAAGCTTAAGTTTAAAAACTCTTCTTTTGCTCCATCTCTGTATGATAATAGTTCATTTATACTTATAGATTGGCAATCGGATTGAGTTAGTAAATATGGTATATTAAATTCATATTTGGTGAAAAATACTTCTAATTCAAAATCTTTAATTTTCATATAACCTCTTTTTAATTTAAGTTTTTAAAGTATATAAAGTAAAAGAATAATAATAAATATTATCTATGAATTTATCCAACTAATTAAAATCTTCAGATAGGTCTCTTACTATTATCTTTGGAGTTATGTGTATTTATCATATGAAATATTGATTTTGTGAAATAAAGAATTATAATAAAACATATAGGATATGTAATTAATTTAACTATTATTCATTTTGTTGTTATAATGTAACTAAATAATGTGGAGATAGTTTAAATTATTGAGTACATATGAACATTAATATAGATTATCTTTATTTTTATAGTTGTTAGCTTTAGTTAATTACTGTATTATATAAATAGATATAATTTACAAGAATTTAGATATTTGAAAAATCAATAAGGAGAAAAGGGGTAAATAATATTTTATTTTATTCCTTAATATTAGTATTATGAAAAAAAGAATTTTTACATTATTAGCTTTATTAGTATTATTACCTGTTATGGCATTCGCCACTGATGTTGTAATAACTTGGGAATGGATGTTAGATGATCCTCAAGTAACCGGGTTTAGATATCAATTAGATGGTGAAGATCCTGATAGTTGGACCGTGGTTGATGGTATGACCTCTTCTTGTGTTATAGAGCATTTAGATGGTTCAAAAGAATATACATTATACCTTCAACAAACTTATGATGGAATTAACTGGTCTCCAAGTGCTATGTCTACTGCAATGCCATTGATTGCAAGTGATCCTATGATGGAAGAAGAAGCACTAACTGATGATATGGCATCTACTGAAGAGATGGCTATGGATGAAGAGCATAAGGGTGAAGTAGAAGTTGTTGCATCAAGCGATGATATGAAAGAAGAAGAACTAACAGCTGAAGAAGATGTTATTGTTGTTGAAGAAAAAATGAAAGAAAAGAGTCCTTACTATACTAGTATTTCTCTAAGAGGTTCTGGGGTATATGCTTTAGCTTCAATTCCTGGTAATACAACATATGATAATCTAAGTGCAAGTGTTGGTCTTGGTTTAGGATTTAATAATATTATTGGACTTTCAAAGAATGTAGGTTTAGGTTTAAATATTAATACTGACTTAATTTTAGCACCTACTGATGGAAATGCTAGAGCTTCTTTAACTAGTTTCTTCACTGATAGAACAATTACTGATTATAGTTTGAGAGTAACTTTAGCTCCAGAAATTGAATTTAATTTTGGTAAAGTAGTTATTGATGTAGCAGGTTTAGTCGATGCAACCTTAGTTGATTATCCATATATCGGTAGTTTGGATATAGATGCTGATTATTTTGATCATATCTTGTTAGGTTATGGTGGACAATTAGGTTTAGCTTATGAATTTAATGATCACTTCCAATTTGCAACTGATGCTAAATTTAGAAGGTATGGTGGTTTAGATGGTGTATGGGGTGTTGAAGTAACTCCAGCTCTTGTACTTACATTTTAACTAAGTAACTATAAAATTGAGGGTCAGTTTCAAATCTGGCCCTTTTATTTTGCATCATCTTTGAAAAGTGAATATGCAATACCTTGACCAAAGTTTATGGGTATTTGTATTATTAGGATATATTTTAATTTAGATTACATAAGGAGAAAGGGATTATATCCCTACAAACACAATAATGAGAAAAGGCCGTATGCAACGTTGCATCGACTATATTAGATTTAACCATGAGTCGGAAGGTTTTCAATTATCTGATGACGATGAGGCTGATATAAGAGCAGTTTTAGATAAAGATGAAACTGCTGATAGTTTGATTGAAAAATTTATTTTAGAAAATTCCTTAACAAACAATGATTATGTTGCAAGTGATAAGGATTTTAATTATTACGAAAACACAAGATGTTTATACAATTTCTTCTCTATTAAAGATAGAGATAGACTTAGAGAAATTGCAATATATATTACTTCTATTAGAACAGCAGAATTGATGTTAACTCCAATAGATGGCCCTTTCGATTTTGATAGATTGATAGCTACACACACTCATCTTTTTAGTGATATATATCCATCAGCTGGTGCTCTTAGAACTAAAACCGCTGCTAAAAGAACTGAGTTTTGTCGACCTGAATATATAAATAGTTCTGCAAATGAAATTTTTGGAAAACTAAGGAAAGATCATTTTCTTAGAGGATTAGACAGAGAATCTTTTATAAATGATTTAGCCTATTATATGGGAGAAGTTGAAGCACTTCATCCTTTTAGAAATGGCAACGCCATAACAGCTAGATTATTTTTCTGGGATTTGGTTTTTATTGCAGGATATAGAATAGATTGGATAAATATAGATCCAGATCGGCTTCTTGAAGCAGACATCTGTGCAATCGATGGTGATTATCAACCCTTGATAGATGTTTTAGAAGATGTAGTTTACAAAAAATAATAAATTATATGCAAACCTTATTAATTTAGGGTTTGTTTTTTTAGTCTTTGAATTAATCAAATAATTATATATAATATTAGTAAAATAAATCTATGAGGAGTTTATTATGAATAGTTTTACTTATTATACTCCAACAAAAGTCATTTTTAAAGAAAATGGTGAAGTTGATTGTGCTAAAGAATTAAAAGTGTTTAATCCTAAAAAAGTTTTAATTCATTATGGTGGCAAAAGTGCTATAAAATCCGGTCTAATTGATAGAGTTAAGAATACTTTAGAAGAAGAAAATATTGAATATGTTTTATTAGGTGGTGTAGTTGCTAACCCTCTATTGTCTAAAGTACATGAAGGAATTGATCTTTGTAAAAAAGAAGGTGTTGATTTCATTTTAGCTGTAGGTGGTGGAAGTGTTATAGATTCTTCTAAAGCTATTGCAATAGGATTATATAATGGTGGAGAGGTTTGGGACTTTTTTGAAGGTACAAGAGAAGTAAAAGGCTCTTATCCTGTTGCAACTATTTTAACAATTGCTGCTGCTGGATCAGAAATGAGTAAAGGCTGTGTTATTACTAAAGATGAAGGTATGTTAAAAAGATCTACAGGCCATCCTGATGCTGCATGTCGTTTTGCAATTATGAATCCTTTATTAACTTTAACATTACCAAATTATCAAACATTTAGTGGTTGTGTTGATATATTAATGCACACTATGGAAAGATATTTAAATACTGATGGAGATCAAAATCTAGATATTACTGATGAAATTGCTGAAGGCTTAATGCGATCTGTTATTAAAAATGCATTAATTTTAAAAGATAATCCTAAAGATGTTAAAGCTAGGTGGAATATTATGTGGGCAAGTAGTTTATCACATAATGGATTAACTGGCTGTGGTACTAATTCAGGAGAATGGGCAGTTCATAAAATTGAACATGAATTAGGTGGTAAATATGATGTTGCTCACGGAGCAGGTCTTAGTGCCGTATTTACAAGTTGGGCTCTTTATGTCTTTGATAAAATTGAAGATAGACTAGAAAAATTTGCTCTAAATGTTTTTGGAGTTGAAAAACAAGCAAGTTCTAAAGAAACAGCTCTTCTAGGAATTGAAAAATTGAATGAGTTCTACCATAAAATAGACATGCCAACTAATCTTAAAGAATTAGGAGTTGATCCTAGTGATGAAGAGATTGTAGAGCTAAGTATTAAAGCGACTAACTTTGGTAAGAGGTTAATTGGAACAACAATTGGTCTTGATAAAGATGATTTAATTAAAATTTATACTAAAGCAAGATAATATTCTTTTATTAAAAATAAGCCTCTAGAGTGATATCTAGAGGCTTTATTTTATCTATTGAATAGTTTCTTTTTTAACAACTTTTTTAGGTTTTTTTCTAACCTTAATAACTTGTCTTTCTCTAATTAAATAACATTGGTGGATTTTTGGATTTCTTTCAAAATCTAAACCAATAGATTCTGGTGTAATATTTTTTACATCATAATCTTGATAAATGTAGTTATCTAGTTCGAATTTTCTATTATTATTACTAAAAATTAAGATACCATCTTTATCTAAGTGTCTCATACAAAGGTGAATTAATCTCTTATGATCTCTTTGAACATCAAAGGAATCTCTCCCTTTACCATTTGAGAAAGTTGGTGGGTCGCAGAAAATTAAGTCAAACTTATCATAAGAATTATATAGATAACTCATACAATCTTCTTTGTAGTAAAAGTGATTCATTGATTTAAAATCGTTTAAAGCCATATTTTTCATAGCCCAATCTAAATAAGTAGAAGAAGCATCAACACTTACAGTTGAAAGAGCTTTTCCCATTGCAGCTTGAACAGTAGCTGTTCCAGTGTAACAGAAAAGATTTAAAAAACGAGTATCTTTTGCTAATTCTTTTAGTTTCTTTCTAATTGGTCTATGATCTAAGAAAATGCCCGTATCTAAATAATCGGTAAAGTTGACTAGATATTTTGCTTCATTTTCTTTAACAATAATAAATCTATTTTTGCTACTTAATTTTTCATATTGATTTGTACCTTTTTGTCTGTTTCTAGTTTTTACAAAGATTTTATCAATATCTATATTAGTAGCTCTTTCTGTTGCATAGATTAATTCCTCAAGACGTTTTTGAGCAACTTCTTCTTCAATAGTTGAAGGGGCAGCATATTCACTTAGTACTATATATTTGCCATCATACATATCAATTGATGCATTATATTCAGGCATATCAGCATCATATATTCTATAGTTTGTAACACCTTCTTTTTCCATTTCGAAACTTAATTTTTCAAGGTTTTTCAACAATCTATTGTATGCCATTTGTGCACCTTCACTTAAAGGTTGTGAAAGTCTTTCTTTTCTCTTCTCTTCTGCTTTTCTAATAAATTCTTGTCTTTCTTCGTCGCTAAATACATAGTAATGAGCAACTTGGCAAGGAATATTAGCATTCATAACTGAATTAGTTCTATTCGGTTTCATATTTACATAACCGAGGAGTTCTTTCTCACCACAAAGAATAGAAGCATGCCAACCACCAAAATATTGGTTTAGAGTTTTACCTAAATTAGTATATAGAGTTTCAATATTGCTTTCTTCTAGACGTACACCATAAGGAGGGTCTGTGATGATATATCCTTTGGCAGATGGAACATCTTCTTTAGTAATATTTGTAAAGTCTTTTGTTGAGAATTCAATTTTATCAGCAACACCTGCAGCTTTTGCATTTTTTTTAGCAACTTCAATAGCTTTTGGATCAATATCCCAACCATAGAATTTAAATTCTCTTTTACTTCCAATTTCTTCTTCTTCAATAGCTTTGTTGAGAACTTTTGACCAAACTGCATCATCATGAACAGGTAATTTAAAGAATGCAAATCTGTCAACATCAATTAAGCCAGGAGCTACTTTGCTTGCCCAAAGTGCAGCTTCTATTAAGATAGTACCGGCACCACAAAATGGATCTAATAAGGTTGGGATTTCTTCAGTATTATCATCTTCTAAAACTCTTCTAAATTCGCTTCTTTTAATAACAGTTGCTGCTAGAGTTTCTCTAAGGGAAGCATCAATAAAAGCTAAACGATATCCTCTTTTATGAAGTTTTCTACCTGAGAAATCAACAAAATATAGTACACTATCGCCTCTAACGTGGATATGGAAAGTTACATCTGGATCATCCTTTTCAACATTAGGTCTTTCCCCATCAAACTTTTCTTTAATCCTATCAACAATAGCATCTTTTAATCTGATTGCTGCAAAGTGAGCATTTTTCAACCACTTACAATTTTTAACTGTTTGTGTAATTGCAAAGGTAGTTTGAGGATTAATCCAATCTTCCCATGGGATTTCCATAGCACTTTGATAAAGTTCATCAGCATTAATTACATCATCGTCATGATATAATGCTAGCATAAGACGAGATGCTACTCTTGAATAAAGAGTAAATCTATAAGCTGTCTCTAAATCACATTCAAATTCAACACCACCATTAGTTGTGTTGGTTTCTTCAATTCCTAAAGCCTTAATTTCATGCTCTAAGATATCTTGTTGGTTTGCTGCGCACGTTGCAAAAAAAACCATACTTTTTCTCCTTACCTCTGATTCCCCAGAGATTGTTTAAAATTATATTTCTTCTTACTGTTCAATTGTAAGAAAATTACTTAAATAGATCTTTTATTTCTTTCTCACTAAATTCATAACTACTGTTACAATTTAAACAAGAAAGATAAAGAGGGAATGGTCCATCTTTTAAAATTGATTGTTTTTCATCTTTTGGCAAACCCATTAAATGTTTTGCAAAATTATCCTTTGAACAAGAGCAGTAAAATCCAACCTTTTGCTCAGATAAATGGTTTGCTGTTGGAAAATTTGCTAAAATATACTCTTTTGGACTAGTATTTTGTGTAATGTTTTTTGCAAGAGATGGTAAATTTTTAGCCTTTTCTTCCATGTTAATTAAGTCTTCTTCACTACAGCCTGGTAAAGCTTGAATAAATAATCCACCTGCACCCATAATTCTGCCTTCTCTATCAAAGTCGATAGACAAATTGAAAAGGGAAGGGGTTTGTTCACTTTCATTAAAATAGGAAGCCAAATCTTGAGCTAAATTTCCACTTTGAAGCATAACTTGGCCAGTAAATGGAGCTTTATTTCCTTCAAGTATTTTTGAAACTGTTAAAAAACCAGGACCGTATAAAGAACTAGTATCATAGCTAGTTAGAGGCTCTTTTAGTTCAATTGGGTTGTTTTTTAAATACCCTCTAACAGCACCATTTGCCCAACCTTCTGTATAAATTCCACCAATTGGACCGCCGCACTCAATTGTTAATTGAACTCTGTCATTTTCCTTAACTGTTGCAGATAATAGTGCATTTGCAATGTATGCTTGGCCTAAAACAAGAGATTCTACAACTCCTGTATCATGATTTGCTCTCATTTGATTTAATAAATGAGTTGCACTTATTATTGTTGCTCTAAAATTGTTGTTTTCAAGAAGGAATACTTCTCTTGTATCTTCACTTAAATTATTAAGTTGTTTTTTTAATATTTCATCAGTAATTTGTTTTTTTATCATAGCGGACAAAGATTAGGGTAAAAGTCTTATTTTTTCAAGATGTAAATCCTTATCTTATATATAATATCACCTTAAAAATTTTAAAGTTTGATTATTTATATAAAATAGATAGTCATAATTAAAATATTTCACTATTTTATTATTAAGTGTGTCGTATTTATTACATTTTAAAAAAACTAATTGACATTTTAAAATATAATTAGTAAGGTTAATTAGTCATGTAGTTAACCATTTAACTTAAATGATGATAATTAATTAAGTGAGTAAAGAATGAAAGAAAAGAAGGTTGTTCTAATTACAGGTGGTGCTAATGCCCTAGCAAAGGAGATAGCAATTGCTTTATCTAAAGAAAATAAAGTTATAATTCACTATAATGAGAGTGAAAAAGCTGCAATTTCTGCTTTGAGTTTAATTGGAGAAATAAACTGTAAATTAATTCAATGTGATTTTAATAAAGAAGAAGCAGAAACTTTTTTTAAAAGATCGATTGAATTATTTGGAACTATTGATGTAATCATTAACGCATCTTCAATTTTTGAGAAAATTGATACTGAACAATTAAATAAATCAACATTAGTTAAATATTATAATATTCACTCGATATTTCCACTTTTATTAACAACTGAATTTTATAAATGGTTGAAGTTTAACAATAGAAAAGGTTCAATAATTAATATAACTGATGCAACTCTGGATAAAAATGTAAAAAATAGAGTTCCCTACTATTTAAGTAAAGAATCTCTTTCTTTTCAAACTAAGTTATTAGCTAAAGAGTTTGCACCAATTTTAAGAATAAATGAAGTTGCTCCAGGTTTTACATTAGCTAAAAAATGGGAAGAAGAATATTTTAAAAAAGTTAATGATGTGTTACCTTTTAAAATAACAAAAGTTGAAGAAATCAATAATGTAATAAAATACTTTATTGCTAGTAATCAAGTAAGTGGACAATGTATTAAAGTTGATAGTGGCCTATCAATTTTAGAAACAAAATTAGTTTAAAATAAGGAGGCCAAGAATCTTCTTGGTTTAGTAGATGAAAAAGAAAAAAATATTAACCCTATTTTTGATTTTAATTAGTAGTATTTCCTTTTTGAGTGCAAAATCATTAGAGAGTTTAGTTAATGATTCAATAGAAACAAGTACTCAAATAACAAATCTAGAGTTAAATAGAAATTATACTTTATTAGTTTTAGAAAGTAGTGACTTAGATACCAAAACAAAAATTAGTGTTGGTCTAAATGCCTATACTCTTAGTGCTGAAGATGGTAGTTCGAATAAATATAACCAATACTATGTTGATGGGGGTACTTCAAAATTACTAAATATTGTAATCCCGGGGTCCTACACTCCAACTTCTGCTGAGCAAGTTAGTGATACTACAACAATATCCCTTGATGGTGGTATTTTATATGATAGTGAAAGTAGCAATCAAGAATTTGACGTTAGAGGTAATCTAAGTGTTTCTCATAATTTTTTAATTGGAGATTATACTAATAATAGAACTGATCTTGAAAATCAAATTACTCTTTTAAATGCTAATAAAACTTATGAATTAGGTCTAATTACTTTTAAGGAAAATGTTTATAATTATGTTTCAAGTATTTTAAATAATGAAAAAAGTCAAAGAGAGTTTGAAAAGAAAATAAAAGACCAACAGACTTTAATTGATAATAGTTTGTCTTTAAATGAGATTAGTAAAGATTCTATAACTTATAAACAATATTCTTTAATTCTAAAAACCTATCAAGATACTTTAGCTACCTTAAAAATCCAATATCAATCTCTAATAGAAAACTTTAAAGATTATACCGGTCTTGATTATGAGAGTGTTGATGAAATAAGAGAACCTAATTTAGAAATTCCTGAAACAAATGAGGATAGTTTAAGTGTAGAAATCGCTAGATTAAATGTAAGACTTAAACAAGATTTTATAGATCAAGTGGAAAGAGAAAAAACTCAAAGTTATATGAATGTTGGAACTAGCATTGATAGACCATATGCAATCGATTCTTCATCTACAAGATATGATGAAGATATGAGTGTTGAAGCTCAAGCTAAATATACTGCAGATAATTTTTCTATCAATGCAGCAACTCAAGTCAATATTGATTTTACCGATAATACTTATACTCCTGGATTTAAAATTGGTGGAACTTGGACAAACGATACAACAACTGATAAAGATATCATTGATAATAAAATAAATGAAAATGAGTTAGTTAAAGCACAATTAGAACTGAATTCAACTCTTCAAAGTAAATTCTTAACAAAATTGTCTTTAAATTCTGATGTTATAAATTGGATGTCTCAATACAATCAATTAAAAGATCAACTTGATTTTAATCAAGATAATCTCAATCTTCAAAAACAAATGTTAGAGGTAGGGCTTGTTTCTCAAAGCGAAATTGATGATTTAATTTTTGATATAGAACAATTAAATTATGATAAAAAGATGTTACTAATAGATGGTTTAAATATTGAACTTGATATTGCAAAAATGAACTTATAGGGGGCTATTAATGGCTGATATTTATAAAGATGATGATGTTAAAGAAGTTGGAAAAAATACTACAGTAGATACAGAATCTCAAGTAAGACTTGAAATAAAAAAGAAATTAAAAAAGAAAAGAAGAAAAAGATTAATTACTTGGATAATTGTTCTATTAATTATTTTTGGTGCATCTTATTTGTATTCTTTCTACCAAACTAATAAACGCCTTCCTTGGCAAGAAGAATCTGTTGGATCTTTAATACAAGAAACGTATACAGAAACATTAGTTACTGAAGAGATAACACAGCCAACTGTTAATATAAGTGGTTCATTAAGTGCTTACGATCTTCAAGATGTAATACTTAGAACTAGCGGTGCAATTACTTCTGTAAACTTTGATGAAGGGGACGTAGTAAAGAAAGGCGATATTCTTGCAACTGTTGATGATACAAATCAACAATATATGATTGCAAAATTAGAAAGTGATATTGAAAGTGCAAAGCTTAGTGGAAATGCAAATGAATTAAAACTGCTTGAGCTTCAATTAACTAATGCAAAAAATAATCTTGAATATACAAAAGCTGTTGCAAACTTTGATGGTGTTGTGGCTTACCAAGGTTGGGAAGCTGGTGATTATAATACAGTAGGTGATACCTCTAATATGATTATTGCTGATTTAAGTAAATTTAAATCTACAGTTGAAATAGATGAAATGGATATCAATAATATAAAAGTTGGACAAATTGCTATATTAAATTTTGACTCTCTTCCCGGAGTAACAGCTGAGGCTGTTGTAACTAAAATTCCAATGCTAGGTCGTTATAATTCTCAAGGTTTTGGTGTTATGGATGTTGAAATAACTATAAATAATCCACCAGAGGGACTTAGAACTGGTTTTACCTTTAATGGAACTATTAAAGGAGATCAAGAGATTAAAAGAATTATCATAGATCAAGCAACAATTTCTCAAAGTGGTGATGACTCTATTGTTACTAAAAAAATGGAAGATGGTAGCTTAAAAGATGTTGTTGTAAAAGTTAAGTATTTAGGAGAATCTAAATGTCAAGTTCTATCTGGTGATATTCTTGCCGGAGATACACTAGTTATAAAAAATAATTTAACTTTCCAAGAAGAAATGTCAAACGGTATGATGGGGAGAAATTAATGGTTAAAAATGTTATACATCTTGAGGATGTAAAAAGATATTATCTAGTAGGTGATTTCTTTGTAAAAGCTCTTGATGGTGTTTCTCTTGATATTGAAAGAGGTGAATTTACAGCCATAATGGGACCTTCTGGAAGTGGTAAATCAACTATGATGAATTTAATTGGTTGCTTAGATACTGCAACTAGTGGAAATATATTTATAGATGGAGAAAATACCGCTGGTTTAAATGAAACTGAATTAGCATATATTAGAAATAAAAAAGTTGGATTTGTTTTTCAACAGTTCAATTTGTTGGGTAAGGAAAGTGCTCTGAGAAATGTTGAAACTCCATTATTATATGCTGGAATGAAACCTAAAGAGAGAAAAAGAAAAGCTATTGAAGCTCTTGAGAAAGTAGGTTTAAGTGATCGAATGTATCATAGGCCAAATGAATTATCAGGTGGGCAAAAGCAGAGAGTTGCAATTGCTAGAGCTATTGTAAGTAATCCTGCTATCTTATTAGCAGATGAACCAACAGGAGCGCTTGATTCAAAAACGGGAAGCCAAATAATGCAATTGTTTGAAGAATTAAATGCAGAAGGAAGGACTGTTGTTTTTGTAACTCATGATAGAGATTTAGGAAATAGATGTAGAAGACAAATCCATATTAGAGATGGAAGGATAGAGGAGTAGCCTATATGTTTTGGGAAAATGTAAAACTAGCCTTATCTGCTATGAAAAGTAGTAAAATGCGAACTGCTCTATCTCTACTTGGTATTGTAATTGGTGTTGGTGCTGTTGTAGCTATTCTAAATTTAGGAGATAGTGCCTCTCAAAATATAACAAAAAGTTTAAATGCAGGCGGTACTGATATAATTACTATTTGGACACAACCTGATGAGAGAACAGAAGATGTTTTTACAAGTGAATTTGGAAATACTTTGAAAAATAGTGTTGAGGGGATCGATTCTGTATTACCACAAATGATGAGCTCTGGAGCAATAAGATCTAATAAAAAGAGTGTTGGTGCTCAGATTATGGGAACTGAATCATTATATTTTAGTGCACAAAATCTTTCCTTTGATAAAGGAAGAGCATATACTTTAGAACAGAATATTAATAATAAAGAAGTAGTAGTTATTGGATATAATATAGCTCAAGAATTATTTGAAAATGAAAATCCCATTGGAAAGAGAGTTAATTTTATTCTTCAATCTGGTGCTGTTAAAAGTTATGAAGTAGTTGGCGTTTTAGCTAAAAAAGAACAATCATATACAATGAGTTTTGATAATTCTGTTTTTATTCCTTTCAATACTTTTACAACTAAATTAGTTAACAATGATGTGGTATCAAGCTATGTAGTGAAAACAAATAAAAACTATGACACTATAGAAGTTAGTGATAATTTAAATAGATTTTTAGATACCTCTGTTGGAAATGATAGTTATCAAAGTTTTTCACCTGCTATGATTACTACTATGGCAAATGAAGTTACTGCAACATTGAGTTTATTCTTAGCTGCAATTGCTGGTATCTCCCTTTTAGTAGGAGGTATTGGGATTATGAATATTATGCTTGTAAGTGTTGCTGAAAGGACAAAAGAAATCGGAATTAGAAAAGCTTTAGGTGCTTCTCCATCTGTAATTAGAGGACAATTTATTGTTGAAGCTGTAACTCTTACTTTACTCGGAGGTTTCTTAGGTATAATATTTGGTAGTTTCATTAGTCTAGCTGTAACAAATTTGGCTGGATGGACTTTAACACTATCATATAAATCCTTTATAGTAGCAGTAGGCTTTAGTATGTTCGTTGGTATTTTCTTTGGATGGTATCCTGCAATGACCGCTTCAAAGTTAGATCCTATTGAAGCCTTAAATTATGAATAAAAATGAGTTTGGTAAAATATAGATGAAGAAATTTAGTAATTCAATCGTTAATGGCAAAGAGCACTTATTTGTAATAAGTGGTCTTGTCATTTCTTATCTTTTAATAATTATATTTGTACTATTTTTGTTTAATGCTTTAAGTGAAAGAGAAGAACTTAGATTGCAAATGGAAGCAGAGCAAGCATTTAATAGTGTGTTTTATTATATAAAAGATGATCCAGTAAAAGCCAATGATGAATTACAAAGTAAAGGTATACTTGGAGTTGGAGTCTATTCATACACAGGGACTAAGGTTCTCTCCCTTGGTGATGTTCCAAATATTCTATCAAAAAAAATTGTTGATAATTTTAGTACTTGGGGATCTAAAACTACAGGTGGTACTGCAACATATAATTATGATAATGACACAATTGAATATATAAGGTTTATTAATAGATTAACCGTTCTTTGGGATGTAATAGATCCAACTCTTGTTAAGCTTTCTGATTTTAAAGCTCCAACTGTTAGTTTCCCAGATGTTTTATATATAATTATGAACGGGACTAGTTACAAAGCGATGAAGACTCGTTTACAAATGATGCAAATTCTTGCTATTTTTGTAATAACTATTTTGTTTATATTTGTGTTTAGAATATATCGAAATAATAGAAAGTATAGAATAAAATTAGATAGTCAAAGAAATCTTGTTAACCTTGGACAAGCCGCTAGAACACTAACCCATGAAATTAAAAACCCATTAAGTTCGATTAATATTCAACTTGCCATATTGCGGGTGAAAGTTAATCCTTCATATAGATCTAATTTAGAAATAATCCAATCAGAAGTAGATAGAATAAAAATATTAACAGATAAGGTTAGCGAATTTTTACATAACCCCGAAGGAATTCCTAGCGAGTTCGAATTGGTTGAATTTATTCAAGATATAATATCTAAATTCCCTAGCAAGATTGCATTATATTCATATTCTACCTTTTATGTTAAAATGGATAAATTAAGAGCTCGAAGTGTATTTGAAAATTTAATAAAAAATGCAATAGAGAGTGGAAATAACCCTGAAGTTGAGGTTATAATAAAAAAAGGAAATAAAACAAAAACAGTTGAAATTGAAGTAAAAGATAGAGGGGATGGTCTACCAGAAGGGGTTAAAGATAAAATTTATGATCCTTTCTTTACTACTAAAACGACAGGAAGTGGTATAGGTCTTTCTATAACAAAACAATTTGTAACTGCAAGGGGCGGAAGCTTAAATTTATTTTCTAGAGAAGGTGGTGGAACTGTTGCTCAAGTAATACTACCAACTTCAGCAAATCATCCTCATAGGAGTCGTTGATGAAAGTATTAATAGTTGATGATGAGATAAATATAAGAACATCACTGAGTCAATTTTTTAGTGTATATGATATAGATAGTGAATTAGCTGAGAATGGATTAGTAGCTCAAAGGCTACTTTTTTCAGATTCGTTTGATGCCATGGTTGTTGATCTAAAGATGCCAGGGATGGATGGACTTGAATTAATAAAATGGATGAGGGAAGAAGGTTTTGATATTCCTGTGATAATGGTAAGTGCTCACGGGGAAATATCAGATGCTGTCTCTGCTTTAAAAGGCGGTGCTGCAGATTATATTGTTAAACCTTTTAATCCTGAAGAATTAGTTAATAAAATTCAAAAAATGGTAGAAGCAAATAAAGTAAAACAATTGGTAGAAAATCCACCATTTGAGAATTCTTCTTTTATTGGCCAATCTGCACAAATGCTAGATATTAAAAAGACTATAGCCCGCTGTGCTAAAACACGCTCTAATGTTTTAATAACAGGAGAAAGCGGTACAGGTAAAGGCGTTGTAGCAAAAGAAATTCATAGACAAAGTTTTGGTGAAGATGGACCTTTCCAATCAATTAACATTGGTGGAGTTCCAGCGTCATTGATTGAAAGTGAATTGTTTGGGCATGAAAAAGGAGCTTTTACAGGAGCAGTTAGTAGAAAACTTGGTCTCTTTGAAGTTGCAAATGGAGGAACCTTATTTTTAGATGAATTAGGAGATTTACCTCTTGATTTACAAGTAAAATTATTAACTGTTATAAACGATAAGCAAGTTCAAAGATTAGGTGACACTCAAAAAAGAGATATAAATGTTAGAATTATTGCAGCCACAAATAAGAACTTGGAAAAGATGGTTAATGAAGGAACTTTTAGAGAAGATTTATATTTCAGATTGAATGTACTTAGAATCAAATTACCACCACTTAGAGAAAGAAAGGATGATATACCATTACTCGCAGCAGGTATTTTAAAAAGATTAAAACGTGAAATGGGTAATGAAATGTTATCTGGATTCACTCCAAATGCTTTAGAAAAACTAAAAAATGGTCAATATTACGGAAATGTTAGAGAATTAGAAAACGTGATTGAAAGGGCTATACTTTTTTGTGATGATACTTTAATTCATGAAGATGATATTACAATTGAAGATAATGTTGGAATGGCAATATCGCAACCTAGTTCTCCAACTTCAAAATCATCAATAGAAGTAAAATCTTTAAAAGAAGTTGAAAAAGAAAAAATTATAGAATCTCTTCATAGATGGGCTGGAAATAAGACAAAAGCTTCCAAAGAATTGGGAATTAGTAGAAGAACATTACTTAATAAAATAAGTGAATATGATATTGATGAATATAAAAAAGTTAAATAGAGAAGGCTTATTGCCCTCTCTTTTTTTTATTAGATAAGAGAACTTAGTACAGAATAAAGTTCTTCTTTAATTATAGGCTTAGATAAATGAGCATTCATTCCTGCAGATAATGACTTAATAACATCTTGTGAAAAAGCATTTGCAGAAAGAGCAACAATTGGAATATCTTTATTGAACTTTCTAATTTCTTTTGTTGCTTCTAAACCATCTAGTAAAGGCATTCGTATATCCATCAAAATTGCATCGTATTTATTTTCTCTAGCAAGTTTTATACCTTCTATTCCATTTTTTGCAACTTCAATATTGCTAGTATAAAAAGCGAGAAGTTTTTTTATAATAGTAATGTTTACATCAATATCTTCGCAAATTAAAATCTTTTTATTATTAAGTGATCCTTCTTTTATTTTAATAATGTTATTATTAATGAATCCTTTGACATCCTGCTCTGTAGCTAAGGTTAGAATTATATCAATGTAAAAAGTTGTACCTTCACCAAGTTTTGATTTGCAACTAATTTTTCCACCCATAATATCAATTAGATTTTTAGTTATAGCGAGGCCTAAACCACTACCACCTTCATGTTTAGATTGTGAATTAACTTCACAGGTAAAAGGTTCAAACATAACTTTTTGAAACTCTTCACTCATTCCAACACCAGTGTCTGATATCTCATGTTTTATAACAACTTTACCATCACCAATATCAGTAACATAATCTTTCCAAGTTACACTACCACCATCTTTGGTATATTTGATTGCATTGTTTAAAATATTAATTAATATTTGTTCAATTCGTCTTTCATCAGCTTTTACATATTTGAACAAAGCTTCACATTCTAAATCTATATTTAAATCTATATTTTTTTGTTGTGCTCTTGGTCTAATGATGTTGATTATTTTTTGAGCAATCCTTGGGGTGAAAGTTATTACTTCTTCTAGCTTGATTTCACCTCTTTCTAGTCTTTGCATATCTAAAATATCATTAATTAATGCTAATAAATATTCGCTACTATCTTTTATTTGAGAAAAATATTGAACTGCTTTTGGATCATTAATTTCTTCTATCCCAAAATTAGCCATACCTAGGATTGCATTCATTGGAGTTCTCATATCATGAGACATTCTTGCTAGAAAATCATCTTTCTTCGAATTTTTTTCTTCAATTTCTTCAAGTTTGTGTTCTAATTCTAATCCAAAGTTTTTATTATTTCTTGTTTGAAATGTTTTGTTAATAGTAATATATGCTCCCACATAATCATCTAAATAAGTTGAAGCATATGCTGTTAGTTTATATGTGGTGTTATCATCTAAGTTATAGAAAGTTAATGTATTGGTGTTAGATGTAGAGAGATTTTTTAGTAAATAATCGAAGCGATTTTTTTCTAATCCCTTGATAAGTGTGTAGCCATACTTTCCAATAGAATCTAATTCCTTACAGTTAAATAAAGTTTCAAATTTTTTGTTTAGTTTAATTACTTTATTTAAGCTATCAACTATCATCAAAGGGGTATCTGAGTCATATAATGAATTAAATTTTTGTCCATTTAATGAAATTTTTTCCTCACTTGGAAATATTTTAGATAGTATAAAAGTTTTACCATTAATTTTAGTTGAATATTTCTTTTCTAGTACTGTAATAATTTTATTAGAAGCTGTTTTAAGAGGGATATGTAAATATCTATCATTCTTTTTTTCAATTTGATTCAATTCTAATAAATATAGATCAGATATGTTCATAGTAAGTAATTCGTCTATGGAATATCCATAGATTGAAGCAGCCCTATTATTTGCAGAAATAATTTCTCCAGACTTAGGTTCAATAATTAGTAGTGCAGCTGGATAATTTAAACAAGCTTCATTGAAATACATCTATCACCCTTTAATATTTTTTAATTTGTTAAAACAATATCATGCTTTTATTGTTACTACAAGAGAATAGTAAAAGTTAGTGTTAGTATAATAGCAATGGTTATATTTTTCTTTTTTTGGTTAATTAATATTAAGTGAAATTACATATTTATTCGATAAAATTTTATTAAAAGTACTTTTCTAAAAAGTTATAATTTGCTATATTTCTTATATAGATAAAAAAATATTTATAAATTTTTATGATATTAATTAAATAATAATGGAGATAAACTATGGCAATGGTAATAGGTGGACCAAGTAGATACATTCAACAAAAAAATGCTTTAAAAGATTTAAGCAAATTTGCTAAAACTTTAGGAAATAACTTACTAGTTTTAATAACAGAAAGCGGTAAGAAAAGAATAGGTAATATTATTGAAGATGGTAATAAAGATACTGATGTGACAATCAATTTTACTTATTTCAATGGAGAATGTTCTAAAAAAGAAATTAAACGAGTTCAAGATGAAGCTAAAAAAGTTGGTGCTAATGTAATTGTTGGTATCGGTGGTGGTAAAGCTTTAGATACTGCAAAAGCTGCTGCATACTATGCAAAACTTCCTGTAGTTATTTCTCCAACAATTGCAAGTAGTGATGCTCCTTGTTCAGCTCTGTCTGTTATTTATACTGAAGAGGGTGTATATGAAGAATATTTATTCTTAACTGAAAACCCTAATATGGTATTGATGGATACAGAGATTATTTCAAAAGCTCCTTCAAGACTTATAGTTGCTGGAATGGGTGATGCACTTGCAACCTATTTTGAAGCTAGAGCTTGTAAAGCTTCTAATGCAATTAACTGTTTAAACGGAACTGGATCATTAACATCAACTGCTTTAGGTGAGTTATGCTACCAAACACTAATCAATGATGGGTATAAAGCAAAATTAGCAGCTGACAATAAAGTTTGTACAAAAGCTGTTGAAAATATTATTGAAGCAAATACATATCTTTCAGGTATTGGTTTTGAATCTGGTGGTATCGCAGCTGCACATGCAGTTCATAATGGTTTAACAGCTATTGAAGAAACACACCACATGTATCATGGTGAAAAAGTTGCTTTTGGTACTTTGACTCAATTAGTATTAGAAAATGCACCAATTGAAGATATTGAAGAAGTAATTGAATTCTGTACAAGTGTTGGTTTACCAACAACTTTAGCAGATTTAGGTATCAAAAAAATCAAAGAAGAAGAAATTATGAAAGTTGCCACTTTAGCTTGTGCTGAAGGAGATACAATGGCAAACATGCCTTTTGATGTTACTCCTAATGATGTATATGCTGCTATTTTAGCTGCCAACGAATTAGGTCTTGCATATAAAAACTAAAAATTTGAATTTACTAACAAAAAATTCTTGGATACCTTACTCTGTGGGGTATCCTTTATTGTCTCTTTAATTTTTAGATAGATACTCTTAGATAATGGAGTATCTTTTTCTTTAGTTGACCTCAAATAAAAATAAAGGTATGATAAAAAAAAGAATTTATTATAATTCCTTATAGGTTAAAGAATTATTAAAAACTTAAAGACAAAGTCTTATCTTATAAAGAATTATGATATAATAACTATATTATTAGTTATGGAGGAAATATATGAGTTTACCACATTGGAACTTAGATGAAATATATACAGGATGTAATAGTGATGATTTTAATTTTGCTATTAATGCTTGTAGAGAAAATTGTACAAGAGTAAAAGCTTTAGTTAAAGATAATGGTGCAATTGAAGAAGTAATTAAAACATGGGAAAAAGTTTTAGATACCTTTGAAACTTTAGATGCATATACTTCAGTTTTGCTTTCTGTTGAAACCAATAATACAGATTATTTATATGCCTTAAACCGTGTTTCAAAATTAAGCTTAACAGTTAATAATTTAGAAGTTATTGTAATTAACTTTTTAGCAGATAATAGAACTGCAGTTCTAAATGCTTTAGACAACGAGTTAAAGGAATATTCTTATGTAATAAAAGAATTACTTGAAAAACATAATCATTTAAAGAGCCAAGAAGTTGAAGCTGTTGCTGCTGATTTAAATAGGAGTGGAACTGAAGCTTTTGAAAGACTTCAAGAAGCTCTAATCAGTAGAACTGTTATTGAATATAAAGGGGAAATGAAAACAGTTACTGAGCTTAGAAATATGGCTTTCTCTAAAGAAAGAGAAATCAGAAAAGAAGCTTTTGAAAAGGAAGTACAACTTTTAAAAAATAATGAAATAGCATATGCAGCAGCTTTAAATGGAGTTAAGGGTTCAACAATTACATTAGATGAACTTCATAGCTATGAACCATTGAAAAGGAGTTTGATTCAATCAAGAATTGATGAAAAAATTATTAATTCTTTAATAAGCACACTAGAAAAAAATCTTCCTTTATTTAGAAAATATTTAAATAAAAAAGCAGAAATGTTGAATCTAGATCATTTAGCTTTTTATGATATTTTTGCACCAATTGGAGAAGATGTTAAAAGATATGAATTTGAAGATGCTAAAGATTTTATATTAGATAAATTCTATGGTTTTTCAAAGGAAATGGGCGATTTTGCCAAAAAAGCTTTTGATAATAACTGGATTGATGCTGAACCTAGAAAGAACAAAGTAGGGGGAGCTTATGATGTTGGTTTCCCAGATGCTGGAGTTTCTAGAATTTTATGCAATTTTGACTATTCATATAATGGTCTATCCACATTGGCTCATGAATTAGGACATGCATATCACGATAGTGTTGTACTTCCTAAATCACATTTACTAAGAACTTATCCAATGACTTTAGCTGAAACAGCTTCCATATTTAGCGAAACAATTGTTCTTCAAGGAGCTCTAGAGAGAGCAAGTGAAAGTGAAAAAATTTCATTAATAGAAACTTTTTTACAAGATACAACTCAAGTTTGTGTCGATATTCTTTGTAGATTTTATTTTGAAAGAGAAGTTTTTGAAAAAAGAAAAGAAAGTGAATTAAGTAGTGAAGAATTTTGTCAAATTATGGTTGAATCTCAAAAGAAAACATATGGTACTTTAAGTGAATATCATCCATTTATGTGGGCTGTTAAAGGGCATTATTACAGTAGTGCTTTCTCTTTCTATAACTATCCTTATGCCTTTGGGCAATTATTTGCTCTAGGTGTTTTTGCCCAAAAGCAAAAATTAGGTGATGCTTTTGCTCCTAAATATAGAAGAATGCTTGAAAATACAGGTAAAGATAGTGCAAAGAATGTTGCATCTCTTTTGGATTGTGATATTGAAAGTGAAGAATTTTGGCAAAGCAGTATAGATATTGTAGCAACTTATGTAGAGGATTTTGTTAATGCAAGTAACAATTAATAGTATTGCTCAAGGTGGGGAAGGTGTAGCTCGCTTAGAAAATGGTAAAACTGTATTTGTCGATGGGGCATTAGTTGATGAAATTGTATCAATAAGCATTTATAAAGAAACAAAAAGTTATGCAAAAGCAAAGCTTCTTGAGATAATTAAACCATCTATTTATAGGGCTAATCCTTTTTGTCCACATTATTTTAAATGCGGAGGTTGTAATCTCCAGCATTTAAAATATGAAGAGCAAGTTAAAGTAAAAGAAGAATTAGTATTATCTCATCTTAAAAGAATTGCAAATTTAGATTTAGAAAAAATTAAAATACTTGATACAGAGGTAGGTAGAGATACCTCGTACAGAAACAGAGTTAGATTCCATGTTTCAATGGCAGATAATAAAATTGGATTTCTTAAGAAAAATAGTAATGAATTATATGAGATAGATTCATGTCCTTTATTAGTTGATTCAATAAACGAATCAATTAAAAATGGAGACATATTAAAAGCTGCAAGAGTTAACATGTTTAGCAATAATTCTAGAGGGAATTATATTCAAGTTCCAGTTTTTGCAGGGGATGATAAATTAAGTTTTTCTAAAGAAAGAGTTTCTATTGATGTAAATAATAAAACTCTAAGTGTAAGTGCTAATGTATTTTTTCAGTCTAATAAGGAACTTTTATCTAAATTAATTACATATGTAGTTTCTAAAATTGATAGTGATTCAGTAATGGATCTGTATAGCGGGGTTGGAACTTTTTCAGCATATCTTCCTGATAATACTATTGCTGTTGAAAAACAGAGAGATTGTCTTTCTTTGAGTAAAATTAATGCTCCGAATGCTAAATCTTTTACAGGTGAAGTTGAAAACTGGGGAAAGAAGAATAAGGAAAGTGTTGATATTGTAGTAGTTGATCCTCCAAGAGTAGGTTTGTTTGAAAGTGTTCCAAAATTATTAAGAAAATTTGGAGCAAAGAAAATAATTTATGTATCTTGTAATCCTGTAACGCTTGCGAGAGATATTAAAATTTTAGAAGAATTAGGTTATAAAACTCAAGAAATTAAAATATTTGATTTTTATCCACATACACATCATGTAGAAAGTGTTGTATTGATGTCTAGATAGAATATATATAATTAATAAAAAGGCTCAGTAAAAAAAGTAATAATGTTTTCTATTTTTTTATATGTTAATCTTTAATAAATAAGATAATAAACAATTTAGATTTGGTTCCATCTTATTCTTTTATTTTATAATGTAATATTGAGGGGTAATAAATGCAAAAAAGTACAAAAGTTCTTTTAATTATTGTTTATAGCTTATTTTTAGTTGTTTCGTTTGGTTTACCTTTTTTTAGTTTTGAAGGGTATTCTATTTTAAGCAATACTACTAGCCATTTGGCTGCGCAAAGTTCGCCTTTTGCTTGGGTTATGGATCTTATTTTCATCTGTCTAGGTGTTGCCTCAATATTAATTAATTATAAAACAGGAGTAGTCTACCATCAAGTTTTTGGATGTATTTTTGGATTTAGTTTGATTATGACAGCCTTCTTTCCTCATGCACCTTTAGTTACTAATGTGCTACCTAATCTATTCTTTGATAAAATGCATTCAATTTTTGCAAGTATTACAGGATTTAGCTTTACTATGCTTGCATTTGGGCACGGGATAGTAAGTAGAGAAAAACAGCGATTTTGGGGATTTGTAATGGCTACTATTGCTATATTGGTTTCCATGGGAATGATGATGTTTCCATCTTTTATGGGTATTTTACAACGTATTATGTTTATGAGTGCCTTTGGCTGGCTATTCTTTTATATGCGTACCCCTTAAAGAAGAGCATACTTCTTAACAGTTGTTATAAGAATCTTTGATAGATTAATATTAATGAATATAGGTTGTAAATTATATAAGGAAAAAAAGTGAAATATTTGATTCTATTTAGAGGTATAAATGTTGGTGGAAAGCATATTGTTAAAATGGATTCATTAAAAAATATGCTTGAATCTTTAAACTTAAAAGAAATTAAAACGTATCTACAAAGTGGTAATGCAATTGTAGAATCTGATAAAAGTGAACAAGACTTAATAGCTTTAATTTCTAAAAGTTTTGTTGATAATTTCGGCTTTCAAAGTGAGATAAAAATTAGATCATTTGATGAAATGAATTTTATAATTAACAATTTACCTTTTTCAGAAACTGAAGTAGAAAATGCAATTTTAAAAGATCCTAAAGTTACTCATTTGTATGTTTATTTTTTAAATGAAGCTCCTTTTTTAAAAACTATTGAAACCCTTAATGAAAAAGACATTTCAGAAGATAAAGTGGAAATAGGAAAAAGAGAAATCTATTTGCTCTGCAATCAAAGCATTAGAAAAAGCAAATTAGCAATTCAAATATCTAAAAATTATGTTAATGCTACTGCTAGAAATTGGAAGACAGTAAATAAATTAGTTAAGATAATGAGTTAAAAAAAAGAACACATTAAAAAAGTTACTTTTATATGTGTCCTTTGATACTTTAATTTAAATTACTCTTTATTTCTCTTTAGAGATATCTTTACTTTTCCAAAAGATAATGTGTTTTCCATAGGACAAGCACTGATACATTCGAAACAGTTTATACATTGACCATTTCTTACGTGTGAATGTGTTGAAATTTCAATATTCATAGGGCAGGCTTTGTCACATTTTTTACAATTGATACAAGTATCTTCATTTCTTTTTATTGAAAAAACTCTTGTCATGCTTAAAATACCATACTTTGCAGATTCAGTACAAAGATAGTTACAAAAAGGTCTTTCAAAGAAAATTGAAATTATTAAATATGAAACCATAATAATTATTGATATTGTTGATGCTGCAGGTGTTATATTATTAGAAAAGAATTGCATGAAAGTCCCATAACCATTTGTATAATTCAAAACTACATCAATAATTCCAATCATTAAAATAGCAAATAATACATATCGTAAATATTGTAAGTACTTTTGTATTTTTCTTGGCATTTTAAATCTTTTTTTAATAAATAATTTACCAATTTTTGCCATAAATTCTTGAGCTGTTCCATATGGACAGGCCCAACCGCAGAAGAAGTTTCCAAATATTAGAGAAGCAGGTAATAAAATAATAATTACCATTCTAATATCCATATAGACACCAATAATTAGTAGTGCTAAAAAAATTAATTGACTAATTTTTCTTGCAACTTGTTTTGTATCTAGTTTTTTTGTTTTAGTACTTTGTCCCATTTTTTATCCCTTATTTAATATTCCGTTACAGAATATATTTATATTTTCATTAATAATTGAATTAATAGTCTCTTCACAGCTGTTCTCTAATATAGCTAAATGGAATATGCCTTTTAGATTTAAAATAAAGAATTTAGTAGCTTTTTCAGCCTCTATATTTATTAATTTCTTCTCTTCGTACACTTGGAAAAAAGGAATAAGTTCCCTTAGTAGAGGATCTTTTTCAATCTTAAAATCTGAATCCTCATGAAAACTTTGTTTTTCTCTTAGTCTCATTAATAAAATAGATTTGTTTTTATTAAAGTTTTCTATAATTTTTTCTGAAATTTTCATCAAATCTTTTTCTAAGTTATTATAGCTTAAATTTAAAATCCCTGATTTAATTTCAATAGAAAGATATCTTTCTTTTACGATAGATTTATAAAGTGCTTCTTTAGTATCAAAATGATTAAATAAAGTCATTTCAGTAATTCCTGCTTCTTTAGCAATTAATTTAGTAGAAACGCCATCATATCCTTCCTCAGAAAATAATTTCTCTGCGGCTTTTTGAATTTTAATTCTTGTTTCTTTCTTACTCATTTATAAATCCTTAATATTAACTATTAATTATAGTGTTTACTATAATTAGAAATTATAGTCAATACTATAATTTTGAGTTCTTCAAATATATTTAAATAAATTTTTATATTGGACTAATAAGTATTATTTCTTGAAAATATGAATAATTGATTATTTTAGCTTATTCTCTAAATAATATTATTTCTTTAATGAGAAAATAGATATATATTTAAATTATGTAATATTTATAAAACTAATAAAAAAGTTTTGTGCTCTATTTAAATAAGTAGGTGAGTTTATGGAAAAACAGTTTGAAAAATTACTAGATATTTTAAAGACACGGTTTGAAAACAATAAAAATCGCCATGAGAATATTAAATGGATAGATGTTGAAAATAAATTAATAAATAATAAAGAAAAATTAAAATCTTTGTTTGAGATGGAAGTAACTGGAGGAGAACCTGATGTAATTAGTTTTGACTCTAATGAAACTTGCTATACATTCTTTGACTGTTCTCTTGAAAGTCCTATCGGAAGAAGAAGTTTATGCTATGATAGTGAGGCTTTAGAAGGTAGAAAAGCTAATAAACCTAAAGATTGTGTAATTGAGATGACAAAAAAAATGAAAGTTGAGCTTTTAGATGAAGAACAATATCGATATCTACAATCCTTAGGGAATTTTGATACAAAGACTTCAAGTTGGATTAAAACACCTGAAAATGTAAGAAAATTAGGTGGTGCACTTTTTTGTGATAGAAGGTATGATAGTGTTTTTACATATCATAATGGAGCCTCTTCTTATTATAGTTCTAGAGGGTTTAGAGCCTCTCTTAAAGTTTGAGGCATTTTATAAAGGAGTACTTTGATGGATATAGAAACGAATCGACTAGTTTTAAGGGGATGGTTAGATTCTGATGCTAAAGACCTATATAGATTAGCAAAAGATCCAAGAGTTGGTCCTATTGCCGGTTGGCCACCTCATAAAAGTGAAGAAGATAGTTTAAACATAATAAGAACAGTTCTATCAAAACCATATACTTTTGCAGTTGTTTTAAAAGAAGAAAATAAAGTTGTTGGCAGTATAGGATTAATGCTACAAGTGGATAGTAATTTAGATATTTTAGAAGATGAAGGTGAGATAGGATATTGGATTGGTACTCCATACTGGAAAAAAGGATTAGCTACAGAAGCAACAAAGGCACTAATTCAATTTGCTTTTCAGACTCTAAAGTTAAATAAATTATGGTGTGGATATTTTGATGGCAATAACAAATCTAAAAGAGTTCAAGAAAAATGTGGATTTATATATCATCATACTAATAAAGATATTCATTGGAAACTGTTAGATGAGATTAGGACTGAGCATATTACTTGTTTAGAAAAAAATAATACTTTTAATTTATCAAGGGATTAATAATCCCTTGTTATTGATTCTATATTCAATACAAGGGAGGAATTTTACTTCATTAATTTAGACTTTTTGAAAGAGCGTTTGCGGCTTCTTTAATTCTCTTTAAAATTAATTCATCTTGATTTACTTTACCTCTTTCAAAACATTTAAGAATCTTAATAACATCACAAATTTCATAGCCAAGGGCTTCAAGGGGTTTATACATTGCTTCTGCAGTATATCCCATATCCTCTTCATTTTCTTGTTCACAAATTGCAATAACTATAGCTTTACGATTTGGGTTTGCAAGAGCACTAGACCATTTACCAGGCCTTGGATTTTCAAATTTATAAAAACAATATAATCTATCAATAAATGCTTTCATCCAAGCTGTAATATTATAGTTATGAGTTGGGCAAACTAAAACAAGGGCTTGGCTTGTTAAAATATCTGGATAAAAAGAATTCATATCATCCTTAATTCCAGTACAAATTTCATCTTTTCTACATCTTTCACAACCGATGCATCCTTTAAAATTATAATCACGAAGAGATATTGAATTATTTTCTATATGATTAATATTTAGCTCTTTTATAAAATGATTTAATAAAGAGTCTGAATTACCATTCTTTCTAGGACTACCATTAATTGCTAAAACTTTTTTTTCGACTTTGATTCCCATAACAACCTTTACGTAACTTAATATATATTAAAGTTTAACATAAAATAATAGAAAAAGTAATCGATGATTAAATATCATATTTATATAGAGTTTAATATCTTGTTATAGTTGGAAATGATTTGGGTAACTTTGTTTTTATCAATAGCTGAAAAGGGTTTTATTTTATCAGGGGGAGTTTGTAAACTTTGTATTGTTTTTTCAAACCAAATTACATCATACCATTTATTAAATTTGAATCCGGTATTATGAAAAACGCCAATTTCTTTAAATCCTAATTTTTTATGAAGTTTAACACTTGCTTTATTTGGTAGGGTTATAACACCATAAGCATTGTAGATGTTTTGTAATTTCAATATATCAAGTAGAGCTTCATATAGAATTTTTCCAATACCTAAATTTGAATAGTTTTGATTTAAATATATTGATAATTCAACATCCCAATCATATGCTTCTCTTTCTCGAATTCTATCTGCATAAGCATACCCTATAACAGAATTATTTACCTCACACACTAAAAAAGGATAAAATGATGTGACTTTTGAAACTTTTTTATTAAAATCTTTTAAGGATGGAGTAGTACATTCAAATGTAATTGAAGTGTTTTTAACGTAAGGAGCATATATATCTAGAATTTCTCGAACATCATCTTCTCTTACTAATCTAATCAATTTAGTATCCATATATTTATCCCTTGTATTTTAGTATTAGAGTTTAGTTTCTATAATTGTTTATAGTCTTTCAATAAGTAATATTAGATTAATAGGTTAATTTAATTCAATATAATTTTAATTATTTTTAATTTTATTTAGTTGGATTAAATATTTTTTCAATTCTTCAGGAACACTTTTTATAAGTAAATTGACCATTTTTTCTTTTGAAAGATCTAAATAACCAGTTGCCCATTTTGATGTCATATCAATTGACCCCTTACAATACATTTCAAGAAGGAAAGAAAGATCTTCACTTAATGGTTTTTTAGTTTGTTGTATTATTGCATTTTCATAGAATTTATAAATCATTTCAAAGTCATAATTTTTTAAATTATTATAATCATCACTTTTAAAGGCTTGAGAAAAGAAAATTTTTTCATTTTCAATAAATTTAAATTTTTCACAAAGTGCTTCATAAAGGTTTAGTTTAACTCCCATTAGAAAAAAACTTTTATCACAAAGTTGTTGGAAGTACCAATTAACTAAATCATATTTATCTTTAAAATTCCTATAAAAAGTCTGTCTAGTTAAGTTACTTTCTTTGCAAATAGAAGAAACAGAAATTTTATCTAAACTTTGATTTTTCATAAGTGATTTTATTGAAAGTGCAAATTGTAGTTTTGTTTCCATTAATATATCCTTCTGTAAAAAATAAACTCCATCATTTATTAGTTATCATTTTATATATTTTATTAGCATCTTAAAAATAAATCAAATATAAAAATACAAATAGTTGTATTTCTTCACTTCTGCTAATTAATTATACTATAAACAATTAATATAGATTTTTTTTAAAAATTTATAGTACTTTTCCTTTATTTTCTACATTCTATGTTACATATAGATAAATCTGTAACTTGAAATAGCCTAAGTTGCAATGGATAATTATATATAGATAAGAATTTTATGGAGGCAATAAAGTGGTTCAAAGATTTATATTAAATGAAACATCATATCATGGTTCAGGCTCTATATCTGTTATTCCTGAAGAAATAAAGAGTAGAGGATTTAAAAAAGTATTTGTATGTACAGATCCTAGTTTATTAAAATTTAAAGTAGCTACGAAAGTAACTGATTTATTAGAAAAAGAAAATATAGAATATTATTTATATTCTAATGTTAAAGCAAATCCTACAATTGAAAATGTTCAAACTGGTGTAAAAGCTTTTATTGAAAATGGAACTGATTGTATAGTTGCAATTGGTGGTGGGTCTGCAATGGATAGTGCAAAAGCTATTGGTATAATTATTAATAATCCAGAAAATAGTGATGTTAGATCTTTAGAAGGGGTTTCCCCAACTTTAAATAAAAGTGTTCCAATTATTGCTGTTCCAACTACAGCTGGTACAGCTGCTGAAGTTACAATAAATTATGTAATAACTGATCCTGAAAGACAAAGAAAATTTGTTTGTGTAGATCCTAAAGATATTCCAATTGTTGCGGTTGTTGATTCAGATATGATGAGTAGTATGCCAAAAGGATTAACTGCTTCAACAGGTATGGATGCATTAACTCATGCTATTGAAGGTTATATAACACTAGGTGCTTGGGAATTATCTGATATGTTCCATCTTAAAGCAATCGAGGTAATAAGTAGATCTTTACGCTCAGCTGTTAATAATGAAAAAGAAGGCAGAGAAGACATGGCATTAGGTCAATATATTGCCGGTATGGGTTTTTCAAATGTTGGATTAGGGGTTGATCATTCTATGGCACACCCTTTAAGTGCGTATTATGATACTCCACATGGAGTAGCTTGTGCTATTTTATTACCAGCTATTATGGAATTTAACAAAGACTACACTGGTACTAAATATCGTGAGATAGCAAGAGTAATGGGTGTTGAAAATGTAGATGCTATGAGTCAAGAAGAATATAGAGATGCTGCTATTAATGCGGTAAAGCAATTATCTATAGATGTTGGAATACCACAAGATTTAAAGGGTATTGTAAAAGAAGAAGATCTTGATTTCTTATGTGAAAGTGCTTTCAATGATGCTTGTAGACCAGGAAATCCAAGAGATTGTTCTAAAGAAGAAATTAAAGAGATTTATAAATCCTTAATTTAATATTTTACTTAATTTTATCGTAATTACTATGTCTTAATTTTAATTATATCATAGTAATTACATTTTCTATTTTTCTTTTATAGAAGAATTTTTTTGTTTTTGAGTTTGTTTTTATGCATATCACTACTTGAGAAATAGAATATCTCTTCAAGGCTAGTGTGCTCTCCTTTATAACTATAAACTCCACACGATACTTTGTATGGAATAACTTTATCTCCAGCATCTACTTTAAAATGATTTTTAAGATTTTCAATTACCCTTAAATAATATTTTGTATCTTCATCTTGATTGAGTAAAATACAAAATTCATCACCACCATATCTATAAATTTTAGTATTAAAATTATCGCTTAGGGTTTTAGAAAAATGTATCAAGACCTTATCCCCAATGTTATGTCCATATGTATCATTTATAAATTTAAAATTATCAAGATCAATGAAAATTAAACCAAAGGGGAAGCTGTTTAAAAGCTTATCACTTATTTCATAGTTTAAACTTTTTCTATTAAAAACTTTAGTTAAATTATCTTGGTTAATATTTTGTTCAATAGCTTTCTTTATATTTTTATTAATTGCTACTGACTGATAAGAGACAACAAATATTAAGATAAAAATAATTCCAATTTCATTGTATGCTAGATAAGCATAATTTAGTAATACTAAAATCATTATTTCATAAAAAGTCATATTTATTTGTTCTCTTTTAAAGGATAGAGAAAATGTTGAATTATTGTATAGTTTAAGAACAATATACAATAGAATATTGTTTAAAGTAGAATAAATAACATAACAAACTATTAAATTTAAAGGTGAACTCTTAATTTGTGAAAATCCAAGTAAATATGAAATATAGATACATGAGGTATGCATAGCTACATTAAAAAAAGTCTTAATATTAAAAATGCTTTCCTTTTCTTTAAAATAATATACTTGAAAAAGATCTCTAATAAATATTGCTACCACTAAAGAAATTAAGACATTAAAAATTGGAGCGATAGTGAGAGCAAAAATAGCTTGAACCCCTAAAAGAGATAGTACCGAGTTCTCAGATAATGGGATTGCTTTTATCTCACTTATAACTATAAATATTGAGATAATAACAAGGGGTAGATTAAAGTGTAACTCGATGCTATTAAAGGAGAGAATAAGAGATAATAATCCTAATACGTATATAAAATATCGATATGGGGTAAAAAGTTTGTGCATTAATTATTCCAGCTTAGTTTTTTTGTTAATCAATTATATCATATCTTCTACATTTTTGTGCTGCTTTTTAATTAATTTATTCTCACATTTTAAAATCTGAAAATTTTATAATAATATGGTAATATATTTTTATATAAATGTATCAAAAGGAGGATATAGATATGAATCAGCTAATAATATATGGAAGTAAATACGGCTCTACTAAAATGTATGCGAATGAACTATCTAAGAGAACTAATATTAAAGCTATTGATTTTAAAAAAGTTGAGTCCTTAGATAAAATAAACACTGTAATTTATTTTGGTGGATTATATGCAGGTGGAGTTTTGGGATTGTCAGAAACTATCAAGAAGATTGATACCTATGATGATAAAAAGATTATAATTATTACAGTTGGTCTATCGAATCCAAATGCTAAAGAGAATATTGACAATATAAAAGACTCGATTAAGAAACAAGTTCCAGAAAAAGTTTTTAATAAATGTAAAATATTCAATTTAAGAGGTTCAATTGATTATGGAAAATTAAATATGATGCATAAAATAATGATGAAAGCCTTATATAATAAAACTAAAAAGCTTCCTCCTGAAAAACAAACATCTGAATCAAAAGCGCTAATTGAAACTTATAATAAGAAAGTCAATTTTGTTGATTTTGATACTTTAGGCAAAATTATTGAAATTATTTAGCTCAATATTTAATTATTAAGTTTAAAGTTAAATTCATATTAAAGATGTCAATAATATGTATGGTTGTTCATAATATCTGTGGTTTAATTAACGAAAAGAGGATTTATCCTTTAATAAGGATTACTTAGTCACGTTTTGATATAATTACATATTCATTGGAGATATATATGAGAGATAGAACTTGGGCAATAAAGAAGGCAAAAGAATTAGTTGAAAAAATGACTTTAGAAGAAAAAGCATCCCAAATGAAATATGATGCTCCATCAATAGATAGATTAGGTGTTAAAGAATATAATTGGTGGAATGAAGGTTTACATGGTGTTGCTAGAAGTGGTGTTGCTACAATGTTCCCTCAAGCAATTGCTTTAGCTGCAACTTTTGATCAAAACCTAATAAAAGATATAGCTGAGGCAATAGCTGATGAGGCGAGAGCTAAATATAATATTGCTCAAAAGTTAGGCGATTATGATATTTACAAAGGCTTAACTCTTTGGTCACCAAATGTAAATATTTTTAGAGATCCTAGATGGGGGCGTGGTCATGAAACTTTTGGAGAAGATCCTTTTTTAGCATCTCAAATAGGAATTTCTTATGTAAAAGGATTACAAGGCGATGGGAAATATATAAAAGCTGCTGCTTGTGCAAAACATTTTGCAGTTCATAGTGGGCCTGAGGATGAGAGACATCATTTTGATGCAATAGCTTCTAAAGAAGATTTAAGAAATACATATTTGCCTGCCTTTAAAGCTCTAGTTACAAAAGCTGAAGTCGAAGGAGTCATGGGTGCATATAATAGGGTAAATGGAGAAGCTAGTTGTGCAAGTTCCTATCTACAAGATGTACTTAGAAAACAATGGGGATTTCAAGGGTATTTCGTCTCAGATTGTTGGGCAATTAGAGATTTCCATCAAAATCATAAGATTACAAAAACTCCTGTTGATTCTGTAAGTCTAGCTATTAAGCAAGGTTGTGATATAAATTGTGGCTGTGCATATAAATTTATATTAGATGCAGTAAAAGAAAATAAAATAAATGAAAATGATATTGATAAATGTCTAATTAGGATATTTACCACCAGATATTTATTAGGGATGGAAGAAGAATGTGAATATGATAATATCCCTTATGATGTTGTTGAATGTGATAAGCATATAAATCTTTCAATTCAAGCTGCAATTGATTCAACTGTATTGTTAAAAAATGATGGTATTCTACCTCTTGATAAGAATAAAATAGATTCTATAGCTGTAATAGGACCAAATGCGAATAGTCGTGATGCTTTAATTGGTAATTATCATGGAACATCTTCAAGATACATAACTGTTTTAGAAGGCATTCAAGATGAAGTAGAAACAAGTCAAGTTAAAATTAGATATTCATCTGGTTGCCATTTATATAGAGACAATACTGAAGATAGAGCCAAACCTAAAGATAGATTTTCAGAAGCAATTACAGTTGCACTTTTAAGTGATTTATCAATTATTTGTGTTGGACTTGATGAAACTCTTGAAGGTGAAGAGGGGGATGAAGGAAATAGTTTTGCATCCGGAGATAAAAAAGACTTAAACCTTCCAGGTCTACAAAAACAATTAATACAAGAAATTGCAAAATTAGGAAAACCTTTTATTGTTTTACTTTTAGCAGGAAGTTCAATTGATTTAAGTTTTTGTCAGGACAGTGCTAATGCTATATTAGTTGGATGGTATCCTGGAGCTAGAGGTGGTAAAGCTCTTTCAGATATTATATTTGGAAATAAATCTCCATCAGGAAAACTTCCAATTACCTTTTATAAAGATGCTAATAAATTACCTCCATTTACTGATTATTCGATGAAAGGTAGAACTTATAGGTATGATGATAGTGATAATATTCTTTATCCTTTTGGATATGGTTTAACTTATTACGATATAAAACTTCTAAATGCTGAGATAAATATAATAAATAATGAAATAATTATTGAAGCTGAAGTTGAAAATATGAATGATAAAGAAGTAAAAGATACTTTACAAGTTTATTTAATTGACTCAAAGAGTAATGAAATTTGTCACCTTTGTGCATTTAAAAAAGTTACACTTAAAGCAGAAGAGAAAAGGAATGTAAAGTTAAGTATAAACATTGAAGATCATCCAATTAAAATTAACGATAAAAGGGACTATACTTTCAGTGTTGGTTTTAGCCAACTAAGTAATTTAAGTGAAGCTTTAACTAAGAAGAAAAATCTTTGCTTAAAATTAAAATAATTTTTAAAAACAAATAAATCTATACAGTTGTAAACAGTATGAGAATAAACACATAATTTTTTAAAATAGTAAATATTAAAAATCAAGAAAGCAATATAAGCTCTGATTTTTATTATTATATTCTCATACTGTTATTTTTTGTATTGTAATTTAGAGAAATTCAATTGATAAAAAATATTGATTTATAGTTCTTGTTTCTAAATAAAAATATATTCAATTTTAAAATATTGTAGCTTTACAGTATAAAATAAGATTTTTTTAACATATTAACTTAAAATATAGATTTAAATGTAGTAATGGAATTTGATATCCTTTAGAATTAAATTAGGTTATTAACTAAAAGAATATGTTAAAATATTCTTTTTTTCATACATTAGAATAAAAAAAAGGAATGTTAATGGATTTTATTCTAGGTATATTTAAATTATATATAGAAAGATTTTCTTTCTTTTTCGAATTATTAATTCAACACATAATGCTATCGGCTATAGCAATTCTTTTCACGACCATAATAGGTATAACACTTGGAATATATATTACTAGAAATAAAAAAATAGCATCAATTGTTTTAGGGGTAAATAATTTCATTTATACAATTCCCTCTATTGCTTTATTTGGATTTTTAGTTGCAATCTCGGGTATAGGAAATACAAGTGCTTTGATTGCTTTAACAGTCTATGGCGTTCTGCCCATTATTAGAAATACTTATGTTGGAATAAATGAAGTTGATTCTCAAGTTATAGAGTCAGCTGTTGCTATGGGTAGTACAGATAGACAATTGTTATTTAAAGTGCAATTGCCATTAGCTCTTCCTGTGATAATAGCAGGATTTAGAATAATGGTTGTAATGACAATAGCTCTTGCTGGGATTGCTTCATTTATTGGAGCTGGTGGATTAGGTGTTGCTATTTGGAGAGGGATTACTACTAATTTTCCAGAGATGACTGCAGCTGGTAGCATACTTGTAGCACTGCTTGCTGTAATAGTGGATTACTTTTTAGGTTTGGTTGAAAAAAAAGCTAAAAGTAAGGCTATTGGAACTAGAAAAAAAGGAGATACTAAAAAATGAAGAAATTATTTATAATTTTATTAACTTGTATATTACTTATAACTTTTGTGGGCTGTTCAAATAACTCAAACAAGAAAGTAGTTATTGCATCAAAACCAATGACAGAACAATATATTATCGCAGAAATCTTAACTCAATTAATTGAAGGTGAAACAGATATAAAGGTTGAACAAAAACTTGGTATTGGAGGTGGAACTTCAAATATTCACCCTGCTATGGAAAAAGGTGAAATAGATATGTATCCTGAATATTCAGGAACAGGTTGGCTATTTGTTCTAAAACAAGATTTAATAAATGATCCTCAAGAGTTATATGAAGCTGTAAAACAAGAATATTCCAAAGAATATCAAATAAAATGGTTAGATCTTTATGGCTTTAATGATACATATGCCTTAGTTATAAATAAAGAGATAGCAGATAAATATAATATTAATACATACTCAGATTTAGCTAAATACAGCAAGGATTTAGTTTTTGGGGCAGAATATGATTTTTACGAAAGAGATGATGGTTATGAAGGCTTAAAATCTGTATATAATTTAGACTTTGGCAAAAAAGTAGAATTAGACATTGGTTTAAAATATGATGCAATTAATTCAAATAAAGTTGACATAATTAATGCTTTCTCAACCGATGCTAAGTTGGAAAACACAAACTTAAAAGTATTAATTGATGATAAGAATTTTTTTCCATCTTACTTTGCTACCACTTTAGTTAGAGAAGAAACTCTTGAAAAATATGGTGAATTAGAAGGGATATTAAATAAGTTAGCTGGAACAATCAGTAATGAAAAAATGATAGAGATGAACTATGAAGTTGAAGTTGAAAAGAAAGATCCAAAAGTAGTTGCTAAAGAGTTTTTACAAGAGCAAGGCTTATTAAAGTAGTAAAGGATTTATAAATGGAACTAATTAGATTTGAGAATGTATATAAATCTTATGATACTGGCAAGATAATAATTGATGATTTAAATTTTAGCATTAATAATGGTGAATTTATTACATTGATAGGTAAGTCAGGCTCAGGTAAAACGACAATACTAAAACTCATTAATGGTTTATTAAGTTTAGATTCTGGTAAAATCTTTATTAAAAATAAAGAAATTAGAGATTGGAATATAATAGACCTTAGAAGAGATATTGGCTATGTAATTCAACAAATTGGTTTGTTTCCACATATGAACATATTAGAGAATATAGGGTATGTTTTAAACTTAAAAAAAGAATCAAAAGAAAATATACGAGAGAGGGCTGAATATCTAATATCTTTAGTAGGAATGTCTAATAGTTACTTAGAAAAATATCCTAGAGAATTAAGTGGTGGTCAAAGACAAAGAGTTGGCGTTGCTAGAGCCTTAGCAGCAAATCCAGATATAATTCTTATGGATGAACCTTTTGGGGCTGTTGATGAGATAACCCGTAGATCATTACAGGATGAAATAATTAAGTTGCATCAAAGTCTCAATAAAACAATAATATTTGTAACTCATGATATAGAAGAGGCATTTAAATTAGGTACAAGAATTGTTTTATTTAATAAAGGTAAGATTATTCAAGAAGGGACAAAAAAAGAAATATTACTAAATCCTAAAAATGAATTTGTTGAAGACTTTTTAGGTAATAAAATATTTTTAAATTACTTGAAAGAAATGTTTGTTTAAAAATAATCATTATAGATTTTTAAACTATCTTTGAAGTAGTTCTGGCTCTTTTTTTAATATATAGTTCTCAAGAGTATTTTTATCTACTAAAGCGTTTATGACACCAATTTTAGATACACAGAAGGCTGCAGCGTATAGTGCTATCTTAATAGACTGTTCTAAGTTATATCCTAACTCTAAATATACTGCTAAAGCAGATATGAAAGCATCAGCTCCTCCGGTCGAATCTTCAACCTTAAAATCATTAATTGCTGGTATCTTGGTTTTTAGATTAGGCGAATCAATATAGACTCCATTTTTACCTAATGTTATTATTACAGTTTTTACACCAAGAGACCTAAAATAATTAGCTTTATCTTCTAAATAAGTTAAGTCGGAAGGACAAAGTAGCTGAGCTTCTTTCTCGTTTGGAACAAAAATATCGACATCTTTTAAAATGTTTGGGTTAAGCTCTTCACAAGCTGCAGGTTTTAGTATTGTTGTAACATTTAATTTTTTTGCCATTTGAAGGATAAGTTTAATTAGATTTATTGGAATTTCGGTAGAAACTAAACAGTATTTTGCATTTTTAAAATGGTTTTCTTGTTTTAAAACTTCCTTTTCACTTAAAGTCGAATTGGCTCCTGAGAAAATAGTAATCATACTTTCCCCTGATGGTAATAAATGAATGTATGCTTTACCAGTTCCCTCTTGCTCGTCTTTATATAAGCCTATGGAATTAACATTGTGGTCATTTAAACAAGAGTAAACAAGTGAGGAGTAATAATCATGGCCTACTTTTCCAATTAGGTATGAATCTGATTTTAGTTTAGCTACACCTACAGCTTGGTTAGCCCCTTTACCACCAACATTGATAGAACCTACTCTAGTTTTTACAGCTTTCCCTGGTTGTGGGAAAGTATTTACATTCATTGTAAAATCTATATTAACACTTCCTATAGAAATTATGTGATTCTTTTTCGTTGAACTTAAATTTGACACACTTTGCATCTCAGAAATTTTAGTTTCATGTATAAATTTTTTTGTAGATAATTTCTGGTTTTCACAAATAGAAATTAAATTTTTTCCAAGAAATCTTCCAAATTTATGGAATGGAATTAATAATGATGTAAAATTATAATGTTTCAATAATTTATAGGCATCATCCACCACTCCTATAACAGAAATATCTTTGGGAGTTGAAAGGCCAGAGTTATTTAACATCTGCGTAACACTATTTGTAATAATTTCATTTGGAGCAACTATTGCTGTAATATGTTTTAAGTATAATGTTTCCAAGAGGTTTGGATTATTTAAATCAATAATTAAATCATCTGAGAATTGAGCATTTGAATTGAAGATACTTTGTTTAAAGCCTTCTATAAAATCTTGAATTTCTAAATCCTCTTTATTTGATACAATCAAAGCAATATTTCTATGATCTTTTTCAATTAGGTATTCTGTGCATTGAAATCCAAATTCTTTGTAATCTAAGTTATAATGATTTTGCATATGAAAATTGCTATTTATCAAAAAAGGAATTTCTTTTTCTTTAAAATATTTTATATAGTTTAAACTTTCTTTAGATACAGGCTGCCAAATTACACCATCATATTTATTTTGACAAATATTAGAAATATTCTTTAATTCTTGCTCTAAAGAATCATTGCTAGAAAAGACTAAAACAGAGTATTTGTTAGATATAACCTCATCAAATATTCCTTGAAAAAATGATTGATTGAAATAATTATTTTTCACAAGTAAGGCGATAATGAATTTTTTACAATTATTACGATTTTTAATATTTGAGTAAGGTTCATAATTGTATTCTTTAACAATTCTAAGTACGCGATCAATTGTATCAGGATTAATATTATCAGCTTTATTGTTGATAATTTTAGATACTGTTGATATTGATACATTAGCTAATTTTGCAACGTCTTTGATTTTCATTTTCTATCCTTGTCTAAGTGTGTATTAAAATTGTAATAGTTTAGTCATTTTTTCTAATATATTTTAAAATAGCATTGAGAAAAATAAAATGCAAGGAAAACTATTTCATAAACTATTTTACTTAAGAGTGCTTTTTAACCTTTTTTAGTTTAATAATTAATCATTTTTACTAATAAAATCAAGCAAAAATAACGTAAAAATTACTACGATATTAAATAATATTAATATAATTATTGTTCATTTAATATCACTTCAGATAAAGAAATATTTCTAATTTTTATTAAATTATTCAGTTGTTTTTAAATTTTATAAGCTTCTGAAGTTTATAATAATATTGACAAATGAGTTATTTGTGGTAAACTTTAACAGAGAAAACATTTTAGGAAAATATTTTCTTAATTTTAAATTTAGATGTAGGAGCTACCATATGAAAGCTTGGGAATATACTCATGGATTAACTGTTAATGCTATTCCTGTATTGTTAACAGAAGAAGAACAAACCTGGACTTTAGCTGATGAGACAGAAAAAAGTATTGATACCCTTTTAAAATTGAAGTGGACGAGTAATGTTCCAGGTTCTTTCGCACCAGAGAGTGTTATTTTAGGTGCAATTCAATCAATGGAATCAATGGGTTATGATGTTGAAGATGCAGAGAAGTTTATTGAACCGGGTCTAGAAGCACTAAAGAAAAATAACCTTGGAGAACTTCAAGCAATAACTGCGGATTTATTTCATGCATTAAATAATTGTCAAATTAATAAATCACATCCATATTTTAACTATCACATCTATAATACATATGAGGAATATAGAGAAAAAGTTTCTTTTCCATCAAAATCTACTATCGATTTAAATTCAGAAAAGTTTCTTGATCAGAATCTTGCTGGTTGGTATGCAAGAATTGTTGGGGGGGCTTTAGGAACTGAAATTGAAGGATACACTACAGATCAACTTATTAAGAAGTTTGGTAAAATTACAACTTATTTAAGAAAACCTAATACATACAATGATGATATTACTTATGAAATAGCTTTTTTAGATAGTTGTAGTGAAAATGATAAATTTCCAACAAGTACAGATATAGCTAAAAATTGGGTTAGATTAGTGCCAGCAGGTTGGTCTGCAGAACAAGTTGCATTGGATAATATTTCTCATGGTGTTTTCCCACCAGAGAGTGGCTATTTTCAAAACCCTTACCGTGAATGGATTGGAGCCCAAATGAGAGGGGCTATTTGCGGACAAGTTGCTCCAGGTAATCCTGAATTAGCAGCGTATCTAGCTTTTATTGATGGCCAAGTATCGCATCATAACAATGGTATTTTTGGTGAAATCTTTAATGCTGTATTAACTAGTTTAAGTTATGATCACTCAGACATTAGAGAAATGTTAAAGATTGCAATGAATGCTATTCCATCTGATTGTGAATATTTTAGTGTTGTTGATTTTGCATACCAAGCTTGTCTAGAAAATGATTTTATGGGTGCTTGGAAAAAATGTGAAGAAAAATATAAACAATATAATTGGATACATGTTTATCCAAATGCTGCTGCAGAAGTTGTAGCATTATATTTTGGTAATGGTGATTTTAATGAAACCATGTATAAAATTTCTCTATGTGGTCAAGATGTTGATTGTAATGCTGCTCAAATAGGGGTAGTTGTTGCAACAATGAACGGTATGAAATGTATTGATAACCATTGGTTAGAACCTTTTAAAAGTGGAGAGCTAAATACCTATTTACGTGGAAGAAAGAAAATACAACTAAATGATTTAATTGAGCAAACTATAAAGGTTGCTAAGAAATTTGACAATCTTGTTTTAAATTAACCAAATTATCGAATGAATTATATATTTAGTTATTTTTCTTTTAGAAAATAAAATGAAATTAAAATACAATCGTATTTTGAAATAATATTAATTAGGAGGAGTGATAAAAAGGTAAATAGCAGGTAGTTGCACCAATATTCCTAGAGTGTGTTAAAATACAAGATACACAATATGGGGATGGCCAAGGCTTTAACTCGACATATTTACTAGTCCAATATGAGACTGTTTAGGAGAATGAGGAGTTTTAGTCGTATCATTCAGTGGTCCTAATAAAGAGACCGGATAGGAGAATGGAGCAATACCGAACAGAAAGCCATTTTTATTT